>JAFVNW010000086.1 GCA_017506175.1 Bacteroidales bacterium | reverse complement strand
TTACACATACAATACCAACCAGCCCCATACCGTACAGTCGGTTGGCGGCTCCAATTATCTATGGGATGCCAATGGGAATGTTGCACAAATATGCAGAACTTCAAATACCTCTCAGATCTATTCGGTGTTTGACTGGGATGAGGAGAACCGTTTGCGTCACATTGACATGCCCTACACAAACAAATGCGTTTATTATAAGTATGATGCGGGGGGAGAGCGGTTTTATAAAAATGTGGGAACGCGGACGGAGATGACACAGAACGGGCAGACATACATTTACCGTGAATACGATGCCCCCACTTTGTATGCCTCGCCCTATGTCGTAGTCACACCTACGGGCTATACAAAACATTACTTCGTTGAAAGCGAGCGTTTTGCAAGCCGAATTGGCGACGGCACTATTACCGGACTCAACAGCCATGCCACCAATGCAACGCAATTGGCTGCCAAGCAACAGGAGGTGAATGGAGCGATTCAGGGTGACATATCCAATGGCCAGTTCGCAGGACTGCGCCAACTCCATGCCCATTGGAGCACCCACCACACCACCTACTGGCTGCATCCAGACCATTTAGGCAGTACTAACTGGGTGACGGATACACTTGGACGTAGATACCAGCACATGCTATACAAGCCTTGGGGTGAGACGTTCGTTAGCCAGCCCACTGCTGAACCTGCCAATGCCACCCGCTACACCTTCTCCGGCAAGGAGCGCGACGAGGAAACCGGCTACTCCTACTTTGGGGCGCGGCACTACCACCCCACGCTCTCCATCTGGCTCTCGGTTGACCCGATGAGTGACAAGTACCCCGGAGTGTCTCCGTACACGTATTGTGGGAACAATCCGGTGAGGTTGAAAGACCCGGATGGGAGGGATTGGGTGGAGAGAGAATATGATGGCACGAAGGAGGTTTATTATGATAGACATATTAAATCGCAAGCAGATGTAGATAGAAAATATGGCGTCAATTCAGGAGTTCGATATTTGGCAGATGGTTCGAAGGTAGGAAATGGTCAATTTACCATATACAATGACCACAAGAACAACATATATGGTACTGTAAAAGATGCTTCTGGACACACTTTGAATAATGATAGAAATATAGTTTATGGTGACGGTTTTGTTATTTTCGCTGGTGTAACAGATGAGAGTTTGGATGCCCAAACACTACACCACAATTATCTTAGAACCTCATATACAGGTCCTCACAATCCACAAAGCTACAACAAGATGGACAATTATGATTATATATCTCCTAATCTAAGTGAGCAGTTTTCAAGAACCCATGACTTACAATATGCCGATCTAAATGCAAAAGGCATAGAGGGTGCCTTGCTACAAACGAACACATGGAAAGCGGATCTGCAATTAGCCGCAGCAAATGCGATGACTGTCCCTTTCAATCCCGATCCAATAGACCGTGCAAGATCCATAGCGACTGCTACTGCCTTTGGGGTCATTGGAGGATATAAAGCTGGGGTGCAGTTTGTAAAGTCCGCATGGAACAAATTATTTGGTAATTAGCTATATAAAACATGCGAAATCTTATCTTTTTGATTTTAACATTAATAATAGTTGGTTGTGGACGTAATATTCATTCGGAACAATATGTGATTCACTGCACCGAAAGGGATTTTGTTCAAAAAGTGGATTCTTTGAAAAATGTCCATCCTGATTTGAGACGGACAACTTATGACCATGATGAAAGCTGTGAGAATTCGGACAGAATACTGATGCCATTTAAATCTATGGGACGTAAGGATATCCTAGATTATGAATTCGTATTTAATATTCCCTCTGAAAACAGATCATTCTGCTGTATTATCCCCTCATATGATTCGCTGAATCCAGATAAAAAATTCTATTTGGAATTCATCTCAGTTTCCGACAAGAACCATTCTATATATTATGGCATCAACACAAAGGAATTGTCAAAAGAAGATAATTCCAAGTACAAACGCATTCTTGAGAATTGCATTCTGGAAAAGCTGAATGTAGAGTGGGAAAGAAGCTCTAAATTTTGATATGAACGCAACGTATAATTGATTTTTTATTTTTACCCCCGCAAAATACCCCTTCAATATAGAATTTATTGTGATTCTGCAAATTTGAATGGCATCTATTATCTCCCCTGACTTGACACTACTATTTCCCATCAATCCTCTTCCGACAAACGAATAAACAGATAAACCAACTCCCATAACGATATACGGCAACCCCGAACACACGAACAAAAAAGGTGCACCTTTTGATGGGTGCACCCTGTCTATCCATAATTCTTTATCATCCTACAGGATTAGACTTCCCAAGTGTCGCCGCTGTTGAGCAGGTCGTCAACGCACTTGTACTTGCCGTTGGCGCGGCATTCGTCCATCTGATCCTCATACAATTGGCTGTAGGAAACCTTTTTGACGTTGCGGATGACGCCGAGGGCAACCGGAAGATCGCCGCTCATACGGGCCAGCATCATGTGAATGCCGGTGTCCTCAGTGGTCTCATCGTGAATCATGATGTCATCCATCGTGATGCCATTCTCGCCGATGGTTACGGCTTCAAGGCAACGACCATTGAAACGGAGACCGCGGTTCCTTTCTTTGCCGAAAATCATAGGCTTGCCGTTTTCGAGCACGATGGTGCGGTCGTCGCGAACAGCGCGGTCTGAGATGGCAGCATGAGCCTTATCGTTGAAAATCATACAATTCTGGAGAACTTCAACCACGCTCGTACCGTCGTGAAGGGCGGCGCGTGTCATGATGTCTGTGGTCAGGTTCGGCACGCAGTCGAGGGCTCTCGCGAAGAAAGTTCCTTGGGCACCCATCACCAACTCGCCCGGGTTGAACGGGTAGTCAATGGTTCCGAAAGGAGAAGTCTTCGTGATTTGGCCGAACTTGGTGGTCGGACTGTACTGTCCCTTGGTCAAACCGTAGATTTCGTTATTGAAAATAGTGATGTTGAGGTCTTGGTTACGACGCACGGCATGGATGAGGTGGTTTCCACCGATAGCCATAGAGTCACCATCGCCCATATTCACCCAAACGCTGAGTGCGGGATTGGCCAGCTTGGCACCCGTAGCGATAGCGCAAGCTCTACCATGGATACTGTGGAACCCGTAAGTATCCACATAATAAGGAATACGGGAGGAGCAACCGATACCGGAAACCATCAGAATGTTCTCCTTTTTGTGTCCCGTCTTGGGAAACGTATTGAGCAAAGAAGCAAGGATGGCGTGGTCGCCGCAGCCCGGGCACCATTTCACCATTTGGTCGCTTTGAAAATCAGCTTTCGTATATTCGCAGTCCGCTTTGGGAACAAAATGTCTTTGTACCATAACTTATTCTCCTAAAATTTTGGTGAAACAATCCTTTAACTCGCCCACCTCGAAAGGCAGACCCATGATCTTGTTGTATTGATGCATGGGGCATTCGGGGAATTTGGTGCGGAGGTAGCCGGCGAATTGACCATTGTTCAATTCGCAAACCACGATTTTCTTGTACTTTCTGAGAATGTCGCCGGTATTCTTCGGCAGCGGGCAGATGTAGTTGAAATGGGTGTAAGCCACCTTCTTGCCTTCGTTGTTGAGTTCCTCCACAGCGAGGGTGAGGGCGCCGGAAGTACCACCCCAACCTACTACCAGCAAGTCGCCGTCGGGATTACCGGTCACTTCCTGATCAGGAATGTAGTTGGCAACGCGGTCGACCTTCTCCTGACGGTTTTTGCACATAAGTGCGTGGTTTTCAGGGTCAGTGCTGAGCGGGCCATCGGGGCATTTTTCCAAGCCGCCTACGCGATGGAACAAGCCCTCCATTCCCGGCAGCGCCCATTCGCGTGCGAACGTTTCGGGATCGCGGCGGAAAGGACGGTAGTTCGGGTCGTTGGGTTTGGCCAGACGCGGGGTGATGGGGGGCAAATCAGCCACCTTCGGAATGCGGAACAGTTGCGAACCGTTGCCGAGATAGCCGTCGGTGAGCAGAATGACCGGAGTCATGTGCTCAATGGCCAGCTTGGCGGCGTTGTATGCCCAGTAAAAGCAATTGGCGGATGAGGAGGCAGCCACCACAATAAGCGGAGCCTCGCCGTTACGTCCGTAGAGAGCCTGGTTCAAGTCGCTCTGCTCGGTTTTAGTGGGCAGACCGGTGGATGGGCCTCCGCGCTGTACGTCAATCACCACGAGGGGAAGTTCTGTCATCACAGCCAGACCGAGGGCTTCACTCTTCAGAGAGAGGCCAGGACCGGAGGTAGAGGTGCAAGCCAATGCGCCAGCATAGCTTGCGCCGATGGCGGAGCAAATACCCGCGATTTCGTCTTCTGCCTGGAAAACCTTGGCACCCAATGCTTTGTGCTTGGCCAACTCCACCATCACGTCCGTGGCAGGGGTGATAGGATAGGAACCGAGGAACAATTGACGCCCAGAGCGTTCGGAAGCGGCTAGCAAACCCCATGCAGTAGCCACGTTGCCGGTGATGTTGCGGTAACGTCCCTTCGGCATTTGAGCATGTGCTACCTCAACAATTTTGGAGTGAATCACTTCCAATTTGTCGGCGTATTCGTAACCTTCGGTCAAAACGGCCTTGTTCAATTTCACGACTTCCTGTTTCTTGGCGAACTTGCGTTCCAAATAGGCGAAAGTCTGATCCAAGGTCTTGTGAGTCATGTAGAAAATGATACCGAGAGCGAACATGTTGCGACAACGGTCGGCCACCTTCTTGTCGGCACCCTGCTCTTTACCGATTCTTTCGGTGAAGCTGGTGATAGGGGCCTTGATAATGGCGTAGTCGCGTTCAAACTCATCGGTGAAGGGATTATCAGTGTAACCGGCTTTTTGCATCGCCTCGTCGGTGAAGGTATCCACATCTACAATGACGGTGGCACCCTTCTTGGCCCATTTGAGGTTGGATTTGAAGGAGGCGGGGTTCATAGCGACGAGAATGTCGCATTTGTCGCCGGAGCTGTAAATATGGTTTCCTACGTGAACCTGATAGCCGCTGACACCAGCGATGGTGTTGTGCGGCGCGCGAATCTCCGCAGGATAGTCGGGAAATGTGGCAATGTCGTTGCCTGTAAGAGCGGAGGCATCGGAAAACAGGGTCCCCGACAATTGCATACCATCGCCGGAATCGCCTGCAAAACGCACTACCAAGTCATCTTTCTGAGTGATTTTGTCTGACATGATAAATTTCGTGATTTATTTTTGATTAATAAAATGATTGATTATTCTAAAGCGTGATTAGCAAACAGTGAACAGGGACCTAAATGAAAGACATCAGATCACTGTTCACTATTCCAAATTCACAAATGAAAACTATTTGAGAATATTCAATTCTTTAGCAACTTTTACGAAAGCGGCCACACACTTGTCGAGGTTTTCGCGGCTGTGAGCTGCGGAGATTTGAACGCGGATACGGGCCTGTCCTTTCGGAACGACCGGATAGTAGAAACCGGTAACGAAGATACCTTCTTCCTGCAATTTGGCGGCAACCTCCTGCGATAATTTAGCATCGTACAGCATCACTGCGCAGATAGCTGACTGGGTCGGTTTGATGTCGAAGCCGGCGGCTTTCATCTTGCCCACGAAGTATTCGGTGTTGGCGTGCAGTTTGTCTTGCAGTTCATTGGTCTCGCTCATCATCTCCACCATCTTGCAGCCAGCAGCAGCTACCATCGGAGGAATGGAGTTGGAGAACAGGTAAGGACGTGAGCGTTGACGCAGCATATCAATGATTTCTTTCTTGCCAGTGGTGAAACCGCCGATGGCACCGCCGAAAGCCTTGCCGAGCGTGCCAGTGAGGATTTCCACTTTACCTCTCAGGTTGAACTGTTCGGTTACGCCACGACCGGTCTTGCCGACAACGCCAGCGGAGTGGGATTCGTCAACCATGACCATTGCATCGTATTTGTTGGCGAGTTCGACGATTTTGTCCAGAGGAGCCACATTGCCGTCCATGGAGAAAACGCCATCGGTGACGATGAGACGGAAGCGTTGCGCCTGGGCTTTCTTGAGTTGCTCCTCAAGGTCGGCCATGTCGGCGTTGGCATAACGATAGCGGACAGCCTTGCACAAACGGACGCCGTCGATGATGGAGGCATGGTTCAGTGCATCAGAGATGATGGCGTCCTGATCGCTGAGGAGGGGTTCAAAAACACCACCGTTTGCGTCAAAACAGGCAGCGTAGAGAATGGTATCTTCCGTGCCGAAGAATTCGGCAATTTTCTTTTCCAGTGCTTTATGAAGGTCGGAGCAACCGCAGATGAAACGTACGGAGGCCATGCCATATCCATGAGTGTCAAGGGCTTCCTTGGCGGCAGCAATCAATTTCGGATTGTTGGCCAAACCGAGGTAGTTGTTGGCACAGAAGTTCAAAGCGGTCTGACCGTTTTGCAACTTGATTTCACCACCCTGCGGAGAAACAATGATGCGTTCGTTTTTGTACAAACCGGCATCCTTGATGTCCTTTAATTCATTTTGAAGATAAGATTGAAAATTTTTGTACATGATATGTAATGTTTAAAATTGTTATAATGACCAACTATTTTAATAATTATCTGATTTTCAAATCATTGTGATTAAAAAAAACGTATCCCGTCTTCTCTCAACCCCTCCACAAAAGTGCCGCAAAGGTACGAAATTAATTCATAATGGATAATGAAAATGCATAATTATTTTGACGTTGAAATCGGCAATGATGTTGACCACAGCGGCCCCACGCTGGATAACGCCTACGCCATCGACAAGGAGTCTGAAATTGAACCTGAAGTGATTCCGGGGAGGTAAACGCTCCCCTATTTCTGCCGGAAATAGATGTCAATCGGCACGCCGTGAAAATCCCAATTTTCGCGGATTCTATTCTCAAGATAGCGTTTGTAACTATCCTTAACATATTGCGGCAGATTGCAGAAGAATGCGAACGAGGGAACCGCAGTCGGCAATTGTGTCACATACTTGATTCTCACCACCTTGTCGCGATAAATCGGGGGCGGGGTCTGCTGAATGAGCGGGAGCAGGTAATTGTTGAGCTCTGCCGTCGGGATTCGTCGCTTTCTGCTCTTGTAAACCTGCACCGCCGTCTCAAGTACCTTGTAAATACGCTGTTTGTTCAAGACGGAAGTGAAGATGATCGGCACATCGTCGAACGGCTCAATGCGGTGACGGACAAGGTCTTCGAAAGCCTTGTGCGTATGGGTATCCTTCTCCACTAAATCCCACTTGTTCAGCACCAGCACAATGCCCTTTTTATTGCGGGCGGCGAGACTGAAAATGTTGATGTCTTGCGCGTCGAAACCGACGGAAGCGTCCGCCATCACAATACAGACATCGCTGTTTTCCACCGCACGGATGGCACGCATCACGGAGTAGAACTCCAGATTCTCCTCCACCTTTTTCTTTTTGCGCAAGCCTGCGGTATCCACAAGATAAAAATCAAAGCCGAAGCCAGTGTAGCGGGTGAAGATGGAATCACGCGTGGTACCCGCAATCGGAGTCACAATATGGCGGTCTTCGCCGAGAAACGTATTGATAATGGAGGATTTGCCCACATTCGGCTTGCCCACGACGGTGATTTTCGGGAGTTCATCGTCGATATGGTCCTCCACTTTGGAAAAATGCTTCACAACGGCATCCAGCAAATCGCCTGTACCACTTCCTGAAACAGCAGAAATCGGGAAAATATGCTCAAAGCCAAGAGCGTAGAACTCTGTGTAATCCAAGAAGTTGGCTGGGCTGTCAATTTTATTCACCGCCAAATAGAACGGCTTGTTGGAGCGGCGCAGTACCGAAGCAACCTCTTCGTCAAGCGGCGTGAGCCCTTCTCGACCATCCACCACCAGCACAATGACATCCGACTCCTCGATGGCCAATGCAGCCTGCCTGCGGATCTCCTTCTCGAAAATGTCGTCGGAGCCGACCACATAACCGCCCGTGTCAATCACTGAAAATTCATAGCCGCACCAGTCGGCTTTGCCATAGTTGCGGTCTCGAGTGACCCCCGAAACGGAATCCACAATCGCCTCGCGCGTTTGCGTCAATCTATTGAAAAGCGTGGATTTGCCCACATTCGGACGCCCCACAAGTGAAAGGATATTTGACATAAGGATAAAGTATGTTTTGTAGAGGCACTGGCATGCGCCTCATTGGTCAATTCAATGTCAAAGAATATTCGCCAGCTGCTCCTTGAGTTTCTCTACTTCGTCTTTCATTCTGACGACAATCTGCTGGATGTTGAAATCGGAGGCTTTGGAACCAGTGGTGTTGACCTCGCGGCCCATCTCCTGCACGATAAAACCGAGTTTCTTGCCTTGGGATTCCGGCTCAGCCATCGTTTCGAGGAAGTAGTTGCAATGCTTGCGCAGGCGGACTTTTTCTTCCGTGATGTCCAGCTTCTCAACATAGAAGATCATCTCCTGCTCCAAACGGTTCGCATCGTACTTGTCCTTCATCTGCATATCCTTGAAGGTTGAGATGAATTTATTGCGCAGGACTTCAACGCGGTTCTTCTCAAAAGGCGTTATTTCATCTATCAGAGAATCAATGAGTTTCACGCGTTTTACAAAATCCTTCGCCAACACTTCGCCCTCTTGGATACGGAATCCATCCACTTTGTCGCAGCAATCGGAGATGGCCTGATAGACCTGCTTCCACAACTCTTCCGGCAACTCTTCCTGCGGAGAGGACACCACATCCGGCATTCTTAACACCTGAAGGAAAATGTCGCTATCCACTGGATTTCCAAGCGATTTTGAAAGTGATGTCAGTTCATTGAAATAGGATTTGGCCAATTCCTGATTGATAGTAATAGCGGGGTTCTCGTTTTTCTCGACATAGAGGGAGAAGTCGATTTTCCCGCGTTGCAGTTTTTGCGCTACCAGTGCGCGAATCTCGTTCTCTTTATCTCGGAACAGCGACGCAATGCGCGTGCTCAAATCGAACTGCTTGCTGTTCAAAGTCCTGATTTCCACAACGATATTCTTTGCATCAGCATGTATGGCCACCTTGCCGAAGCCTGTCATCGATTTTATCATAGCAACATTTTTTATATTGAATTATTTTCTTTTCATCAACAAAATAGGGGGCTAATCCAGCTTCAGCACGGCGAGGAAAGCCGACTGTGGAACCTCCACATTACCGATCTGACGCATACGCTTCTTACCCTGTTTCTGCTTTTCAAGTAACTTACGCTTACGGGTGACATCACCGCCATAGCACTTCGCAGTCACATCTTTGCGCAGTGCCTTGATGGTTTCGCGAGCGATGATTTTCGTACCGATGGCCGCTTGGATAGCAATATCGAATTGCTGTCTCGGAATGAGATCCTTCAGCTTTTCGCAGATTTTCCTTCCAAAAGGATATGCGTTATCCGCATGAGTTAATGACGAAAGCGCATCCACAGAATCGCCATTCAAGAGAATGTCCAACTTCACTAGGTTGGCAGGTTTGTAATTGGAAATATGGTAGTCGAAGGAGGCGTATCCCTTTGAGATGCTCTTCAACTTGTCATAGAAGTCGAAAACGATTTCGCCCAATGGCAAATCAAAGGTCAGCTCAACGCGATTGGCGGCAATATAGACCTGGTTGAGGAGCGTCCCACGCTTGTCAAGACAGAGCTTGATAATCGGGCCGATATAATCGGCTTTGCTGATGATCTGGGCGAAGATATAGGGTTCTTCCACGTGGTCGATCACATTGGGAGAGGGCATCCCCGAAGGGTTGTGCACCTCAATCATCTCGCGTTTCGTAGTGTATAGATTATAGGAGACGTTGGGAACAGTGGCGATGACATCCATATTGAACTCGCGGTCAAGGCGTTCCTGGACAATCTCCATGTGAAGCAGTCCAAGAAAGCCGCATCGGAAGCCGAAGCCAAGAGCAGCAGACGATTCCGGCACGAAGGTCAGAGAGGCGTCATTCAGCTGGAGTTTTTCCAACGAGGCGCGAAGCTCCTCATACTGGTCGGCATCCGTGGGATAAACACCCGCAAAAAGCATCGGTTTCACCTCCTGAAAACCTTCGACAGCCTTGTCGCACGGATGTTCCACGTGGGTAACGGTATCCCCTACCCTCACCTCTTTCGAGGTCTTGATTCCGGAGATGATGTAGCCCACATCGCCCGCACTCATCACCGAGCGGGGCTCCTGCTTGAGGCGAAGCACCCCGATTTCATCGGCGTTGTACTCTTTGCCGGTGGACATGAACTTCACGAAGTCGTTGGTTTTCAGGGTACCGTTGAAGATGCGGAAATAGGAGATAATTCCACGATAAGAATTGAATACAGAGTCGAAAATCAGGGCTTGCAGAGGCGCGTTTGGATCGCCTGTCGGAGCCGGGATGCGCTCAATGATGGCGGCAAGCAGTTCTTCAACCCCCAAACCCGTCTTACCGCTCGCCTCGATGATGTCTTCTTCATCGCAGCCAAGCAAATCCACAATCTGATCCTTCACTTCGGCGGGCATTGCCGCAGGCATATCCATCTTGTTCAAAACAGGAATGATTTCCAGATTGTGATCAATAGCGAGGTAAAGGTTGGAGATGGTCTGCGCCTGCACCCCTTGGGTGGCATCCACCAGAAGGAGTGCGCCCTCGCAAGCGGCTATGGAACGGGACACTTCGTAAGAGAAGTCCACGTGGCCGGGAGTGTCAATCAGATTGAGGACATAATCCTCACCCTTGTAGTTGTAGTTCATCTGGATAGCGTGACTCTTGATGGTAATGCCACGCTCACGTTCAAGAGCCATATCATCCAGCACCTGATCTTGAAAATCGCGTTCGTTAACGGTGCCTGTGAATTGCAGAAGTCGGTCCGCCAATGTGCTTTTTCCGTGGTCAATATGTGCAATAATGCAGAAGTTTCTAATATGTTTCATAATCGGCGGCAAAATTACGCAAAAAAAAGACAAAAAAAGAGGGGATTTCTGCTGAAATCCCCTCCGTTATGAAAAAAATTGTTTGCAAAATTAAAATTCCCAAAGGTCGTGTTCGAATTTACGGATTTTTTCAGTAATTCTTTCGGATTCAATACGTTGGTCACGGGCATTCGCCATATACTCGTCAATCTGACGATTGTTGTAAACGTTTTGTTCCTGATAGATGTAGCTTGAAAATTCGCGTTTCCAAGTCATCAGGTCATCCAAGGAGATTCTTTGGGCGTTGTTTTTCGGGTTGTAAACCTCTTGTTTTGCGAGATAAGGTCTCAGCTCATCATAGAGGATAAAGCCGACACGTTTTTTCGACTTGATTGCACCCACTGCTTCCTCTTCTTCCTCACCGGGACGAGGTTCGCCGGAGTTGGTTTCCTTTTCGTATTCAATCATCGGTTCCAATTCAAGGATACGAACGTCCAAGACGGAACGTTTCTTGTCGAAGAACCAGATTTCCTTCACACGATAAAGGAGGACCTGACTTGCCGTGAAGGGTTCGGGGTACTCGATTTCACCGATCACCTCATAGGTATCGGGGTCGATTTGCTCGGTGCGTTTGATTTCCACCAAGCTGGCCTTCACATCCTCGCGGCTCATCGGGATGGTACAGTATTCATCGCTATAGATGGGAAGCGCATCGGTACGCTCGGTGTTTTGCACATCCAAGGCATCAAAAATCACTTGAGCCATACTTCTCCACGTACCGCGGGTTTCTTGCGGGAAATAGAGGGGGTGGTTCATTTTCTCTCTCAAATCAATCTGACGCCAGATGGTATGATAATACATGACGTCCGCATTTCTCTGATAAACATAGGAGATTGGTTCGGAGAATGGCCCGACCTCTTCTTGTTCCCATGCAAACTCAACCGGTTTGCGGACAGGCTGAGCCATGGTGCTACCCGTCGTATCTTCCTCAACTTGAGCGAAGGCGAGGGTGGCGAGGCAAGCAAAAAAGGCTGACAAAACAATTTTTTTCATAACTATAAAATTTTGAATTATCGAATTCTTACGGTGATATCACGCAGGGTACGAGTACCGGCGATAGAGCTTGCTTTGATATCGGAGAAGATGAGCACCGTGCCGCTGGAGGCGGAATTGATGGCGGAAGTGACCGCTCCACTAAAATGACCGCCTGCGCAGGAGATAGGAGCACCTTCGATACCCTTGGAAATAACGGTCAGTCTGAAGGAGTTGATGGTCCATTTCAGGTCGAATGCGAAGTCATCACCCATACGGGCAGAGATGAACGGGTTGGCGAGCAAATCGTTTTTGGATTTCTTGCCGCCCCAGATGTTCGCACCGAGGTAAGAGGTCGGATCCGGAACTTTCTTCACGCGGAAGGTCTGCTGAGCGGAACCTTCGGAAGTGGTGACGGTAGCAGTAACGGTCTTGCCGATCAAGCCGACAGGGGGAGTTACGTTGTACTTGCCAGCACCGGCACCAGCAACGGTACAGCCGGGGAAGGAGGCGTGTAACTTGCTTGCATCGCTACCGCCAGCGGCCGTCATCGGGTTCGGGATACCCGCATAAAGAACATTCATCTTATCAGCAGAGATGGTAGCACCACCTTTGGAGATGACAGTATAAGTGTCTCGGAAATAAAAACGTTTGAAACCATCGCCATCGCCCACACCGTCAGGAGCGACGATTTTGATGATACCAGCGACCTTGTTTTCGCCCATGTGGCCGTCAAGTTCCAACGGAACGCCGGAGCCTTTGCCCGTCAAATGGGTAGCGGAACCTTCGTCAGCACGGGTCAAAGTATCAGCACCGACTTTGTAATAAACGTCCAATTCCATAGAGGGATCGAAAGCGGCGATAACGACATTCGCTTTGTATTTTTCACCTGAGAAGAGGACCTTGGATTCTGCGATAGCGTGACCTTGGAACTCGGCGATTTTGAAGTCCTTCGCGCTGATGTCAGCAACGATTTGTTGATAGACTTCAGACTCTGCGCTCTTCACCTCGCTGATCATTTTGCTAAGAAGGATCACCGTACCTCCGGTGATGAGGTGATCAAAATTATAGACCTGCCAGGTATAGGTTTCTTTGGTCTTTTCGTTCTTATGGTCGCTAAGATTGATGGCGATGCGCTTGTCCACTTTCGAGCGATTCTGCTCTGAGACGAGTTTGAGGATTGCGGCACGGTAATTCTTCAATTTCTCTTTCAGTTGATAGGCGCGGGTATCGGGGTTCTTTCCTTCCGAGTCGGCCAAAAAGAAGTGAGTCGGCTTGTCGAAGTTATCCTTTCCGTCGATTTTCTCAACGGGAACGAAAGGAACCTTTTGTCCATTTTTCTTAGCGAGTTCTTGGGCTTCCTTAACGCCGTCAGCATTATCGCCATCTACGTATTTTACTAACTCGAAACGAAGGTTCTCAATATAGTAAACCATATCGTCGGTCAGCTTCTGAAGTTGTTTTGCCTTTGTTTGAGCATCCGCTGCCTTGGGGTCGTCGCTGTTATACAAGGCGGCGTATTGTTGTTGCATGGATTCCTTGACGCTGATATTGGAAAGCGCAAGTGACTCATCCACAACGTTGAAAGCTTCGAGAATGTCTTTTGACACATTCAATGCCAACATGGCGGTCAGCACCAAATACATCATACCAATCATTTGCTGTCTCGGGGTTTCCGGACAATTCTTTGCACCCATAGTATGTACTTAGTTTTGGTTAATACTCAGTGAATTATAAATGATGGTACAGATTATTTACCAAGGTTCATTGCGGCCAACATGTTGCCATAAACGCTGTTCAAGGAAGATACGTTCTTTGCGAATGCAGCCAAGCTTTCTTGAGCGGCTTTGTAATTGTCAGCCATTGCCTTGGAATGTTGAAGTTGCAGTTCATACAAAGAATTGATGGAAGCGAGGTTCTGGTTCAATTTGTCAACTTGAGCGGTATAGCCGTTGGTGTCAGAAGTCAAGGAAGAGGCAACCTTATCGTATTGGAGCGTCAGGTTTCTAACCGATTCAGCGGCTTTGGTTAAATTGCCCACATAGTTGTCGGTGACAGTAGCTGCATCGGAAACGCCGGAGAGCTTCTTTGCATTTTCGCTCAGGTTTCTCATGCCAGTAGCCAGACTTTCAATCAGTTCGGGACCGATTTTGGCTTCTTCCAGCATCTTGTCTAATTGCTGGGTAGGAGTACCTTGGGGAAGATTCTTTTTGGCTTTGTCTTTGCCTTTGCTTGATTCGGGGATGTCGTCGCCCACTGCTAATTCAGGATAAACCAAAGCCCAGTTATAGTCAACATGGAGGGGTTCGAAAGCAGACATGAAGAAGATGAGTGCTTCAGTGCCCATACCTGCGATAAGCATAGGTCCTGCACCAGGGAAGTGCATGATTTTGAACAAGGCGCCCAAAATAACAACGGATGCACCCCAGCCATACAATTTGGCCATAAATTGCTTGTAGCCATTTGATCTTACTAATTCGTTAAGTCCCATAGTAATAAATGATTTAATTGGTTAATGATTAAGTTAATTGGTTTTATTTAATTGATTTACAATTCCATGATATTAATAGACATGAGAAGCCGACGAGATATTGTCACCTCTTTGACGACCCATATAAGACTGTACGCAACGGAAGCCGACGTATGAGTTGCAGGTATCCTGATATTCGAAAGTCTTGGCAAATACAGTGGTAAAGTAGCTGACATCCTTCCAAGAACCGCCGCGGATGACTTTGCGTTTTTTCTCCGGAGTATCAGTTTTCTTTGCATAATAAGTATATTGCGGGTTCAGGTCATGCGTGAAGTTGACAGCGGACTTGTCGAATGCGTCTTCGCACCATTCAGCCACATTACCAGCCATATCGTACAAACCGAAATCGTTCGGATGGTAGTGGGCAACGATGCCGGGATAGATATTGCCGTCGGCGATATAGTTGCCTCTTTGGGGTTTGAAATTGCTGAGGTAGCAGCCGTTCTGGTTCTGGGTATAGGGACCGCCCCACGGGAAGGTTTCCATGTCGAAGTCGCCGCGCGCTGCCCACTCCCATTCTGCCTCGTTGGGCAAGCGGAACTCTTGTTCACGAGCATACTCATGGGCATTGAGCCAGCAGTTTCTCAAATGGGTTCTCCAATAACAGAATGCCTTGGCTTGTTTCCAGGAGACGCCGACTACCGGATAATGGTCGAACTGGGGATGGAAGAAATAGTTCAGGGTCATCGGTTCGTTGAAGGAGTAGGCGAAATCGTGCACCCAGCACAATGTATCGGGGTAGATATTAACGATTTCATGCTGCATAAAACGTTCACGATTCTTATTGTAGCTGCTCGGACGGCTGGCGA
Source organism: Bacteroidales bacterium (assembly GCA_017506175.1). Lineage (GTDB taxonomy): Bacteria > Bacteroidota > Bacteroidia > Bacteroidales > WCHB1-69 > UBA1756. Next base: position 9,989 of record JAFVNW010000086.1, on the reverse strand, counting down.
AAAGACCGCTATAATCGCTTTCCTTATCCATTTCCTTGTATGACGCACCGTATTTTTCAGGATCTTCGGGGTCAACATAGTTGCGATAATCGCACCACCAATATTCATAATTCAACATACTGATATTCAGCATAACGGGGGAATAGTGATAAAATCTGGAATTGGCCACGAGGAAAAGCGGGCTTAAAGCGGCCTGGACCTCTTCGTTTTCTGAATCCCAATCAATGTCCTCTTTCCAGTTGATGAGCTTGGGTTCAACCAGTTCACCTTCATTCTCACCGCGCTCATACTTGACGAAATGGCCGCCATGTTCCTCTTCCTCTTCAATTTCGGCTTCGCCGAGGAGGGTATGGGCGATGGAGTCACGCACCCAATACACGAACTGACGATATTCATTATTGGTGATTTCCGTTTCATCCATATAGAAAGCAGAAATGGTTACGTTCTTTGACTGGTGCGTAAAGGCGAAGGGAACATCCTGGTCGCCAGCACCCATCAGGTAGTGACCTGCGGGAACATAAACCATACCATAAGGCATTAAATCCAAAAAGTCGGGTCGATCCTTCACACCCACTAATTGGCCGTCGCCATCATTCTTGCACGACGTGAGCAGGACAAGTACTGCTGCTAATAATAATGCTGATCTTTTCATATCTGTTGAATTTGAACGTATTATAAACGAAGTTACAAACAAATTATTGTTTAGTATTGATTCTTGTAGATTCCGCGAGATGAGCCATAGCCTGAGAACACCTCTTCTTTATAAATGTCGAAGCAATAACGAAGCATGATTTCAATGTCGCCGTAGCTACGGTCGGGCTTATAGCCCAACTTGCTGGTAGTGAAGCTGTAGCCGAGCCCCATTTCAAGACCTTTCAAGTAATTGTTAGAGGAATTGAAGAAGGGACGAGCGCCGAACAGAACGGAAACGGCATCTTGGATACGGTAGGAAAGGCCTCCCCAGAGGATTCCGTTGTAGCGCGTCAATAACATCAGGTCGAACTGGGCTGTGGCCAGATCCGTTTTGATGAGGGCCTGTGGGATGATTTCCCAGCTCGGATCCCACGGGAGGACCCAGGTGTATCCACCATGAAAATACAGGTTACGGCTCATCTCGTAAGATTTTTTATCACCAGAAAGGCGGATTTTTTCGGCGATTTGTGTGACACCGATACCCGCATTCCAACGGTCAGCTTTGTAGAAAACGCCTGCGCTGAAGTCCAAATCCAGCCAGCTTTCCTTGTCGCTCATTCCCTCCAGCAGCGGGTCGCCGTCCTGGGTGGGGTTGAAGTGCGTCTTATCCAATTTCTGGCTCAACAACTGGGCTTGCACACCTATGCCAAGGGAGCCGGTGGGGATTTTCAACTTGAAGGAATAGCCCAATTTAACCCCTACATTATTAAAATAACCGATTTTGTCCTTGATTAAAGTAACGCCCAAACCTCCGTGCAATTTGCGGAGATAGGACTCCATACTGATATAGATCTGCTGCGGGGAGGTATTGAATTTCTGCGGATTTCCACTTTCATCCATATAGGTATCATTCCATCCGGTATATTGCTGACGGAAAATGCCAGTGAAACACAATGTGTTGCTCTGCTCGCCAATCGCTCCTGCATTATAATAGGGGGTCGCCCACTGAAAAAGTGTAAATTGCGCATCTTGCTGTGCATAGCCGGCCACCGTGAGAACCAACAACAAAACCGATAAAATGTACCTTTTCTTCATATTTTGAGTTTACTGTTTTACTTTACAACATTCAACGCAAAATTTTAATAATCAATAATTTAGCTTTCAAACATTTCTACTTTTCAACGCTTATTGAATAGTTTATACTACGTTTCAGCAAAAATGTTACAGAAAACAATATTGCTTATTAAATTTGCGGTGCCAAAAATACAATTTTTTTCTTTAGCTGAACACAAAAAATATTTTTTTTACACAGAAAAATGTGCATATTTTTCCACCCCCAATATCCGCCCCAGTCCATTCGCCAATCGGGCAAAAACCTGCTCAGAAAAAAGCCTTCAGCTGGAGGGTCCCTGTGTGGATCAGCTTCTTTTCATTTGTCAATCGGCCTTCATATAAAAGGTTCAGTTGCAGATATTCGAACAATTTCGTCTGATACGCCAACTCCCATCTGAAATTGTTGCCGACCGTAAGCCCCTCGAACATCTCGTAACTCAGACTGCTATTGGCCTGCTCAGAATTATATACAATATTTATATATTGTAACATCAACGAAAGGGCGCCACGCTCTTTCATCCGATAGTTCACATCCAATGTCGCCTTGTAAAGATTCGCCTTTTCGACATCGCTCAAATTCTTTTTGTAGCTCATTTCACAAAGCGCAGCGATGGACAAATTGAAAGGGAAGTCGAGCGCAAGACCGTTTTCGAGCACATGCGACAGAATCCGATAATTGCGCGCAGCAAAGAACTGTGAATGGTTCTCATCAATTGAACGTGTATATAATGTTTTCAATGTCAGTATTTTAACAGGAGAGGAGCGGAATGATACCTGCTGCCAGCGCAAATTCGCGCTTTCGAAACCATAATAGAGCAGATTCTTCGTCTGATTATTCATTACAATGTAATCCACAGAGAAGTAGGAATTGGGCAATGAGAAGTCCAGACTGTTTTTCAAATTCAACATTTTACTTACCAGCAACGAGTCTTCCAAATTATCGCCGAAGGGGTTCAACGCGTTCAAACCAGCTCCGGCGGTTGATTTCTGATACGTGCGCAAGACAGTGGAATTGCTGAACATGGAAAGGAACTTGCGGAAACCTGTCTTGCCACGCCACGCATTCGCCGGACGGAGCCGCAAACTTTGTGTCGAACCGCAGTTGAAAGTGTTCACGTATTCATTGGTGGTCAGCCAGACCTTCACGTAATTGGCCTCGCTTTGATAGGCAGCCAATTCAAATTCGTCCAATTCTTCGATTCCATTGCCATTGTAGTCATTCCAGATGTGGGTTCCCTGCCCTGCCGCCACTTTCAGGAACGAATAGTTTTTCTTTTGTTCCAAGCCGCTACCAGCCTCAACATACACGCCCAACGACAACGCTCCCTTCCAAAAATTGCCGGCATAATCCAAACTACCGACAAAATTGTGCTCAGGAACAAACTTACGCAACGTATCTTGCACATTATCATTGCGATACGTAGCCGTCCCCTTCAAACGATTGTGCTTCCACCTTGAAAACTCAAAGCTCACGCGTGCTTCATACCCCACCGCATTCATCGACAGAACATTATTGTACAAATGGTCGTCCACACGATTTCTAAACTGGACAAAATAATTATAACCAATTGAGTCACTGTTTGTTAAATAAAAAACTACTTCATTGTACGCATAGCTGTTCATGCGCAACGAATCAGTAGCTGCATTCTTGAAGACATTGTATTCTAGATTGTCTTTCACGCCAATTCTGAGTTTTCGGAAAGACTTGGAAAAGTCATTTGCGGTTCTGAAAAAGTTGGTTTTTTGCAAAGAGTCGGAAGAGAAGAGGTAGGAGGTGCTGGCTTTCCATTTCCAGCCAGCGAACTGATGGACGGAGACGATCTCGTTGCGCAGCGCCGATAGCTGGTGGAAGCGCATCAGCCAATTGGCAGAATACGAGGTGCTGCCACAACGAGGATGTGAAAAGCCCGTTGAAAGCGCGAGCATCTGTTCGGAAGCATCTATGCTATAATCACTTGCAAGATTATAATCGCGGGCAAACTCAATGTTGCGGTAGCTTTCCAGCGGATTGAAATTGCGGTAAACCCACTCGTAATTCACACTCAAATGGTAACGCCACAGCGAATCACGGCTCAACTTTCGCTTCAAGCCGGTCTGGTAGGCTGCATCCAACTTGAAAGCCAGCCCGCAGTTGTCGGCATCCCCCTCTTTTGAAAACAGGTTTTCATCCAAGTAGGAAAACGCCAATTCCGTGCGCAAATCCAACTTGTCGCTCAACCGATAGTCGGCCCCGACCGCCAACAAATCAGTCATTTGGGGCGTATTCAACTGAACCACAGGTGCATAATCACCTTGCGGCACGCCATTGACCGGTGCAACCCAACGAAACATTTTCCCGTTGGCGGAACTTTGCGCCAGCACGTAGTCGCCTTTGTGCGCGCCTACAAAGCTAAATACGACCCGATAAACCGAATCTCGGGCAGCACCGGCATAAACATAGACAGGCGAATAGAGAGCTCCGTTTACCATTGTGTCCACTTGGTGGTAAAGGATTTCGCCCGTAGAGAAGTCGGTGGCCAAAGTCGCTGTTGCATAATTTGCCGCCGCTAAATCATCGCCGATCTGCGAGAGGAAAAGTTTCTGCGCATCGTCCAATTCAGGCTGAATGGAGCGACCTTTCAAGTCCTGCTCATGCACAAAATTGGCATGCAACTTCAACCTTGAATCCTTCTCGTGGGTGAATTCATTATAAGTAAACAAGTTATAGCGGGAATAATATTGATCGCTGTATTCAAACTCAACCACAATCCTGTTTTCGGAGGTAATCAGATGCGAGGTGGAGAAGGTCAGCTCACCGGTGTTGTAATCAATGATATAGTCGGCGTCCTGCCCTCGTTTTAGCAAAGCGCCATCAAGATAAACGCGTTCGGAGGCTGCCAGAATGACGATGGATGTTTCATTTTGTACACCATACAACTTATAGGGGCCTTGCACACCATTGATGGGGGTCAGGGTATTGCGTGTGAACTTTCCCTTTGAAATGCCGCCGCCGACTGAATTATTCATGCTGTTAATCGTGTCAAAGCGGCTGTTAATTTGGAAATCCAAGCCCAAGAACTGGCGATTTAACTTCATAAAATAAGAGTTTTCGGGGGAGGAGAGTTCTATATCACCTGCTTGAATTCTAATCATGTCCTTATACTTCAACTGTATAAAAACCTTGTTGAAATCCTTGATGGTACGCGTATTGCCTTCCGGCTGAATAGGCAGTTTTTCATCCGTGATGTTGGCCATGATCTCCACATCCGGAGCCAGAAAGCCGGAAAGTTGCAGATTCATGCTCGCATCAAGCACAAAATTCTGATTATTTCCGACAGAAACGCCCCGAGAAATGGAGCCGTTGCCCTGCAATTGGGAATCGAAAATGGACTCGCTTACAGGCGGTCCGATAGCCAGCAGATTCCGCGAAGTCGGGTCGGCCAACAACCGTGGGAGAATGATTTCGGAGGATTTATTAACAAATTTCCTATTGAAATTCTGCGGAAAGGTGCGATAGGAATAGGTGATTTTCTTTCCTAATAGTGCCGGATTTTTCAAAGTGAAAGTTGCGGAGGGATAATCAATTTCGTAATCGCCCGTATCAATACCGACAAACATCAGCGAACCTGGTAGGATGGAGAGAGAGTCAAGTTGAAACCGAGTGGTATCCAGTAGTTTGGAGCCGAAGTGCATATTGGACAGACTCTGTGCCGAAAGGTCTGTCATGCCCAGCAAACAGAGACACACGCAGAATTCCCAAAAACACCTTTTAGCCATTTTGCAAATTATAATAATGTGAAAAAGGCCTTTTTATTGTTTGGAGACAGACGGGGGCTACGGATTTGTTCTCAAAAAAGTGTATCGGGCGACCAATTCAAACAAGAACAGGAAGAGTGCGATAAGGAGAAATGGCAAGAACTCATCTCCTTTATTTTCAATCACTTCCTCATCAATGATGGTTTTCTCCATTTTGTCAATCTCGTCGTAAATCTGCTTCAGTTTGGTTTTGTTGTTGGCGACGAAATAGGTTCCACCGGTCTCTTGTGCGATAAATTTAAGCAGTGTCTCGTCGATTTCGGTTTTGACACTTTGAACACCGTAGCCCGGGATTCTCATCTTCGACATTTTACCATTTGTGCCGCAGCTAATCGTATAAACCTTGATACCCAACTCTTTAGCCATTGCGGCGGTGGAACGCGGATCCATATAGCCCGTGTTATTCACTCCGTCGGAAAGCAGAATAATCACCTTGCTTTTGGCCTTGCTCTCACGCAAGCGGTTAATGGCGGTACCCAATCCGTCGCCGATGGCGGTTCCGTCATCCAGCGGCCCCATCTGGGCTTGGGAGAGCAGACGCTTGAAAGCCGCATGGTCGATAGTAAGCGGGCACTGGGTGTAGGCTTCGCCGGCGTAAAGAACCAGTCCCAGTCGGTCGTTCGGGCGCTGGTCCACGAACTGGGCCGCGATGTCCTTGCAGGCTTCGAGTCGAGTCGGCGTGAAATCCATCATCTGCATACTGCCGGAAACGTCGAGCGCAATCACAATGTCAATGCCCTCCGTTTTGATATTGGACTTGTGGTAACTGGATTGGGGGCGCGCAAGCGCAACGATGAGGAAGCACAAAGCAAGGCAACGAAGCACCAATGGAAGGTGACGCAACCGGTAGCGAAGTGTCTTGGGGGCATTTTCAAAAGGCTGTGTAGTAGTAACTGTGAGGGGAACCTGCATTTTGCGGCGTTTCCAAATCTGCCACACCACATAGGGAACTACGAGAAGCAACAACCATAGAAGATGCGGGTTGGCAAATTCCATGCTTCGAACCACTTCAAAAAAACCGTCAAAAACCTTCATGGCTATCTCCTCCTTTTAGACTTCTCCGCCTGTTCGGCTGCCAACTTGGCATGTTCTTGTTTATCAGTAACTCTCACAAAATTATAGGCGTTCTTCAAACTCATTTCATGTGCCTCCACCTCCGGCTGCTCCTTCGCATACTTCACCAAGTCGGAAAGGACAAAAAACCGATAGAGCTCTTTCGTCAAGTCATCGTCCAAGTCTAATTTGTCGATGGCCTCCATGATTTCGTCCGTAACCATCTCCTTCGCATTCACATCCCACTGCTGGTCGAGGTAGGTGCGCAGAATCATACTCAACTCAGAGTAATAGTCCTTCACCTGTCCTTTTTGCCATAGTTTTTTGGATTTCAAGCCCTTTAAACTATTCAGGGCGACAGTTCCGGCATTCTGTTTGAGCAACGCTTTCATCTGCTCCAGTTTACGTTTGCGCCAATACGGGAGCAGATACTTACGAAGCAAGAAGATGGCAAGCGCAATCAACGCAAGGATGGCGACAATCAGCAGGATGACACGCAGCCAATTTTTGCCGGACTTTTCCGGCTTAACGATTTCCACATCCTTGCCATCCATAGGCAGGACAATATCCTTAAAGGCGGCCGAAGTGTCCACGAACACAGGAAGGCTGTCCACCCTGAACGACAACGAGGAAGACTTGGCAGCGAGGACAGTATCGTTGACAAAGACAGGTATTTCAAGAATTTGTGCCGTTCCCGTATCAAAAGATGTAATTATAACATCTTGATTATAAATACGTTTTGAATCCTTTGAAGCAAAATTCAACGGCAAGGACTCCACGACTTCACAATTGATAAGCTGCCATTTTTTGGCATCCTGAATGGTGATGGTAGAATTTGTATCTGCGATAACAGAAAGATGCAGTTTCAATTGGTCGCCAATGACAATGTGGTTGGAATCCAGGCGGGCCGACACGGAAACCTGCTGCGCACGACCGGAGAGCCAAGACAGGAGAAGAAGCGAAAGGATTATTAAAAGCCTGTTTTTCAACATTTTACAATCAAAATTTGTAACCACAAAACGGAACGCAAAAGTAACAAATTTTACAAAGAAGTGGATGTGCCAGCAAAGATTTTTTCATTTGCCATTAAATTCATTCAACTTTTCACTGTTATCAAATTTTAGCCAAATATATAATAGGTATGCCAAATTAAAGTGTACATTTGCGGTCAAAAATCAGAATCATGAGTGAGAAAAAACGCTTTATCATTTCAGGTGGTGGCACTGGCGGTCATATTTTTCCCGCGATAGCCATTGCAAACAGATTAAAGAAAGTAGTTCCGGACGCAGAAATTCTATTCATCGGAGCGTCCGACAAGATGGAAATGCGTCGTGTTCCGGACGCCGGCTACAAAATCGAAGGTTTGCACATCTACGGGATTTCCCGCGATTTCTCGCTAAAAGGAATTTGGAAGAACATCAAGCTGCCGTTTGTACTACTGAAAGCATCGAGCAAAGCGAAAAGGATCATCCGCGATTTTGAACCGGACGTGGCGATAGGGGTAGGCGGTTTCGCCAGTGGACCGGCCCTGCGCGCAGCCAACAAACTCGGCATTCCCACTCTGATTCAAGAACAGAACTCCTATCCAGGTGTAACCAACAAACTCCTCGCACCGAAAGTGCGCAGAATCTGCGTCGCCTACGATGGGTTGGAAAAACACTTTCCCGCCGAAAAAATAGTGAAGACTGGCAACCCCGTCCGCGATGAGATACTGCACATCCAGAAAAAACTCGACTCCAGCTACGAATTCTTCGGACTTTCCAAAAACAAGAAAACCTTGCTCGTGGTAGGCGGAAGCCTGGGAGCAAAAAAAATCAACGAAACCCTGCTTGAAAACATCGACAAAATCAAGCAGATGGGCATCCAGTTGCTTTGGCAGACCGGTGAAAGCTACTACCAACAAAACCAAATGGAATTGTCGATGCTTCAGACCGACAGCATCAAAATCGTGCCTTTCATCAAAAACATGAACGACGCTTACGGAATTGCCGACATCATCATCTCGCGCGCCGGCGCCCTTGCCATCGCCGAACTCAGCATCATCGCGAGCCCCACCATTCTCGTCCCCTTCCCCTACGCGGCCGAAGACCATCAGACCAAAAATGCGATGGCACTCGTGAACAGAGGGGCCGCTCTTATCGTCCGCGACAGCGAGGCTAGTGAAAAACTCATCCCTACCTTCGAAAATCTGCTGAAAAACGATGTCAAATGTGCCGAGATGTCCGCCAATATGCATCAATTCGCTCTACCAGGAGCCATCGATGCCATCGTTGAGAACATCCTTTCACTTTAAATATAACACATTTACATATTTTAACTTTTATTAAGAATTTTATTTTATTAATAATCAGATATTTATAAAACAAATTAAAAATATCCTGATTTTATATGATTATTTCTTGTACTTTTGCCGCCGCAAATCTGCAAGCGAATTATTATTGTTTTATCAAAACCTTTGAAATGAAAAAAATCTTCCTATTGTTTGTTATATGTGTGCTCGTCATGGCACTGCCGGCGCAGACGAACATTTACGTTTCGCCTGCCGGAAATGACAGCGACAGTGGAAGTGCTTCGGCGCCGGTTCGCACGCTCTCGCGCGCACTGATGCTCGCCGACACCAATTCCACCCACATTTTTCTGGCTGCAGGCAACTACAGCGAAATCCAGAGCGTGAATTTGGTCAGCAATGTGCTGATTGACGGCGGCTATAATGCGGCGAGCTGGACGAAGGACAGCACGGCTGTCACTACGCTGACCATCAATACCATTGAATTCATTGGAGACTATTCCCAAAAGATCGGGCTCCGCTCCGACAACGACACGAACTGGACTTTACAAGATCTGGTCATCAGCATTCCGAGCGCGACCGCAGCCGAACGGGCACCCTCAGGAAAGGGGGCCAGCGTATATGGGCTTCACATCGCCGGCAACTCCGCCGACACGCGAATCAGCAACTGCCGGTTCGACATCGGCAACGGCGGTGACGGAATCAACGGAACCAATGGTGTCAACGGCGGAAACGGAAATTCAGGGACGAGCGGCGGCGACGGCGGTCTTTCAGAATGGACGAATGACGGAGATGAAGAAGGCATCGGCGGAGCAACGGTAGGCAGTGGCGACCGCAGAGGCGGCGCAGGCGGCAACGGCGGCGAAGGCGATATCAACAATGACCAGAACTCCTCAAACTCTACTGGCGACAACGGGCAGAACGGCACACGCGGCGGTGTCAACAACAGCGGCGGTGCGGGCGGCGCGGGTGGCCATGGCGGCACGTACAGCCACGACGGCTCGAATGGTGCTAACGGCCTCGCAGGGGCGGATGGCATCACACCGGTTTCCTGTAATTCCTGTACCTGTTCCTCAAGTACTGCCATACGCTCTTCAATGGATTGGTC
>JAFVNW010000085.1 GCA_017506175.1 Bacteroidales bacterium | reverse complement strand
TCGGTGAGGGTGATGCGCACAAAATCATTGGTAGATGCACTTTTAACAAGTAAATCCGCATATTTTCCACGCAAATCTTGCCAGTTGCGGAGTGGAACAAGCGGAATTTCCCGCAAAACGAGCTCCCCTTTCCGACCCAATTCCACCACCGAAACTGATTTCTCATCATTCAACTCCGATATGGAATACTTGAGCGGGGTGCCGCAATAGCGGATTTTGTCGGTGACGTTCTGCGGACGGTGTAGATGCCCGAGCGCCACATAGTCAAAGCAGTCGAATACATCGGCATCCACATTGTCGAGGCCACCGATGACCTCCTCCGAATCGCAGCGCTCGGCACCCGTTACAAACTGGTGCGCCATCAGCACATTGCGGACGGAAGTATCCACATTCATGTTCTCTATGGCAACATGCACAGCTTCCGTGTAAGAAAGCGCCCCCTCAATTTCAAGGCATGCACGCACATTCGCCGGGCGTATAAACGGCAACATAAAAATATTCACCACGCCAAACTCATCATTCAGAGCAATCGGCTCAATGGAACCATTATACACCGGAGAGAAGTAAATTCCGCTGTGCTTCATGATTTCAGAACCGAAAGCGATGCGCTCCGCCGAGTCGTGATTTCCACTGATGACAAATACCTTTTGACGCATTTCCGACAGTCTCGTCAGGAAATCGTCCAAAAGCTGCACTGCCTCCGCCGAGGGCACTGACTTGTCATATACGTCACCAGAAACGAGGATGGCATCGGGCTTCTCAAGCGCTACTGCGTCAACTATCTGCTCCAGGACACACTTCTGATCATTCAACAAAGAATAATCGTTCACTTTTTTACCGATGTGGAGGTCGGAAAGATGTAAAAACTTCATAGGCATTATGTTTTCTTAACAACGCGGCAAAGATACGCCCACATTGTGCCAAAACAAAGCACAGCCATTTTTTTTCAAAAAAAAAGACGCAGAAAACCACGTCTTTTTTTTCACTAATAAAGGTTTGAATTTATCGAATCAAAAAGGGAAATTTATCGAAATTCTTCAATGCGATGCTGGTGCCTCGTGCAATGGCTTTCAGCGGGTCGGAAGCGATATGCACCGGCAGGTGGGTGAGCTTGGAGATGCGGACGTCGAGACCGCGCAGCAGCGCGCCGCCGCCGGCCATATAGATGCCATTTTTGTAGATGTCGGCGGACGATTCAGGCGGGGTGCTCTCCAAAGTGTTCAGCACAATGCTTTCAATTTCGGAGATGGAATGGTCTAAAGCCGCAGCGACCTCACGATAGTTGACCTTCACAGCCTTCGGGATACCATCGACGAGGTCACGACCGTGGATTTCGTAATCCTCTGGCGGATCTTCAAGGTTGTCGATGGCGGCGCCCACTTTGAACTTAACCGCTTCGGCCGTGGAGCGACCGATTAAAATACTGTGCTGACGGCGCATGTAGTCGATGATGTTGTCGTTGAACTCATCACCGGCAGTCTGGCTGGATCGACTGATGACGATGCCGCCCAAGGCGATGACGGCCACCTCGCTGGTACCGCCACCGATGTCAACCACCATGTTGCCATCGGGGCTCATCACATCCAGTCCCGCACCAATTGCAGCGGCCATCGGCTCGAAAATCATACGGACCTCCTTGGCACCCGCTTGTTCGGAGGAGTCGCGCACAGCACGCTCTTCCACTTCGGTAATACCTGACGGAATGCAAACGACCATCTTCAATGACGGAGGGAAGAGGTACCCCTTCGTTCCCGTCATCTTGATGAATTCCTTGAGCATCATCTCCGCCGCTTGGAAGTCGGCGATTACGCCATCCTTCAGCGGACGAATTGTAGTGATGCCGGGAGGTGTCCTGCCCTCCATCATCAACGCGGCCTTGCCGACCGCGACCAATTGTCTTGAAATTGTGTCAACTGCAATAATAGAGGGTTCGTCAACCACAACGGTATCATTCTGAAGAATCACCACGTTGGCAGTGCCCAAGTCTATTGCAACTTCTTTTGTAAATAATGAAAACAGACCCATTTATGTTTAGTTTATGATCTTGAAATTTCTTTTTCCAATTTGTCTCTTACGTAAAAAACCGTCATTTGTTGCACTTCGGAGAAAATATTTTTCACGGCGGAATCGGACTGCAAAGGAACAAAAAATAATTGAGTTATAGCCACTATACAATTAAATTTACTATTTTTGCAATTTAAAAGAGAAAACATGGATAGTATTGCTGTATTAATACCATGCTTCAACGAAGAGTCCACCATTGCCAAAGTGGTTACAGACTTCCACCAAGCGCTTCCCGAGGCTGTGATTTACGTATATGACAACAATTCCACCGATAACACGGGGGCAGTTGCGCGACAAGCGGGAGCGGTAGTTCGCAAAGAACCAATGAGTGGCAAGGGGAACGTCGTTCGCAGAATGTTCCGTGAGATTGACGCAGAATGCTACATTCTGGTGGACGGCGATGACACCTATCCGGCAGCACAAGCCCCACAATTGGCGGAGGCGGTCATGCACCGACAAATTGACATGGCTATCGGAGACAGGCTCTCATCCACCTACTTCACGGAGAATAAAAGGCCTTTCCACAACAGCGGGAACCGCATGGTGCGGGCACTCATCCGCCACCTCTGGCATACCGACCTGCACGACATCATGACAGGCTACCGCGCCTTCAGTTACCGCTTCGTCAAATTATTCCCTGTCACGACCGAAAATTTTGAAATTGAAACAGAGATGACCATCCATGCCTTGGACAAGCGCTTCAACATTGAGGAGATCCCCATCCATTACAAGGACCGCCCGACTGGCAGCACATCCAAACTGAACACATTCTCCGATGGCTACAAGGTGCTGCGTACCATCTTCACTCTTTTCAAAGAATACAAACCTCTGCATTTTTTTGGGGGGCTGGCAACGTTTCTACTATTGGTTGCTTTGGCACTGCTCGTTCCCGTGTTCGCCGACTATTTCAAGACCGGGCTCGTTCCCCGCTTTCCCACACTGATTGTGGGCATGGTGGTGGCACTTGCCGCACTGCAAAGTTTCTTTACTGGACTTTGCCTTGACGTGATAACGGCTAAATCCCGTAAACAATTCGAACTGCAATTCATCAATTTCGCCCATAGAAAACAACCATGAAACGTTATTTTATTGTCTTTTTCCTGCTCATCGGATGCTATCTCGCCTTCGATTTCGCCAGCTGCCTGCTGCCTTTAGCCCCCATCCGGCACAATGTGCTGAAAGGAATGGAACAGGGAGACATGGCAACCGACTATCCGGTCGCCATCATCCCGAAAGAACAGGCCAAGTTAGACAATTACAGCGATGCCATCATTCTCAATCAGGCATGTCAAAGCGAGAAGTTCACAATGTTGGAACGGATGCTGTATATGCCGAGGGCACACTTTTCAATGGTGCAAACCAGCACTTTATGGGAATCCCTCCACAATGAGGTCACCGAGTACGACTTTTACGTGCGCTATTGGCACGGCAGCACTTTCCTGATGCGTTTTCTGCTGACATTCCTCACATATCCGATGATACGCCTCTGGCTTTTTCTTTTCTCCTCCCTGCTGCTGCTGTGGCTTGCACTGGAGCTCTACCGGAAGGCAGGAGCTTTTCCCGCAATAGCGCTAATAGCCTCATTCACACTATGCTACGGATACCTCATGCAGTTTTCCATCCAGTTTTTTTGCGCATTGGCATTGGCGCTATCCGCCTCAATTTACGTTTGCCGCCACCATCAGGAATGGAAGAAGATTGCTTTCGCGCTTTTCATCATCGGCTCCTTGACCGCCTTTTTCGACCTACTGACCGTACCCTTGCTTACGATTGGTCTGCCAATGGTTGTTTTTGTTTTTCTGACTAACAGGGAGCCGAATCCCGCACCGCTGGGCCGACAGATCGGTCAAGTGGCGGGAATCAGCAGCATTTGGATGGCGGGATACTTCCTGACCTGGGCGATGAAATGGACATTGACCACTGTGCTGACGCCCATCAACGGATTTGTGGACGCTTTCAGCCAGATGGGATTCTACACCAGCTCCAAACCCGACATTTCCCGCTGGGATAGTGTCATCGCAAACCTGAATTTCCTGCCTTACAAATTCTTGATTTGCGCCGGCATTTTCTTTCTCATCTGCACACTCATCAGTCCTCGCAAATCAGGCTGGCGCAATGCCATCCTGCTATTCCTCATCGCGCTCACCCCTTACGTGTGGTACCTCTCCCTCTCCGTACATTCACGCTGGCACTTTTGGTTCACTCACCGCAACCAGATTTTCACCACTTTCGCCCTTCTTCTTGCCGCCGCAGGAATGGTGGACTGGCAGAGACTAATCAACCTACCTTGGCTGAGGAAAGTTTTTCAGAGAAAGAACGGACAAACAACCGAACAATGAAATCGGCAACACTCGCATTACTATTATTTTGCTGCATTTCAATCACTTCCGCCCAGTCATCCATTTGGGAAGGATATCTTCATTATACAAAAAAAGACTCGCTGAAATTAGTACTGGCCGTTGAACGGCAGGGCGATTCGCTCAGCGCCACGCTTGACAGCCCCGACCAGTACGCCTTTGACATTCCCGCCAGCAAAATCGTTTTTAACGAGCAGCACCTCTCATTCGAAGTGAAATCGCTTGATTGTCGATTCGAAGGTGAAAAAACGGGCGAGGATATTGCGGGGGTTTTCACACAAATGGGCAAATCCCTGCCGCTTACGCTGCACCACACCACCACACGCAAAAAGCTCGTCCGCCCCCAAACACCTACCCCACCCTACCCCTACACGTCCCAAGAGATTTCCTTCACCGACCGATTCACAGGCACCTCCATCAACGGGACGCTCACGCTGCCGGAAAGAGGAAAACCCAAAGCCACCGCCATCCTCATCTCAGGCTCCGGCTGGCAGGACCGCGACGAAACCATCTTGGGACACAAGCCCTTCCTCGTCATCGCCGATGCACTCACTCGCGAAGGATATGCCGTCTTCCGCTACGATGATGCAGACGTGCGCATCGTGAACAAACTCACCACACAGGATTTTGCCAACCAAGTAACCGTCATTCTGGATTCATTAAGCCAAATATCTGAATTACAAAGCATTCCGATGGGCATTATCGGTCATAGCGAGGGCGGACTAATTGCATGGATGGTCGCAGCAAAGGACAAACGGGTGCAGTTCATCGTCTCCTTAGCCGGAGTCGGCATACCAATGAAAGACATTGTGTTGGAGCAGGTTTTGCAACTTTCCGTACACGAAAAACTCGACATCAAGTTTATTCAAGGCACGCTCCATTTGAACAACGAAATCCTGACCATCATAGAGAAATCAAAAAACGCAGAGACTGCCGGCGACAAACTGACGAAATTCCTTGACGATTACACAAAAGAGATGACTTTGGAAGAACTGAAGGCATACCATCTGACTCCCCCCGAAAGGGTCGCGAGCATGCGCCAAATGCTTTCGCCATGGTATTTTTACGTTTTAAAAATCCGGCCAGAAAAATACATCAAGAAGGTCACCTGTCCGGTTTTGGCGCTCAACGGAGACAAAGACATCCAAGTAGGTGGGGTTGAGAATCTTCGCACTATCCAGAACATACTGAAACCCAATGCTTTAAATCAATTCAAGCTGCTTCCAGGTCTCAATCATCTTTTTCAGGAATGCGAGACGGGATTCCCTGACGAATACGGGGAAATAGAGCAGAGCATCTCCCCAAAAGCCCTTGAGGAGATCATCGGCTGGCTTGACAAGCTTACATCAAAAGCGAATTGACCCCCAAACACCGCTCGGTAACCATGAATCCCGTCACGGCATCTTTCCAGCCTAACGGTTTATCTCTTTGGTCATTCCCTGTTCCTCTTTTGCATTCAAATTGTGCATGAAATTCTGTTCGATTTTCACGTAACGGTTCAAAATCCGACGTGAGAAGGAGATGAACAGAACGATGGCGAGTGCGATGATGACGACCACCCAGCCGGTGAATTTGAAGTATTTGGACAGCACGAGGATGACGAAGACGCAGGCGCCGAAAATGCGGAGAAGCGTCCAAGCCACAATGACGATACGGTTGAATTTGTTCTCGCGCCACAACTTGGAATAGGCGGCCTGTGTGTGGCTGCCATGGCGAATCAAGCCCAAAAGGAATGGGGAAAGCAGCAGCAACGTAATGGCGCAATTGATGATATTGATGACTTTCACGGAAAGCACATTTTGAAGATGCTCCTGCATGAACGGCGAGAGGAACTTGAAAGAGAGGAGAATGAGCGCCACACTGCAGATGGCGAACACGACAGTGCGCCCGAGCGAAACCTTGATGACTTGGGTCCACCCCTTGCCGCTCCTGCCACTGTTGCCCATCAACGAATAGTTATTGAGTATCGTTTTCGCCTTTTGGGGCAATTTCCTATCCAAAATGCGAAAGACGGGAGCTGCCATTTTAATACAGTAAGGTGTTGTGAATGTGGTAATTACGGCAACTGCGACGATAATAGGGTAGATGACGGGGTTCATCACCTCCAACGACACGCCGAGCGCGGCAATGATGAAGGAGAATTCTCCGATTTGTGCCAGACTGAAGCCGGCTTTCAGGGAATTTTCCAGCGTTTCGCCTGCAATAAGCACACTGAAAGCCGAGATAAGCGCCTTGACGATCAATACGATAAGAGTGAGGATCAGTATCGTGCCCCAATAATGCGCCAAAACCTCTGGGTCCACCATCATGCCAACCGAAACAAAAAAGACGGCTCCGAACAAATCTTTTATGCTCTTGAACAACTTCTCAATATGCTCGCCCTCAATGGTTTCCGAAAGGATGGACCCCATGACGAAAGCGCCGAGCGCCGAGGAGAATCCGACGGAGGTGGCGAACACTACCATGCCGAAACAAAGCCCGACCGAGATAATAACCAAAGTCTCGTCATTGATGTATTTCTTCGCCTTGCGGAAAAATGTCGGAATGATCGCAATGCCCACCACAAACCAAAGTATCAGGAAAAAGACGAGTTTGAGTATGCAGAGCAGCATGTCCTGCCCGTTAACCGACTGACTGACTGCGGCAGTGGAAAGCAGCACCATCATCAAAATGGCGACGATGTCCTGAATGATTAGAATCACCATGGTCAATTCAGCGAAGGGCTCCCTCTTGAGCCCCATATCATCGAAGGCCTTGATAATGATGGTGGTGGAAGACATCGCCAACATACCGCCGAGAAAAACACTCTCCATCGTGGTCCACCCGAGCAGATAGCCGGAAACAAACCCGATGCTAAACATAATGAAAATTTCGGCAACGGATGCAATAATTGCCGTGCCACCCACTTTCAGCAGTTTCTTAAAGCTGAACTCAAGGCCCAAGGCAAACAGCAGGAAGATGATGCCGATTTCCGACCACTGCGAAACCACCTCCTTCTCCACCACAGTCGGGAACAGATTGAAATGCGGCCCAACCAGAAAACCAGCAACGATATAGCCCAATACCAACGGCTGTTTTAACAATTTGAAAATGAGAGTGACGATGCCAGCCGAAATGAGAATCAGCGCAAGATCGGAGACAAGGTGCAAATCTTCTGCCATAGATCAAGGATTTTGAAATAGCGTGCAAAATTACGAATATTTCCCCATTTTCCCACCTCTTATCAACATAAAGTCGTATTTTTGCAGCCACATTCACACACGAACCCATACAACCAACACCATGTTATATCCTCTGAAATTCAAACCGCAATTCGTTGAAAAAATATGGGGCGGCAATAAAATCCAATCCGTTTTAGGAAAAAACACTGAAGGCATTCAAAAGGTGGGCGAAAGTTGGGAGATCTCCGGCTTGGAAGGCCGCGTCTCTGAAATCAGCAACGGTTTTCTGGCCGAGAACGACCTGAACGAAATCATTGAAGTCTATATGACCGACCTCGTCGGTGAAAAGATTTTCGACGAATTCGGACTCGGTTTTCCGCTACTCATCAAGTTCATCGATGCCGCCGAAAACCTCTCGGTGCAAGTTCATCCCGACGACGCGCTCGCGATGCGCCGCTACGGGATGAACGGAAAAACCGAAATGTGGTACGTGATTCAAGCCGATGAAGGAGCCGGCCTCTACGTCGGATTCAAAAAAGGCGTTACAAAACAGGACTACCTGAAAGCCGTTGCCAACGGCACGGTGGAAGCACTGTTGGAGTTCTATCCCGTCAAGCCCGGCGACGCCTTCTTCATTCCCGCCGGTACCGTGCATGCCATCGGCAAAGGCGTTCTGCTCACCGAAATCCAACAGTCATCCGACATCACCTACCGCATCTTCGACTGGAACCGCAAAGACGCCAACGGCCTCAGCCGCGAACTGAATACCGCCGAAGCGGAAGACGCCCTGAATTTCGGCACGCAAGCAAAATTCAAAATCGACTATTGCATTGAAAAAGAGAGAACCAACTCCGTCATCGACTGCGACCAGTTCAAAGTCAACGTGATGACTTTCTCCCAACCTGTGGAGAAAGTCTATGCCAAAATCGATTCCTTCATAATATACATATGTATCGATGGCAAAGTTAAAATCCAACACGAGGGTTCAACCGAGACAATACAAAAGGGCGAATGCGTGCTGGTGCCCAGCATTGCAACCAGTCTGCAGTTGATCCCGGAAACCGAAACGAAGTTGTTGGAGGTTCATCTGTAATCGATGAAATGTGATTAGCGAACAGCTGCGGATTCAGCCGATGATTCTTCGTTCACCCGAATTTGTTCTGCACTCATCTTGAAGATTTCCCTTTGCGTAAAGAGCAGAATCGCAGCCAAGACCGCTCCAAGCACATCGGAAATCATGCAGGATGTCCACACGCCCGTCAGCCCGTCTCTACCCAGATTCACAAAAATCGACGGCACAAAATAGCTCATCGGCACTAGAAAAATCACCTGGCGCGACAAACTGGTGACAATGGCGATCCAAGGTTTGTCGATAGACTGGAAAAAGTTGGAGTTGGTGATGGTGAAGCCGATGAGCGGGAACATAATCATCAGGAACGGCATGGCGGAAGCAGAAATTGTAATCAGGTCGGAGTCGGTTGTGAAAGCACGGGTCAATGTGGCAGGAATCGCGCAGCAAACCACGGCGCCCACCAGCCCGCACAACACGCAGACCTTCATCGTCAACATGTAAACCTCTTTCAAACGCGCTCCGTGTCCCGCGCCGTAATTATAACCTGCAATGGGCTGCATCCCTTGGCACACACCTAAAATCAGCAGCACGAGGAAATTGCCGAAAGTGTTGACGATTCCATACGCACCGACCGCCAAGTCGCCGCCATACCTCAAAATCTGGGTATTCAGGAACGCCACCACACCAGCCGCCGCCACATTCATCAGGAACGGACTCAGTCCAATCATCGTGATATTACGGAAGATATAGAGCTTCGGAGCCCATACGTGCCGCTTGAATCGGATAAACGAGCTTCTGCTAATGAAATGCGCAACGGAAAAGACAGCGGTCGTTGCCATGGAAATCGTGGTTGCCCAAGCCGCACCGGCAATTCCCCAATGGAACACGAAAATGAAGACGGGGTCCAGAATGACGTTGAGAATGGCACCGCCTGCCAGAATATACATCGACTTCTGCGGGTAGCCCGATGCACGTATCAACCCCGTAAGATTGAAGGTGAGCGTGGTGAGGAACATCCCTGGCAAAACAATGTACATGTACTCGCGCGCGTACGCCACGGTTTCACTCGTCGCCCCGAAAAGCATCAGAATGTCATCCATCCATAAATAACCGGCTGTCACAAAAAGGAAACCGAAGAAGAAAGTCAGCAACATACTGTTGCCCAAAATCTTCTCCGCCCAATTCGAATCCTTCTTGCCCAAAACGATGGACATACGTGCTGCCGAACCTGCTCCAACCAGCGAACCGAAGGCGTGTATGATGTTCATCAACGGGAAAGTGATGGCCAAACCAGCAATCGCTAGCGGCCCCACCCCTTGCCCGATGAAAATACGATCGGCGATATTGTAAAACGACGCGATAATCTGGCTCACGACCGCAGGCAGTGCGTATGCCCACAAAAGCGTGCTAATTCGCTTAGTTTCAAGTTCTTTCGTCCTATCCATCACTTCCATAACGCGTCCTTTTTTTCGGGGTGCAAAAGTACAAATAATTGAAGAATGTCGAGCTCTTTCACCAATGTGATCTTTCCGGAAAGCATCATCTTAAAAAAAAGGCGAGCTTTGCAGCCCGCCTTTAAGGAGTATAGTCACGCTCAAAAAATTATTTCTTGATGAATTTTTGAGTAGTTGTTCCATTTTCACCGTTCAAACGTACGAAATAAACGCCGTTGTTCAGGCTGCGAACGTTGATTTGAGCATTGTCGGTCATAGTGGTGCTATAAACAACTTGGCCCAGCATGTTGATGATCTCAACAGTATTATAACCATTGGCATTCACGTTCAGAATGCTGGTAGCAGGATTCGGGTAGATGCTTACAGTGTTGGCAGCTGCTTCGTTTTCAGCGATACCAATGCCCTGGGCGATTTCAACATCATCCAAATTCAACCAGAATGCATCGGTGCAATTGAAGTGACGGAAAGCGACGTAGATGTTCTGACCGGCGTATGCATTCAAATCAACAGATTTTTGTTTCCATGCGCCTTGATCTCTCGGCCCGCCGTTTGCATCCATGGTTTCTTCATAAATCAATTGGAATTCCGAAATCTCAGGGGTCGTAGTGGAAATATATACACCGTAATGTTCTTCCGGATAACCAGCGTCTTGGGCATTCACCCAGAAAGTCATGCCTGTACCGGCGGGGATATTCAACACTTGCGGAGTAATCAGCCAGTTATCGGGGGTAAGGGCACCGACATTATTGATGAAGGAGGCAGAGGAGATCAAGCCAGAGCCCGTATGCGCCTCAAATCCATCAGTAAGCGGAGTTTCGGCATCCCAAGAGTAGGAGTCACCGTCGGCATCGATAACTTGCCAGCAGGGGTTGAGTCCGTTCTCAAAGCCTTCTGAGAAAGGAACCGTAACGCCATCGCAAGAGATGGCAGAACCACTCAAATTAACAGTAGCGGTCAGTGTACCGTCGGTCAGTGTCAACGTACCATTGTCGGTAGCGGCAGTGGTGGGAGCATATCTAACATACAGTGCGGCATTGGCGAGTGAAGTAGTAGGAGCGGGTATAGTGGCCGTGGTGCCGAAAGTAGTGCCATCAGCTGAAACTTCAAACGGGGCGGCTACCGTGGCGGTAACGGCTTCAGTAATGCTGATCAATTCAACATCAACTTGTTGCGGAGCGGAAACGACGCCTGCAATCACTGTTCCGAAATCAACAGCGGTGGGAGTGACATTAATCGTGGGAACCGCGGCGAATACAGAGAAGTTGCTGATATACAGATAGAACATGTCAGCATCGGATTCAGCATGGATGGCGACTTTGTAGTTGCCGGTATATTGCGACAAATCCAGATTCAGCGTGGTAGCAGTGGTTGAAGTGACCGTAATTTGAGGTTGGATTTCAGTGTAGGTGCCGTTTTGCAGCAGGGATACAGAGAATTTTTCCGGATAACTGCTACCTGCGGCAGCATAATCGAATCTGCAGATTTCATTGCCGGTAAGGGCGAATTCAGGAGAGATCAACCAATCGTCCGCAGCATTGCTGCTATTCCAGCGGTATTGTGCAACAGGAGTTTGGGTATCGAAAGTCCAAGTGGTGCCATCACCGTTTTCATCAATGATTTGCCAGCAGATGAGTTGGCTTTCATCGCCGAAGTTGCAGTTGTACGGGAACTCGGTGACGGTGTTGCACTCAACGCTCTCGCCTGTAACGGTGAAGGATGCGCTTGCGGTGCCTGAAGTCAGGGTTACGATGCCATTATCAACACGACCCACAGTGGGTTCGAAGTTAACATAAAGTGTGCCGCCAGCAGCCGGAAGGTTGGCCGTGGTGGAGAAGTTGGTACCATCGGAAGAAACGCTGAACGGAGCAGCGGTGGAGACTGTGATAGTGGAGGGGAGGTTGTAACCGCTTACCACATTGGTTTGTGCCGGGAAAACACCGCCTACAGGGCCAACGCCGAAATCAATGGCCGTATCAGCAACCGTAATCAATTCACCGATAACTGCAGATGCGGAAGCCGGGAGTCCGTTTCCTTCGCTCGTAACAGCATAAACTGAGTAATGGTATCTGCCGACAGCTGGAACATTGTCAACATAAGAGATGGCGCCGCCAACAGTAGGATTGGACCAAGTGTTGATGGTTACACCTTCTCTGGTGAGGACGATTTGATCGATGGCGGTAAGCGGGTCGTTGCCGACAGTCACGGTCGGGTTGGTCCAAGAGATGTTGGCGCTCAAAGTCTGTCCGTTGGGAGCCACGACAAAGGAAGTAGGAGCGGCGGCGAGATCCGGATTGGAGATAGTCTGGGTAGCAAAGCCGGAAGCCTGATCGGCGAATTCACCAATCATGGTGCCGGTGTTGTTGTCCAAGTCAAGAGCATACAATTGGGCGGCATAGTCATCGGCATTGTAAGCTGCCCAGTAAGGGATATTCTCCTCACGATCCATAGCCATATCCTGACCATAGTTTACAGTAAAGCCGCTAACCCAGAAGGTGCTCAGGTCGCCCGATACGGGATCCAACTCGCTGATACCGTCAATTTCGGCATCGATGACGAGGAAACGACCTTCGTTGGTAATGGTCATACCCAGCAGGAAGTTGGCGCTGTTGACAGCGACGACTTGGGTTTCAGTACCAGAGGTCAAGTCAATGGTGTAGAGAACTGCAGACGAACCTAACGACAAGCCATAAACCAAGCCATCGGCTGGATTGTAGGCGATAGCACCGCTATGGTTGCCAGTGGCAATCTGGTTCACGGTACCTGTGCTGGGGTCGATGCTAAGCAAAAGACCGCTTGTGGAGGTTGTGCCATAATACATGCCGTTAACGTATTCGCATGAATTCAAGAACTCAGGAGCAGTACCGAGAGAAGTTGTGGTATCGGGCGTGCCCAACTCAAAAGTGTTGATGTCCGTGTCAAACGTGACAATCGAAGGGGAATTCAGGCTTCTCATCGGCTCCATAGAAGTCTGATGCGGTTGATGGCTACTGGCCGGAGCAGGGCCAAAGCTGTTTTGTGCAATCAGCGTGGAAATGCACAAAAAGCACAAAATCAATACGTTGAATAATTTTTTCATAGAATTTTGTTTTGGTTAATAATTATGGTTGAAAAAATTTTATTCTCCTCTGTAAAACGTGTAAATGCACAATTTAAAACCGCGCAAAATTACACTTTTTTTTCAGAATTCGTCATTTTCAAACGTTAATTATTCAAAAATTTTTTTTTAACACAATTCAGTGGAAATCAGCAATCCCCAAAGGAAACAGGTGGTCGGTTCACTGGCCACTAATCACGATGCAACCAGACCTTGTGATTTCGGATCCCATCCTTGGTAACCAAACGGACTATATAGATGCCATCGCTGACATTCACATCGAACCGCTGCGAGCCAGAGGCGCCAACGCGCTTCGCAATCCTTCTGCCCTGCGCATCGTAAACCTCAATCTGACGAATCTCCACCAGACTTTCATTGCGAATATAGACCGTATTTCCAATCGCATAAACCGAAATGTTTTCCCATGCCGCATCCTCAATGCCCGTGGATTCAAAATAAGCAATGATTGCGTGGTTATCATCCAGATTTTCAAACACATAGGTGGAAGAATTGCCCACGCTGACACCATCCACCTCCACATCACGGATGCGATAGTCCGGGAACGGCATGATGGTGTAGGTCACCGTTTCGCCTGCTTCGTAAATGTGCGAACCGTTCGGCGTGATGTTCCCCGCATCAATAGGATCCACTGAAGAGGTAATCATATATTGATTGATGGCGAAAATCACTTCAAGTGTGTGATTCCCAACAATATCAACCAAAGTATAGCTGTTGTTCGCCGGCATGCCCAAACTAACCCCATCCAACAGGATTTCCTGCGTGAACCAATTCGCATCGGGTACGAAGGTGAATGTCTGATTCTCACCGCAAACTACTTGAACCGTATCCGAGGGCGTCACACTCCCCTGCCCCTGCGTAGTGACAATCACTTGGTAACCTATAGAACTGAAGAATGCGACCACTTGATAATCAGAATGTACGTCAAAAATTTCATATAAAAACGTCGTATCTGCCAAGCGACCGTTCACAAACAAGGAGTCCATTTGGGAACAAGCAAATTGAGGAATTTCAAGCTGAATGTCCTCTCCACATCCAACAGAAATCTCATCTCCAAACGAAAGCTCACCATCCAAATACACACTCAGAGAAGCCGAAAACGTATCCAATGCAAAGACCGCACGCAGAGTGTGATTTTCCGTCACGTTGGTAAAGGTGTAGGTATCGGCAAGTGCCACAATCTGGCCGTCAACAATCAGTGAATCAAGATGATAGCAATCGTTTGCAGAAATCGAAACCGTGGCGTCGCTGCCATACCCCACGATGGC
>JAFVNW010000084.1 GCA_017506175.1 Bacteroidales bacterium | reverse complement strand
CGCGTCCCTTCACAGTGAGGATACCGCAAGTTATGAATGGACAAATTGACGTAGATGCTGTGAAACGGCTGGTGAACATTTTCAAACTTTACGGAATAGGCTACAGAATAGAGTATTATACATAAAAGACAGAAAAATGGATAGACTATTGAACATTGGCCGCGATAACGGCTATCCGCTGTGTGCGGAAACATTGGAACTCCTGCACAATAACGTGCAGTTGCTGGAAACAGTTTTGAACGGCTTGAATCTGCCGCAGCGCACCGTCGTACGCTTCCCGTACGGGGACTTCGCGTATGTGCAGACTGTGGATTCAAACAGTGGTAGAGGGGAGATTTTGAAAATTGGCACAGGGGCGAATTTAGCCAATGGCGACATTCACCAATACTCCATAAACACAAGCAACATTGATATTGTTAGTTCAACTAACACCAACTATGATAACGTATATCAGATTCGCAAGGTCAATTTCCGCGATATAACGTCGAGTACCCCAACTTACAACACGGTGAATGCTGTGTACAACTTCGAGGATCTTTTGGAGAAAGCAAGGTGGGAAACAATGCCGTTTTACCATTTCTTTAATGATCAAAACTCACAAATGGATGCCAATGTGTCGCAAGCCATTTGCGAGATGAAACACAACGGCTTGCTTATGAAAGTGCGCATTTATTTGACTGTGAACAATCTATCGATTGACGCGGAGACCAACGAATTCAGGGTGTTCTTTAATGGAGATTTAGCTGGAGTTAATGACTGTTTCCCAATTTTGGCCACTTTCATCAGCAGCAATAATCAGATTAATGATATTGTGCCTGCATTTGTTCATAGGGCAACTGCCAACCGATGGCAAGTAAAGATTCCAACAGGCAAGCTCTATAGCGGTAATGCGTTATCATTCACTGGCACAATTACGGTGAACGGAGTTTTCTCAGTCGATGTGGCAAGCCAGCAGATGCAGAATTTAGATAATGCAACATCAATCGCAATACCATAGTAGTATGAAAGGCAAAGACAGACAGACGGTGGCCGATGTCGCATTGGTGGTGTCGGGGAGCGAAGAGGCGATTTTTGATCTGGCACGGTTGAATGGAGTAAGCCTTGATACGGAAGTTTCCGGATTGGAGATATTGGAAGTTTCTGTATTAGACCGACAAGTAACAAACTATTACAGGCTCAACGGCATTGTGCCAGCCAGTGTGCTGGAAGAGGCCATAAGTGCAGAACATGATAATCAAGAGTAACCAACATTCAAATAAAACATGGACATCAAAGATTTTATTGTCAAGAAGAAGCTCCAAGATAAGGACAGTCTTGTGGGCTTTGATGAAAGAGGGAACCTTATCAGAATCAATATTTCTGACCTGAAAAACACATTAGGAGTAAGAACCGTGGCAGCCGAGAAGGTGGTAGTGCAGTATTCGCTGGATGCGAACACATGGCATACCCCATTTGCTGAAGGGGATCGCTATATGCGTGTGAAGTGTGGTAGTGGTGCGTGGAGTGATGCCATCAACATCCGTGTATCGGCGTATGAGACGTGGCGCGAAAAAAACGGAGGAACGGGAACCGAAGAGGACTTCTTAAAATCGCTGGAAGGAAAACCCGGTGAATCTGTGAATGCCTCAACGCTGAAAATAAGCGAGATGGGCGACTACAAAGAGTTGTTATCCACTATTGGTGATACCATTACGGAACAAATCAGCATCTACGAGAGCCGTATTGCCGCCCTGGAAAAGAAATTGTCGGAGCTGGAGGGCAAATAGCCCTTAAATCCCGCTTTTCAAGGTTGTTGAAAAGCAGTTGCAAAGTGTACAATTTGATTTGAAAAATTGGTACAATTTGATTTGGGGATTATAGAGCGAATCCTCTTTGGAAAGGATTATACTATAATAATTTATTCAAAGTCGGATGTTGATTAGTTTGTGCGTTGCGAAGTTCGTTTTCAGTATCGCTTATGTAAATTTGCATGTGTTTTTTTTAAGATGAGTATGAAAAAACTGGTAGCCCTCTTTATCGCATTCCTTGCGTTTTTTTTTGTTAACCATGCCGCTTTTGCGAACGATTATACGGTTGTAAACACCAATGACAGCGGAGCGGGCTCTTTGCGACAGGCGATTGCTGATGCTGTTGCTTCGCCTGTCGGGACTGACCGCATCATTTTCAACATTCCGACTGTTGATCCCGGTTATGACACAGCCACCGGCGTGTGGACCATCCGCCCGCTATCCGACCTCCCCCTCATCTACACTGGCAATATCACCATTGACGGCACGACGCAGCCCAACCACAATCCCGATGGCCCCGAGATTCTGATTGACGGTTCTGAAGCGGCCCTCAACGCTGGTTTTCAGATTGTGGCCTCCAATATCTGCATCATCGGGCTCGCCGTCGGCGGATTCCAGTACGGATTCCTTTTCGCAGGCACCTCTGTTTCCGGCAGCAGCGTCACCAACAACTATATCGGTGTTCTTCCTGATGGACACACTCCGCTGCCTAACCAGTACGGCATTGGCCTCTCCACCTATGCCTCTATCGGCGCGGCCCACCGCGTGACCATCGCCGACAACCTCATCTCAGGCAATTCAATGGCAGGCATCGCGCTAGTTTCAGTCCATGAAATCAATGTTGTCGGCAACAAAATCGGAACGGACCATACCGGCTTGCGGGCAGTCCCGAACGGGCAGGGCATCTACCTGACCGCCTCCTACAACAATGTCATCGGAGGGAATGAGTTGTCAACGCGCAACCTGATTTCGGGCAATACCGGTGCTGCCATCGTGTTGGACGGGAACGGTACTCGCGCCAACAGCGTCCAAGGCAACTACATTGGCGTGGACGTCTCAGGTGCCGCGCCGCTTGGCAACCACTACGGAATCGTCATCCAGACCAATGCCAATGGCAACATTATCGGAGGCAACACCTCCGGCGAACGCAACATCATTTCCGCCAATTCCGAAATCGGCATCTATGTCGAGTCATCCGACAGCAACGTCGTTTCCGGCAACTTCATCGGTCCCGATGCAACCGGCCACAATGCCTTTTATGACGGTAACGACTCGTTGATTCAGGCCAATGGGGTTGAACTCAACACCACCGCACAGCATAATGTCATCGGCGGCAGCTCCGTTATGGAACATAACGTGATTTCTGGCAACCGCGTTTATGGCGTGATTCTCTATGGTAATGCAGCCAATAACTGCATCGAGGGGAACTTTATCGGGCTGGATATTACAGGTGATGTAGCGATGCCAAATGCCACGGGAATCTGCGTGGATGGCGGAGCCAATCATAATACGATGAAAAACAATGTGTTGTCGGGTAATAAAAGCTATGGTTTGTTTATTGTCAGCAGAAATAGTGATGCAAATATTTTTATTGGGAATCTTGTCGGCACGGATGCGGGCGCATCTTACGCCATTCCCAATGACGTTGGATTGATGCTTGCCGTAGGCTGCAAAAACAATGTGATTGGCGGTGGAAACTTCAACGACCGCAACGTTTTCTCCGGTAATCGCTACGCAGGTATCGAAGTGGTGGACGCGGGGACTTCGCAAAATCATATCGAAGGGAATCTCATCGGTGTCGGACCGGAAGGGAATATGCCGATTCCCAACGCAATGGGTGTGGTTGTAAGTGCAAATGTGGATAGCTTGTTCATTGTCAATAATGTGATTTCGGGAAATACCCGGATGGGATTGGCAGTGACGGATGCTGCACACCACATTTTTATCCAGCGCAACAAGATCGGCATCGGACTTGACGGTGTCGCCGCTGTCGGCAACGGCGGCGCGGGCATCGTGTTGAATCAAGGTGCGCACGACAATCTCATCGGCGGTGAAGGCGCGGGCAACATCATCGCCCATAACGATTCTGCAGGCATCGTGATCATGGATGCCTCGACCGTTAATAACCGCATCAGTCAGAACTCCATTTTCAACAACCAATATCTCGGCATTGATATTTTCCCGTGGGGTATCAACCAGAACGATGACGGTGATGGCGACAGTGGCGCGAACGGACTGATGAACCTTCCCGAAATCGTTTCCGCCACCTATAATCCGAACACTAGCCTCGGCTGGGTGACGGGTACGCTCAATACGATGAGTCCCGAAAACTGCGTGGTGGAGATTTATGTTGCGGAACCCGAGGATTTTATCTGGAACAACGGGGAGGGGAGGACCTTCCTTGCGAGTGTGCGTCCGGATGCCGACGGCCATTGGTCGGCGGCCGTTTCAGGCATCGCCGAGAACGACGTCCTCACCGCCACTGCCACAGACAGTGCGGGCAACACCTCTGAATTTGCCGCTAATCTCACCACGATGGTCTCTATTCAGGAATTTCCAAATTTGAGTGAAAACAATCTTCTGCTCTTTCCCAATCCGACATATAGCCATTTGAGTATTCAAAGTGATGATATTCAATGTGTTACTATTTTTAATTCCTGCGGTGGAATGATGGAAAGAATTGAAGCGGTTTCCGCTTCGCAAATTCAGCTTGATTTGTCCGATTATTCCGCTGGAATGTACATTTTGCAGATTGCAACCCAAGAAGGGGTTTTTACCAAGAAAGTTATTAAAAGATAAGATGAGAAATGTTGTCTTTTTTTTGCTGGTTTTCAGTATTTCCCGAAGTTTTGGGGGTGATTTTGTCGTGACGAATACCAATGACGGCGGAAGCGGTTCGTTGAGGTTTGCGCTTCAAATGTCTGCAGCAACCGCAGGACCGCATACCATCACCTTCAATATTCCTACTTCCGATGTCAATTATGATGCAGCAACGGGCGTGTGGGTGATCGTGCCGCAGTCAACGCTGCCGATGATTATGCAGGCCAATGTGACCGTTGATGGTGCCTCGCAGGCACTCAACCAGGGCGAGACCAACCCGCATGGCCCCGAAATCGTGCTGGACGGGCAAGGGCGTGTGGATTATGCTCTTCGTGTTTTCAATGCCTCTTCGGTTATTGTTAAGTGTTTGAATATTAGGAGGTTTACAAAGGGTGTGCAGTTGTACAACGCCCCCGACTGTATCATTTCGGGCAATTATATCGGCACGAATGAGACGGGAAGCGACACGTTGGGCAACGACATCGGCATTGAAATCGGCAGCGGGTCCGACCGGACGCTTATTGGTGGAAGCATTGAAGCCGACCGCAACCTCATCTCAGGCAACCGGCACATCGGTGTACGGTTGTTGGATGTGCAACATTGCACGGTTAGCGGCAATTTCGTGGGCATTGACCGCACCGGTACCTATGCACTGCCCAACTACGATGGCGTGAGCTTGGAAGGCGCGGTGAAGTACAATACCATTGGAGGCCTGACTGCCGGTGAACGCAATGTGATATCCGGCAACATAGACTACGGACTCCCGATTTTCGGAGCGGGTGCCGAGGGCAATTCCGTCATTGGCAACTACTTGGGTACCAACGCTTCAGGGACGTACGCCATCGGCAACACCTACGGTGTTTTGTTCGATGACGGCACTTTCAACAATCGTGTCGGTGGCGAAAGCGATGCCGAGCGCAACCTGATTTCGGGCAATTCCGGTTACGGCGTCTTTTTTTACAATAATGGTACCAACCATAATTTGATTAAAAACAATCTGATTGGCACTGATGTTACTGGGATTCAGGCGATTCCGAATACGGTTGGCATCGTCATCGATGGTATCTCATACCAGAATACCATCGACAGCAATGTGATTGCCGGCAATTTGGAGATGGGAATTGGCATTGACATCACTGGTTCCGACAGCAATGTGATTGTGCGGAACCGGATTGGAGTGGCGTTGAATGGAAGCGCACTGCCGAACGGAATGGACGGAATCCGCATTTCGCAAGGGCCGGTCGGAACGGTCATTGGTGGCTCCCCAGCAGAGGCCAATATCATCGCAAACAACGGCGGCAACGGCGTTTTCCTGATGTCGGACAACTGCCGCGAAACGTTCATCAGCTGTAACTCTTTTTACGATAACGGCGGATTGGCCATTGACCTTTTCCCTTACGGGGTGACACCCAACGATGCGGGAGATGCCGATGACGGTCCTAACGGCGGACTGAATTTCCCTGTTCTAACATCGGTGACTTACGACGCTATGTCGGGGGCTCATCAAGTTGAGGGGACGTTGGAGGTGGCACAGCCGGCAGATGCGGTAGTGCAACTTTATCTTGCCGCTGTGGATGTGAGTGGCTTTGGTGAGGGGCGAATCTTTCTGGCTTCCATCACACCGGATGCGGCAGGGCATTGGAGTACATCAGTTACTGGCCAACCAGTAGATGGATATTTCACCGCCCTGACCATTGATGCGGAGCGTAATACATCGGAATTCTCGCGTGCGCGAAACATATCGGGCCTTGCTTCCGTCATCGTCGAGGCTCCCGCTATACCCCTTTTGTCCGTTTACCCCAATCCGACATCTGGCTATTTGGTAGTTCAAGGTGCTGATATCCATCGTGCTGCTCTTTTCAATTGCTTGGGTGAGAGGTTGCGCGAGTATCTTGTAGGTGGGACTACCTGCTCACAGGTGCAGATAGATCTGTCTGATTTGCCCGCCGGA
Source organism: Bacteroidales bacterium (assembly GCA_017506175.1). Taxonomy (GTDB): domain Bacteria; phylum Bacteroidota; class Bacteroidia; order Bacteroidales; family WCHB1-69; genus UBA1756. The sequence continues at coordinate 17,219 of JAFVNW010000084.1, read as the reverse complement.
ATGTATGTTTTGCAGGTTCTTTCTCAAGGAGTTGTCGTAACGAAGAAGGTCGTCAAGTGGTAGGCTGCCCAGCGGAAGTTATTCCACCATCACTTTTCCGCCTTTGCTGTGGCTGGTGAACTCTGGAGAATACATGCATTGTATGTTGGCGTAGCCGCTGCTGAAAGTGCCCGCTTGTGTCACAAACATCTTATACTCAAATACATACGTCCCCTTATTAAGCCAATCGAAGAAGAAGTTGACGGAGGCGTCGCGGAAGGACTGGTAGTAGTAGAGTCCGTCTTGGTAGTGGTAGCCCGACAGCGTTTCCATCGGTTCGAAGGCTGCCGCTCGCAGGTCTTTGAGATGCACGAACTCGAGGTCGCGGTCGCTGCGAATGACGATGCGCGCACACACCTTGTCGCCCACTTTCAATTGCGCATTGTCGCCAAGTTTGGTCAGCCGTTCGCCCTTGTCGGTCTGATCCACGCGGTATAGTTCGCGGCTTACCGACAGCGGATTCCCTTCCGTAGCATCCACCTCGTCAATGTCTTGATAGTATTGATAATAGACTGCTCCGTAGGAGAGCGCATCGTTGCTCCGCTCCAACTTCACCTTCCTGTTCTCTGGGTTGTCCAATGCCTTCGGATCGATTTTCTGGCTGAACGACGGCTGGATGGTGTCGGTGAACTGTCTGGTATGGCCGCCAAAGGTCAGTTTGATTTCATCGGGCTTGTCGGATTTTGCAACTTTTTGATTGTCAACTAGTATGGCATAGCAGGCCTCTACGGTGTTGCGCGTGGTGCCCCAGCTTTGGGTGCGTTTCTGCTGCAAAAGCCAGATACGCATCTCATCGGCGGAGGCGTAGTCCTGCAAAATGGTCTCGAATGCTTCAATCAGTAACGATTGACGCTCAATCGGCGCTTCGTACCAGTAATAGCCGTAGCCCTCTTTCTTCCACCACATTCCCATTTCATCGGAATGTTGAGCCAACTTCTTGATATTCAGTATGATATTTTGGGCTAAGGAGGCGTATTCGGAATTTTCTTTTTCTGCTTTGCCCAAGCGGTATAGCGTCATGGCGGCCATCGTCGGCAAATAGATGTAACCCTTTTGGTCGTTTTTCGCGTATTCTACTAATTTCTTTACATAAAAATTGTAAGCCTCCGTATTGGGCTTCTTGTTGCTCAAAAAATAGCTCCTTGTATATAGGTATTGCAGGTCGCTACTGGTTAGTGAGTAGTTCTTTTCATAGTTCGGGTTGTATTTTTTCAGCCGCTTGAAGTCTTTTTCCACTTCATTGTCCATATAGTTGATGGCCTTTGAAATGGTGTAGGTGGAGAGGAATTTGTCGTTTGGGGCGCAGATGTGGCGGTCGAAAAGGCGGCCGGTTTCGGAGAGGATGTGCTGCGTGATGTATAAGCTGCTTTTTCCTCCGGCAAACCAGCTCCAGCCGCCGTCCGCGTTCTGGTTCTTTTCCAGTTTGCGCACTGCTTTCTTTGCTTCCTCCTGCATTTTATTCATGTCAAACAGGTTGAGCATCAGGTTGTAACGCTCGTCGTCGCGCTGGGCATCGTCAATCCATGGAGTCTCTTCCAGCAGAATCTGCTTCACATCCTGATTTTGGCGAAGTTTGTTGTAACTGTCGGTGGTATTGGCATATTGGCGCAGCACGGGATAAATCTGCGGGTTTTGCTGAGCTATGAACGTTGCCATCGTGTTTGCGTACAACTTGCTGAAAATCTGTTCGTTGCAATCGTATGGGTATTGCATCAGATAGGGTAGGGAGGTGAGGGCGTACCATTTCGGGCTGGGTGTGAATTCCAATTTGCAGTACGTGATGTCATTCCCCTTGTCCATGTCAGCGTCAAGTTCGAACTCTTTCGAACCTGTCTTCGAGATGAAGAAGGGGGTGGCTTCGGTGAGGAGCATTCTTCTGGAAAGCACGGGCAGGATGTGCTCTTCTCCGTCGGTAAATGTCGTTTTCGTTTGGTTGTTGCTGGCGCTGACGGACAGGATGCAGTCAATTCCCGTAACGCCGTAAGGCACAGCGAGTTTGAAGATGACGTTGGCCGTCTGCTCCGCGGCGATTTCGATTTTCTGCGTGGCGTATTCCGCCGGCACCGCAATCCTTTCATTGGTCACCGCATTGGTGATTTCCGCAAACACCTTCGCAACCAGCTGGCTTTCAGTCTGATTGACGATTTTGGCAGATAGATATACCGTGTCGCCTTCGTAGAGGAAACGAGGAAGGTTGGGCACAAGCATCAATGGCTTCTTCGTTTCCAGTTCCTTTTCAAAGGTGCCGGTGGAAAGATCTTGCGTGTGGGCGATTCCCAGCATCTTCCAGCGAGTCAAACTTTCGGGAACGGTGTATTCGAACTCGATGTTCCCGTTTTCATCCGTTCTTAAAAATGGCAAAAAGAAAGCGGTCTCGGCAAAATTCTCGCGGATGGCAATGGGCTCATTCCCAGCGTCTCCCATCGTTGTTTGCCCTTCCAGAACCTGTTGGAACGCAGTCGGCACTTCCTCAACCTCATTTTCAGCAAATAGCCCGCCGTTGTCAGCCAAAAGGTCGGCGTCGAGGACAACAGACCTGGTGTTGTCGGCAATCGCCAAAGTCACTTCTTCTACCTCCTCTATGTTTGATTCTTTGCTTGAATTAAGAACCCTTGAGTCTGAATCGGACAAGCTCCTTGTTTTATAATACCTGCGGCCGTAGCGGAAGAGGGAAACGAATTTCCACTCTGAGAATCCTTGTTCGGAAGGATCAAGGTAGAGTTGGCAATGGTTGCCGTCCCAAGTGCCGTATGACATACCTGAGTAATGACGACTGAATGTGGGGAAGCTGATCCAGTAATCGCGGTTGAATGACATGCCGAATCGGTTGGCCGCAAACGCATCCAACGAGGCGTCGTACATGGCGCACAGCAGTTCCGCGTTCACTGGGTTGGACTTATGGTCCTTCAGGGTTAGTTTGACCTTCGTCTTTTCGCCCGGCTCCAGTTCGTTTCGGAATGTGATGAATTCCGTTCCGATGATTTTATTTGAAAATTTAATCCGGCATTGTACAATTTTATTATAACAATTCCCTTCGTAGTAGAGGCAGGCGGAGATTTGCACCATTCCGCGTTGCCGCTCTGTGGGGGTGAAACGGATGGTTTGCGAGGATTGATGCAGCCGGATCCATTTCTCTTCAATCACTTCGTCGTTGCATTGTACAAGAATTTTCACCCGTGTGTTTTTCAAATAGGAGCCGATGGTGAAAGTGACGGTTTCACCCGGTTCCATGCTGGTTTTGTCGGCAATGACCTCTAAAGCGGAATAAATTTTGTAGTCGCCGTTGGGATATGCGATGTAGAAATCCTTCGTTTCTTCTATCTCTTTGCCGTAACTGTCTGTTGCAGAGCATACGATGCGATAAGCGCCATTTTCTAAATGCAACTCCTTGGCGAATCGGATGAGGGAGGAGTCGGAAGTCTGGAGCGTGCCGGTCGTGATGGTCTTCTCCACTGGCCAGTTGTGGCGGTTGTCTTCTCCGTTGAAGGCGTATTGCGGGAACTGCTCCCCAAACAGCCGGGCGGCTTTTTCCCCTTTGATGGGCGCAGCCGTCTGGAAATGGTCGGGCATCTGAAGTTTGAGTATTTTGTAGCTGACGGTTGTCGCTTGCGGCTTGCCCGACAGGTTGAGCACGCGCAGCGAATAGCCATTTTCTGTTTCTTCGGAAATCATGTCGGGAATGCCGATGGAGAATTGGAACGAGCGGCTGGATATCGGGATAACGGTCTGTGCCTCATGGGTTTCGCCGTTGATGTCGGCAACGGTTGCCGTAACGGTGAAGCGGTACATTGGAGCGAAGCGTTCCTTTTGCTCCATCCCTTCCGCTCTGAAATTGATGCAGAATTTGCCCTCTGCGTCGGTGGCGCACTCTCCGCTGGTGATGGTGGTGCTTTCGGGTTTGTAGGGGTTCAGCCACCAATACCAGCCGCGGAATGGGAAACTGGTTGCACGTTGAACGGTGTATGTCACCGTCGCGCCTTGGATGGGATAGCCCGCATAGGCCTTGGCGGTTCCGCTGACTTTTACCTCGTCTCCTAATTGGAACGTCGTTTCCGGCTGTTCAATCTCCACTTCAAATTGCGGCCGCTTGTATTCCTCCACACGGATCGACTTGGCGAAGGAATTGTTCCGTTTGTTATTGACAGGGGTTGCACTGATTCTGAAATAGCCGGTGTTGCCCGTCGTGGGAATCTGAAACTCCCCGGCGCAGGAACCGAACTCGTTGGTAATCAGTGTGTCGGTGGCGACGGTTTGATAATTGTCGTTCATCAGTTTGAAGGCGATTTCTTTGGAGGAAAGTACCTGCGTCGCGTATCCTTTTTCGCTGTAATGGATAAATTTGTAGTGAATGGTCTGCCCTGGACGGTAGATTTCGCGATCGGTGAAGATGCTCCCTTGGTTGAGTTCGAGTCTGGAATAGTCGGAATAGTCGTAGGGGTTGTAGAATGTTTGTTTATAAGTCTCCCCGTCCTTGGAAATCGTAACTTTTAATCCGCGGTAATCGGTTTCACTCACCTCCTTCCAGCGCAGAGTCGCCTCGCCATTAGCATCGGTTTTAACAATGGATGCGGTGCGGTTGGTCTTGATGGTGGCGTTCGCAACCGCCTCCCCGGTTTTGAAGTCGAAGACTATGAAATGGATGGTGGAGTCGCTTTGAATGGTAACGGCATCCATTCGATTGACATTAAAATAAAATTGATCTTCGGAATTATCGTAGAGACTTTGATAATCCATTTTTTCTGGGAAAGGCTTTGTGTTGAGGAATGCGATGTAGTCCCCCACAGGAAGTTCCGGCATGACGAAGCAGGAGGTGTCCTCGAAGTAGCGATGGTTGTTGGCGGTGGGGAATTGCGTTGTTAACACAGGTCGCACGACGTTCAACTCTTTGAGGTTTTTGATGACCATTAGGTGGATGATGTCGCAGTTGCGGGTGATGACGGATAGCAGCTGTGGTTCGGGATAGACATGATTCGGAAATTGTGCATGCACGCATTGGCCCTTCAATTCTGAGATTGAATGATCTGCAACATCGTCTTGGGGGTTGATGCTCAGCGCTTTGTTGTACCATTCCAAAGCGGTAATGAGGTCGTCATCCTCCCTGAATTCTGATTGGGCGTGTTTGCTGTAAAAATAGCCTATGTCATCACAAATCATATAGTACCCAATGGAACCGCGATGCTGCCCTTCAAGATGTTTCAGCGCTTCGCCATAGAGCCGCAGACTGTCCTCGCCTTTGTGGAAGCGCGCAAGGGTGGTGCAGATGAGCGGGTAGGCGGTGGCGCTCTTCATCTGCTCTTTTGTAAGTTGTTGTAAAACAGATAGATATTCGTGTTGGTAAGATGAAGTGTCAATATCGAATTGCAAGTTGATGAAATCCTCGTTGCTTGTTAAAAAAATGGCGATATTCGGATTCTTGTCTTTGTCGAGATCTTTTTCTTGACTGAAATTCTGTAGGATTTGGGCATATTTATAGAGAACGAATTCATAAAGCGTGTTGAAGGAGGATCGTTCGTCGTCTCCGTAATTCTTCACGATCTCTTCACATTGGTTGAATGGGATTTGACGGAGCGAATGTGCTTCCTGTAAGGCTTTCCGATAATGCAGGACGATTTGTTGTTGCAAGGTCTCTCCATCCCATTCGTCGATGTGGCTGAGGTCAATGTCCGCGCCAGGCGTTCGCGAATTGATTGTATATTTATATGAAAATGATTGGCCTATTAGAAATTCGGCCATGTAGCAATGCCAGATTGCGCATTCCGTCTTCCATCCAACAGTCGGATTGGCGGCAATTTGTGCATCGCAGTTCGCAATGTATTGGCTTACATTTGTGTAAATGCTGTCCACCCAGTCGTCGTATATTTCCGATATCTTTTCCAGATTATTCATCTGCTGACCGATTCCGGCGATGTTTCGTTGCGCCGACAGTTGGCACGAAAGCAGCAGGGTAATGGCGATGATAAGGATTTTCTTCATAGTTGAAAAATTTCGCCAAAAGTACGAAATATTAGCGATTGATGGATTGAGAATGATAAAAAATGGTTGGTTCCTGTTCTCGGATTTCAATTATTGTATTTCTCTGGGGAAACAATCAAAATAAATCGTATCTTTGCGCTGTTTTTTACCCCCAAAAAAATTGCAAATGAATAAGTTTTTACATCGTTTTCCCCTTGTAATCCTGCTGTTTTCCTTGTTTTTTTCTGTAAAAGCGCAGTCCGTTTCCTTGCCGGAAGCGACGGTAGCTGCCGACCGCTTTCTGCATTCACAGTCCAAAAACCTGTCGCAGTGCGTCCACGTTGAGACCGATGGTACTGACACGCTTTTCTACATCTTCAATGCGGAAAATGGTTTCGTGGTGATTGGCGGCGACCGGCGAGTGCCTCCCGTTTTGGCCTATTCTGATAATCAACTCTATAATAATCAGGATGTTATACCACCTGTTCGGATGTGGTTGGATAACTACCGACAGCAAATGATTGCCGTGAAATCGGCTCTCGTTTCTGCCGCTGACGCCAGTAACGCGAATGTCTGCGCATGGCGGAAACTTCAGAACCGTGAGCCCGTTTTCCGCACCACAGGCTATGTGCCTCCGATGCTCCAAACCCGCTGGGGGCAGGGAGCGCAGTACAACTACTATTGTCCGCAGGATTTTGCTGGCGAGGGCAATCACGTGGTTACCGGCTGTGTGGCCACCGCCATGGCGCAACTCATCAACTACTTTCGCTGGCCCGAGCACGGTGTCGGCACCTATTCCTACATCGATTCCACTTACGGGGAGCAGTTCGCGGATTATGGCAACGCCACCTACGACTACTCTGCCATGACGATCGCCCCGAACACCATCAATCTGGAGATTTCCAAGCTGATGTACCACTGTGGTGTAGGCGTGGATATGGTGTATGGACCCGATGGCTCCGGAATGTACAACCACAGCGCTGCCAATGTGTTGCGCGACCATTTCAAGTATAGTACCGAAACCCGCTACGCCTTCCGCGATTCCGTCACTTGGAATTGGGATAGTTTGATTGTTGAAAACTTGGAGCGCAATGTCCCGATGTACTACGCGGGTTGGAGCGTCCCGAATATCAACGGGCATGCATTCATTTGCGATGGCTATCAAATGGTGGACAGCAATTGCTATTTTCACTTCAATTTTGGCTGGGATGGCACGGCCAACGGCTATTTTTACACGGATCATCTATTGGTTTCCGGCTCAAATTTCAATTTGGCTCAAGAGCTGATTGTCAATGCCTATCCTGATACGATTAATTACGAATATCCTGTTCCCCAGCAACTTACTGGCTCCATGCTGCTTACCTCTCCCGATGGGTTTATCACCGATGGCAGTCTGCCCTTGCAGTCATACCCCGCCAATATGGACTTCAGCTGGACCATCCGCCCCGATGTGGAGAACCTGACGCGAATCAGTGCGCGCGGCTTTTATGACATCGCCCCAGGCGACACCCTCTTCATCACCTCTAATGACAATGCCTTCACCCCTTATGTGATTACCGGCGATAGCAGCACGATCTCTTTCGGGACGAATGGCACGGAGCTTGTGGTCCGTTTCGTGTCGGATGACACGCTCGCCCGATTCGGTTTCTCTTTGGGCTATACCAGCACCTCGTCCCAATTTTGCCACGGAGTGGTTTCAAGTAACGCTAATTCGGGTAACATCACCGATGGCAGCGACGAGGATGATTATGTCGCCTTCTCCGATTGCCATTTCCGCGTCATAGTGGCTGGCTCTCCTTATACCATGTTGCATATCAATTACTTGGATTTGGAGGAAGACCGTGATTTCCTCTATGTCTTTGATGAATTGCCCCAAAATGGGAGACTGTTGATGGTGCTGACCGGCGAGATGAGCGACACCACCATTTTCGTCAACAAACGTAAACTCTATTTCATTTTCACCTCCGATGAGGCGAATAACCGTGCGGGCTTCGATATTGATTATTATGGGACGACTGGCGTGGAAGAACTTGAAATGGATGGTTTTCGTGCCTATCCGAATCCTGTTTCCGACGAACTGAACATCCGCACCGCTTCACCGATGAAGGTAGCCGTTTTGCGCGATATGACCGGTCGTGAATTGCGCCGCGTGGTAGTGGATGATTTCAGTTTCACACTACCGGTCGGCTCGTTGGCCGATGGCGTTTATTTGTTGCAGATTCAGGTGGATAACAAATTGATTGTTAAGAAGATAGTAGTATCAAAATAGCAGTGTAGAAGTGTGCTCCGACACTACAATTCCAGATTGTTCCCTATTCCAAGGACACACATTCGCGTAAATAGTACGGCAGTGTCTTGATGAAGGTTTCGGGGTCCACTTTCATTTCGTAGTTCGAAAAATCCGTTGAGAACTCGTTGTTATTGGCAGTGATGCTGAATAGGAGCGGAGTCTTGCCGAACTCCTTCTCGGTTTTTTGGGCTTTATTGTTGGATTTTTCGACGGTGTCTTTGATGATATTAGCCAAATTCTCACTTAAATCGTTGATGTTGAGTCTCATCCTGACGGCCTTGCATGTTTTGATGTAGGCGTCTTGAAGGTAGATGATATCTACTGGCTTGAGCATGAATCTCTTGTCTTTGATGTCGCGGGCGAAACCGCGTTCCGTCACGCGTGCTTTCACAAGCAGGGAACGTGATTTGCTGAAAAGGTGTTTGTATTTGCTCCAATCTTCTCCGAACAGCATCCATTCGAATGAGCCGACGTAGTCTTCAAAGGTGACTATACCGAAGGGATTGCCGCTTTTGCCGATTCTTTCGTTGGAGTTGGTGACCATGACAGCGAAGGAAAGTGTGTGGTTTGTGTGCTTGATCCAGTTGCTTTGGTCGGCCACAACGGAAAGGTCGGTATTGGTGAAGCTCTTGAGGATGGGTTTGAACTCGTCGAGCGGGTGGCCGGAGATGTAGAAGCCTGCAATCTCTTTCTCGTGCATGAGTTTTTCGTAAGCGCTCCACGGTTCGCATTCAGGAATGGTGGGGAGGGAGGATGCGGAGACCTCGGCGGGGGCGTCGTCGAAGATGGAGAACTGCCCTTTCGCGGTACCCTCTTGGTTTTTGGAACCATAGTTGATGAGTCTCTCGACAAATGTCCTGCCGTCCTCTTCGTAGAAGAATTGGGCGCGGTGGATGTTTCCGAAGGAGTCGAAAGCGCCGACGGATGCCATGCTTTCAATGACGCGGCGGTTGCAGGAGCGTAGATTGATGCGGTCCATAAAGTCGAAAATGTTCTTGAACTTCCCGTTTTTGTTTCTCTCTTCCACTAGGTCGGCGATGGCGGAGGTGCCAACGCCTTTCAGCGCGGCCAATCCGAAGCGGATGGCACCGTTCTTGTCAACGGTGAAATCGATGTCCGACTCGTTCACATCGGGCGGCAACACAGGGATGTTGTGGGCGGTCGCCTCTTCTACCAGAATGGAAACGCGCTTGATGTCGTTGATTTCCAGCGTCAAGTTCGCTGCAAGGAATTCAGCCATGAAGTTCGCCTTCAGCCAGGCGGTCTGGTAAGAAACGTATGCGTAGCAGGTGGCGTGTGACTTGTTGAATGCGTATTCGGCGAACTTCTTCCACTCTTCCCAGATTTTGTCCAAATTCGCTTTGTCGTAGCCGTGTTCGGTGCCGCCGGCGATGAATTTGCCGTTCAACTCCTCCATCAGCTTGATCTTTTTCTTGCCCATGGCCTTGCGCAGTGTGTCGGCCTGCCCGCGAGTAAAGCCCGCCAGCATCCGCGACAGCAGCATCACCTGCTCCTGATAGACGGTGATGCCGTAGGTGTCGTCCAGGATCTTGCCCATTTCCGGGATAGGATAGGTGATTTTTTCCAGCCCTTGTTTTCTGCGGATAAAGGTCGGAATGTTGTCCATCGGTCCGGGGCGGTAGAGGGAGACCATGGCGATGATGTCCTCGAAACGTGTCGGCTTCAGTTCGCGCAGGTATTTGCGCATTCCGGGACTTTCAAACTGGAATACTGCCGTCATGTCGCCTTCGCAGAACAGTTCGTAGGTCTTTTCGTCCTCTAATGAAATATTGTCAATATTGATATCTTGTTTTTTACTCTTTTTAATGTTCTTCAGCGCTTCCGTAATGATGTCAAGGGTTTTCAGACCAAGGAAGTCCATCTTCAGCAGGCCGGCTTCTTCCACGAGGGAGCCTTCGTACTGGGTGACCATGGTTTCGGAATTCTTGGAAGTGGAGAGCGGGATACAGTCGAATAGGTTGTCGCGGCCGATGATGACACCGCAGGCATGGACGCCTGTTCCGCGGATGGAACCATCGAGTTTGACGGCGTATTTCAAGGTCTTGCGTACTAGCTCGGAGCCCTCTTCCAGTTCTTTTTTCAGCTCCGGCACGAGGTCGATGGCTTGTTGCAGCGACTTGATGGGTTTGTTGTTGCTGTCCTTGTCGGGCACGAGTTTTGCGAGGCGGTTGCTTTCAGATATGGGCAGTTTCAGCACGCGGGCGCAGTCGCGGATGGCGGTTTTGGCCTTCATTTCCATCAATGTGATGATAACGGCGACCTTCTCCTTGCCGTATTTTTCGCTTACGTATTGGATGGTCTTCTCGCGTCCCTGGCCGTCCATGTCGATGTCCATATCGGGCATGGAGATACGGTCGGGGTTGAGGAAACGCTCAAAGAGCAGGTCGTACTTGATGGGGTCGATGTTGGTGATGTGTAGGCAGTAGGCGATGGCGGAGCCTGCGGCGGAACCGCGGCCTGGCCCGAAGCGGATGCCGTTTTTCTTGCCCGCCTCAATGAAGTCGAGCACGATGAGGAAGTAGCCTGGAAACTTCATGTCGCAGACGGTCTTCAACTCGAACTCGAGGCGCTCCTTGATCTCATCGCTCAGGTTCTCGCCCCAGCGCTCTTTCGCCCCCTCCCACGTGAGGTAGCGAAGGTAATCCGCGTCGTCCTTGAATCCTTGGGGAACTACGAAGCGGGGCAGGGTGGGGGCGTGCGCCAAAGAGAAGGTCTCCACTTTCCTCACAATCTCCTGCGTGTTGGTGATCGCTTCTGGTATGTCGGAGAAAAGCTCTTCCATCTCCGCCGTCGTACGGAAATACTCCTCGCCCGAATAGGCCATCCCGTTGTCGTCCAAGTCATCGGTGGCTACCCCGTCGCTCTCGGTGAAGTCCTTTCCCGTGTTGATGCAAATCAGCATCTTGTGCGTGTTGAAGTCCTCCTGGTTTACAAAGTGTACGTCGTTGCTGGCGATGACCTTCACGTGGTGTTTGGCGGCCAGCTCCATGATGGCGGCGTTTACCAGCTTTTGCTCCTTGTGCCCGTTGCGTTGCAGCTCAAGGTAGTAGTTGCTGCCGTAAATCGACTTGAACTCCTCCACCACTTTGTCGGCGGCCTCCAAGTTGAAAGAGACGGGTAGCGTGCCGTCGTGCAGCGAGGGGTTGCTTCGCATGATCACTTGCGGAAGTTCGCCGCCCAAGCAGGCGGAGCAGCAGATAATGCCCTCCGAGTATTTGCGCATGATCTCCTTGTCGATGCGCGGTTTGTAGTACTCACCTTCAATGTAACCCAGCGAAACGAGGCGGCTGAGGTTCCGGTAGCCGTCCATGTTGCGCGCGAGCAGAATCAGATGGTGCCCACTACGGTCCTCCTTCGTGCTCTTGGAAAAACGGCTGTGGCGCGCCACATACACCTCGCATCCAATGATGGCCTTGAATTTCTCCGCATCCTTCGGCAATTCACTGTTGAACTTCTCCACCTCCTTCACAAAGGTGAAGATCCCAAACATGTTTCCGTGGTCGGTGACTGCCATTGCGCGCTGCCCATCCGCGTACGCTTTTTTAATCAGCTCTGGAATCGTAGCCAGACCGTCAAGAATCGAATACTGCGTGTGGACGTGGAGGTGGGTGAAATTGCTCATGGTGAAAATCGTTATTGGTTTGGTTGAAATTGAAAAATGAAGGTGAGAATGCGCTAACGCAATGATTTATAGGCCATGCCCGCATCGCATCGCACAAGGGCAAAAATACAGTTGTTTTATGAAATAACCCATGCAAATATTTATTTTTTTTGAAAAGTTATTGACATTGACTTTTGTTGCCTTCTATCAGTAACTTAGAAAAAACCGCGCCCGGGAATTCCCGAACGCGGTTTGTATGGCGTGGCAATGCGGAAATCGCATTACTGCCACAAATTATTCTCTCGTCACAACGAACTTCTTCGCAATGGTGTGTCCGTTGTTTCTGACGTAGATGAAGTAGATGCCCTGGGCAAGATCGCTTACGTTGTAAGTGAGTGTGGCCTCGTTGTTGAGGAGGTTTTCTTCAACAACTTGGAGTAACTTGCCTTGTGCATCGGTGATGGTGACGGTGGTCGCACCCTCCATGCCCTTGATGCGGAGGTTGAGCTGATCGCGAACCGGGTTCGGATATGCCTCGACGCGGGTAGTGGTTCCGGCATTCTCCTCGATTCCAGTGGGAGCGGGGCTCGGGGCGGCCTGCGGACCGGCGACCACGATGTTGACGCTTCTGGAAGCAATCAGGTTGCGCGATGCGGGGATGTTGCCCTTTCCGCCGTAGAGCGGACCGATACGCCTGTTAACATAGTAGGGGTTGTAGATGGCCTTGTTGACGGTGCCGGCGGTGCCGCCCACCCGTTCCTCCACGACGAGCTTCAGTGTGTAGGTGCCGGGCTGGCTGAAGGTGTACTCGATCTTGTTGGGCATGTTCACGAATGCCTTGTAGTTGAAGTAGTTGAAAGGAGTGATGTTGGCATTGGTGGTGGTCCTGTAGGCGAATGTGTTCTCGGGAGTCTCGCCGGTGGCTGAGGTCAGGTTCTGGCCGAAGTAGGTGGATGTCTTGTCGTAGAATGTCGAGATCTTGAAGGCGGAGACGTAGTCGGAGAAGTCCTCGTTCGGGATGAGTTCGCCGTTGCGGTAGAGTTCGTAGCGCATGTCAACCTTTGAATCGTTGAACTGTGAAATGCCCTGCGGGTTGTTGACGTATGCGAAGAAGTAGGCCGCGTCACCCTGTGCGGCGTTCACTGTGGGTGTGGGGTCTTCCATGAGTCCGATGGGCGTGACGGAGAAGTTCTGTCTCGCGGTGGACTTGGTGGTGGATACCCTGTCGGTGAAAACGATCTCAAGGTCGAATCGGTTGACCACGTAGTGGATGATGGTCTCGCAGCCGTGTTCTCCGGGTTCGGTCTCATCCGCGGGAGTGTCGGGGAGGGTGTAGGTGACGCCGTTGTACTCGTAGGTGTCGCTGCCGACTATGGAGATTTCACGCTCGACGACCTGGTTCGGCCAAACGGTCACTTCGATGATGTCGTCGGAGTTCCTCCAGCAGCCGTAGGTGTCGGTGATGCGGAGTGCCAGACGGTACACGCCTTCTGACACCGTGAAGTTGTAGCTGCCGGACATCGTGCTGACCACGGTCTCCTCGACCGGTAGTTCGTTGTCTGCATCCACCCATGTGAGGGTGTAGGGAGCGGTGCCGCCCTCAATCTCGTAATTGACGGTGATGCCGGTCCGCTCGCAGGTTTCATTGCCGTTGATGCTCTGCGATATGGAGAGTCCGCCCGGATCCTCCACGGAGACGGTGCCGGAAGTGGTGCAACCGTTGGTGTTGGTGATCACGTACGGATAATCGCCCAAGGACAATCCGGTGATGGTAATCGTGTAGTTGTCGCCCTCGGCGGTGAGCTCGATGGGCTCGTTGTTCCAGAGGCAGGAGAGGGGAGTGCCGCCGTTGGTGACGGTGAGAGTGGCAGAGCCCATGGCCTCGCAACTTACGTTGGTGTGGCTTGCGACAACGGCCGGCAGGGCGTTCACGGTGACCTCCATGACATTGGAGGTGTTGGAGCAACCGTTTTCATCGGTTATCACAACTGCGTAGGTGCCGCCCTCGGTAGCCCGCAGGACGTCGTCGGTGGCTCCGTCGATCTCATCGCCATTGAACAGCCATGCATATTCGACCTCTTGTCCGGAAGTCGCCACGAAATGGAAGGCGCTGTCGGCACAGATGGTTGTGAGGCCGTTGGCTTCCGCCAGCGAGATGGTCGGCAGGGCGTTCACGGAGACGGACACTGCCTCGGAAGTGGCGGCGCACTGTGTCTCAACGTTGGTGAGGGTTACAGCGTAGCTGCCGGCATCAGTAGCTGCTATGGAAGCCAGGGTCAGTACATTGCCAGTCTGGTTGATGGCCACGCCGTCTTTCTTCCACGAATAGCTGTAGCCATCTTCGGCGGTGAGGGTGACGGTGTTCCCGGCGCAAGTGACCACCGGCATGTCGGTCCGCTCGCCGTTGACAGCAGCTGTCAGCGTGGCAACAGGCAGTGCGTTCACCGTTATCCGTACCGCGTTGTCGTTGGTGGTGCTGCAACTGTTGGTGGCGGTGTAGCGGATGTAATAGCCGTTCTGGCTGTAAGTTGCGTTGGAACCGTTGGTGAAGTCAGCCCAAGTGGTCTGGTCGGCTGAAATCTGCCAGCCCTGTTCGCTGACTGTGGAACCGTTTTCAGCGATGGTCGGAGCAGTCAAGGTGAGTGCCTCGCCGTCGCAAACCGCAGCGGGTGCTTCCATGGTGGCGATGGACGGAGCGTCCTTCACGGTGATTTGTACCGTATTGCCGTGGGTGTTGCCGCATTCGCTGGTGACGGCGTAACGGATGTAGTAGCCGTTCTGGCTGTAGGTGACAGTCGTGGTCGGGTCAAACGCCTCGAATGTTCCGTTCACGGTGGCGGCCATCTGCCATCCTTGTGCGGTGATGGTGGAGCCGTTGGCTGCCACGTTCGGGGTGGACAATGCCAACTCGCTGCCGGCGCATACTGCTGCAGGAGTGGTGATGTCGCCGATCACCGGCGCGTCGTTCACCGTGATGGCCTCCGCGTTGCTGGTGGACGTGCCGCATTCGCTGGTGACGGCGTAACGGATGTAGTAACCGTTTTGGCTGTAGGTGACAGCCGTGGCCGGGTCAAAGGCTTCGAAGGTTCCGTTCACGGTAGCGGCCATCTGCCATCCTTGTGTGCTGATGGTGGAGCCGTTGGCTGCCACGTTCGGGGTGGTCAATGCCAACTCGCTGCCTGAACATACCTCACCGGGTGCGGTGATGTCAGGAATGGCGGGTGCATCGTTGACGGTGATCTGGACAGAGTTGCTGGTGGATGTGCCACATGCATTTTGGGCAAAATACTGAATATAGTAGCCGTTCTGTTCGTAAGAGAAGGTCTCTCCATTGTCCATATCCGTAAATTCCTCGTTGTCGGAAGAGATGGCCCATCCTTCCGTGATGATTTCCGTTCCGTTGCCGTCCACTGTCACTTCTGCCAAATCCAGTTCATCGCCTGCACAGATGGCAGCGGGTGCGGTGATATTCGGAATGGCGGGTGCATCATTCACGGTGATCTGGACAGTGTTGCTGTAGGTCGTACCGCTGCCGTTGGTGGCGTAGTATCTGATGTAGTAGCCATTCTGGCTGTAGGTCACGTTGGAGCCGTTGGTGAAATTGTTCCAATCGGTCTGGCCGTTTGCGGAGATCTGCCATCCCTGTGCGGTGATGGTGGAGCCGTTGGCTGTCACGTTCGGAGTGGTGAGGCTGAGGGTGGCTCCGGCGCAGATCGGGTCGGGTGTGGCTATGTCGGCGATTTCAGATGCGCCTAATACGGTGATTTGTACCGCATTGCTGTAGGTTGTGCCGCAGCCGTTGGTGGCCGTATAGCGGATCCAATAGCCGTTCTGGCTGTAGGTGACCGGCGTGGCCGGATTGAAGTCGGTGTAGGTGCCGTTCACGGTGGCGGCCATCTGCCATCCTTGTGCGCTGATGGTGGAGCCGTTGGCTGCCACGTTCGGAGCGGTCAATGCCAACTCGCTGCCTGAACATACCTCAGCGGGTGCGGTGATGTCCGGAATGGCGGGTGCATCGTTGACGGTGATTTGGACAGTGTTGCTGGTGGACGTGCCACATGCATTTTGGGCAAAATACTGGATATAATAGCCGTTCTGCTCGTAAGAGAAGGTCTCTCCGTTGTCCATTTCCGCAAAATCCTCGTTGTCGGAAGAGATGGCCCATCCTTCCGCGATGATTTCCGTTCCGTTGTCGTCCACTGTCACTTCTGCCAAATCAAGTTCATTGCCTGCACAGATGGCAGTGGGTGCCGTGATGCTCGAAATGGTGGGCACGTCGTTTACGGTTACCTGGACGGTGTTGCTGGTAGCGGTTCCGCTGCCGTTGGTGGCGAAGTATCTGATGTAGTAGCCGTTCTGGCTGTAGGTCACGTTGGAACCGTTGGTAAAGTCAGCCCATGTGGTCTGGTCGGCTGAAATCCGCCATCCTTGTTCGCTGATGGTGGAGCCGTTGGCGGTCACGTTCGGAGTGGCGAGGCTGAGGGCGGCTCCGGCGCACACCGGGTCGGGTGTGGCGATGTCGGCGATCTCAGGTGCGCCTGATACGGTGATTTGTACCGCATTGCTGTAGGTTGTGCCGCAGCCGTTGGTGGCCGTATAGCGGATCCAATAGCCGTTCTGGCTATAGGAGACCGGCGTGGCCGGATTGAAGTCGGTGTAGGTGCCGTTCTGCGTTTCGGAGATCTGCCATCCTTGTGCGCTGACAGCCGATCCGTTGGCAGTGACGGCAGGTGCGGTCAGGGCCAGAGTGGTGTTGTGGCCGGTGGCTGCCGGTGCGGCGATGTCGGCGATGGCCGGAACGTCATTCACGGTCAGTACGGCGCTGGTGCTTTCCGTGACGGAGCAGTTGCCGATGGTGGAAGTCACTGTCACGGTGTAGGTGCCGGCCGTGGAGGCCAGCAGTGTGTCAGCGCCCTCGATGGAGACACCGTCCTTCGTCCAGCTGTAGCTCAGGGTTCCGTTGCCGGAGGCCTGCGGTTTGAAGGTGTAGGAGTTGCCGTCGCAGATGGTCTGGTTTTCAAAATCAGTGATAGTCACAGCGGGAGCGTTGACGGTCAGCGTCGCGCTGGTGCTTCCCGTAACTGAGCAGTTGCCGATGGTCGCGGTGACTGTCACGGCATACTCGCCAGCAGTGCTGACCAGTAAGGTGTCAGCGCCCTCAATGGCAGTGCCGTCCTTGGTCCAACTGTAGCTCAGGGTTCCGTTGCCGGAGGCCTGCGGCTTGAAGGTATAGGAGTCGCCGTCGCAGATGGTCTGATCGGAGAACTCGCTGATAGTCACAGCGGGAGCGTTGACGGTCAGTACCGCACTGGTGCT
>JAFVNW010000083.1 GCA_017506175.1 Bacteroidales bacterium | reverse complement strand
TTGTGGGTTGACAACATACGGTTGGTGTACTGACCTGAAATCAAAGCTCAATCACACAATCCCGCATGTAAGTTGTACATGGCGGGATTTTTTGTATTGTTTAATCAACAATTTTCTACTATGGCATTTCAATTCCAATAAAGCTTTAAAGTAATAACGAGTTAAAGTATAATCCCTTATGAAACAACCGAAGCGATTTCCCGTGAGTGTCCCCCACCCCAATCATCATATATGAAGCAAATGGTTATGGCAACAATCAACGAGAAATCGAAAAAAACAAGAAAAAGTGCAGCATTTTGAGTTGTTTTTGCATCTTAACCTATTATAAAATTGCTAATTTTGCAACGCTCTATTTTCAGATTCCGTTTAACGGACCTCGCACTGGCACATGACCGACCTTTATGTCAGCTCGGGAATGTTCTCCGATCCTTACAAGCATTTTAGCTGGACCATTAGCGATGACACATTGATTATCGGATCACAGACGAAATATGCGATTCAGGAACTAAACAGTGATAATCTTGTCATCGAGGCATACGAGAACAACGGACATGAAGAGTATGGGCACCACCACTTGGAGCAGATACACCGCTACACGCTCAAACGTGCGCAATAGCTGGGTTTTAATATAACCTAAACTGGATGCACAATAACCCAAAGAGAAACGAGAGAAAAAGAGTGCCCTCGGCGGGATTCAAACCCACGATCTTCAGAACCGGAATCTGACATTCTATTCAGCTGAACTACGAGGGCAACTGCTTGTCAATTCGGCGGCAAAAGTACAACATTTTTTTGAAAAACCACTCAGTCTTTGTGAATCTCACGCTGCAAAGCTGCAATCCGTGACAACTTGCCGACGGAGTTTCTCCTTTCCATCCATGCGAACAAAATTTCTTGTGGCGAGATCCACAATTTTGTCGTAATTTTGCAGCGTTTTTGCAAACAAAGAATTTAAACTCAATAATGATGATGAAAAGAATTTTAATGAGTATGATTTGCGTGGTTTTGGTAGCGCAATCATGGGCACAAGGAACGAAACCTGTGCAGGCGAACAAATCCGGAATCAACTACGAAAACATGGACCAATCGGTCCAGCCGGGCGACGATTTTTTCAAATTTGCCACGGGCAATTGGATCAAGCACAACCCTCAGCCGCCCATCTATCCTATGTGGGGCTCTTTTACCAAGTTGGATGACGACAACACCAAGGCTGTGGCGGGCATCATCCAAGACATCGCTGCCAAGCGCAACCAGGCCGGCAGCATTGAACAGAAAATCGGCGACCTCTACCTTCTCGCTATGGACAGCGTGCGCCGCAACAAAGAGGGGGCGGCCCCTGTATTGGAGGAGATCAAGAAAATCAATGCCATCTCCACCCGCGAAGAACTACTCAAGTACATGACTCGCGA
This sequence comes from Bacteroidales bacterium, assembly GCA_017506175.1. Taxonomy (GTDB): domain Bacteria; phylum Bacteroidota; class Bacteroidia; order Bacteroidales; family WCHB1-69; genus UBA1756. The sequence continues at coordinate 11,074 of JAFVNW010000083.1, read as the reverse complement.
ACACGACAACCTCCTCTGGTCGCTCTACATCGGCGTGGACGAGAAGAACGCCAGCCAGCACATCGTTTCCATCGGCCAAGGCGGACTCTCCATGGGCAACCGCGACTACTACGTTTCCGACGACCCCAGTGTCGTTGCAATTCGCAAGGCAGCCATCAAGCATTACGAAAATCTTTTCAAACTTTGCGGCTATAAGAAGAAAGAGGCCACAAAATTCGTCAAGACCATCTGGGAAATGGAGACCCGAATTGCCAAGGCCAGCTATTCCGTTGAGCAAATGCGCGATCCAGAAGCCAACTACCACAAGATGACGGTGGATGAGCTGTCGAAACTCTGCCATGGTTTCGATTGGAACACCTACCTCCGCAACTACGGTTACAACAAGACCACGGAAGTCGTGCTCGGACAGCCGGAGCCAGTGGCACTTGCTTGTGAGATGATAATGAACGAACCTCTTGAAAACCTGAAACTTATCTACATTTTTAGAACTATCAGCGGCGCTTCTTCCTACCTCTCCGACGACTTCATCGCCGAGAACTTCGCCTTCCGCCAGGTCATCAGCGGCGCCAAACAGATGACACCGAGATGGCAACGTTCCGTCGATCTCGTCAGCAGCGTCCTCAGCGATGCGGTCGGACAGATGTATGTCAAGAAATACTTCCCGCCAGCGGCCAAAACCCGTATGCTCGAACTCGTCAAGAACCTTCAAGTCTGCTTGGGCGAACGCATCAAACAGCAATCCTGGATGAGCGACGAGACCAAGAAGGTGGCTTTAGACAAACTCGACGCCTACTACGTTAAAATTGGCTATCCCGACAAGTGGGACGACCTTTCCCAATTGGTTGTTGATCCTCAGAAATCATTGTATGCCAACATGATAGAAATCGGGCGTTTCTATTTTGACCTCGACATGCAGAAGAATTACAACAAGCCCGTTGACAAGAATGAGTGGCAGATGCCCGCGCAGATGGTGAATGCCTATTACAATCCCACCACCAACGAGATTTGTTTTCCTGCCGGCATCCTTCAACCGCCGTTCTTTGATATGAATGCAGATGATGCCACCAACTACGGGGCCATCGGCGTGGTGATTGGCCACGAGATGACGCACGGTTTCGACGACCAAGGAAGTCAATACGACAAGAACGGCAATCTCAAGGCATGGTGGAAGGAGTCGGATGTCAACGCCTTCAAGCTTGCCACTGAGCAGATGGCCGTCTATTTCGACTCTCTTTGGGTGATTCCGGGCGAGTTGCGCAGCAACGGACATCAATGCTTGGGCGAAAACATCGCCGACCATGGCGGCATCAATGTCGCCTACGATGCCTTGCAGATGGCACAAAAGCGGCACGGCCGCCTGCCCGATGAGAACGGTTTCACGCCAGAACAGCGCTTCTTCCTCTCGTTTGCCAACGTGTGGGCGGGTGTATCCTCCGAGGAAATCCTCCGCTACCTCACCATCAACGATGTTCACTCTGCCAACCACCTCCGCGTGAACGGCGGCGTGGCACAGTGCGACTATTGGTACAAGGCTTTCAATATCAAGCCCGATGCCAAACTCTATGTTGACCCCAAGAACCGCGTGAAAATCTGGTAAAAAAGTGCGTTTTCTCATTGCGAAGATGCAATATTTCGCGTCTCCACTACAGGAAATAAGCAAGTGTAATCCGTCCGAATTTTACGGGCGGATTTTTTTTGTTGCTTTAAAAAAAATCGGGTAACTTTGCAGCCTTGAATTTTTACTGAAAAAAACATGGCTTTTAGCATCTTCGAAATCCTAATGCTGCTCTGTTTTGCATGCAGCTGGCCCTTCTCCATAATCAAGAGCATCCGCACGAAAGTAGTACTCGGAAAAAGTCCTATTTTCATGATTATCATTATTTTAGGCTATGTGATGGGAATTTTTCACAAACTCTTCTACAACTTCGATTGGGTCATTGGGCTCTATGTTTTCAACCTCATCATCGTCGGCACAGACCTCATTCTCTATTTCTGCTACATCGGGAAAAATCGCCGCGACTTGCTGGAGAAAGCGAGCTGAAATCAGCAACCGGTGAACTGAAAAAATGCAAATTCATACAACAAAATAAACACCATCGTTTTGGAAATCATCATCATACTTCTACTAATTCTACTCAACGCTTTCTTTTCGTTGAGCGAAATCGCGTTGGTCTCCTCTAAGAAGGTGCGCCTGGAGCATTTTCGCGAAAAACATCGTCGCGGTGTGAACTGCGCCTTCAAACTGCTGGACGATTCCGAGAACTTCCTTTCCTCCATTCAAGTCGGTATCACCCTCATCGGCATTATCAATGGTTTCTACGGGGGCAAAAGTCTGGCCGTCTATATCGCACCGCTGTTCACCCTGATGGGACTTTCCGAAGCCGCTGCGCTCATCTGGGGAGGTATCGTCGGCATCATCCTCATCACCTTCTTCTCCATCGTCTGGGGAGAACTCGTGCCCAAAACCATCGCCCTCTCCAACCCCGAAAAAGCCGCTGTCAAAGTGGCTCCAATCATCCGGTTCGTCAGCAAACTCTTCTTCCCCGTCGTCAAGCTGCTTTCTTTCTCTACCAAACTGACTAACAAGATTTTAGGTGTGAAAGAACCGGAAGAGAGAATCACCGAGGAGGAGCTCCGTTCGCTCATCAAAACCGCCTCCCAAGAGGGCGTCATCGAGGAGGAACAGAATATCATCCATGAGAAACTATTCTACTTCGCCGACAAAAAAGCCAAGCACATCATGACGCACCGCACGGACATTGAGTGGGTGGACATCAACCTCAGCGAAGAGGACTTCATCAAGGAAATCCTGACTTTCAAAAACAGCAAGGTGCTCGTATGCGACGACGAATTGGAGAACTATATCGGCGTTTTGAATGTCAAGGAATTGTTAATCAAGAAGTTATCAGAGGAAAAGTTTGAAATCCGCGACTTGTTGGACGAGCCGATTGTATGCTCCGACACCACCGATGCGCAAGACATTCTCAACGAATTCCGCAAACGCCAGTTCTATTTCGGCGTAGTGGTGGATGAATTCGGCACCATCGAGGGCATCGTCACTTTGCACGATTTATTGGAAAACATTGTAGGCGAAATGCCTGAGGAAGAGGAGGTTGTGGAACCCAACGTAGTGCAGCGCGACGACCACTCCTACCTCGTCAACGGCGACGCCCCCATCGAAACCCTTGCCGACATCATCGATGGCCTTGAACTCGACTTCGACGAAATCGACTACTCCACCGTTGCCGGCTTTGTGCTTGAGCAATTAGAGCACCTGCCCACCATCGGCGCCAACTTCGAGTATATGGGCTACAAAATCGAAGTGGTTGATATTGACCACAACCGAATCGATAAAGTGCTGATTTCCAAACTCCCCGACTGATGGAAACCCGTTTTTTCCAACATCTGCAAACACTGGTGCCCCACCCCGAGAAAGCCCGCTTCCTGCTTACCGTCAGCGGTGGCAAGGACTCCACTGTGTTAGCCCATCTTTTCCAGCGCTTCAATCTCGACTTCGCCATCGCCCACTGCAATTTCCATCTGCGCGACACGGATTCCGATGCAGATATGGATTTTGTAAAAAATCTGGCTGAAAAGTTCCACAAAGGGCTGTTCATCCGCGAATTCGACACTTTTTCTGAGCAAAAAGATTCCGGGAAATCCATCGAAATGACCGCCCGCGACCTGCGCTACGAGTGGTTCAACAAAATTTCCGCCACTTTCAACTATGTCGTCACCGCCCATCACGCCGACGACAATGCCGAAACCATCCTGCTGAATCTCACCCGCGGCACCGGCCTGAAAGGGCTGACCGGCATCCCCGCCCTCAACGGCAAATTCCTTCGTCCTCTCCTCCCCTTCTCCTCCGACGAAATCCTGCATTACGCTCAAGAAAACCACATCGACTTCCGCACCGACCAAACCAATTTTTCGGAAAAATATCAACGCAACAAAATCCGCCTCGCCATCCTTCCCCAATTACAGGAAATCAATCCCTCACTAATTGCCACTTTGACAAAAAACATCGCACATTTTCAACAGCAATTTGCATTTTATCAAAGGGAAATCAACAAAAAAATGCAGAGTATCTGTGTTAAAAATGCCGATTCTTTGCTCATCTCAATCGAAAAACTTCAAAACGAGCCCGACCAATCAATCCTCCTATACGAAACACTCAAACCTTACGGCTTTTCTTCCAACACCACGGAAGAAATCCTCACCGCAATCGACGGCACCAACATCGGACAACTTTTCTTTTCCCCGACACATCAATTGCTAAAAGACCGCAATCTTCTGATTATTAAAAAGATAGAAGACTCAACTTCTCATGCAATCATTATTCATGATGAAAATGATTTGAGAAAAGCCGGATTTGAAGTCAGTCGAGTCTCTATTACTGAAATCACTGATTTCAAACAAGATACGAACTCTATCCTCGTTGATGCCGACAAACTGCATTTTCCGCTCACAATACGGAATTGGAAAGAGGGCGACAAATTCCGCCCATTCGGGATGCGCGGACAGCAAAAGCTGAGCGACTTCTTCGTCAACCAGAAAGTCAACCGTTTTCAAAAGTCTCAAATAAAAATTTTAAGTTCTGAAAATCAGATTGTTTGGGTAATCGGATTGCGGGCGGACGACCGCTTCAAAGTTGATGAACGGACGAGAGAATGTTGGATTATCCGACAGCCCCAATGAATTACCATATTATAACCCTATTTGTAAACCTCTGATTCTTAATCAAAATAATAGCAAAACACGATGGAAGGATACAACGAAAACGAATTTGAATACATTGATTGTTCCGAAAATGCTGAACGTCAGCCCCAGCCCAAGCGTACCGTTTTTCTGCTGGTTTTATGCATTTTAACCATGATTAACTCTGGCTTCAGCTTTATTTCCTACCTTCTGATGCCATTGATGAAGCCCATGATGGAAGCGTCGGTTGACGTTTACGCGCAGTTTATGGATGAGAAATCGTTGGAGATGATGGAGCAACAGGCACACTTTCTGGCCAATGTCGCCGATTGGAAGTTCATTCTGCTGGCAGCAGCTTACGCCCTGGCCATCGCGGGAGCGATACTGATGTTGAAAGTCCGCAACCTCGGACTCCACTTTTACATCATCTCGCAACTCTGCATCATTGGCTTCACCAGTTTTCTCATTGGCGGTCCGATGCGGATGACCGTTTTCGGCATCCTCTTCACCCTGCTTTGGATCGGGCTGTACGTATGGCAGATGCGCTTAAGCGCACAAGGAGACCCCACGGAACTGTGACCTGACGAGCGAGCCCGTCATTCATACTCACAACTCTTTTTCTGCTTTGTCGATTTCATCCTGCAATCTCTTGGGGAGATTTTCAACGCAGTGATGGCACTTCATTTCCAGCGTGTACATACGGCCGATGCAGTAATTTGAGTGTTTGCAGCCGCTGCGCTCCTCGCCGGCCTTCAGTTTATTCACGAAATCGGTGTCGTGGACGAGGGCGCGGGCAATCTGCAGCCCGTCGAAGCCTGCATCCAAAACCTCTTCCATCTTCGTTTTGGAAATCAGTCCACCCACATAAATCAACGGCAGTTTCAGCTCCTTACGGAACTTTTTGGCATCCTCCAGAAAGTAGGCCTCCTTGAAAGGAACGGTAGGAATCATCAGGCGTCCGGCAAACTTGAGACCGAGTTTCAGCCACCAGAACTTCTTCATATCCATATAATAAGCGAGGGTTTTCAGAGGCATCGCACCGCGCATCACGGCCATCGGCGCTTTGCTGACGAAGCCGGCAGTGAGCACCAGCGCGTGAACGCCCAATCGTTCCAACTCCTTCGCTACTTCCAAACACTCAGGGATTTGCAGACCACGCTTGAAGCCATCGTACATATTTGTGTTCACTACCACGGCCATATCGTCGCCGGCAGCCGCCATTACTTCCTTGATAACCATACGCATAAAGGTCATGCGGTTGTCAAGCGAGCCGCCGAAGCGGTCTTTGCGGTGATTGGTATATGGCGACAAGAACTGGCTGATGAGATAGCCGTGTCCGGCATGGATTTCCACGCAGTCGAAACCGGCTTTTCGGGCGAGGTTGACTGCAGTGCCGAAATCTTTCACCAAGTCGAGGATTTCCTGTTCCTTCATACCTCGCACAAAGGTGGGCGAATAGAGGTTGAAGCCGGTGGAGGCGCCGATTGGCGTTTGACCGCAGGTGCTGCGGTGTGTCATATTGCCGCAGTGACCAAGCTGGATGGAGGCCTTCGCGCCCTCAGCATGGATGGCATCGGTGAGTTTTTTCAGGTCGGGGATGATTTCTTCGCGCATCCAGAGCTGCCCGTTGAAAGAAACACCGCTGCGATTGACGGCTGCATAGGCAATAGTGGTCATGCCGATGCCGCCCTTAGCTACGGCGGTATGGTAGTTGAACAAATCCTGCGAGGGCTTGTTGTCGTAGCACATGTTTTCAAAGGCTGCGGAGCGGATGGTACGGTTGCGGAGGGTGAGCGGACCGAATGTGACAGGGGTGAAAATCTTGGATTCTGACATTTTGGTGAATTGTGACTAATGAACTATGAGCTGAATGGCAATTTGCCAATAAGCAAACAGGCGGCAAAAGTAGTTAAAATTTCAATATGATTCATTTGTATTCTCATTCAAAAAATTTCCGAACCTGCTGGAGAAAGGATTGATTAGGCTTGATATTCGGATTGGCTCACACAAATCCGCGAAAAACGGTCATTGATTTTTTGCGCAAGACTTCTCCCGAAATTTCATTTTTAAATCAAGAAAAACAAGAACTGGGGGACAAAACACCCCCTCAAAACGAGGAAAACGAAGGTCCAATTTCATCTCAAAAGGGTGATTATTTCTCCATTTAATTCGTTATTGCAAGCGATTGCAAAGGAAAAACATTATCCTGTTGAAAAGTAAAAAAATAAAAAGAAAAAGTGAACAGCAATTCAAAAAATAGTTCTACCTTTGCAGCCGCAAAAAAAAGCATAAAACATATAAAAACATATTTTTAACCTTAAAAATAAAACATTATGAAAGTTAAAGAAGTAATGGCCAACCTTGAGGCCAAACATCCCGGCGAAAGCGAGTATTTGGAAGCCGTAGAAGAAGTGTTGAATTCAATTGAAGAAGTTTACAATCAACACCCGGAATTCGAAAAAGCAAAAATCGTTGAACGTCTGGTAGAACCCGATCGTATTTTCACTTTCCGTGTTACTTGGATTGACGATAAAGGTCAAGTTCAAAACAACATCGGCTACCGCGTACAATACAATGCCGCTCTCGGCGCATACAAAGGCGGTCTCCGCTTCCACCCGAAAGTAAACGTTTCCATGCTGAAGTTCTTAGGTTTCGAACAAATCTTCAAGAACTCCTTGACCAACCTGCCTCTTGGCGGTGGCAAGGGCGGTGCTGATTTCGATCCGACTGGCAAGTCAGATGCTGAAATCATGCGTTTCTGCCAAGCTTTCATGTATGAGATGTGGCGCAACATCGGTCCGGATCAAGACAGCCCTGCTGGCGACGTTGGCGTTGGCGGTCGTGAAATCGGCTACATGTACGGTGCATACAAGAAATTGGCTCGCGAACACAGCACGGGCGCTTTGACCGGCAAATCCTACGGTTGGGGTGGTTCTCTGATTCGTCCGGAAGCTACTGGTTTCGGTGCAATGTACTATGTTGAACGCATGGTAAAAGAACAAAATGACACCATGAAGGGCAAGAAGGTCGCTCTCTCTGGATTCGGCAATGTTGCTTGGGGTGCTGCTATCAAGGCAGTTGAACTCGGCGCCAAGGTTGTTGCCATCTCCGGTCCCGATGGCGTTTGCGAAATCAAGAACGGCATCACCAAGGAAATGATTGACTACATGCTTGACATGCGTGCTTCCAACCACAACAAAGTTCAAGAAATGGCCGACAAATTCCCGACCAAAGCCACCTTCACCGCTGGTAAGAAATCTTGGAGCGTTAAATGCGACATCGCTTGCCCGAGCGCATTCCAAAACGAAATGGACGAAAATGACGCTAAAGAATTGATTAAGAACGGCGTAAAATATGTTGCTGAAATCTCCAACATGGGTTGCCAACCCGGTGCCATCGCAGCTATCCAAAAAGCGAAAATCCCGTTCGCTCCTGGTAAGGCCGTTAACGCCGGTGGCGTTGCCACTTCCGGCCTGGAAATCTGCCAAAACGCTGGCCACATCAACTGGACTGCCGAAGAAGTTGATGCCAAATTACACAAGATCATGAACGACATCTATGACATGTGCGTTGAATACGGCAAACAAAAAGACGGTACCATCAACTATGTTAATGGCGCCAACATCGCCGGTTTCATGCGCGTTGCCAAAGCCATGTTAGCTCAAGGCATCATCTAAAACATCTGAAAGACAAACATTTGTAAAGACAGGGACGAGTAATCGCCCCTGTTTTTTTTACATTGCCAAGAGCAAATGTCGAAGTCTTTTCTTACTTTTGCGACAAAATCAGCATCATGATAAAAGATACGCTTAACCGCTACATTTGGTTGGTGGACACGCTGGCGAAAGCCGGTGAAAAAGGGCTGACATTGCAGGAAATCAGCGAAAAATGGGAGGGAAACCACGAATTTTCCAACGGAGAAGGGTACCCTCGCCGCACTTTCAACAACCACCGCGCCGACCTTGAAAGCGTCTTCGGTATCATCATCGACTGCAACAAGAGCACCAACTGCTATTACATCAGTAACCGCGATGAGCTGAACAATGCCAAAGGGTTCAAGAAATGGCTGCTCGACGGCATCTCGCTGCGCAACGTGCTGAACGAAACCGAATCAGCCAAAATGCACGGGCGCGTGCTGCTTGAAGATGTCCCCAGCAACAGCCAATTCCTGCCTACCATCATCGGCGCCATGCGCGAAAACAACACCATCAACATCCTTTACCAGAAATTCGGCGACAACCTTCCTTGCATGCACAAGAACATCCAGCCCTACGCCATCAAGATATTCAAACGCCGATGGTATCTGCTCGCCCGCAACGAAAACGAGGAGTTCCGCATCTTCGCCCTCGACCGCATCCATAACGTGGAAGTCACCGACTACTCCTTCGAACTGCCCGACGACTTCGACGCCGAAACCTTCTTCTCCTCCTTCTACGGCGTCTTCATTCCGCAAGATGTTGAACCTCAGCGCGTCAAAATCAAAGTCACCAGCGCCCAAGCCAACTACCTGCGCAGCCTCCCCATCCATCACTCCCAAAAAGAAATCGAACAGACCGACAGATACTCCATCTTCTCCTTCTTCGTCGTCATCACGCTGGATTTCATCCAGGAACTGCTAACCTTCAGCACCCATCTTGAAATCATAGAACCTCCAACCCTGCGCCGGCAAATCAAGGAAATCGGAAAAGACCTCGCAAAAAACAATCATTGACATTGACAGGCAACATTTTGAACGATTTCACGTAATTCAACCAAAAATATTTTGACATGAAGAATTTCCTCTCTCTTTGGGTGTTTTTAGCCATTTTAACACTGAATTCCTATGCACAAAACAGCTTAAAAGTGCTGTTTGTCGGAAACAGCTATATTTATACCAACAATCTGCCACAAGCAACTGCCGACATTGCGACCAGTTGCGGCGATACGCTCAACTTTTCAAGCAGCGCACCCGGCGGATGCACTTTCCAACAACATCTCTCCAACTCCACCACCTTATCCCTCATTGCCCAGGGCGGCTGGAACTTTGTGATTCTCCAAGAGCAGAGCCAACTCCCCTCCTTCCCCATCTCGCAAGTGGAAAACGAGTGTTTCCCGTACGCGCAACAGCTCTCGCACATGATACGCGAAAAGGGCAACGAGGAAGTCGCTTTCTACATGACTTGGGGACGCAAGAACGGCGATGCCAGCAACTGCGCCAACTACCCACCCCTATGCACCTACGAAGGAATGGACAGCCTGCTTTACGAACGCTACACGATGATGGCGGAACAGAACAGCGCGGTGATTTCACCGGTGGGACGCGTATGGCACTACCTCCGCACACATCATCCTGAAATTGAACTATATAGCAGCGATGAGAGCCACCCCTCCGTGGCAGGAACCTACGCGGCAGCTGTCACTTTCTACACAATTTTATTCAGAAAATCACCGCTCAACGCCAGCGACCTCACACTTGACGCCAACACAGCCGCCGCCATCCGCCAAGCCGCACAAACCGTCGTCTTTGACTCGCTCGACTTCTGGTACCGCTTCGTGGAAACGCCCAACCAGATTCAGGAAAACCACTCGGAATTCTGCGTGAAAATCTACCCGAACCCAACCTCCCAATCCCTTACCATTGAAACGACTGGGGAAATAGCAAAAGAGATTGCTATTTACAACGAACTGGGAATGGCGGTAACAACGTTGCTCACAACGAATCTCCCCAAAATTCAGATTCCCATTTCCCACTTGCCGAATGGTTATTATATCGCAGAAATCCATTTAGAAAAAGGCGTTTCGCACCAGAAATTCATAGTGGCGAAATAGTGCTAAAATCTTGATTTTGAGATAATTATATACACATCAAATCACTGCACTATTCATTAACCACATCTACTACTGATGCGATAATCTTTAAAAATGCTTTGATGCACAAAGTGTTATAGATATTTGTCGAATTTACGATTTGACATCAATTCCGTTTTACGCACGACAAGTGCGGTCGCGAAAACTCCCCTTCTTTTTAAGAAGGGGTGGCCGAAGGCCGGGGTAGTAATATAGGCATCCTAATTCCTTTTTGATATAGATTGTCCCGTTGAATGCAATAGTCAGCCTTTTCATTGTGCGAATCTCCATCAAGATCTATTACAATCCCGAACCCGATACGTGCAAAGCCTGTCAACTCACTGTTTTCAAAGAGATTATGGATATAGGGGTCTTTGATTTGAATATCGTTGATGATGGTTGTTTTTCACAAAGAATTCTGATATTTAATATTACTACCCCGCCTGCCGGCAGAGGGTGACTAAAAAGTAGTCATCCTCTTTCTTTTTGCATTTTTCGCAAAGTTGCTTCCGACATTCCATTTCAATATTTTTCTGACAAAAAAAATGGT
>JAFVNW010000004.1 GCA_017506175.1 Bacteroidales bacterium | reverse complement strand
TGGAAAGTATAAAATGATTATTTTTGCACCCGAAAAACGAATGACAACCTTTTTAGTGTGATTGTGAACTTTTACAGAAACATGTCAACCCAATTAGTGTAAACCACTCAAAAAGTGTCAACCAAAATCAGGAAAAGTCATACAATGGATTACAAGAATTTTCAATAAACATTCCATTTAAAGAAAAAAGAAAAGATTCCCATGCATATTATTTGCCATTCAAGGAATAGAAACAATTATATATTAAGCAGAACAGCTGCACTCTGTATCATTTTGATTGTTGTGTACGTGGATGTGCAAGGTCAAACAAATGATTCCATAGTGAATTGGTGGTATCCTCATACAAACTACGTTGCATCAGAAAAACATTGGATTGAGGACAGCTGTGGTATTGTATGTGTCAACTTCTATTCCGATAAAAATGAATTCCGTTATGGCCCACATGCCACGCATATCAAACGAATGAAATGGAAAGTAAATTTGCCCCCGTGTGATTCGACAACTGATACCAATGATGAACGATATTGCGAAGGCTATTGGTTCGGACGGTTCAAAAAAACGGAAGCATCTCAATGGGTGAAAGATAATTTCCATTGTGACTGCGAATATGTTGATAGGTCACGTAAGGGGTTGATATGGACGGTGAAAACCTATTCCAAGGAGGGTGAAGTGCTTGAAGTTCATAAAAGGGTATTAATAGGTTATATTCGCAAAATCTATTATCGGTAAAAAAGCAAATGACATGAAACAGCTGTTTTTCTTTGTTTACATTTTTCTCATTGTGGTCACGGGATACACGCAGACTCAAACTTATCGGCATCGGAATCCTGATCGTTCAGTACACATGCTTTATCTGGGTGATGGGGGAAATGGGGCTTTCCGTGAATGCAATGATACCTTGCTGAACAGAAGCATTCCGTATTGTTGGTCAACCATCCAACCTCAGAATAAAATGAAAATTATTTCCACTTTGAGTTTCCCTTAGAAAACCATACAATTGAATTATATATCAAAAACCGAAAAATCATCCCCCATCCAATCTTGTAGTATTCATCATCACGGAATCTTCCATATCGCTTTTTTACAAGAGATAAAAGGATAATGCCGTTAGTTTCAATGGTGCTTCAACACTGTTGAAATAGTTGTACAATTTGTTTGGAGATTAAACATGGTGGTAGGGCTCGCCCTTCCAGATGGTCATGGCGCGGTAGAGTTGTTCGGCGAAGATGAGGCGGGTGAGGATGTGCGGGAAGGTCATCTGCGAAAGGGCGATTTTGTAGTTGCCACGGGCATACACCTCCTCCGAAAAGCCGTAGGCACCGCCGATGAGGAACACCAGCCGCTTGGTGCCGCGAACCATCTGCTGCTGAATGAATTGCGAGAAGGCGACGGAAGTGAGTTCCTTGCCGCGCTCGTCCAACAGAACAACGAAATCGGAAGTCTCGATTTTCTTGAGAAAGAGCTGACCCTCCTGCTTTTTCTGCTCATCTACCGAGAGCTTTGAATTTTTGAGATAAGGAATGGCCTCCACTTCGAAAGGAAGGTAGAACTTGATCTTCCCCACGTAGGATTTCACCGCGTCGTCCAACGATGCGGAATCCTCTTTACCAATATATAATAGCTTGATTTTCATTATCTTTGCTATTGACAGAAATCTTTTGCTCTATAATCATCCCTATCAAACAGACCAATCTGCACGACATCTTCTCGCCATCAATCACTTATCATTCTTCATCACTTCCACCGCCTTCAGCACGGTTTTGTCGGTGGAATTGATGACCGGATAGAAGGCTTCGTCGCGGTAGAGGTTGCGGCCGATGAGGGCTTTCAACCAGATTCTCAGCTCTTTATTGGAAGCGTTGTTCAGGGTGACTTTTCCCTCCTTATTGGCATAAAAACGGATGAATTCCTGCGCCAACGCATCGGAGACCTGCATATTCTTGACGAAGGATTTTGCATCCGGGTACTGTTTTTGCAATTGCGCCTTATGCTGGTTCGTATAATTGAAGGCGAATTCAATCAGCAGACCGGTATTGTACATTTGATTGAAAGCCACGATATTACTGTCGCGGTCGAGCGGGACGAAGTAGTCGGGCATGATGCCACCGCCGCCATAGACGGTGCGTCCTTTTTTGGTTTTGAATTTCAGCGACTGGTCGAATTTCACGCTGTCGGCGTTGTCCATTTCGCCGTTGAGGTAGCGGTTATAGAGCTCTTCGTAGTAATCCTCGGAGCCGGCATCGTATTTTTTCTGGATGCAGCGTCCGCTGGGCGTATGGTAACGCGCCACTGTCAGGCGAAGGGAGGAGTTGTCGGCGAGGTCGAACTGCTGTTGTACGAGGCCCTTGCCGAAGGAGCGGCGGCCGACCACAGCACCGCGGTCGTTGTCCTGCACGGCGCCGGCGACAATCTCGCTGGCCGAGGCACTGAAATCGTCAATCAGCACCACCAATTTGCCCTTTTCAAAGCAGCCGAGCGGGGTGGCATAAATGTGATCGGATTTAACCCTCAACCCTTCCGTATAGACAATCAACTCCTTGTTGCCCAAGAAAGCATCGCAAACTTCAATGGCCGCTCCAAGGTAACCACCACCATTGCCCCTCAAATCGAGAATCAGCGAGGTCATCCCCTCGTTCTTCAATCTCTTCACAGCAGTCTCGAACTCATAGCCTGTATGTTCGCCAAATTGGTTGAGTTTGATGTAACCCACCGTCGGCTCAATCATATAGGCGACCTCGAGGGTGTGGGTTTCAATGGTATTGCGCTTGATTTTATAACGATAGATGTCTTTGAAGCCTGGACGCATAATGCCGACCTGGACAACCGTTCCCTTCTTGCCTCTCAACTTCTTAAATACCACATCATTCGTCACTCCTACCCCGGCAATATTCTCGCCATCCACCTCAACAATGCGATCACCTGCACGCACACCCTTCTGCTCCGACGGACCTCCACTGACGGTATTGACCACCATCACGGTATCGTTCATGATTTTGAACTCCACCCCGATTCCGTCAAAGCCCCCGCCCAGCGATTCCATCAGTGCCTTGTTTTCCTCCGCAGAAGAATAGACCGAATGCGGATCCAATGTGGCCAACATCCCGTTGACCGCACCCTCGAAAAGCTTCTCCTTATCGACCGTATCTAAATAATAATTGTCAATATAGCCGAGAATTTCGCTGAACTTCGTCTTTTCCGGCGATTTATTGAAACTGTTTTTCTGGATTTTCTTACCAAGGAAAAGTGCCAAGGCAATACCAAGTAGAAAAGTGGTTATGGGCAACAGCCAACGATTGGGATCATGCATGAAACAAGGATGGGGATAAAGGTTGTAAAACAATAGAGACGCAGCGCGCTGCGTCTCACTCTACGTAAATATCAATGTCTGTGTCAATACCTATCTGACAATCAACTTTTTGAAAGCCATCTGCTGGTTATTATGGATGGAAATCAGGTAAATGCCATCAGCAAGGTCATTGATGGGAATTTCAGTATCGTATATTTCGGAAATCTTCGAAGTTCGGATTGTGCGTCCCGCCATATCCGTGATGGTCAGGGTGCCGTTACGGAAGGCGGCGGGGATGTTGAGGCGGATTTTGGTGCTGGCGGGGTTCGGGAACACATCGAATTCCACATCATTGTCAACGAGATCCTCAATGGCATCCGTATCCTCAACACCGTTGGAGGTGTAGTCGGCGGCGAAACCATCGAGCTGGATGTAGTTGTCGCTGATGAACTCGACCTTCATAATGCCGGTATTGCTGGTGAGGTTGCTGGGGAGGTTGTTGTCGGTGAATGTGCCGAGCAGGTTGGCCGTAGACATATCCAATCCGTCATAGACTTTCACATAATCCTCGGGGCTAAGGTTAAAATCGGTGAAATGGAGGTTGACATAGGTGGCATTCGTTGGCTTGATGTTCCAGTAGCAGGTGGCATCGGATGCATATTGCTCATCGCCGCTTCCATCTTCGATATGTCCGCTGGGGGCGGTCATAGTGGTACTGGAGTTGCAACGCACGTTGCGGCGGACAGTATAGATGAGGCGCCAGCCAGCTCCCGTGGTATTGCCATCGGAGGTGAAGGTGATGTATGCGGAACCGCTGTCGCAGCGATACCAAGAGGAGGGGTTGCAAGTATTGCCAGAGAAGGTCTCAACGAGGACGCCCCCGTTGTTGGGATTGCCGTCCCAAATTTTCAGTAAATCATGATTCTCCTGTGTTTCAATCTGTTGAATAGAAATTAAGATATAGTCAACATCCACGGGGGAGATGATGTAGGTGCAGTTTGCATTATTGGGGTAATTGCTATTGCCACTACCGTCTTCCAACGAGCCGTTGGTGTTGGTGATGGTGCGGGAGTTGCAATATTCGGGATAGACGTTTGTGGGCGGATGGATTTTATGCACTATGGTCTGGCCTTGGTTGTAGCCGCCGATGGCGGTGGCTGCATCTTCCTCCACGGTGAAATAGCCATTGCCGTAGCCGCCCCAGCCGAAGTTGAAATGGAAGAGGTTGTCGCTGTCGTAGCCATCGCACACGAAAGCGTGGCCGCCCTCCTCGTCGTAGCCAGAGTAGATTATGGGGCGTGCGAGGTCAATGTCGCCCTTGAGCAGTTCAATCCATTCTTCAGTGCTGTAGCTGTTGCCGCCACCCCACCAGCCGCCCCAACTGGTGCGGTTGACGGTTTCTGCCTCGCTGGCATACTTGTAATAATTGACGAGTCCGTTGCGGGTGTCTTCGGTTTGAGCACCGGAGCCTTCAGCTGCGTAATTCATATCGACAGCAATGCCGCAATGATAAATCAGCTTGGCGGCCTCATGACATTTACGGCTCACCACATAGGGCATCGCATCGTAATTGTAGGTCTGCTGTCCATAGTTGACGGAATGCACTCCGTAATTGGACATATAGCCGTGCTGGCCCTGGCCGGTAGCGGGATAGCGATAATAGTGGATGACCATTGCCATGGCGAGGGCGACGCAGCCGCAAGGCACATGTCCGCCGTAGCCGAGCGGGGAATCAGCATCCTCAGGACAGAGGTCGTTGTAGTATTTGCTCTGGTTCCAGAGTTCAGTCAAAAGCGGAGCCACCACCACGCTGCGGTCAAGTCCCGACTTAGTGGAAAGTTCCCTCCACTGTTCGGCGATTTGGGGAGTGGCGGTCAGATTCTGTTTTTTAGCTGCAGCCACATTCCGCTGATAGAGGTCCAGCCAGTATTTAGCACCAGGCGCGAGATCGCTGACATCAATGTCGTTTTCCGTGGAATAGGCAAGGACAGGCGCGCAGGCATCGTCGGCGCTCATCACGATGAAACCGCCATTTTGAAAACTGAGGACGGCCAAAAGCGTATCGCCGTTTTCCACAAAAAAGTCAGTGCGCTTGACAACCGGATCGGTGGTGGAATAGGAACGCTGTTGATAAGCCGTGACACCGAGTCTGACCAGCTGTTCGGCGGGAATGCCTTCCGCACGCAGTCCACAAGGGATGAGACAAAGTGCAAGAAGTACAAGGGAAAGGATTTTTTTCATTGATTGATTTTTAAAGGCTTGATTTTAAGGGCGCAAAAATAATAAAAATATTTCTGACGATGAAAAAGATTTTTCATTTTTTCATCGGGGCGGATTTCCAATATTATCTTGCAATTTCCATCCAAAAAAAATCGTATTTTTGCGCCTCGAAATTAAAGCACTGCAATATGATAGCCTACGTTTTCCCCGGTCAGGGCGCGCAGTATGTCGGAATGGGCAAGGAGTTGTACGAAACGTCCGCTTTTGCCCGCGACTTGTTCGAGCGTGCCAACGACATTCTCGGATTCCGCATCACCGATATCATGTTCTCCGGGACGGAGGAGGGACTCAAGAGGACGGATGTCACACAGCCCGCCATTTTCCTGCACTCAGTAATCAGTTATCTCTCCGCGCGGGACATTCCGCAGGCGGATATGGTAGCGGGGCATTCGTTAGGGGAATTCTCTTCATTGGTGGCCAATGGTGCGCTGCATTTTGAAGATGCGCTCCGGCTGGTTGCCCATCGGGCGGCCGCGATGCAACGGGCTTGCGAAGCACATCCCTCTACCATGGCCGTCATCCTTAAATTCAACGACCAAAAAATTGAGGAAATTTGCCAATCCATTGAGGATGAAATAGTTGTGGCAGCCAACTACAACTGTCCCGGACAACTGGTCATCTCCGGAAGTTTTGAGGGCATTGCGAAGGCGACAGAAAAGCTGCGCGAAGCCGGTGCCCGGCGCATCATGCAGCTTAACGTGGGCGGTGCGTTCCATTCCCCGCTGATGCTTTCCGCGCAGGAAGAGCTCGCGCAAGCGATTGAAAACACGCAATTCCACGTGCCCACATGCCCCATTTTCCAGAACATGTCGGCGGAAGGCACCACCGACATCGCCGTCATCCAACAAAATCTCAAAGACCAGCTGACGCATCCAGTGCGCTGGACACAGTCAGTGCAAAACATGGTTGCCTACGGAGCAAGCGAGTTTGTGGAGTTTGGTCCGGGCGATGTGCTGCAAGGCCTCATCAGCCGCATCAACGGAGAGGTGACGGTAAGGCACGGGTAGCCGCTTGCCACCTGAATGCGATTTTTTCTAATCCTTATCGTCTTTTACAAGTTTTTTATAATTTTGCGATTCATTTAAAATCGGAATTTATTCTTGTGAAAAAAACAGCATATTTCTTTCTTGTTTTTTGCACCATTTTGAGTGCAACAGCGCAGGAAATCGTTCCCGCAGACAATTACATCTCCGTGCAGTCCATTTTGTCGCCCGCTGACGAAGCCGCACTCCGCTCCTGTCCGATATTGAAACTAACTGAGGCTCAGCGTGCCCGCCCACTCCCCTACCAGGTGGACAATTCCGTTTCCACTCCCTATATGCCCCCCATCTACTCGCAATCGGCGCTGGAATGCGGGCAAGCCAGCAGTATCGTCTATACCTTTTCTTACGAAATCAACTGCCGTAGAGGCACCAACAACGACAATTTCAACCGTCGCTACCCATCCCATTTCGCATGGAATTTCTGTAATGGCGGTGCCAACACGGGGGTGAGTTTCATGGACACGTGGGAGGTGATTCGTACCGCAGGTACCCCCAACGTTTCGGATTGGGGCGGCTGGTACAGCACGGGGGGACCCGCACGATGGGCTTCCGGCTACAATCTCTACTATAAGGCCATGCAGAACCGTATCGTGGAGTTCCTCGCCATCCCCACCGACTCGGAAGAGGGACTGCTGACACTGAAACACTGGCTCGACAACCACCTCTGCGGCGACGAACATGGCGGCTTGGCCAACTTCTACTCCACCCATGTGCCCAATGGTAATGAGGAGATGCTGCGCCAAATTCCGGAAGGGACCCCACACGCCGGAATGTGGATTGTGCCCAACTTCAAATCCAACGTCAACCACAGCCAGACCATCGTCGGCTACAACGACTCCATCTGCTGGGACTACAACGGCGACGGCATGTACACCAACGACCGCGACCTGAATAGCGATGGCGTAGTCGATATCCGCGACTGGGAGGTCGGTGCTGTCATCTTCTGCAACTCCTTCGGCACTGGCTTTGCCAATGGGGGCTACTGCTACTTGCCCTACCGCAAACTGGCGGAATTACCCAGCAATGGCGGCATCTGGAACAAGTGCGTCTATGTGGTGAACGTGAAAGATCAGGTGACCCCAAGACTTACCTATAAAGTGACTCTTGACCATACCTGCCGAAACAAAATCAAACTGCAAGCCGGTGTCTCCACCAACTTGAACGCCACCCAACCCGACCATACCATCGACTGGGCCGTGTTCAACTTCCAAGGTGGAGAGCATTACATGCAGGGCGACTCCACCGACGAACAGCGTATTCTCGAACTCGGACTGGATGTGAGCCGCCTGTTAGAGTTTATCGCACCCAATCAGTCCGCCAAATTTTTCTTGCAAGTAATTGAAAATGATCCGGAGAGTGCGGCTGACGGACAGGTGATCGACTTTGCCTTGATGGATTATAATGGCTCCATTTTGCCAGTTCAAACCGTTTGTTCGGATGCACACGTGCCGCTGGTGAACAATGGCACCACCACGCTTTCAGTGGTGAGCAGCATCAACTTCTCCCGTCCGCAGATGCAGCCTGCCCCGCCAATTATGGAGGCCTTCACCGACTACCGCTACCAGATTCCTGTGACAGGCGGCAATGCGCCTTATCGTTTTGAGTTTACCAAAGAGTATGATATTGAGGAGTTTGTTGAAAACATGCCTGCAGCCTCTGGCAGTACAATCTCCCTCTCCCACACCAATACTGGTTATGCATTAGTGGATTTGCCGTTTGATTTTCCATATTACGATGAGAAATACAGCCAACTCTGCATCTATGCCGATGGCTATATGAGTTTCCGCTACGATACCTACAACTGGCCGTTCCTCAAAGATCCCGAACAGCAAATCAAGGCCACTCAGATGATAGCACCTTTCCGTGCCGACCTCATTGTGACGAGTGTAATGAAGAGCCAGACTGCATCGGAGGTGACGATTTTTGTGCAGGCGAAAATCAACGGACAAAGTTCGAGCAGCATCTCATACGCCGTCAAACTTTATCCCAATGGAGTGATTGAATTCTACTATGGTTCAATGAGTTATACAGGAAATGGCGGACTTTCCCTCCTTTCGCGTGGCGATACTCGTATCTACCAGAAAACTCCCGTCTCTGAGGGTACTGCCGCCCAGTTTGCCAACCGCTGTTTTCGTTTCACCCCGCCGCAGCGCGTTGATTTCGTGCAGCTGAGCCGCGATGGTGTGCTGTCGGGCATGTCGGAAACGGCCTTCACCCACCTTCCAGTGCCCGTCACCTGCTTCGACATCAACGACCAGCGGCACGACACCCTCGTCTATCTCAGCTGCGAGTATGGTAATATGCTGACAATTACCGATATACATGTGGATGCAGGTGGCGATGAGGTGATTTCTGCCGGTGAGGAAGTGACCTTGTCGTTCACTGTGAGGAACCTCGACACCATACCGTATGCAGATTGCTTTTTGCGCTTCAGCACCCCGTGTCCCTACGTGGAGATGATTGACGACAACGAGTATTTCGGTTATATCGGCGGCGGCAATGCCTACACCCTCAACCATGCTATCCGTTTCCGAACAGCCCTGGGAACGCCCAACATGACCATCGCCGACTTTGTGGTCACCCTCTCCAACGACCACTATCCGATGACGACCGTGATGCCGTTCACCATCTATTCCAACTGGTTGGAGGTGGTATCGTATGCTGTTATGGACGGTGGCAACCATCGGGTGGATACCAACGAAACCGACACTCTACACGTGTGGTTCAGGAATGCAGGCTCTGAAACGCTGACCGATTTGATGTTCGAGTTGCGGCTGCTGGAGGAACACATTACCTTATTGGATATTCGGGATGACTTTTATTTGATGGAACCTGATGAAATCAGAATGGCCGAGTTTGTGTTCCGCACGGATGCACAATACCAGACACTCAGCGCGTTGGATGTGCTGATAGATGTTTATTCAGGCCTTCAGTACAGCGATACCAAGGTCATCACCTTGATTGGAGAGAGCAATTGCGAGAGTTTTGAAAATGGCCTTCCCGAAGGTTTTTCCTACGCCGACACCGCATGGTACCCCACCTCAAGCCAGGCAGTTGACGG
Organism: Bacteroidales bacterium; assembly: GCA_017506175.1. Classification (GTDB taxonomy): domain Bacteria; phylum Bacteroidota; class Bacteroidia; order Bacteroidales; family WCHB1-69; genus UBA1756. Next base: position 11,176 of record JAFVNW010000004.1, on the reverse strand, counting down.
AATATTCAGCCTCTGTTCGGGAAATATCTCCCACAACGATACATCTACTTTGATTTGCCAATTTACTGCCATGCGCGAGGGGACCGTTTCGTTCAGCTACAAGACCTCCACGGAGAACAACTACGACTGGCTCTATTTCTACATCGACGGGACGCAGCAGATGCGTTGGTCGGGAGCACACGACTGGGAGCGCTATGAGGCGCCGATTTTGGCGGGCGACCATACGTTAGAGTGGAAGTATATCAAGGACTATTCGGTAGATGGCAATGCCGACAAAGTGTGGATTGATGATGTGTGTTTCCCCTTGGAGAACGATGCCATGCCTGAGTTGCAGATTTCGCCGAGTGTAGTGGAAGTGACCGCCGGTGTGGAGCAGATGGATATTCCGTTGCTGTACGAGTCGGTGACCCCCATTTACCTTCTATATGAGAACCGCATTGTGAATGAGGATATGCAGCCCATTGGATGGGCCTCCATTGAGTCGCCAGGCGGCAGCCTCAATGCGTTGGCCTCCCGCGAGGTGAATCTGAGCCTTCATCTGGCTGGAATGCCCGACGGTGTGTATCATGCCAACTTGGTGGCTACAGTACAAGAGGGAAATACGGTGCAGGTGCCGATTACTGTGGTGGCGGTCAACACCGGCGTTGACGAATATACCGTGTCGGAAGGCACCGTCAAGGTGTATCCGAACCCCACTACGGATCGTGTGACGGTGGAGCAGCAGGGCTTTGACAGACAGCAGGTTAAGTGCCGGCTGTTCGATATGTCGGGCCGCCAGTTGCGCTCTTTTGAGGAGAACAATTCCCAATTTGAGGTCGATTTGGGCGATGTGGCGCAAGGGATGTATTTCTTGCAGATGCGCTGGAACAGCGGCGAGGTGCAGGTGCTGAAAATTGTGAAAAGATAGTTGATTTGTACCGCCAGAAAAGGGGGATGTTATTCTTTTTTTGGAATTGGGGAGCGACAGTGTCTTTTTTTTCTATTTTTGCGATTGGTTTTCAAATAAAAACTTATCCCATGAAACGAATCGCTATCCTTTTTCTTTCCTTGTTTATGATTTTTTCGCTGAAATCAGTAGGACAAACCACCATTCCCCTGCCGAACAGCAGTTTCGAGAACTGGTCAACCGGTAACGGCTACAGTGTTACGGTGCTCTTTTTCTCGCTGCCAGTATATGACAGCTACACCTATCCCACCGACTGGAACTTTCCGACCTATCCTGTAAACGAGGAAATCACCTATAGCGGTATGAATGTCAACGTGAATACCGACCTTCCGTTGTTGAAGGTGGTGGATGTGACGACAGATGTGCCCAATGGTTCGCATGCCATTGGTTTGCAGAGTTTTATGGTCTCCGATATCATCAATCCCTCCGTATATAGTATGGCCGCATCCTCGCTCGATTCGACCATCGTCTCCTCGGTGTTCCCCACGGTTCTATCCACCGGCGCGGTGAATACGGATAATCTGATGCCGATGGTGGACGAACTCACCAGCCAGTACGATAGTCTCTCCTCGCCGCTGACCTTATTTGCCGACATGGACCTCGACAGTCTCATCGATGGCGGCATCCCGTTGAACGGAGCGGTGCCGGGTCGCCTGACGGGGTACTACCGATATACCTCTGCCATCGGTGGCGACCGAGGCGGTGTATTGATGTTGGGCTCCAAATACAACCCCGCAACGCAGCGGCGTGAGGTGGTGGGAGGCGGCTATACCACTGAATTAACAGACGTTGACAGCTTCACCTCCTTCGAGGTTCCCTATACTCCACTCTCCGAAATCGACTCCACCGCCGAATATGTGGAGCCCGACACCTTGGTACTGATGCTCATCTCTTCGGCCACCACCGAGCCGCAGCAAGGCTCCATCCTCTATCTCGACCGCCTTCAGCTGTGGATTGCCGGCGCGGACATCGTGGAAGACACCTGTAGCGCCATTTTCAACCTCACGGTCAACAGCGTGGACTCCACCCATGCCGAGTTGAGCTGGACCTACGAAGGCGAGCCCGACCATTTCGAGGCGGAGTACGGCCTCCAAGGATTCGAGTTGGGAACGGGCACACAGGTCACAGTCGGCACCAGCACGCTTCCCTTGTCGGGACTGACTCCCGACACCGACTACGACGTGTATGTACACTGTGTGTGCGGCGCCACGCTGGAGGGCGATTGGGCCATGGTGAGCTTCCATACCGACACGCTGTCTGTTATCCCGGAGGACACCACCCATACGGAAGACACCACAGTGGTGGATACAACGGGCATCCCGATTTTAACGACCCAACCTCTGACCATCTACCCCAACCCGGCGCAAGGTCGGTGCGTGGTGCAGTTTGAACAGGAGTTGCCCAGCGCGGTTCGCCTTTATAGTCTGAATGGCCAACTGTTGATGGAGGCCGTTCCCACCAAGGAGACGATGGAACTGGAATTGCCAACGGCGGGCGTTTACTTTTTGGTTTGTGAGATGAAGTCGGGCGTGCTTACACGCAAAATCATCAGTCAGGGGAGGTAAAGGCTACTTTACTTGTTCCGTTTCGCCATCCGCCTGCAAGTATCGGCCATCGTTTTTCGCAACGCTTTGGGATACAATACTTCCACTGTGTCGCCCAAAGCGAGAAGTTCTTGCCGTAAGTCGTACGTGATGCGCAGGAAGTAGCTGAAAATGGTATAGTCTTTCGTCTGTTCTACCACCTTCTGCGAGTGGTGCAGCGGCAACGAGCGCAAGTAGTTGGCCTGGAAAGCGTCCACTTTGAGCTGGATGAGCTGTGGCTCCTCATCGCCCACGATGATACCGAAGCAGCTGTTGAAGAAATCCGCAGCGTCAAAATCATCGGGAAGGGTAAAGTCCTCAAACTCAATGTCAATGTCCTGCATTCTATCTAATGCATAAATGCGCATCGGGTTGTCGCCGTACTTGCCCAAGAGGTACCAGCGCCGCCGGAAATACTTGAGTGCGTAGGGCTCCACGTGATACAGATTCGAGACGCACCCTTCATTCACCCAAAACGGTTTGTAACTGAACGTCACCATCTTGTTGTTGCGCATCGCCTCCAAAATGGCCGCCACGAACTCCTGGCCAGAGGGACTGTCCTCCAAAAGGACGCGGTCGCGCAGGGCTGAACTCTCGCTCAGTTGGTTGCTGAGCGAGAGCGCGTCGAACACCCACCGTTTGAAGCCGGCGGCATCTTTCAGTTCGCTGCGATCGGCAATATGGTAAGTGTTGTCGCTCTTCCGGCACTCAATCTGGATGCCGAAAAGTTCGTAAACGTCATCCTTATGGTTCATAAAGGTGCGCCACGCATACTCCGAACCTTTGGAGAGAAGGATGTTGCTCTTCCATTTCTCTGCAATTCTTGCAAATGTAATTCCCTCAGAGCCAGCCTGATTGATCGTGTCAATCAGCCAGATGTACTTGCGGATAAGGTCTTTTCTCATACGGTTTGAATTTGATTTTGCAAAAATAGGGAATTACTATGAAATTTGGTGGCATAGTAGGGCTGCCGCATTGCGGCAGCCCTACTTTTTTCAATTTAAGACATTCTATGCAAAAACTTGTTCAATAAGTGCAACAAATTCTTGATAGGCAAAGGTATCGCTTAATTCTTTCAGGGCAAGTGCGAGACCACGATAATGCCATTCGTGTGCTTGTTTGTCGCTCACATGAAAGAGTTTCCATAGTTGGTCGCCTTGTTGGCTATAGTCTCTGGCAATGGCTCTCATGTTACTCAATTTATCGCCCATCGCTACGATTTTAGCCTCATAAGAGGCATTAGAAAGCCTATCAATGGCCATTTGTTTGCGTTCATGCCAACTATCGGTTTCACTTTTCCCGTCTATCATCGGGTCACTTTCAGAGTGGACCAAGTTAGCCACGCGTGGGCCAAACTCCTTTTGTATTTGTTCGTAGGTGACCTCGGTATCTTCAATTGTATCGTGCAAGGCAGCGGCGGCCAGCAGTTCTTGGTCGGAGGTAATGGTGGCTACAATTGCGACGGCTTCCATCGGGTGAACAATATAGGGGAATCCCTTTCCTCTTCGTTCTGTATTATGATGAGCCCGAACAGCAAAGACAATGGCTCTATCCAATAATTCTGTATCAATATATTTATTTGCCATAAATCAGTTCTAATAAATGGTTCCTTCCAGCAACGCGCGGAATTGTGGCATTGCACGACGGGTATCACGTTCAATGATCAATGTTTTGAGTCCGGCATATATTTTCACTTCTTCCATCACTTTTTCCATATCTGCATCTTCCCCGAAATATTCTATAGCAAAAGCATTCCAAAAACGGTGGCCGGTCGCGAGAGACATGTGAAAGACTTCTTGCATCCATGTTTCATCATTCAAGCAACTACAGAGATACACCATTCCTATGTCAAACATAGGATAACCATAGCAGAAATCGCCAAGATCAATAAAATAGGGCGTACGCACGCCATTTTCTTCAGTAAAAATGCCGTTGCTGAACTGCAGGTCGCCGTGAATTGCCGTTTTTGCATCGGGAGCGTTTTCAATAAAATGGTGGATTTTCTTTTTTTGTTCTGCTGTAAAAAACGGGTTCTCTTCCAGCAGTCCATACAAGTGATCCTTCACGCATTCGAACTTGGCAGTATCCACTTCGGTAGCGTGGAGGCGTTTGCAGAGTTGAGCGAACTCGCGGGCATATTCTTCGGTGCGTTCGGGCTCGTCGCCGCAAGCACGCGAGTAGGAGCGTTTGCCCACCAAGCGATGGAAACGAATGCCCAAACGCTCTCCGTCGGTAATCAAGTCTCCGGGCTCAGGTGTCGGAATACCCGCTTCATAAACCTTTTGTGCCAGTTCCAGCTCTTTTTCCGCCGACTCGAAATTGCGGAAATATATTTTGACCATGATGTTGGGATCGGTCTTATGATTGTAACTTGCGCCATTAGCACCTTCGCCCGAACGCTCGTATTCGTTCAAATCAATAAAAATAGGTTTCATTGGTATAACTGTTAAAATTATTATTATTTATTATTCATAAAAGGCAAATTTCCAGCTTGATTGAAAGTCATTTCTGCCAACAACTCGTTTTGAGGATTTTCCCCGTTGATTGCATTGAAAAGACGGAGCAAGCCCATTCTTCCTCCTCCTTGAGACAAGATATACACAATACATATATTCTGCATTCCCACCGAGGAAGAAATAATATCGAGATCGGTATTTCCTAACTGATGTCGGGCTAAACGGTAGGCATCATCGCTATATTGCTTGATGATACGACTTACATCGCCGAGGGTTTGACATCCAAATGCCTTAAACACGCGCAAGTAACCCATCAGAGGGACCTCTTGTATTTCTGCTTGGTTGATGGCAGCGATTTTGCGGTTGAGGGAATCCAACGGACGCGCATGCAAAAAACTCCCGAAAGTGTCACCATCCAGTTGCACATCGTCTAACTTGCCATTTTGCACCAATTGTTGTACGCGCCGGCGGTAGTCGGTCAATTCCGTACGAATACGGCTGAATTCGTCATCCGCCATCTCAAGCATACCTGCCAAGCGATTCATCTGACGCAAGTACTCTTTCGGGATCTCTATTCCCGTCTTATAGCCTGTATCATGATTGATGGCCGCCCATGCGTGTTGGAGTGTGGTGCGGATTTGGAGTTCAAAGCGCATTTGATTCAATTGTGGGGATTCGGGATCACAATATAAGGAAGAGGGGATACGACATATATAATGCAGCGAGTTATAGCCGAAACTGTCCAATTGATGCAGTCGGCGTTTGTCCACCGAATTATCCCAATCAATGTCGAATAGCTGCTCAACAATAGAGGCAAGGCGATCCACATCATCGGTGTAAAAAGTAATAATACGTGCACCTAAAACATCTGTTATATCACCCAGATTTTGGTATTTATAGCCTTTCAGTTTCAACTTGCCCGTCAAACTCTTTTCGGTTTTAATACGTGCCTCCACCGCAGTTACTTCCATACCGATACGCTCCAAAGTTTGTTGCAATTTATCAAGTACCACCATTTTCATCTTCTCCATCAAAGGGAAAGATGCATGGTATTCATCCATGATAGTTTGGCAATGAATATCCAATGTTTCCATTATTGAATTTCAAATAAACTAATAAAACCAGTCATAACAAAAACCTGACGTATATCGGCACTGATATTGCGTACGATAACCTTACTTCCTCTGGAAGCGGCTTCTTTTCTGATGGTAAGAAAGATGCGCAAGCCGGAAGAGGAGATGTATTCCAATTGGGAACAGTCGAGGATGATTTCCCGATTATTGGCCTCTAACAATGGTTTTACAGCTTCCGCAGTAGCTGCGGACGTGGCTGTATCAAGTCGTCCGTTAAATGTGGCAATCAACTGATTCCCATTTTCTTGAATTTGCGTAATCATATATTTTAGATTTTTTTGATAAGCGTTAATATGTTTTTGTCATCTTTACGCTGATAAGCGATGGAATCCATAATTTGCCTTACCAAATGCACTCCCAAACCACCAATGGAACGTTCTTCAGCCGAAAGTGTGATATCTGCTTCTGGTTGGCGCGTTGGGTCGAAAGGCACACCACTGTCGGAAATAACAAAGGTGATTTGTGTGTCGCCTTTTTCCGCTTCAATGAGCACGGTTCCTTTTTTATCTTCTGGGTAGGCATAAAGCATGACATTGCTGACAGCCTCTTCCAAAGCCAAATTAAGTGTCATATTCAGGGATTGGGGAACGTCTAAACTTTCAATCCATTCTGCTAAAGTGGGGATTTGTGCAATGTCGTTCCGCATCACAATGGAATGCTTTACAGGGACTGATTTTTCTTCTTTAACTAGCTGGTCGAGAGGCAGGTAGCGAATCGAGAGCATGGTCAAGTCATCACTTTGCTCGGCTTCACCCACAAACTCATTCACGGCATTCAACATTGTTTCTATTTGTTGTTGGGCGACATCCTGCGCCTTGGGGGCGTTCAAAACTTCTTCAAATTGGCGCAATGTGGCAATCATGCGATTTTCGCCGAACAATACATGTTCGCTATTTTCCGCTTCCGTCAAACCGTCTGTGTATAAGAAGAGTACATCGCCACGATGCAGAGTGGTTGTTTGTGGGATATAGCTATAACCTGACAAGATACCCAAAGGCAGATTGGGGATTGTAGGCAGCTGCTCTATGGGTGGCGTTTTACTGCTGTGGCGTCCAATCAGAACAGGAGCATTGTGCCCGGCGTTGCAATAACTCAACTGTCCGGTAGTTATGTCCATGACACCCAAGAAGAAGGTTACAAACATATTTTGTTCGTTTGCTTCCGACATGGCATCATTCATCAGCATACAAATGGAAGAAACATCCTGTTCGTGAGCGGATATGGAGCGGAAAAGTGAACGAATCGTGGCCATCACCAACGAAGCCGGCACCCCTTTGCCACTCACATCTCCCACGCAAAAGAACAACTTATTATCGCGCAAGTAGAAATCGTACAAGTCGCCTCCAACTTCCTTCGCGGGAATAATCACCCCATACATATTGAGATCCTGACAATTAGGATAGGACAGGAAAGTTTTCGGAAGCATCGACATTTGTATATTGCGGGCGACTTCCAATTCTCCCATCAAACGTTCTTTTTGTGCATTGGCTTTTGCCAAACTTATAATGTCCACACCAGCACGATACATGATAAAGGCAAGCAAAAACAACCCTGCCAGCATCAGAATCGTTACAACAAGTCCCACTCGTTTGAGATTAGCAAAGATAATGTCTTCAGGGATGATGATCGCCATACGCCATCCGGTAGCATCTATGTCTTCGTAAAAAGTCAAGTATTTACGCCCGGAAGCCGTATCAGGTGGCGTCACAATATCAACACCATCACTGGTACAGATGGAATAATAACTTTCTTTATATACCTGAAGATATTGGGAAATGTGTTGCAGGCGCTCTAATGAAATATCCACGCCTGCTACGGCTACTATTTCCCCTCGTTGGTTCCTTATAGGCAAGGAACAAGTCATCAACATTTGTCCTCCCCCCTCATTGTCGTAATAAGGATCGCTCCACACGCAGTGATCCACAGCCAACCCATTTTGATACCACTTCGACTGGAAATAATCATGGACAGAGCTCCCTATCATGCGGGTTTCAATTTCCGCCTTGCTCCCTAACACGGCTTTCTTACTATACACTTCATACCAGCGCCCGTATTCAGGAAAGTAATCTGCCTTATAGGCAATACCAGCTCCTAACATATTGGGAGTGTTTTTTACTACCGCTCGGGTAATCGCTTGAATAATTTCAGGGTTATCAACATTCTGTTCCGACATGACAACCATCATTTTTAATGCAGATTCTATTTGAGTGGTAACTACAGTTATCTCCAATTCTGCACGTTTCAACTCACTTTCTGCTCTACGAACAGCTTCTTGTTTAATTCCATTCTTGGAATAAAAATACTGAATGCACGTATTGGTTTCTAAAACAATAGCCGCTACAAGCAGAATCAACAATCCACGATGGAACTTGAAATTTCTTTTTTTGTGCGATTTCATACGTAGTAAAAAAAACGCGACAAAATTACATTATTTTTCAGAATTATCCCCTTTAATCTTGTAGGATTCATATACGAATTCGACAACATCAAGACCACCGATTTCCCGCTGTTTTCGGAGAGAAGTGAATTCACTGATGATTCCATTATGAGTTTTGCGGTGGCCGACTGGCTGTTGCGGCGACAGCGATTGGGAGGAATTGAAATTGTTGAGGAGTGGCAACAAAACACCTGAAAACGCAACATTTCAGCTCAAAACCAACAAAAAACTGCCACTTTTCTGCGTTTTTTGCTATTTTTGCGGGTTGAAAAAATTGCCGAATGACCGATTCCGAACTGAAGAAATTAAAAGATAACCTCTGGCACTCTGCCGATATGCTGCGTGCCAGCGCACACCTTGCAGCCAACAAATACGGACAGCCCATCCTGGGGCTTATCTTCCTGCGTTATGCAGACATTCTTTTCAAGCAGCACAAGCAGGAAATAGATGAGGAATATGCCCAGTACAAAGGTACTCGTATGGAGAAGTCGTATAAGGACGTGGCCGTGGAAAAATGCGGATTCTTCCTGCCCGAATGCGCCTATTATGACACCATTAACGAGGCACCAGACACCGCTCAGAAGGCCGTTTTGGTGAAAACAGCGATGGAGGCCATCGAGAAAGAGAACGCCAAGATGGACGGCGTGCTGCCCAAAGAGGTTTATGGACAGCTGGTTCCCGAAGAGGAGCCTGAACTGCTTAGCAAAATTATCCGTGTGTTCAAAGACATCCCCGAAGATATCAGCATAGACCTTTTCGGCCAGATCTACGAGTATTTCCTTGGCAATTTTGCCTTGAGCGAAGGACAAGGCGGCGGCGCATTCTACACCCCCGCATCAGTGGTGCAGTATATGGTGGAAGTCCTCCAGCCGGTTACGGGCGACAAGAAATTTCTGGACCCCGCCTGCGGTTCGGGCGGTATGTTTGTGCAGGCCGCACGCTATATGCACAGGCACAACGCCTCGAACAATGCCATGATGAAGTTCCGCTGCTATGGCGTGGAGAAAGACCCCGACACCGTGAAGCTCGCCAAGATGAACCTGCTGCTGAACAACGTGCGCGGCGACATCATCGAGGCCAACTCGTTCTACAGCGACCCGCACAATGCCTTCGGACGTTTCGACTATGTGATGGCCAATCCGCCGTTCAACGTGGACGAGGTGGTGGTGGAAAAGGTAATTGACGACCAGCGTTTCAGCACCTACGGCGTGCCCCGCAACAAGACCAAGAGCGGCAAGAAGGCCTCCGACAAGAAAGAGACGGTGCCCAATGCCAACTACCTGTGGATTGGCTTATTTGCCACCTCGCTGAACGAGCACGGCAAGGCGGCGCTTGTGATGGCCAACTCTGCCAGCGATGCCGGCGGCTCGGAGCTGGAAATCCGCAAGAAGATGATCGAAGACGGCATCATCAGCCAGATGGTGACGCTCCCCAGCAATATGTTCTCCACCGTGACACTCCCGGCTACGTTGTGGTTCTTCAACAAAGAGCGCAAGCGCAAGGACGAGATCCTCTTTGTAGATGCCCGCAATGTCTTTACGCAAGTAGATCGCGCCCACCGCAAGTTTTCGGAAGAGCAGATTAAGAACCTCGGCATCATCAGCCGTTTGTACGAGGGTGATTCCGACAGCTTCTGGGCTTTGGTGAACGAATACAAAGCCGCTGGAAAGCAAGAGCAGGTGGATTGGCTCTTGGAACGTTGGCCGGAGGGGAAATACAAGGATGTGATTGGTCTGTGCAAAGTGGCCAAGCTCGAAGGAGAAGACGGCATCATAGACCAGGACTACTCGCTCAATGCCGGCCGCTATGTGGGCGTGGTGATTGAAGACGACGGAATGACCGAGCAGGAGTTTGCCGACACAATGAAGGGCTTGAACACCGAGTTCGCGCAACTCAATGCCGAAGCGTTGAAGTTGCAGGAGGAGATTGAGAAGAATATGAAGGAACTGTTTGGGGAGGAGTGAGCATGGAGTTTATAGTATATAGATTAGGAGAGATTGGAAATATGGTTGTTGGTGGAGACAAACCCAGTGTTTTCTCTGATGTCAAAACCGATGACTGCCCAATTCCAATATATTCGAATGGATTAGACAAAGAAGGTCTATATGGTTATACTAATAAAGCAAGGATAAAAGAAAAATGTGTTACAATATCAGCACGAGGAACTGTTGGTGCAGTTTTTTACAGAAACGAGCCCTTCTTGCCAATTGTTAGGCTTATTGCCTACATCCCCAATACCTCATTAGTAAATGACAAGTACCTATTTTATCTTTTAAGACTCTCTCGTCTGGATGGTTTTGGTACATCTCAACAACAAATCACAGCCCCTTATTTATCTCGTATTAAAATTTCCATAATAAAAAATACTGCTATCCAGCGCCGCATAGCCTCTATCCTATCCGCGTACGACAATATGATAGAGAACAACAACAAGCGGATACGGTTGTTGGAGCAGATGGCGGAGAATCTGTATAAGGAGTGGTTTGTGCGGTTCAGGTTTCCAGGGCACGAGAAGGTGGAGATGGTTGACTCTAGATTAGGAAAACTTCCATCTTCCTTCCAAGTAACAAACATGGGAAGTGTATTTGATGATTACATCGGTGGTGGTTGGGGTAATGATG
>JAFVNW010000082.1 GCA_017506175.1 Bacteroidales bacterium | reverse complement strand
TGTTCCACTATGACGCTCCAGTGGTTGAGATGACGGTTGACACGACCATCTGCTCTGCAGACCTCCCGTTCAACTATCAGGATTCTGTCTTCACTGAAGCAGTCACCGACAGCGTGATTCATTTCAGCGATGCGTACGGTGTTTATGACACGATTGTGACATTGACGCTGCATGTGAACCAGACTCCGGAACCGGTAGAGTACGACGCATTGGTTTGCGAAGGCGCCGACTATGAAGACGAATACTTCACACTGACCGCCGATGAAATCGCAGAAACCGCCGTTCCGACGAACAATGACGGCAATGTTGCGGAATTCACCCTGAACACAACGGCAGCGAACGGTTGCGACAGTGTAGTGACGTTGACGCTTTACGTCAAGCCGGCCCCGGCAGTTACGCTCGCCACCGCGTTGTCAGTAAGCACCTTCTGCGAAGAGGCCGACGTGGCGATGGTGGCCGGTGGTGCCCAAAGATACGAATGGTACACCACCGTATCTGACGACGATCCGGTTCTTGCTGACAATGTGACGGGCGACAGCTGGACGTTCCCCGCTACTGAGAATGTGACGGTCGGCGTAACGGGTTACACCGAGTACACGTTGGGCGCCGCGACCTTGGAATGCTCCGCCGAAGCGAGCTACGCCATCACGGTAGTCGCCGGCGACAGCACCGCTGAATTCACCGGCGATGTATGCCAGGGCGAAGAGTGGTCGAATGAATATTTCCGCATAACAAGCGATCATACCTCCGAACCCGGCACGTACGAAACAACCGTCGTGACCGGCAGCAGCGATTGCGGCACCTACTATGCGCACCTCGTCCTGACAGTTCATCCTGTCTATAACGAAGAGTTCGGCTATGTGGAAGTTGACGATGAAGTCTGTGAGAATGCCTCTTACAGCGGCAACGGCTTCGAGCTGACGGCTGAAGAGATTGCCGAAGCAGCCAATGGCGACGACATCGCGGTCTTCTACGCCGAAGGTGAAACCGAGGCCGGCTGCGACAGCATCGTCGAGCTGACCTTGACCATCAAACCGACGGTTTACACCGACACGACCATCCACGTTTGCGAGAATGCCAATGCCGCGATCTATGAGATAGCAGGCGGGCAGGACATCATCCAATTGCCGGTTGAAAATGCAACGCACGAATACACCTACCAAGCTGCCAATGGCTGCGACAGCATCGTCAGCATTAACGTAGTGGTGGATTTGATGCCGAATCTTGGAGTGGAAGGCAACACCGTGCTTTGCGCTAACGAAGATCTCCAACTCGATGCCTATCCGCTCGACAACACTCCGCTCGACAGCCTGAGATGGACGGACGGTCAGGAGGTACTCTCCACCGACAACATCCTTGAAATCTCTTCCGAAGATGTTCCCGAAGAGGTAGTTCTGATTGCCTACAGCGGAACCTGCGTCGCTACGCAAACGTTCCCGATCACGGTGAACGCACCTGCGGTTGAGATCGACACGACCATCTGCTCTTATGAAACGTATGTGGCTCCGCAAGACGCTGCTTACGACGAACAGACCAGTACCTACACTTGGACGGCACAGGGTATGAATGGCGATTGCGATACGGCCTACACCGTTCATGTGACGGTAGCGCAGGCTCTGACCCGTACGTTTGCCGCGAGCGTTGCCATTACCGACCTCCCGTACGTATGCTATGGTGAAGAGTTCTATGCTGAAGGTTCCTACGAAATCATCGTTCCGAACGACAACAGCTGCGACTCCATGGTCACGCTGAACCTTTCCATCACTTATCCGGAAGGGACTAGTGAGGATCCGTTCATGATGATCACGCCTGATGCCAATGACGCGAACAGCTACATCCTGCAGGCTTACCACAGCGAAAACGGCGATCCCGAAGAGAAGGTCTCCATCGTTTACAACATCTACAAAGACAACATCCTTGTTGATATTGTGGAAGACGAGTGCGGCGGTTCGATTGAAATGGGTACGGAGTTCTTGGGTAACATCTACTCACGCTCCCTCTACAACGGCACCGGCAGCATCCCGACCAACACCTTCGTGCTGGGTAGCAACCATTACGACTACTTCTACTTCTACTTCCTGAACGGTCGTCGGAATGTGATTACCCACAGCTTCACCGAGCCCGGCAACTACGAAATCGTATTCCAGCTCATGACCGAAACCGGTGGTGTGGATATGAATTCACAATTCAACTATCAAGGTCAGATGAGACTCGTCGGTGGTAAGAACAGCACCGACAACAACGTGCTGGCCACCCAGTCGTTGACGTTCACCGTAACGGCTGAAGGTTCTGACGATGACGAGACGGTATCCGGCACTCCGGCCTTGAACCTCTCCGCAAACAACCTGTCCGCCTTCGCGAGCACGGTTGATCTGACCTGCACGGCCGGTGACCTGGCTGGCGACACCAAGGTGGCAGTCAACTACACCATCTATGTGGATGACGAACCCATTGAGTATCTGAGCGACTATGCGAGCCGCGTTTACTTCTCAACCTACTGGCCGTATCAGAACAGATATGTGGGCAAGGTGATTACGAGCGCGACCGGCAGCATCCCGGCCAGAACATTCGCACCGTCGTCCAACTACGCCTACAACTACTTCTATATGGACTTCCTCGCCAATACCACCAACCAGATTGAAGTCACCTGGGCTCTGCCGGGCAATTACAAAATTGCGTTCGACCTGGTTGAAATGGAGAACGGCATCGAGTTCCCGCTGACTTGGAACGGCACCGACCGCATCGGTGGCAAGGGCGCAACCCAGACCACGGTGCTGGCAACCGATACCCTGTACTACACCGTTGGAGCACAGCCTGCGAACCCGGCACCGACCGGCATTGCTGAAAACGGCGGCGCAAGTGCCTTCGGCATCGGTCTCTACCCGAACCCGGCCAAGGAGTTCACCACGCTGACGCTGTCGAAAGTGACGGAAAGCACAGTGGTGACCATCACCGACATCAACGGCAAGCTGATGGCTCAGTACAAGCCGACCGACCTGCGGGTTGAAATCGGCGTTGCCACCTGGGCACAGGGCGTTTACTTCGTGACGGTACGCGATGAAAGCAGCGTGGAAACGCAGAAGCTGGTAATCGCGAAGTAGTTGAATGCTAATTGAATGCAAACTGCGCTCGATGCAAATCGGGCGCAGTTTTTTTTGTTGCAATGTAGACGTTTCTTATTCCCTAACAATTAGCAGCTAGCTGATAGCTAATCGTTGATCGGTGAGCACTGATCGCTAACAAATCACTTCATCCATCTGGATGTCGTTCGGTTCGGTGGGTACGCAGTCAACCAGCTGGAAGTCGAAGCAGATGCCGATTTTCTTGGTCGTCGGATGGTGGCAGAGGAAGCGGTCGTAGTAGCCGCGGCCGCGACCGATGCGGTTGCCATAGCGGTCGAAGGCGATGCCAGGTACCACGATGAGGTCGAAGTCGCCGTTGTAGGGCTCGTTTTGCGGCTCCAGAATATGGAAATCTCCGACGGCGAAACCCGTGCCGGCCGACAATTCCACGGGAATGATGTCATCGCCTACAACGGTCGGAAGTATGAGTCGCTTGCGGTCGCGCCACTTGCTGATGAAGCTTTCCGTCTGCACCTCATCGGGCAGCGCGCTATAAACCATAACTTTTTTCGCATTGATGAAGGCTGGATGTTTTTCTAATTTGTTGATAATCAGTTCTGATTTTGCTTCCAATTCTTCTGGAGTGAATTGGCGTTTTCTCAATTTGATTGCTGCGCGAAGCTCTTTCTTGTCCATTTTTTTCTGTTAAAATTCGCTGCAAAAGTAACCTTTTTTTACAAATTGTGCCCAAAATCAATCTCTTTGTCAGCGTCAAGATAATTTTACTGAAAATGCACTTTTATTGCCGAAATATTGTAATTTTGCAAGCTCATTTTAACCCCTATTATATATGAGCGTAATTCAAGTCGACGACAGAAAATTCGTCAGTTACATTTCCGAAAAAGAAATTGACAATGCCATTGAAAAAGTGGCTGAACAGGTAAATGAGGAGTATAAGAACGATGTCCCCATTATTCTTTTGGTCCTCAACGGATCCATTATCTTTGGAGCGGATTTACTCAAACATCTGACGATTCCGTGCCGTGTGAGCTGCATCCGCGTAAGTTCTTATGATGGAACCAAATCCACTGCTACAGTAAAGAACATCATAGGCCTCGCGGAAGATATAGAAAATCAGAGGGTTCTCGTTGTGGAGGATATCGTGGACACTGGAAACACCTATGCTTTCCTGCACAAAATGCTGCTGGAACATCATGTCAAGGATGTTAAAATTGCGACATTGACCTTCAAACCTGACTCCTACAAGCTCCCGCTGCCTATCGATTTCATTGGTATGGAAATTGAAAACAAATTCATTGTTGGAAGAGGTTTGGACTACAATGGCCTTGGCCGGAATCTCCGTGAAATTTACCAAGTCGTAGAGAAATGAATTAGGAGAGGATTCCGGACATTCATTATTTGATTTAAATTCACTATTCACGAATCGTTAATCACAATGTTTACAATTGTTTTGTTGGGTGCGCCTGGTGCCGGCAAAGGCACACAGGCGAAGTTGATTGCTGAAAAGTTTCATTTTGCACATATTTCCACTGGAGACTTGTTTCGTAACAATATCAAAAACAGCACTTCTCTCGGTTTGGAGGCTAAATCGTATATCGACCGTGGTGCTTTGTGCCCGGATTCGTTGACCATCAATATGTTGTTCGACCACCTCCAGAAATTGCCCCGCGATTTTCAAGGATGTATCTTGGACGGGGTTCCTCGCACTATAGAGCAGGCCAACATGCTTTCTGGCATCGGTTATCCACACCAGCTCCCCATTAACCTTGTTGTCAATCTGGTGGTTGACCAGGATGAGATTTCCAAGCGGATGATTAAGCGTGCCGAAATCGAGCATCGCAGCGATGATACGCCAGAGGTAATCAAGCAGCGTCTCGCCAACTATTTCGCACAGACCAAGCCGCTTGAGGATTACTACGCTGCCAAGGGAATCTTAAGTAATGTTGACGGCATGGGAACCGTGGATGAGATTTTCGCCCGCCTCGCTGATGTGATTGAAAAACAGAGATAGTTTTCTTCACTTTTCTTTGTTAAAAAATGTACCTGATTGGCGATTTTCTTCGCGGAATTTCGTTTATCTTTGCGCTGTAATATGGAATCGGTACACCAATTTCTGGATTATCTGAATTTTGAAAAGCGTTCCTCCGCGCATACGGTGGCTGCCTATCAATTGGATTTGCAGCAGTTTTCCGACTTTCTTTCGGACAACTTCCAAGTTGCTGATCTGCTTGCTGCCGAGCCGGTTATGATTCGCACGTGGATGCTTTCTCTTATGGAGAGTGGCATTTCAGCCCGCAGTATTGACCGGAAAATCAGTGCCTTACGCGCCTTTTTTCGTTATCATCTCAAAATGCGGCACGTTGCCATTAATCCAATGGAGGCCGTCACGGCTCCCAAAATCTCGAAGCGCCTGCCCCAGTTTGTCGATGAAACCGACATGAGCCATCTCTTTGACCGAGAACTCTTTGAGGATTCGTTCGAGGGATG
Organism: Bacteroidales bacterium; assembly: GCA_017506175.1. Classification (GTDB taxonomy): domain Bacteria; phylum Bacteroidota; class Bacteroidia; order Bacteroidales; family WCHB1-69; genus UBA1756. The sequence goes on along the minus strand of JAFVNW010000082.1, from coordinate 36,602 downwards.
GCGCGACCGACTCGTCATCGAACTGTTCTACGTCACAGGAATGCGTCTTTCGGAGCTTATAGGCCTTAAAAGAATGGACATTGACCTTTATAATTGCACCGTCAAAGTTCTCGGAAAACGCAATAAAGAGCGCGTGATTCCGTTCAGTAACAGGGTTAAAGATATAATTACCAAGTATTTGCAACTTTTTGACGAAAAATTCCCTGCCGCTCCGAAAAATTATTATATCTTTGTTACCGATAAACTCAACAAAATTTATCCGAAAAGCGTTTATAGAATTGTTCGCAAGTACTTGGATATGGTTACCACGATAGATAAAAGAAGTCCGCATGTATTGAGACACACCTTTGCCACGCACATGCTAAATCATGGCGCCGACCTCAATGCCATCAAGGAAATTCTTGGGCACACCTCTCTCGCTGCCACCCAAGTTTATACCCATAATTCCATCGAAAAACTCAAAAACATTTATAACCAAGCCCACCCAAGGGCATAAAAAAGGAGGTTTTTATGAACATTAACATTTCATCATTGCATTTCAAGGCCGACCAAAAGCTCGAAGCCTTCATTACTGAAAAAGTGGAAAAATTGGAAAAAATGCACGACGGTATCCTCGGTGCCGAAGTGAAATTGAAGTTGGAAAATACCGACGCACCCGAAAATAAAACCACCGAAATCAGAATAAATATAAAAGGTTATGATGTAATGGCAGGGAAAACGGCAAAGTCTTTTGAGGAAGCTGCTTCTGAAGCCGTAGAGGCACTGAAAAAGCAACTCATCAAAGCCAAGGATAAAGAAAGAGGCAACTAATCCATGCCGATTCTCCAGACCAAGCAAATTGACTCTTCCGTTTCGTACTGCGTGTGGCAGATTACCGAAGCGGAAGAGTTCTTTTTCTCCCGGCTCCGACTTGCCTCTGCCGATGAACAATACATCCGTTCCCAAAAACTCCCCGTTCGCCGCTTGGAAAAGCTCGCCTGCCGAGCCGCTGTGGCACACCTGCTTGAAACTGATTCTGTAACACTGTCTTACCGCAGTGACGGTGTCCCTCAACTTGACGGATTTTACCTCTCCTTTTCCCATTGTAAAAACTATTCTGCAGTCGCCCTTTCCTCTGTTTCCCCCGTTGGCGTTGATATTGAAACAATAGGGGAGAGAATACTGAAATTATCCCATAGGTTTTTGAACAATAGGGAATTGGTGTCTTTTGACCTCTCGAATAGTTTCCAAATGCATTTCTGTTGGGGAGCCAAAGAGGCCCTCTATAAGGCCTCTCCACATAAAATCTCTAATTATGTTGACGATTTGCAGGTCTTAGGCGATTTCCCTCATTGTTTCGGAAGAATCAATCTTAACCCTCGCAGTCTTGACCTCAAACTTTATTCTGAAGTTATTGACGGTCAAATGCTGGTTGTCTGTCATTGAACTCATCAATTACTTCTGGTGTTTAACATTTATTAATACTTTTATTTTTCTGGAAATCAGTAATTTTTAAATAAAAATATTTATTTAAGTGTTTTTTATTCCAAAAATGAGTATTTTTGCAGCCGAATTATTTACAAAGAAAATTAGAAGGATATGAAGAAGTTTTATTCTTTGGCATTGGCGGTTTTCTTGGCATTGCCGATGTTTGTTTCAGGTCAAGTCTATCAGTTGCCGAATGGCGGTTTTGAACTTTGGGACAACAATTATTCCAGCACCGATGATGAACCCACCAATTGGAACTCCTTTCCATCGGCCGATTGCACGGTTTCTTTTGGATGTGCCGCTGCTACGGCCACTCGCCACGAGCGCTCCACTGACAAGCGTCCGGGCTCTACAGGACAGTACAGTTGCAAGATATTTGCTACGGTTGTCGATCTGGGTATCACTTCTATACCGGCTAACGGGAACATTACCACGGGGCGTATTCATATCGGCTCCACATCGGCTGCCAATGAATCGAACCACAATGTGTCGCAGCGTCCCAATTATGTCCAGCCGTTCAACGCGAAACCGGATTCCATCGTTTTTTGGGCGAAATTCTCATGCCCGAATGGGAGTCAATCGGCTCGTATGACTGCCGTTTTCCACGACAATTACGACATGCATGACCCGATTCAGACGGCTGATCAATCTCATGTTGCCGGATATGCCAAGCGTGAGTTCACACAAACAGGTTCTTGGGTAAGATATTCTGTTCCAGTTACATATACTGGGTATCCCGTTTCAACTCCCCAATATCTTCTGATGACCTTCACCACCAATAAGGAACCCGGTCAAGGTAGTGCAAGCGATTATCTTTGGATTGACGACATTGAGATGATTTACAATGCCAATCTCTCTGACTTGAGAAGCAATGGGGTGACGCTTCCGGCTTTCAGCCCGAACACGACCTCATATAATATTGTATTGCCGTATGGCAGCGAACTACCTGTTGTATCGGCAACGGCGGCTTCCCACAATGCCTCTGTAGCCATCACGCAGCCTACCTCCTCCAACATGGATGCCACAGTTGTTGTCAATCACGGCAATTTGTCCAAAACCTATACCATTCACTATAGTGTAGCTGATCCCGGCTTGATTAGTGCGGATTTGGCTGACTTGCGCGTAAACGGTGAGACCATCTTGGGTTTTGACCCAGCGACAACAAGTTATTCATTCCCTTATTTCGGTGATATCCCTGTAGTTACTGCCACTCCACTTGCCGCCATTGCCCAGGTTGAAATCGCGCAGGCCACTGCCGACAACCTTGTCGCTACGGTTACCGTTACTTGCGATTCGTTGCAAAAAGTCTATACCGTCGCCTTCACTTCTGCTCCGCTCAATACGAATCTTGCTGATTTACAGGTGGATTACGTCACCATTCCTGGTTTTAACCCCAATACCTCCGTTTATACTTATGTAATGCCCTATGGCAGCACTGCCATGCCGATTGTGACCGCCACCGCTGAGTCGGAACTGGCGGAAGTGGCTATTACTCAAGCTACTACTGCCGATTCCACTGCCATTGTTTTGGTCTCCATGGGTAATCTGACAAAGACCTACGTGGTTCATTTCGAATTGTCAAACGGCATCGTTGAAAATGGTCAGGAGAGGTTTATGGTCTATCCGAATCCTTCCGATGCCGAAGTAAGTGTGATTTTGCGTGAACATAGCCAGGCCTCCGAAATCGTACTCTATAATGTTGCCGGTCAGATAATTAGCGCAACCCCCGTGAAAGATAGCAAGGTCGTTTTGAATGTGCGAGATTTGAAATCCGGCATTTATTTCATTTTCGTGAAGAAAGGGGATGTGATTTTAGGAACGGAAAAATTAGTTAAAAGATAAGGTTTTTCTCGCAAGGGAACTGGGCGGCGGAGCAAAAACTTCGCCGCTATTTTTTTCCTTAAAAACTCTTTCTCTTTCTAAAATGCTTGAAAAAAACTCGTATATTTGCGGCCAAATTTGTAATATATGAGTTGGACAGTAATCGTACTTTTAATTTCATTCGGCTTTTTGGCCTTGGTTCTTGAGTTGCTCATTGTCTCTGGCGGCGTGGTTGGCATAGTCGGCCTGTTGGCGATGATTTCGGGTGTAATTGGCGCTTATTCTTCACATGGTGCGATGGCCGGCACCATAACTCTCTTGATAACTCTGGTTTTGGCTACTGTTCAGATTGTGCTGATTCTACGGAGCCGCACTTGGAAGAAATGTGAGTTGGAAACGGAAATCGACGTGAAGATGAACGATTTCGACCCGAAGAAAATCTACGTTGGCGCGGTTGGAATCACTGCAGGCCGTCTGGCTCCGTCGGGCAAGGCTGTCTTCAACGGCGAGACAATTGAGGTGGTTTCCCCTCAGAATTTTATCGACCAGAATCAGGAGGTGGTCATCACCGAAATTGAAGGAAGAAAAATCTTTGTTAAATTAAATCATTAATTCTATGAATTTCAATTTGTTGCAAATCTTATTGCTTGACATTTCCGAACCAGGCACTATTGCGCTGGTTGTCGGTTGTGTGGTTTTATTCATCCTTTTCCTATGGATGGTCCCCGTCGGACTTTGGTTTACAGCACTGGTATCCGGAGTTCATGTATCTTTGGTTCAGCTCATCCTTATGCGTTGGCGTAAAGTTCCGCCTGGAGTGATTGTCAATGCGATGATTACCGGTACGAAGGCGGGAATCCCGCTCAACCGCGATGAATTGGAGGCGCACTACCTTGCCGGTGGTCATGTGAAGCCGGTTGTGAATGCCCTCGTTTCCGCAGGCAAGGCCAATATCCCGTTGGATTTCAAAGCTGCTGCTGCCATCGATTTGGCAGGACGTAATGTGTTGGAGGCCATCCAAACCTCTGTGAATCCAAAGGTTATCAATACGCCTCCCGTGGCAGCTGTTGCCAAAGACGGTATTCAGTTGGTGGCGAAGGCCCGCGTGACTGTGCGTACCAATATCCGTCAACTTGTCGGTGGTGCAGGGGAGGAAACCGTCATTGCCCGCGTCGGTGAGGGCATCGTCACCGCTATCGGTTCCGCCAATTCCTACAAGTCGGTGTTGGAAAATCCGGATTCCATCTCTAAGGTCGTGTTAACCAAGGGGTTGGATTCAGGAACTGCTTTTGAAATCCTCTCTATTGATATCGCGGATATTGATGTAGGAAAGAATATTGGTGCCATGTTGCAGATGGATCAGGCCAATGCCGATAAGAACATCGCTCAAGCCAAGGCAGAGGAACGCCGTGTGATGGCTGTCGCCCAAGAGCAGGAAATGAAGGCGAAAGCGCAGGAAGCCCGTGCCAAAGTCATCTTGGCCGAAGCCGAAGTCCCGCTCGCTCTCGCGGATGCTTTCCGCAGCGGCAATCTCGGCGTGATGGACTATTACAAATTAGAGAATATCAAAGCCGATACCCAGATGCGCGATGCCATCGCTAAACCTGCCACACCTTCCGCTACACCGAAGAAACTTGCTGACAAACAATAGTTTTACATTTTTTTGTAGATGAAAAAGATCATCCTTTTTGCTGTTTCGCTTTCCCTGTCGTTTCCAGTCGCTATGGCGCAGAATTCCAGAAAAGTACAGATGGCAAATGTCACCCACCAACTGATTCCTATCAATGGTCAGACATTGGAGACTCAGAATGCAGACCTCATAGCCTTCTGCGATTCCATCAAGGCGATTCACGATAGCCCTGATTACATGGGGCGCGTATTATGTCAGGATTTTCCCGAACTGCCCTATCACAATGGGAAACAGAACATTGAAACCAGTTTCTTAGTGGATGCTGTCTTTCAGGTGGGGGATGTGTATTTGATGGAAAAGTATCAGCAGCATGCGGATTTGGCAATCTTGAATTTTGGTGGAATCCGCACAGGCTTTCCCGCCGGAGCTCTCACTTACGGGAATCTTTTCGACGTACTCTGTTTCGATAATTATATCGCTGTACAGAAATTTTCGGGCGCTGCGTTAATCAAAGCCTTCGAAAAATTCACCGTGGAAGCGAACGGAACAGTTGTTGAGCAACCGTATTCTCATGTTAAAATCATTTATCATAAGAAAAGTGGCGAGAAAGAGGTCTTTATAGGGGGTAAACCGATTGATTCTCAGCGAATCTATTGGGTGGTCTCGTTGGATTTCATCCTTGGGCCTTCTGTGGGAGACCGCATTTTTGAGAACATTCCGAGAGAAAGTGAGTTCGAAATGGTCAAACCACTTGAGCCGTTGCGCGACAAAATGATTCCGTTTCTGAATCCGACGAAAATCAGTCTGAAAATGGACGACCGTGTTCAGATAAAATAAGTAGGATATTACTGGCCGAAGCGGCATCGTTACGGATTCTTTTTCGTAACTTTGCCGCTCATTTTTTGAAGAGATATTGCTGAGTTTATGGAAGAAAGAAAAATCATCATCAAGGGGGCGAAAGTCAACAACCTGAAGGATATTGATGTTGAAATTCCTCAAAATAAATTGATTGTCATAACAGGTTTGTCCGGCTCCGGAAAATCCTCGCTGGCTTTCGACACGCTCTATGCGGAGGGACAGCGTCGATATGTGGAGAGTTTGAGTTCGTATGCGCGCCAATTTATGGGCCGAATTTCCAAGCCGGATGTGGAATCCATCTTGAATATACCGCCCGCTATTGCCATAGAGCAGCGCGTGATTTCCCGAAATCCGCGTTCCACCGTGGGAACAGCGACAGAAATCTATGAATACCTCAAACTGCTGTTCGCCCGTGTTGGACATACTTTCTCGCCTGTCACTCATCAGGAGGTGAAGCGTGATACCATTGCCGATGTGCAGAAATACGTCACCGGAATCAATCCTGAGGCGAAGGTTTATGTGCTAGCTCCCGTCATTGTCATCGCCGACAGAACCTTGCAGCAGCAACTCGCCATTTTGCAGAAAGAGGGCTATAGTCGGTTGGTTTATAATAAAGAAATTATTGATTTTGAGGATTTTAGCTCGATTAAGAAACCCATTAAGGCCAATTCCTTGTTCATCATGGTGGATCGTTTCAAAGCTTCTGCCATCTCTGAAATGAAGACGCGTTTCGCTGATTCTGTGGAGTCGGCTTTCAATGAAGGAAAGGGTCGGTGTGTGATTCAATCCGATTTGAACGGGGAAATCAAGCAAAAATTCTTCAGTGACCTGATGGAAGTTGACGGGATGAAGTTTGAGGAGCCATCGGTCAACCTCTTCAGCTTCAATAACCCCTACGGCGCGTGCCCCTCTTGTGGAGGAACGGGTATGGTGGAGGGTATTGATCCAGACCTCGTGGTCCCCGACCCTGCGCTCTCCGTTTTTGAAGGTGGTGTCGCTTGCTGGCATGGAGAAAAGTTGAGTGAGTGGAAGGACTATTTCGTGAAGCACGCCGTCCGACAGAACTTTCCCCCCCATCGGGCCATCGAGGATTTGTCGGAAAATGAGTACAATCTGTTGTGGAACGGTGATCCCGACAATGAGGTTTATGGCATCAAGCAATTTTTTGAATTCGTTGATAAGCAGAAATATAAGATTCAATACCGTGTGTTGGCCAGCCGCTATCGTGGTCGGACTGTATGCCCCGATTGCAACGGACTTCGCTTGCGCAAAGAAGCCAATTTCGTGTTGGTGAATGGAAAATCCATCTCGGAGTTGTCGTCAATGCCGATTGCCGAGCTCTATCAGTTCTTCAACGAATTCAAGTTTGCTTCACGGGCTGAGGAGAAAATCGCCAAGCATCTTTTGGTTGAAATTAGGAACCGTTTGGGTTTCCTGCTGGATGTTGGTTTGGGATATCTTACGTTAAATCGTTCTGCCAGAACACTTTCCGGCGGTGAGTCCCAGCGTATCAACCTCGCCGCTTCGTTAGGTAGTTGCTTGGTTGGCTCGCTCTATATTTTGGATGAACCCAGCATTGGCCTGCACACGCGCGACACCCATCAGTTGATTTTAGTGCTGAAGGCGCTGCGCGATTTGGGCAACACGGTCGTTGTGGTTGAGCATGACGAGGAGATTATACGTGCTGCCGATTATATTGTGGATTTGGGGCCTAAGGCGGGATGGCTGGGAGGAGAAATCGTCTTCAGCGGAACCTATGGCGATTTGCTGAAATCCAACGGCCTCACCGCTTCCTACATTCGAGGAATGGAGCATCCTGACAAAGAGGGCAATCGGTTGATCCCAGTGCCCAAAATCCGTAGAAAATGGCGCAATTACATTGAGATTTTTGGTGCTAAAGAGCATAATTTGAAGAATATCAATGTTAAAATTCCGTTGCAGATTCTGACGGTCGTCACCGGTGTCAGCGGCTCTGGCAAAAGTACTTTGATAAAGGATATTCTGTATCCCGCTTTGCGCAAAAAGTTGGAGGAAGGCAATGAGCGCGTAGGCAAACATACCCGCATGGAAGCCGATTTGAGCTGTATTTCGGAAGTCATCATCGTTGACCAGAATCCTATCGGAAAAAGCTCCCGCTCCAATCCCGCCTTGTATATCAAGGCATACGACGATATTCGCGAACTCTTTGCCGCACAACCGTTATCCAAACAACGCAATTACAAAGCAGGGTTCTTCTCTTTCAACAGTGTCGGCGGCAGATGTGAGGAGTGCGAGGGCGAAGGCATGATTCACGTGAGTATGCAGTTCATGGCGGATGTTGATATAGTCTGCTCTGAATGCCACGGAAAGCGTTTCAAAGATGAGATTCTTGAGGTGAAAGTAGGGGGGGAGGACATCCACGATGTTTTGGAAATGACTATCAATGAGGCAGTTGATTTCTTTCAGACGGTTGAAGATACGCATCGGATTGTGCCCAACATCATTGCCAAACTTAAATATCTACAAGATGTAGGTCTGGGTTATCTGAAGATGGGGCAACCGTCGCAAACGCTCTCCGGCGGCGAATCTCAGCGTGTGAAACTGGCCCTGTTCCTGTCGCAAGGGCAGAATAAACAAAAAATCCTCTTCATCTTCGATGAACCGACCACCGGGCTCCATTTCCACGATATCAGTAAACTCTATCAGGCTTTCAATCAATTGATTGAGCGGGGGAATTCGATAGTCGTCATAGAACATAACCCCGAAGTCATCAAGTGTGCCGACTGGATTATCGACCTTGGACCCGAAGGCGGCCGTGGTGGCGGCCAGGTGGTCTGTGCCGGTACCCCAGAAGATGTCGTCCAGTGCGAACAATCCTACACAGGACGTTTCCTTAAAAGAAAACTATGATTAGTGAATAGTAACAGCCAATTGGCAAGACCTTTTGAATCTTAAAACCTCCTACATTTTACATTATAAATCATCATGACCGTTTCCTATTTTTGCAAAGATTCCAACCACAGCGATGTCTGTGAATATGGAACGAATCTCAGCGAAATCGCTGTAAAAGAACAAGTCAAACTCAATTATCCTTTGTTAGGGGCTTTGGTGAACAACAAGGTCCGCGATATGAGTTACCGAGTACACAAGCCTTGCCAAATCAGGTTCTTCGACATCACCTCCGATTACGGGATTCAGATGTACTGCAGGTCGCTCTATTTCCTTCTTTTCAAGGTGGTTAGCGACTTGTTGCCCAATGTGAAGTTGCGCATTTTGCACTCCATTTCTGCTGGTAAATTCTGCGCTTTGGATGGCCTTGACCAGCCGATTACTGATGAACTGGTTGAAAGGCTGAATGCTGATATGCGTGATTTGGTGAAACGCGATCTGCCATTTAAAAGAGTGGAACTCCCTACCGCAGAAGCACTTGCAGAATACGACCGCCATGGTATGATGGAAAAGGCACGGCTCTTCAAGTATCGCAAACGAATCTATACTAGCATTTATACCTTGGATGATAAAATCAATTACTATTTCGGTTTCCTTGTCCCCTCGACCGGTTATCTGACTGTGTTCAATCTGGAAAAATATGAGACGGGGCTTTTGTTGAAAATTCCGAGTCGGAATCATCCTACAACGTTGAGCCAAACGCATGTTTTGCCGAAATTATTTACTGTATATCAAGAATATAAGGATATGGCGGTGCGGATGGGAATCCCATACGTGATGGATTTGAACGAGAAAATTGTCAATGGTGAAATTGCAGACCTGATTCGCATCAGCGAGGTGTTTCAGGAAAACCGCTTTGCTGCAATCGCGAAGAACATCAAGGAACGAAATACGGTCAAGTTGGTGATGATTGCCGGCCCGTCAAGTTCGGGCAAAACCACTACTTGTAAGCGTATCTCAATCCAGCTCGCCATCCAGGGCTATCATCCGGTGCAGGTTTCCGTGGATGATTTCTTCTTGGAACGGGACCAGACGCCCAAAGCCCCAAACGGCGAGTACGACTATGAGGCGGTGGAAGCCATTGATCTTAAGCTGTTTAATGATACCATGTTGATGTTGATGAATGGCGAGAAGGTGGAACTCCCGACATTTAACTTCAAGGAGGGAAAAAAAGAGTGGAATGGCAAATATGTACAGATGAAGGAGAACAGCATCCTGATTATTGAAGGCATTCATTGTTTGAATCCGAAGCTGACTTCCAAAATCCCGCAGGAAAACAAGTATGGAGTTTTTGTTTCGGCGCTTACGAGCATCTCAATTGACCCGCAGAACCCCATCCCAACTACAGATAACCGATTGATTAGAAGGATTGTACGTGACCATAAATATCGCGGATATTCGGCGCTTGATACGCTACATCGCTGGCCGAGTGTGCATAGCGGAGAGTTGAGGAATATCTTTCCTTTCCAGGAAAATGCCGATGCGATGGTCAATTCCGCGCTCATTTTTGAAATGGGGATCCTCAAGCCATACGCACTTCCGATTCTGCGCGATGTTCCCGAAACCGAACCGGAGTATGCCGAAGCCTGCCGCCTGCTCAAGTTCCTCTCTTATTTCAAGACCATTCCCGCAGAAAACATCCCTGGAACCTCCATCCTCCGCGAATTTGTTGGAGGCAGCCAATTCCACTATTAATTCCTACCCATTATATGTATCAGTATATTTGCGATATAATCAAAAAGAAAGACAAAGACCAGATTGTCACCGTGTTGGGACCGACGGCAACGGGCAAGACCCAGTTGGCGGTGCGTATAGCCCGTGATTTCAATGCCGAAATCATCAGTGCAGACTCCCGACAGGTATATCGCGGTATGGATATTGGAACAGGCAAGGATTTGGAAGATTATACTATTGACAATCATCAGATTAGGTATCATTTGATTGACATTGCCGAGCCGGGGACTGAGTTTAATGTTGCTCAATATCAACAGGCGGCCTATCACGCGCTGGATGATATCCGTGCGCGGGGGAGGGAAGTGGTGCTTTGTGGCGGAAGCGGGATGTATGTTGAATCGCTTCTCGGCGGCTATCGATTGTCACCAATTACCAGAGACTTAGAACTTTATGCAGAATTGGAGGCCAAAACCGATGAGGAATTGACAAAGATACTCCAGTCGTTTCACCCATTGCACAACCATACCGACACTTGTGAACGCAAGCGTTTGCTCAAGGCGGTCGAGATTGAGTATTATTATCAGAAACATCCAGAGTGGCAGGAACTTACGCGAAAAATCCCCTCTATTATCATCGGTTTGACCGGCGAGCGGGAGTACATACGCCAACGTATTACTGCGCGTTTGAAGCAGCGTTTGGAGAACGGTATGATTGATGAGGTTCAGCAGTTAATCAATCAAGGTGTCAACACAGACCAGCTCTTGCGCTATGGTCTTGAGTATAAGTATATTACATTGTATCTCCAGCATAAAATCACTTATGAGGAGATGTTCGCCAAATTGAATACGGCCATTCATCAGTTTTCAAAACGTCAGATGACGTGGTTTCGAAAAATGGAGCGCAGTGGTTTCAAAATCAATTGGATACGTGTTGAGGATTTGAAGTATTAGGCGAAAATCTTCAGGATTTCGTCGGCGTATGTCTTCGAAATGGGAATGTCGCCAATTCCATCCTGATCAAGATCGATGTAGAATCCGTCACGTTCCTTGCGAACAATTTTTATCTTCTTTACATTAATCAGGTAAGAGCGGTGGCAGCGCATAAAACCCTGAGAATGAAGCGCTTCCTCCAGACTTTTCAGCGTAGTTCTTACCATGCTGTGCGTCATCTTCCCGTTTTTTTCGTAAAAAATATTCACGTAATTGTCGGCTGATTCGATATAAAACACGTAATCTTTTCTGATAGAGAGTTTTAGAGTTCCTTTTTCATCAAAGATATTGACAATCCCGTTATCGCCTGTTTTGGTTGAGGGCGTTGCTGTATTGGCAGTAGGCGCATTTTTTTTCTCCGATTCTGCAGGTGATTCATCGTATGTTGCCAGCGGTTCCGAAGAAGTCTCTTCCAGCAGTTCTTCAATTTTCTTGTCCCTGTCTTTTAATGCAAAGAATAGATAGGATACAGTATAAGGGATAAATAGCATCATCGGTACGAAAATCAGTGCGCGCTGAAATATGGTGATGAATTCTCGTTGGTTATCGTTCAGCGCTGTATAATCTATTATGGTATAGACAGTTCCAATAATAATAATCTCGCCGACCAACCAGAAGCAATACTGAAGCATGCTTATCAGGTTTTTCCGGTTTACTAACCACATGAAAAATCGACTGATACCGAGAATGGCAATTCCGCCCAAAATAATGAGACCTTCAATAAAGAAAATGGTGGCGGAACTGTATCTTCCCCCTAGAAACCATTGGGTCGCCTGGAATGGCGAATAAACGATGACAAACAGAAATGCAAATAGGGTGACGAATGCCAGTATTTTGACGTTCGTTATCAATTCAACAAGATATCTGGGTATTTTCTTGCTCATTTCGTCCCTGATTTAGGAGTGCAAAAGTACTAATTTTATTTTAAATGGGATGCGCCCAAAGAATTTCGCCCCATAATTTGAATTTTCGTCCCTGATTTCGGGATTTTGCCCCTCTAAGGCCCTTCTTAGCCCTTTGTAATGGGGCTTTTTTAAAAAATCGTTTCTTTTGCACGTTCAAACTAAATCAAAACCAAAATCTAAATGATATGGAAGACATTTCAAGATTATTTGACATTCTGACGCAGTATGAAGAAAAATGGCCTAACCAGAAAATCGCGCTGGCAGGCAAAAAAAATGGAGTTTGGTGTGCCTATTCTCCAGGTGAATACTTAAGAATTACCAATAACATCAGTTATGCGTTCATGCACTTGGGCATCCAGCATGGCGACCGCGTGGGTATCATCTCCACCAACCGCCCCGAGTGGAACATGATCGACATGGCTATTATGCAAATTGGCGCTATCAGTGTGCCGGTTTATCCGACCATTAGTGAAAATGACTATCGTCACATTGTCAGACACTCCGGTATGAAACTTGTTGTCGTTGAAGGTGCTGAGGTGATGAACAAAATTGATGCCATCATGCCTGACTGCCCTGAGTTGCAGGCCGTTTATACTTTTGTTGACCGTCAGCGTTTCCCTTATTTGCAGCAACTGATTGACATGGGCGAGCAACATCAGAATCCCGAGGAACTTCAGCGCCGCCGTGATGCAGTTCGTCCGGAAGACTGTTCCACCATCATGTACACCTCTGGAACCACTGGAAGTCCGAAAGGGGTAATGCTCTCTCATTATAATATTGTAAGCCAGCTTCGCAATCTCCGTCAGACACCAGCCCCTTGGTCCAAACGCGCTTTCAGTTTTCTACCTTTGTGCCATGCCTACGAAAGAATGCTGGTGTTCCTTTACCAACATTTGGGAATGTCGGTCTATTATGCCCAAAGTCTTGGCACAATCGCCGAAAATCTCAAAGAGGTAAAACCGACGATGATGTCCGCCGTTCCGCGTGTGCTTGAGAAATTCTTCGATAAAATCTGGAATACCAGCAAGAATATGAAACCGCTTCCGAAGAAGATCTTCCGTTGGGCGGTGAAGGTGGCCGAGCAGTACAAGATTCAGGATTCCGAACGCACTTTTTGGTATAATGTCAAGCGTAAAATTGCCGATGTTCTGGTTTACCGCAAAATCCGAGCGGCTATCGGTGGCGATTTCGACATTGTGGTTTCTGGTGCTGCCAGTATCCAGCCGCGTCTGGCCTCCTTCTTCTCCGCCATCGGCATGCCGGTTTTCGAGGGCTATGGTGCCACGGAAACCTCTCCCGTAATTGCTGTTAGTTGCCGCGAGAAGTATGGGCGCGAAGTCGGAACCGTTGGTTTCCCGCTGCCGGGCGTCACCATCAAACTTTCTGAAAACGGCGAAATTCTCTGCAAAGGCCACAATGTGATGATGGGCTACTACAAGGATGAAAAGCTGACAAAGGAGGTGATTGACGATGAGGGCTGGTTCCACACCGGCGATATGGGCCAATGGACCGAACACGGCCAACTGATGATTACCGGCCGTATCAAGAGCTTGTTCAAGACATCATTTGGCAAGTACATCAATCCTCAGGCCATTGAGGAGAAGTTCTGTGAATCACCGTTCATTGAAAACATGGTGGTTGTGGGCGAAAACGAGAAATTCGCCGCTGCGCTGGTCTCTCCGGATTTTGAATTCTTGAAATCTTGGTGCAAAAGCCACGATATCCCTTACACTTCTGCCGAAGAAGCCGTCAAGAATCCTGATATCATCAAACGTTTTGGTCGCGAAATTGCAAAATACAATACCTACTTCGGTGATACTGAAAAGGTTAAGAAAATTGAACTGATTGCCGACGAGTGGTCGCAGAAATCCGGTATTCTTACTCCAACACTGAAGGTTAAACGTCATGTTATCCAACAGCGTTATCACGACTTGATTCAAGAAATCTATAAATAGGAAAGAATGTCTCTCACTCCCTACTCATAACCTTCATCTCGCAATTCTTGCAGTCGAATTCCAGTCGAAAAGTGAATTTCCCTGTTTTCAGATAAAGCGGTTCGTGTAAAGCGATACCGCTTTTTTTCGTCTCTTTACTGCACGCTCCCAGCGCAAATTTAATGCAATGTTTGCAGGTCATGAGGGCTGCATCCGTCGTTTTTTTCATCTCAAATGCGGGTGCGATTTCAGTGATCCCGTGCTCGCGGTAGAATTCTGCCGCCTTCTCATTCATTACGTTTCCCGCATAGGTCAGCCTGCCCTTTTCTGCGGATGGAAAGGGAACGTCATTATGCAGCACGAGCGTCCCTTGGGGCCTTTGGTAGTACTGCAATCGTTTTTCTATCAATGCATTACAAAGGATTCTCCGCCATTCGTTAATGATGGAAACTGGGAAAAAAAAGTAGCCGTCGGTTTTTATATCGATCTTCTTCGTAGAAAATGGGGTGTTCCCCATTTTGGCTAAATTCTTCAGCAACAACTCATTGGCGATTTCTCCCTTTTGTGAAATCTCTTTTTGGACTTTGAAATCGCGGGAAACACGAATCCCGTCCTCGTCGGTAAGTGTCAGCGAGAATCCCTCTTTCGTTTCTTCGAACAAAATATCAACCGAAATTTTGCGAATGGCTGCATCGCCGGCAAGCTGTTTGTCGAAAAGGATGTCGGAGTTGCGGTAAATCATTGTGCCGTCGGCAAGTTCTCGGATGGTTTCCAAAGTTGTAATCTTCTGATTCTCGACCTTGTTGATGCGGAATCCGCGCAATTCGCCCTCTTTGTCCACAAAGCCGAGCCCGTCGCCATTGTGAAGCTCCGCAGAAGTGTCTATTCTCAACGTGTTTCCGTTGATACTCAGTAGTTTGCCTAATGGCTCGCCGATGGATTTGGGCGTGTCGGGGTTCACCAGAACCTCGTCCCGCCGATGCAGAAAATATTCGGTTTTTCCTCGGTTGAAAGTTTTTCGCGGGTCGGGGGTGAAAAGCAGCCTCACTTTTCCCGAAGAGGCAGTCTGTTTTTCCTCCAGTATCGCATCCAGTTTCTGCCTGTAGAATGCGGTGATGTTTTTCACATAGTCAATCCCTTTCAGCCGTCCCTCGATTTTGAAAGAGCAGATGCCAGCGTCCATAAGCTCTTTCAGCGAAGCGGAACGGTCCATGTCTTTCAATGAAAGGAGGTGGCTGTTTTTGCGAAGTGTTTGTCCGTCAGCGTCTTGCAGTGAGTAGGGGAGACGGCAGAACTGTGCGCACTCGCCACGGTTGGCACTTCGTCCCGTGCAAGCTTGGCTCATGTAGCATTGCCCGCTGTAGCTTACGCATAGTGCACCGTGTACAAAACTCTCTAGTTCTATGGTAGTGTTTTTGCGAATCTCCCTTATCTGTTCCAAAGACAGTTCTCTTGCTAGAATAACCCTTTGTAAACCAATTGATTCCCAAAACCTGACCTTTTCTGGGGTCCGGTTGTCGCATTGTGTGCTGGCATGGAGTGCGATAGGGGGTAGGTCCAGCTGCAGGATTCCGGTATCTTGGAAGATGAGTGCATCGGCACCGGCGGAATAAAGTTGGAAAATGATTTTGCGAGCACTCTCCAGTTCGTTGTCGGTGAGAATAGTGTTGAGTGCCACGTGGACTTTGGCATGGAACAGGTGGGCGTACTGGCAGAGCTTTTCGATTTCTGAAATGGAATTGCCAGCCGAGGCGCGTGCGCCAAAACGCGGCGCACCGATATAGACGGCGTCCGCGCCGCAGTTGATGGCCGCCATGCCGTATTCGGCATTCTTCGCTGGCGAAAGCAGCTCAATCTTTGTCGCCATCACTTCTCTTCTTTGGGAATCTCGGTGTTGAACAGCATCTTCACTTGAATCGCCTGATCGCCCTCGCAGATGACCGGATCCTCAGTCGCGGGCGACAGAACCACTTCGATGCTGTTTTCGTCTATGGGACGGTATTTGATGATGTTGGGGTAGGCGACTGCGTAGCTTGGGTTAATCAGACAAAAATCCACGAAATCCAAGAATTCAATGGCGGTCTCGAATGGGTCGGTGGTGGTGAACGATTTCCCGTTTTTGGCGAAAATGCGGGTCTGCTTGCCCTCTTTGTGGAAATAGGCAATGTTCTCTTGATTCACTTTCTGTCCTACGCTACCCGTATAAATATATAGGTAGGTGCGCTGAATCCTGGAATTGTTGTACTCTTGTGTCTTGCGGATGCGCCCGTCGGCATCGTAGGTGTCCCAGTTTTTCACCTTGTAGTTCTGGTGATAATAGCCGCGCATGTGAATTTTCTCTCCTGGATAATACTCTTCGACGAGCCCGTTCATTTTTCCGTTTACGTAGTCGATTCGGCTACTGATTTTCCCGTCGGCGAAGAAAGTGCGGCAGGTCCCGCTCAGTTTGTCGTTTTCGTAATTTTTTTCCTCCAGCAGGGTACCGGTTTCTGAGGAGTAGAGGCTCCAAGTGCCCTGTTTTACTCCTTTGCTGTAATTCTCCGTGCAGATGAGCGTGCCCTTGGGATTGTAGTAGTTCCAAGTGCTGTCCTTGTCTTGGTCGAAGAATTTCCCCTCAGCCGATTTTTTGCCGTTCACATCGAAGAGGGTGGTCCTGACGATGTGGGTGCCTTCGATGAAATAGGTAATGCTTTTGACTTTCCCATTCGTGTGGTAGTAGGTGAACTCGCCGACAGGCACGTCGTTTTTGAAATTCCCTTCATAAACCAACTGCCCTTTGTCGTTGTATTTTTTCCAATGGCCGATTTTTTTGCCGGCGCTATTCACTTGGTTGTCTTGGGCCGTCAAAGCGGTGGTAAAGGCAAGCAATAAAGCGAACAGATAGAATCGTGGTTTCATCATTGTGTGTGCTAAAAAATCTCTATAAAACGAGAGACATGCTCTTTTTATTTTAGTAGATAATAGATTCAACCTGCAAAGTTATAAAAAAAAGAACTTGCTGTTTGAAAATCAGATTTTTTTGAGGTTTGTTGTTTGGTTTTACTGACCGCTGGAACTCTTCAGTTTCTTCCTGACAAATATCTTTATCGCAGGGGAGGTCTTCCGGTTGCATCGGGAATTTTGTAAAAAATATTTGAATCTCAGTAAAAGAGAACGGTGCTCCATAGCATGGCTACAGAGCACCGCACGAAATGTTTAACATTCACTAAGTGAATAAAGCGCCTCTCTCATTCACACTCTCGTGCAGATGGAGGGAATCAATATTTGTAAAAGCCTTCGCCGGTTTTTCTGCCGAGCAGACCAGCGCGCACCATCTTCCGCAACAGCGGGTGAGGACGATACTTCGGATCGCCGAACTCTTTGTAGAGCACTTCCATGATGGCGAGGTTCACGTCGTTGCCAATGAGGTCGGCCAAAGCGAGCGGGCCCATCGGGTGGTTGGCGCCCAGCATCATGCACTTGTCGATGTCCTCAGCGCTGGCGATACCATCGGCGAGGATGCCGACAGCCTCGTTGATCATCGGGATGAGGATGCGGTTGACGACGAAGCCGGGGGCCTCGTTCACCAGCACGGGAGTCTTGCCGATGGAGGTGGCAAGTTCCACAATCTGGTTGCAGACCGCTTCGGAAGTCACCTGACCTTTGATCACTTCCACCAATGCCATGCGATCGGCGGGGTTGAAGAAGTGCATGCCGATGAACTGCGTCGGACGGGTGGTGGCAGCAGCGATTTCGGTGATGGAGAGGGAGGAGGAGTTGGTGGCGAAGATGGTTTCGGGCTTGCAGATCTTGTCGAGTTCTGCGAAGACCTCTTTCTTCAGCTGCATATCCTCTACGGCGGCCTCAATCACGAGGTCGGCATCGGCGAAGGTGGCGTAGTCGGTGGTGGTGGTGATGTTGGCCATGATGGCGTCAACACCCTCCTGCGTCATCTTGCCTTTTTCCACTAATTTGCCATAACCCTTTACAAAAGAAGCCAATGCCTTGTCCAAGCTGGCTTGGGTTCTACTTTTCATAACCACGGGCATCTTGGCGGCGAAAGCTTTCACGATACCTTTGGCCATGGTTCCTGTTCCAATAACACAAATTTTCATAATTCGTTATTTTTAATGGTTGATTTTTTAATTATTCGTTTTTGAAGACGGGTTTCGCCTTGTTGAGGAATGCCGTCATCCCCTCTTTTTGGTCCTTGGTGGCAAAGCACTGCCCGAACATCTTGTTCTCGTATGCGATGGCGGCATCGGCGTCGAGGTCGTACTCGGCGTTGATGCACTGCTTGGCATAGCGCACGGCAATCGGGGCCATCGCGCAGATCTTGGCAGCCATCGCCTTGGCCTGCGCCATCAGTTCCGCCTGCGGATAGACGGCGTTGACCAGACCGATACGCAGTGCCTCGTCGGCACGGATGGCCTTGCCGGTGTAAATCATCTCCTTGGCGTAGCCCATCCCCACTAATTTGGCGAGACGGTAGGTGCCGCTGAAGCCGGGGATGATGCCGAGGCCGACTTCGGGCTGTCCGAACTTGGCGTTGTTGGAGCAGATGCGGATGTCGCAGGCCATGGCCAGCTCGCAGCCGCCGCCGAGGGCGAATCCGTTAACCGCGGCAATCACCGGAATGTCAAGGGTTTCAATCTTGCGGAATACCTGTGCCCCGAGGCGGCCGAAAGTCTCGCCTTCCGCAGCGTTCAGGTTCTGCATCTCCGAGATGTCGGCGCCCGCCACGAACGATTTCTCGCCGTCGCCCGTCACAATCAGCACCCGCACCTCCTTGCTGAGGTTGGTGATGAAATCATCCAGTTCTTTCAGCAGTGAGGAATTCAGCGCATTCAGCGACTTCGGTGCCGAAATCGTCAGCACGCAAATGCCAGATTCGGTATCGATTTTCAGATAGGTATAATCCATTGTTTTGTCGTTTAAATCATTTGTTGTAGAGACGCGGCATGCCACGTCTCTACGTGATTATCCCTTCAATTTTCCGTTTTCAATTTTCAATTTTCAATTTTCAACTTACAGTTGCATCGGTTTGAGGTCGTCGGCGATGATCAGTTCGGCCTCGGTGGCGGCCTTCACCTGATCGACCGTGAATTCGGGATGGATCTCCTTGAGGACGATGCCCTTGGGGGTCACTTCCATCACACCCATTTCGGTGATGATGAGGTTCACTTGACCTTTAGCGGTGAGGGGAAGGTTGCATTTTTTGAGGATTTTCGGGTTCCCCTTCTGGGTGTGTTCCATGGCAAGGATCACGCGCTTGGCACCTACGATGAGGTCCATGGCACCGCCCATGCCGGGGGTGAGTTTGCCGGGAATCATCCAGTTGGCGAGGTCGCCGTTCTCGTCCACCTGCATGGCGCCGAGGATGGTGGCGTCAACGTGGCCGCCGCGGATGATGCCGAAGGAGGTGGCTGAATCGAAGGAGGCGGCACCTGATACTGCGGTGATGTAGCCGCCACCGGCGTTGACCATGTTCGGGTCTTCCTTTCCTTCTTCGGGAGTCGGTCCCATCCCTAACATACCGTTTTCGCTTTGCAGCGTTACGGTGACACCTTCCGGTAAATAGTTGGGAATCATGGTCGGAATGCCGATACCCAAGTTCACAATGTCGCCATCGTGCAATTCGCGTGCAGCTCTTTTGGCGATAGTTTGACGAATTTCAGTTTTGTCCATAACTTGATATTTGATTTTGTTGATGTGATTCTTAAATTGCGGCTGCAAATGTACAATTTTTTATTGATACGATGAAGATTTTATTTTCCTCTTTTTCAGAAAACAATTTTGAAAATAATTTTGAAAATTATTGCAATTTTCGAAAAAACAATTATTTTTGCAACATCTTTGTTGAATATGCGCCTTACTAACGTAGAGATGTTCCTTTTTAATCTTAGTTCAAGATGAGAAAACTGTTATTCTTTTTTTGTCTGGTCATTACCGCCTCTTGCTTTGCTCAAAATTCATCCACGCAGGGCACCGATTTCTGGTTCTCATTCATGACTAACAACTCCACCCCGACGGAAACTGCACTGATTATTTCCGCTGAACATGCTTGCACAGGTACCGTTACCAATCCAACCACGAATTGGTCGACCTCTTTCTCTGTCCCGGCAAACGGACGTATCGATGTCGTCATCCCCTTGGCCCAGGCCTATATGACCGACTTTGGCACCGTGGCTAATTTGGGCTGCCATATCGTGGCAACCGATACTATTTCCGTCTTTTCCATGAATTACAAGAATGCCTCTTTTGATGGCGCTAATATCCTTCCAACCGACGCCCTGACCAACGAATATGTCGTTCAGACTTACCAGACAAGCCTTAACGGCAGTTCTATGATGGTCGTGGGCACCGCGCCCAACACAATTGTGAATATAACCCCCACGGCGGCAACCTCCTCCGGGCACGTGGCCAATTCCACTTTCTCGATCACGTTGCAGCCGGGACAATGCTACCAGCTCCAGACGCAGAGTGCTTCAGACGATTTCTCAGGCTCAACCATCATTGCCGACGATTGTAAGAAAATCGCCGTCTATGCCGGCAACAAATGCGCAAATGTGCCCGTTGGTTGCACCTATTGCGACCATATTTACGAACAGATGGTGCCCACCGCTTATTGGGGAACGAAATTCGTCGTGACCTCTTCCTACGGGCGCACCAAAGACCAGGTCCGCGTGACTGCACTCAACAATAACACCACCGTGCGGGTTGACGGAAACCTGGTCACTACCCTGGCCGCCGGCGCGACCTACGAGTTCATGCTCACCTCCTCGCAGGCCGCCTCCTATATCGAGACCAGCGGGCCGGCAACCACCTTCCTCTATCTGGTCGGCCAGTCGTGCGGCGGCACGGATGGCGACCCATCCATGGTCATCATCACACCGATTGAGCAGAGAGTCAACAAAATCACATTCGGCACTTACGAATATGGGGGAACTACCACCAACCACTATGTCAATGTGGTCACTCCCACCAGCAACGTGGGTTCTGTGACGCTGGACGGATCGAACATCTCTTCCAATTTCATCGCGTTGCCAAGCAATCCGGTTTATTCCTATGCCCGCATGAACATCACGCACAACACCCATACGCTGGAGAGCGACAGTGGCTTCATCGCCCACGTTTATGGCTTGTACAATGTGACCTCCTACGCCTATTCCGTCGGCTCCAGTACGATGGATTTGAATACCCAAATGTTTGTGAATGAAGTGAATACGGTTGATATTCCCCTTAATCAACTCTATTGCATGAACCATCCTATCGATTTCTATTTGTTGCTCAATTATGCCTACGACAATATGATTTGGTTCTTTGGCGATGGCGATTCCTTGGCGGGATGCCCGGTTCAGCATACTTATACCAGTCCGGGCAGCTATCCGCTTATGGTGGTGGTGGAACGCGAGGGCAACAACTGCTACGGTACAAGTTATGACACTCTCTACCGAACCATCAATGTGCCTCCGATGGATCCGATTCCGATTTATGTAACCATTTGTGAAGGTGAAAGTTATGATTTCTATGGAACCGAAATCTCCGAAGCAGGCATCTATCTCGACACTTTGTTCAGCGGCTCCGATTGCGATTCGGTGATGGAACTGCATCTGACCGTCGCGCCGCTTTACGACATTCAGCTTGAGGGCGAAGTTTGCACAGGGAACGTTTACAACCAAGACGGCTTTGTCATTAACACCGATACAACGGAGGTAGGGGAGCATGTTTATGTTCATAATGAATTGAGTGTCAATGGATGTGATAGCATTGTAACACTCACATTGACTGTTTTGCCTGTCCAGCATGAGGTGATCAAGGACACGATTTGTCAGGGGACCGGATATAACCAGTACGGATTTGTCGTTTCGGAAGCTGAAAGCAACATCGTGGGGGATTTTGTCTATACGCAGAATCTGACCAATGCGTTCGGTTGTGACAGTATTTCGGAGTTGGATTTGAACATCATTTCTTTGCCGACGGTGGATTTCGTGCCGCAGCCTGAAAGAATCTTTTTATCAGAAGCAACTGATATTCAATTTGTTAATCTTACTGATATTTCGCAGATGCCTGTCGATGACCCGTTCGTTTGGAATTGGGATTTCGGAGACGGAAATAACGAAAGCACTACCGAGTATATGATTTCACATACCTACGGCAGTTGGGGCGAGTTCATCGTAACGCTTTCGTTGGAGTACATGGGCTGTTCGTCCACAATGGAACATACCGTTTATGTGGAGGACGACCTTGTTTTCCCGAATGTGCTGACTCCCAACGGCGACAATATCAACGATGTGTTTGCCATCAAGAATCTGAATCCTAACTTGCACAACAATCTGACCATTTACAACCGGTGGGGCAAAAAAGTGTATGAGCGCGATGATTACCGTACATACGAGAAGGACGGTGTGATTTACAATGCGGAGCAGGGATTCACAGCCGCTGGCTTGAGCGACGGGGTGTTCTACTTCACCTTCCGTTATGAAGGCTTCACCCGTGCTGTGGAGTATCACGGTTCGCTGACAATCATTAGCGAATAGCTAAATAATAAAAAGTTTATTTGTGCGTTGATTTTTTCTATGAATATGAAAAAGTCCGTTGCCTTATATATTGTTCTGGCGTTAGCTGCCATAATGGGTTTGACTTCCTGTCACAAAGATATTTCTGATGAAAATGCCAAAGTGGAGTTTTCTACTTCGCAGGTGACTTTCGATACGGTATTCACCACGATCGGTTCTGCGACCAAGAATTTCAGGATATACAACCCCTACAATTTCGATATTAAGGTGGATATTGATTTGGCGCGTGGTTCGCAGTCGCAGTTCAGCATCAATGTGGACGGACAGTCAGGCTGCTCTTTCGACGATGTGGAAATCCCTGCCAAGGACAGTATCTTTGTGCATGTGAAGGTGAACGTGAACCCGAATGACCAGAACACACCGTTCCTAATCACCGATTCCGTGATTTGCCGTCATGGTACGAGCGTGCAGGATGTCGATTTGTTGGCGTACGGGCAGAATGCCAATTTCATTGTGGCCGATGCCGGCAGTGGTTCGCTTCGCTACAAAATCATCGCGCACGAGCATGAGACCGTGCATTGGACCAACGAGAAGCCCTATGTGATTTATGGCGGTTTTGCCGCTGTGGATTCCCTCGGCACGCTCATCATTGACCCGGGCACGAAAATCTACTTTCATCATGGAGCTGGACTTTGGATTTATCGCTATGGCAATATCCAAGCCATCGGTACGCCCGATGCCCCTATTGAGTTCCGTGGAGATCAACTCAGTAGTTGGTTTTCAACTGATTACGCGCAATGGGACCGCATTTGGGTTAATGAGGGTATTCGTGACAACCTCTTTGAGTATGTTGAAATCACCAATGCATTTATTGGCTTGCAGGCGGAATCGTTGAGCGAAGCGTTGCCAGGGAAGACCATCGTGCGCAACAGCATCATCCACAACACTTATAACAGTGGCATACTGGGGCGCGGCTGCCGTCTCACGATGGAAAACTGCCAAGTGAGCAACAACGGCGCTTGCGGACTCCAGTTGCAGATAGGGGAGTACGATTTGAAACATCTCACCGTGGCGAACTACTTCTCGCAATCGGTGCGTAAAAATCCAGCTGTTTATGTCAGCAACACCTACAATGACGGCGTTTACGATTATATTGGCAATACTGATTTCTACATGGTGAACAGCATTGTTTATGGCTTGATGGAGGATGAGGTTGGACTGTATGAAACGAACGCGCAGGGCGTCTCGCAGTCTGCCGTCTTTGAAAAGTGCCTTGTCAAGGGCATTTCTGCATTGCCGAATTACGTGGATTGTATTCGCAATCAGGATCCGCTTTTTACCGCTACTACGGCGCAGGATTACAAGTTGCAGAGTGGCTCCCCCGCCATTGATGCTGGCAAACTCGGCTTGGGCATCACGATTGATTTGCAAGGTGAGCCCCGCGATGCATTGCCAGATATCGGGGCTTATGAATTCAGGTAGAATTCCACATCAAAGTGGATTCTTCTCTTAATTAGTCGTATATTTGCTACCGTTTTTATGAAATATTATATAAGAATGAAATTATTCCGACCACTTCTTCAATTTTCTACTGTTATTTTATTGTTATTCAATGGTTTGCAAATCTTATGTGCACAAGGTAGTGGCACCTTGTCCACGAATGAGACGACCGCTGCGCAGTTGTTTTTCTCCGGCAATATGCACGAGGCCGCCAAACATTATACGGAATTGCTCCGTGTCGATTCCATGCACTATGATTTTAACGTGTATGCAGGTCTCGCTTTTCTCAATGCGAATTTGAGCAAAAGTCAGGCGATTGTGCACCTCACGCGCGCCCTCAAAAAACCAAAAGCCGATCAGTATATCCATTTTTATCTCGGAAAAGCCTATATGCTCAATTATCAGTTTGATGAGGCAATTGACGAGTTTAACGCCTTCGTCAAGTGTAATTTGAAGCAGGATAAGTCGGACTTGCCGGTTGAACGCTATTTGGAAATGTGCGACAATGCCAAACTGCTGATATCGCTTCGCAATGATGTGACACTCGACAATCTCGGCACTGAAATCAATTCCGAGTTTCCCGACTATAATGCCTACATTACCGCCGATGAGCATACGCTCTATTTCTCTTCTAAACAGGCGCAGAATAGCGGTTCGGAACTGGATATCGATGGCTATAAATTCGCCGATATCTATACTTCGGATTTTGTTGATGGTAAATGGTTGAAAGCCAAGAAGATGCAGCCACCTGTCAACAGCACCTTGATTGAGGATGTCGTTGGGGTGACGGCCGACGGCGAGACACTCATCCTCTATTGCAATAACGACAAGGGATTTGACGATTTGTTTTTCAGTAAAAAAGAGAAAAAGCAATTCTCGCGCCCCGAGATGCTCAGCTTGACGGTGAACAGTGAGCAAGGGGAGGAGGCCGGGATGATCTCCCCCGACGGACAGTGGATTTTCTTCTCTTCCAACCGCCCCGGCGGCTATGGCGGCTACGACATCTACTTCTCCCGCCGCCTGCCGAATGGCGAATGGAGCAATCCGAAGAATGCCGGCCCCAACATCAATACGAAGTATCATGACAGCTACCCCTACATCGCACCCGATGGCGTGACCTTTTTCTTTAGTTCCCAAGGTCATAACAGCATGGGCGGTTTCGATTTGTTCAAATCAAGTTGGGATGCTGAAAATCAGTTCTTTGCAATTCCAGAAAATCTCGCTTTCCCCATCAATACCCCTGACGATAACAAGACGATTTCGGTTACAAAGTCTGGACGTTACGCCTATATCGCCGATTACCGCGGAAACAGCACGGGCGATTTGGATGTCTATAAAGTCACCTTCCAAGAAGTCGCTGCACCTTATTACGTGATTCAGGGCGATGTGGCTGAGGTGGATTCCGTCACGCTCATGGCCAATCTGAACAGCTATAAAGTGGTCATCCGTGAGGCTGGTACGAAAAAGCAGGTCGGCGTTTATCGCCCCAACCTCCACAACGGTAGTTTCACCTTCATTTTACAGCCTGGTTATTATTTGATTGACAGATACTTGAATGATTCCTTGCTGGGTTCCGACGAGTATCAGATTGAGGACAGGGAGCCGGCGGAAGAGAAGAAAATGGTGTCGCTTTTATTCAGGTAGGTGGTAGCTCTTTTAGTTGATTATATATGAGAAAATCATTCCTTGTTTTAATCCTAATATGTTTGTTCTCAGTGGGTTGCGCCCAAAATTTCAAGGGTGGACTTCGTGCTGGGCTTTCAATGACGCAGATTTCGGGTGATGACTTGTCTGGATTTCACAAGGTCGGCGCGTATGCTGGCGGTTTCGTGAACTGGCGTTTTATCCAGGCACCCAAATGGGCGATTCAGCCGGAAATCAATTTCGTGATGAAGGGAAGCAGCACTTATCTTAAAGCGGACAAGAACGGCAACATCGGCAACAAGTACGTGCTGACGCTTTACTATATGGAAGTTCCGGTTTTGGCCAAATTCATGGCTTTCAAGGGATTCGAAATCGAACTGGGGCCGACTTTCAATGTGTTGCTCCATGCTGTTGAAAAGGATGCGAACGGAGTCATCCCAGCCAGAATGCCCTTCCGTTTTTATGAAATCGCTGGTATGGCGGGCATTTCCTACCTCATTAAAGACCATTACGGCATCAATTTCCGTTTTGTGCAGTCGCTGGTGCCCGTCCGAGTCGGCGATGGCAATCACGGCAACTACCGTTTGAATAAAAAACAGTTCAGTACCGAAATGGCTCTCTCTTTCTTCTATCAATTCTAATTCAAAATCATTCGCCGCTCATCATTATTTTTCGTATTTTTGCACCTTGAAACTTAAAACAATTTAATCACTAAATACTAAAAATCATGGCAATTGTAAAACCTTTCAGAGGCTTTCGTCCTCCCAAAGAAATCGTTGAAAAATTAGCTTGCCGTCCTTACGACGTGCTCAATTCCGAAGAGGCTCGCAAAGAAGCCGCCGGCAATCCCTATTCACTGCTCCGCGTGACCAAGGCCGAAATCGACCTTCCTGCTGGCACCGACGAACATTCTCAGGCAGTCTATGACAAAGTCGTTGAGAACTACAAAATGTTCAAAGACAAGGGTTATCTCGTCAAGGAAGACAAAGAGAAATTCTACATCTATGCCCAGACCATGGACGGCCGTACCCAATACGGCATCGTTGGCTGCGCCTGCGTTGACGACTATCTGAACGGCAACATTAAGAAACACGAGCTCACCCGCAAGGACAAAGAGGAAGACCGTATGATTCACGTGCGCATCACCAACGCCAACGTTGAACCCGTTTTCTTCGCTTATCCCGACAACAAGGAAATCGATCAAATCGTTGACAACATCGTTAAAAACCAAAAACCGGAATACGACTTCGTAGCCGACGACGGCTTTGGTCACCATTTCTGGGTAATCAACGATGACGCCACCAACAAACGCATCGCCGAAATTTTCAAGAACGACATTCCTTATCTGTATGTTGCTGATGGTCACCACCGTACGGCTGCCGCTGCATTGGTTGGAAGCGAGAAACGCAAGAACAATCCGAATCACACCGGCAACGAGGAATACAACTACTTCATGGCGGTTATCTTCCCGGATAACCAACTGAAAATCATCGACTACAACCGTGTCGTGAAAGACCTCAATGGCCACTCCAAAGACGAGTTCATCAAGATGATTGCCGAGAATTTCGACGTTCAGGAAATGGGTACCGACATTTTCAAACCCACCAAGTTGCACGAATTCAGCATGTATCTCGACGGCAAGTGGTACAAAATGACTGCCAAGAACGGCACCTACAACGATAATGACCCGATCGGCGTGCTCGATGTGACCATCCTTTCCAACCTCGTCCTTGACAAGGTAATGGGCATCAAGGATTTGCGTACCGACAAGCGCATTGATTTCGTCGGCGGTATCCGCGGACTGGGCGAGCTGAAGCGTCGTGTTGACAGTGGCGAGATGGCTGTTGCCTTCGCTTTGTATCCGGTTTCCATGAAACAGTTGATTGACATTGCCGATTCTGGCAACATCATGCCCCCGAAGACCACTTGGTTTGAACCGAAACTGCGTTCAGGTCTTGTAATCCACGAATTGGAATAATCATTTTGATATAATTTCGGCAGAGACGTGATTCGTTGCGTCTCTGCATTTTTTTTATGGACATCCTTACTGTCATTTTAATCGCCATCGGCCTTTCCATGGACGCTTTTGCGGTATCGGTCTGCAAAGGGCTGGGCATGAAGTCCTTCGATGGGAGGCTGGCCGCTCGGTTGGGCTTGTATTTCGGTGGTTTTCAAGCATTGATGCCGTTGTTGGGCTGGGCGTTGTGTACTGGCTTCAGTGCGTACATCACCGCTTTCGACCACTGGATCGCCTTTGGCCTGCTGTTGTTTATTGGCGGAAAGATGATTTGGGAGTCGTTCCGCGGGGATGATGGACAGTCCGCTTCCGCACAAGTCACAATAAGAGAGCTGCTTGTCTTAGCGGTGGCCACCAGCATTGATGCGTTGGCTATCGGCGTCACTTTCGCTTGTACACCGCCCACGATGGGCATTGCGTTGTCGGTGGTTCTGATTGGCATCACCACGTTCCTTTTTTCTTTCGGCGGGGCTTATATCGGCAAGCAGTTCGGGAAGGCGTTGGGCAACAAGGCCGAGATTGCCGGTGGTCTCATCCTCATCGGTATCGGTGTGAAAATCCTGATTGAACATCTGCTCCAATGAGGAGTTGACGCCTCCTTCTGTGGGCGTTGAATTCCATAAACACTTTCTTTCTCTTAATCCTCGCCACCATCGGGATACTCTTCGCCATCGATTTTCACATTGCGCTTTTTATAGTTGTTGATTTTGTAACTAATAGATAATGAGATGTTAAAGCGACTTCTCTCGCGTATGCTGAAGGCATCGTAACCGCGGTTGTCTTGGTGCAGGTAGGTGGTGATTTGCGATTTGTAAGAGCTGATGAGATTGCGGCAGTTCAGACTGATGACCAGCGCCTTGTTGAGGAAGGATTTCTTCGCACCCAAGTCGAGGGAGTAGTTGCCGGAGCGTTTGCCCTGCCCTACACCGCCGCTGCCCCAGCCCATGCTGCCAGTGGTGATGCTCGGTGCCCGATAGCGGAAGTTGACTTGGATTTGCCAGTCTTTGGGGAGGTTGAAGCTCTGGTTCAGACGGGCGTTCCATGTCCAGTCGCGGGCGAGGTAGTCATCGATGTGCGTTGTGGCATCGTTGATGATGACACGGTAGAAACTGCCACTGAGGGTGATGTTCCAGAATTTCCAGAGTTTCTGTCCGAAAACGGCTTCGAAACCAAAATTCTGACTCTTGTCCAAATTCCGGTAGGAAGTGAGTGTGTAGTTGTCGCCGGTGAGTGTGTCGCGGTAAAGTTCTGTGTAGCGGCTGATGATATCGTTGCGCTGACGATAGAATGCGGTGAAGCTCAGGCTGGTTTTCTTGATGGTCATCAAGTAGCCCAGTTCAACGGAGTTGACGAATTCAGGAGTTAAATCCGGATTGCCCATGCGGTGGTTGAGTTTGTCGGAAACGTCCACGAAGGGGTTGAGTTGCCATATACTGGGGCGGCTCACACGTCGTGAGTAACTGATTTGCAGAGAGTGCTCTTTCGTGATGTCGTAGCGGATATGGGCTGTGGGGAAGAGGTTGTAGTAGTCTTTGCGGTGTACTTCGCCGGCGGATTTCAGGTCGGACTTGGTGTTGGCCATTTCGCCGCGAACGCCGACTTGGATTTTCAGTTTGTCCCAAAACGAGGTGGAGTAGATGAAGTAGAGTGCGTTGATCATCTCTGTGAAGACGAAGTGGTTGCTTTGCGTGTTGTCGCGGTACATGGAGGTTGTGTCGTCGCCGCGGAAGAAACGGTAGTCCTCGCCGATGGAGCGGAACGAGAGCTTGTAGCCGGTTTCTATTCTGCCCTTCTGCCCGACGGGTGTCACGAAGTCCACCTGGCCGGTGGCGGTGGTGTTGTCGTCAATGGTGACTGCTTTCTGGAAAATGTCGATGTGGTCGTAGGGGAAATCGTAGTTTTGCGCGGTGGAATCGTTCGATTCGCGGTGGTTGCGCGTGTAGTAGAGGTCGGCGGTGAGTTCGCGCCCCTTCTTTTCAAACGTTTTTTTGTAGTTGATGTCCGCACTGAAGTTGTGGCGGATGTTTTGGCCGTTGCTGAGTTGCAAGTAGCTCTCGAAAGGGGTTGAATGGCTGGCAATCCAGTCAGTTTGCACTGAGGGACTCAAGATGTCCAAAAAATAATCCCCGTCATTGTAGAGGAATTCGCTGATGCTGTCGTTCATCACCTGCAGGTTGTTCTCCGATTTGTGGCGGTTGTTGTTGTACGAAAGCGTGAAGCTCAGCGTGTTTTTCTTGTTTATGAACCAGTCAAGACCAGTGCGTACATTGTGGGAGTAGCCGTTGAACTCGCTGGTGTTGCTTTGGTAGAGGTAGGCTGGATTTTGGTCGAACCACGAGATGCGGTGGGTCTGGCCACCATTCAGTCGGTGGTAACCGCGAAAATCGTAGTTTACGAAAACGTTGATTTTGTTGTAGTTGTAGTTGAAGTTAACGTTGCCGCTGTAGTTGTTGATGACGGGTTTGTTGCGGAAGAACTCCATACTGCCGCGTCCGCTCACCATTCCGTTGAAACCGCTTTCACGGCGTTTTTTCAGCACTACGTTCAGAATGCCGGACATCCCGTCGGGCTCCAGGCGTGCAGAGGGGTTGGTGATGACCTCAATGCTCTCAATCAGATTGGCGGGAATCTGGTCCAACGTGAGGTTGGTGGATCGCCCATCTACTAGAATGGTGACGTTCTCGCTTCCGCGCAATGTCACGTTTCCGTCCAAATCAACATCCACCGAGGGAATTTCCTCCAAAACTTCCACGGCAGTAGCCCCGTCGGTGGTGATGCTTGATTCCACATTGAAGACTTTCTTGTCGAGGTTGCTCTCTAACATCTCCACTTGAGCCCTGATTTCTACCCCTCCCAAAACCTGCACCTTCTCCGTCAGCTTGATGCGTTGCATCTTGTAGATGGGGTTGCTTTCGCTTAAGATAAATGGAGAGGTGAAAATGGTGCTGTAGCCCACGTACTCGATTTTGAGAAACGACTTCCCGTATGGGATTTCTGCGATGGTAAAACGTCCCTCCTCATTGGTTATCCCGTATGCGGTTGTCACCGAGTCTTTTGCATTCAGCACGAAAATGGATGCGTAGGGGATGGGCTTTCCATATTCATCGGCCAAACTGCCTGCGATGACGCCGGTAGTTGGGGTGACCAACTTATGAAGGTCTTCGTTTTGCGCTAATGCTATATGATTGAAGAAAAAGATAAATGCAAAAAAGGTGAGAATACGTGAATACTTCATTCAGTTTATTATTTTGGGTCGATAATTATTTTTGTGAATGGTATTGGAGAAATACGCGCGCATAGACGATAATTTGTCTTTGAGGTTTAATGAAGGATAATGATCGCCTAAAGTAGTGATGTTTTCATTGCTTGTCGTGAAAAAGATACAGCAGAGGCTTGTGAGATTTGTGAAAAAAAAGCGGTGCAATCATTAGCCCCGCCTATGTTTTTAGTTCTGCCGCTTCGATCTTGCAGAACGATTTTTTACGCGTGATTCGTTATTCATTCCTCCATTTCGGTACGCATGAAGTTGCCGGCGGCATCGAAGCGGTAGCCAGCACCGTCTTCCATAATGAGCAGAATGCTGTCTCCGGCCTTGCGGTTGAGCTTGCCTACTGCACGCAAGTTGTACCCCAAGGATTCAATGTAAGCTTTTTGTTTTTGCGTCAGAAGCGTGGAAGGAATTCCCTGCTCAAACGACTCGATGATGATCCAACGGCCGTTTGCATCGAAGAAGATGACGACGTTCATATCCAATTCCACCCGATATGCGAATTCCGACGGAGCAGGATATTGGGCAACGGATGTGATGTGATTGTTGGGATAATATGTTGAAACAAAGGAAGTTGCTTCGGCTGGGAGGTTCTGGCCAGCGCAGAAACCGATGACGAACAAAAAGGCAAAAAGGGATAAAAGTTTTCTCATTTCCGTATGATTGTTGATTGGTGGTTGGGCTGGCAAAAATACAATTTAATTTATATTAAAAAACTGTTGTTGATAAAATTTTATAAGTTTTTTTGCAAAAAAAAATGCCCGTAGGATTTCCGTCCACGGGCATTAAATTCATCATTCAAAAAACTTATTCATTAACCTCCGAGCTTTGCGGATTCTCAGGGTTCTCGGGATTCTCAGGATTCTCTTCAGGCTCTTCCTCTTCACGCGGAACGCAGGCCACGGCGGCAATCTTGTCTTTGCCGTTGAGGTTGATGAGTATCACACCTTGGGTGGCTCGGCCGCTAACGCGCAGCGTGTCCACATGCAGACGGATGGCGATGCCGGAGCGGTTGATAATCATCAGGTCGTTATTGTCGGTCACTTTCTTCATTGCAATCAAACCGCCGGTTTTTTCGGTGATGTTTATGGTTTTCACGCCCTTTCCGCCGCGGTTGGTAATGCGATAATCATCCACAAGCGAGCGTTTTCCGTAGCCGTTTTCGGAAACCACTAGCACGTTGCTCTCGGTGTTTTCCATGCAAATCATGCCGATTACGCGGTCGTTGTCGTTGGCGAGAGTGATGCCTTTCACTCCGGAGGCGGTGCGGCCCATCGGGCGAACCTTTTCTTCGTTGAAGCGGACGCACTTGCCGGAGTAGTTGGCGATCATGATTTCGCTGTGTCCGTCGGTGAGTTGGGCTTCCAGTAGGTGATCGCCTTCGCGGATGACGATGGCGTTGATGCCGTTGGCGCGCGGACGTGCGTAAGCAGCCAGCGTGGTCTTTTTGATGATGCCCTTTTCGGTGCAGAGGATGACGCAGTGACTTTCGGTGAACTCAGTATCGGTCAAGTCCTTTACGTTGATGATGGACTTGATTTTGTCGTCGCTTTCAATGTTGATGAGGTTCTGTATGGCACGCCCTTTGGAGGTCTTGGTGCCTTCGGGAATCTCGAAAACGCGTTGCCAGTAGCACCGGCCCTTTTCGGTGAAGAAGAGCAGGTAGTTGTGGTTGGTGGCCATGTAGAGTTGCTCGGTGAAGTCGTCGTCGCGGGTGGCGCTTCCACGAGAGCCGCGGCCGCCGCGGTTCTGCGCTTTGTAGTCGGCGAGCGGTGTGCGCTTGATGTAGCCCATGTGCGAAATTGTGATGGCCATTTCGGTGTCGGCGATGGTGTCTTCAATCTTGAAATCGGAAGACGCATATTCGATCTTGGAGCGGCGTTCATCGCCATACTTCTCTTTGATTTCGGTGAGCTCGTCCTTGATGGTCTGCATCTGCATGGTAATGTCGGCGAGGAAACGTTGCAGGTAGTCGATTTGTTTCATCAGTTCGTCGTATTCTTCTTGCAATTTTTCTCTTTCCAAACCGGTGAGTTGACGGAGGCGCATTTCAACGATGGCACGGGCCTGAATTTCGCTGAATGCCCATCTGTCTATCAATCCCTGACGGGCTTCGTCCACTGTTTTGGAAGCGCGGATGAGTGCGATGATTTCGTCAATGATGTCCAATGCTTTCAACAGACCTTCCAAAATGTGTGCGCGTTCCTGCGCTTTTTTAAGGTCGAATTGGGCGCGGCGAACCACCACTTCGTGCCGGTGTTTGACGTAGCATTCAATGAGTTCTTTCAGGTTCATCGTCATCGGACGCCCGTTCACCAGGGCCACGTTGTTGATGCTGAAAGAGGATTGCAGAGCGGTGTTTTGATATAACTTGTTGAGCACGACGTTTGGAATGGCCTCTTTCTTCAGGTGATAGACGAGTCGGGTGCCGTTCTTTTTGTTGCTCAGGTTTTCAATGTCGGTGATGCCGTCGATTTTGCCTTCCTTGGCGAGTTCGGCGGTGTGGGCAATCAGGTCGGAGGGGCCCACGAGATAGGGGAGGGAGGTGACCACGATGTAGTTACGGCCGTTCTTTTCCTCGATGGAGGCTTCGCCACGCATGATGATTCGGCCGCGGCCGGTCTCGAAAGCGGAGCGTACGCCGTCGTAGCCGTAGATGGTGCAGCCGCATGGGAAATCGGGTGCCTTGATGTACTGCATCAGTTCGGAAATCGTGATGTCGTTGTTGTCGATGTAGGCGATGATGCCGTCACAAACTTCGCTCAGGTTGTGCGGAGCCATGTTGGTGGCCATGCCGACGGCGATGCCGGAGGATCCGTTCACCAGCAGACTGGGAATCTTGGCGGGCAGCACGGTCGGCTCTTGCAGCGAGTCGTCGAAGTTGTTGCGCATGTCCACAGTGTCCTTTTCAATGTCGGCCAGCATCTCTTCGGCACTCT
Source organism: Bacteroidales bacterium (assembly GCA_017506175.1). Lineage (GTDB taxonomy): Bacteria > Bacteroidota > Bacteroidia > Bacteroidales > WCHB1-69 > UBA1756. Next base: position 2,530 of record JAFVNW010000082.1, on the reverse strand, counting down.
TGCGTAGGCGGGCTTCCGTGTAACGCATGGCGGCGGGGCTGTCGCCGTCCACTGAACCGAAGTTTCCTTGTCCGTCCACGAACGGGCAGCGCATGGAGAAGTCCTGCGCCATGCGCACCATCGCGTCGTAAACGGCCAAGTCGCCGTGCGGATGGTACTTACCGAGCACCTCACCGACGATTCTCGCCGATTTCTTGAACGGCTTGCCGGCCAAGATGCCCATGTCCCACATGGCATATAGTATTCTGCGGTGAACCGGCTTGAGTCCGTCACGTGCGTCGGGCAGTGCGCGGGCAATGATTACCGACATGGAATAGTCGATATAGGCCGTCTTCATCTGGTTTTCAATGTTCACTTGAACAATTCTTCCACCTTCCATAACTTTTTCCTAATTTAATTATTTGATTGTTAATGGTTTATGCTTTTTATAATAGATTGCAAATGTACGAATAAAAATTGAAATGGCCTCAAATTTCGCGAAGTTTCGCGTTTTTTTTTGTTTGCGCCCACCCCTTGACTGTTTTTCCAAAATGCAGCAGGAACGAGATTTCGGCGGTTAAATCGGATTTTCGCTAATCCCGTTCCTTCCTTCTTTGAAAAAATCGTATTTTTGCGGCCGTTATTTCATTTGCCAAACCATGCGCGCCCTCCACCCGATTCTATTCTCCTTTCTTCTCTTATCTTTCTCCTATCTTGCAATAGGTCAGATAGATACAACGAAGAAGTACGATTTGGACGGCGTGGAGATTTTCCCGGAAGTCAATCCCGCCGACCTCCTGATGGAAGAGGCGTACCGGCATCGGGAGGAAAATGGAGCCTATCATTCTTCGACTTTTCAGTATTCCATTTACCAGAAAATGTCGGTCTTTATGGATGAATCCACCGAAAAACTTGCGGAATGGCGCAGCCGCCCGCTTTTTCTCTCCGAAAGCGTCAGCGAGGTCTATTTCAAACAACCGGACCATCATTACGAAAAATTGGTCGCCTCAAGGACTTCCGGAGTGAACAACCCGATTTTCAACCTGGCTTTCAGTCGCTTTCAGTTTCAAAATCTGTATCGCAGCGACTATCTGGAAATCCTACAGGTGAATTATTTGAGCCCGCTTTCCAAAAATGCTTCCAGACACTATGACTTTGTTATCGTGGATACACTCTCCGATGCGACCGACTCCATCTTCGTCATCTCTTTTCAACCTCGCGAAAATGCTGTCTTCAAGTCACTGAAGGGAACGATTTTTGTTACTTCCGCCAACTATGCGGTCTCGTTTTTTGAGGCGAAACCGACTAATAGTGAGATTCTTTTCCCAATCAATGTGCGTCAAGTCTACAGCAAGCGGGATAATGGTTGCTGGTTTCCTGATACACTGGTGGCGACTTTTGATTTCCCGCAATTGAACCTGAAGGGGCTGGATTCCATTTCGCTGACTGGCACTTCAATCATTACTGTGAAGGATTTGCAGATTGATATTCCGTTGAAAAACAGCCTGTTTGGGATTTTTGACATTGAAGAGCAAATCAAATCCGAGAAGTCGGGACAGGAGCTGCTCGCTGTCTATCGCAATGATTCGCTCACCCTGCAGGAGCTGCGGACGTACGAAATCCTCGACAGCATTGGGCGCAAGCTCAAACTGAACAAGCGCATCAACTGGCTTCCGTCGCTGATGAACGGCTGTATCCCGCTGGGGCCCATCGACTTGGACCTTTTTAGCATTGTGAACTATACCTATTATGAAGGCTGGCGCTTCGGGTTGGGACTTTACACCAACAAGCGTATGTCGAAGCGGATTGCGCTGGGGGGCTATTTCGCCTATGGCCTCAAGGACAAGGATTGGAAGTGGGGGGCGAAGGCGGATTTCGAACTCTTCCCGCGCCGCAGTCTGTTCCTGAAACTGCGTTTCATCGATGATATTGAAGAGAGCGGCTGCACGCAACTGGTTTCCCGTGACGGCATCGGCGTGCTTAGCGGTGAGTATTACCGCCATTGGATTATCACAAAATTTGATAAAAGTCGAATTCTTCAAGCGAAGTTGCAGATGCGTCCCGACCGGAATTTTACCGTGAGCGTTTCGACCGCCTATAGTCAGAACCGTACATTGTTCAATTACTGCTATTTGCCTCTTCCTGAAAAATCACTCGACGACGGTTCTTTCCGCTATGCCAATTTTTATTTGCGTGCAGGTGTGCGTTTTTCTTTTAATGAGACGACAATGAAAACGACGGATTTCACGCTTTACACACTGTCAAAATATCCGAGTGTGCAGTTGCAGTATGAGTGTGGCATCAAGGGGGTGTTCGGCAGTGATTTCAACTACCACAAAATTAATGCGCGTGTATATCATCTTCAACGCTATAAGCGATTGGGCTATACTGAGATAGCTGCTAACGGCGGCTGGCTTGACCGTTCGTTGCCCTATTCTTTGCAGTATGTGGCGCCCGCCGGTTACCAGCAGTTGGGCTTCTATGGCAAGGAGCAGTTCGCCGCAATGCGCCCCAATGAATTCCTTTCCGACAGTTACGTCTTTCTGTTCCT
>JAFVNW010000081.1 GCA_017506175.1 Bacteroidales bacterium | reverse complement strand
GGTTGTGCTGATTTTTGCCAAAAGTGCCGTACCGACAAATGCACCGATGGTACGGCAGAAGAAATAGACGCTCGGCGCAAAACCCGCCTGTTTTGTGGTAAAGTCCAATCTCTCGATCAATAATTTCGAGGATTCCATGTTGATGCCGACATCGATGCCCACTACCGCCACTATGCCGAGGAAGAGCAACAAGATATTCCCATCTTTCAATACAGAAAACGAGGCCTTCAAAGAGGAGGTGTCGCCAAGTTCCTCTTTTTCAACCGGTGTGAACAATAGCCACAGCCCGGAAACCAGCGTGACGGCCGCAAAAATGGGGAAAATATGATGCCACGAACCCAATTGTGCCACGGAGAAGGCGGCAATCAGCGGTCCACAGAAAGAGGACAGCGCCTTGATAACCTGACCGCCCGTCATGGCACTTGTCAGTGATTTTCCACTCAACATATTGGAAACCAAAGGATTGAGAGAGACCTGCAAGATGGTATTACCAATCCCCAACAAAGCGAAAGCAATGCAACAGGTAACAAGATTATACGCAAAATAGGGAATGCACATGCCGATGATGGTGACGAGCATACTGAGCAGGACGGTGCGTTTCCGACCGATTTTGTTCATCAGCAAGGCTGACGGAATCGCCAGAATGAAGAACCAGAGGAACACCATGGAGGGCAAAAAACCGCTCATCGTTTCCGAAAGTTGGAAATCGTCTTTCACGTAGGAGGTGGCAATTCCAACCACATCCACGAAGCCCATTACAAAAAAAGCAAAGAAAACGGGCAGCAACGCAACAATTACATTTTGTTTTTTCATAGTAAAACGTTTTGAGCCGCAAAAATACAGAAAACTCCTCTAACTTCTACAATGGGGAGGATAAAATTATTGCGCTTATCCGCATTGAAGGTACTTGGCAAATACGAGCAAGAATCAGGGGGAGTTGTATCAAATCCAAGCTCACGTCCATCAAGCTTTACAACAATTCCACGAGCACGAACAGCCAGTGAGCGAAAATGCCGGCGCAGAGTCCGCCGATCGTGTGTGCGCCGATCGCTTTGGAAATCAGCTTGCGGTATCCCATGGAATCCAGCATGGCCGTATGCGTGCTGAGGTAGCCACTCCAGCACATCCCCATCGCGGTAAACACCGCAATGGAGTTGTTATCAATCAAATGCGCCGCATCGAAGGTCGGTACCAGCCCCAGAGCCGCACCAACCGCGCCCAAGGCAGTCATCGGAAAGGCGATCAATTCAGAATGCTTGAAGCCGAAAAGCCAGTCGAAAACGAATCCGATTTTGTCGGCGAGCCACGGCAGGACTGGCACACCTTCGTAGGCGACACCCTCGTAGCTCACGCCGTTGGCCGGCCCGAAAGTGAGCATCATCACGATAGTGGAAATCACCAGCACGCCAGGGATGATGGCCAAACCGATGTTCACGCCGCCCTTGCCGCCGTCGAGCACCGCATTCAAAACCCGCATGAAAGTGTTGACCTTCACAGGTTCTTCATTCTCATCCTCGGCATTTTGCGTCTCCTCAAACTGAACCGGCGCATCCATTTCGGGATAGGCCTTCAAGGTAAAATGCTGCATCAGACGGGTGGAGATAATGCTGCCGACCACCGCACCAACGAAGCCAACCACTGCGCCTTCGCCATAACCGCGACCCACCATAAAGGCGATGACCACCAAGCCCATTCCGAAAGCCGTTCCGAAATTGGTGAGCGACACCAACTGATACTGCTTGAAGTACTTGCTGAAATTGCGGTCTTGCGACAACGTGATGATGGCGGGATTGTCGCTCAAAAAAGTCATTACCGCGCCGAGAGAGGCCACACCGGGCAGATTGTACAGCGGTTTCATCAACGGGCGGAGCAGCTTCTCCAGCAACCTCACCACGCCGAACTCTACAAACAACTTGCTGATGGCACCCGTCATGACGGTAATCGACATGATGTACAGCACGGTTTCCATCAACAGATGGTAGGCGGTCTGCATAAAGGTGTTGAGCATTTTAGGCAAGGTCATCACAAAGGACAGGCCTGCAAAAAAGAGGAAAAAGACGGCGAGGAAAATGGTGGTTTCCACTGCCTTCTTCATGGTGAATTTCTTCAGAAAACCTATCATCTTCATAGATTGGATGGATTGAGCTGTTTGCGTAAATATTTCAAGAAATCGATATCCCAAGTCACCCCGACATTGCCGCTGATGGTGCCGAGAACATCGCTGGTTGGCACGTCAATTGTTTGAGCATGAGCCACATAGCCATGAACACGAACATTTTTATGTTTCGCAGGACGATATTCCACGCCCAAACCGTAAAAGAGGTAGCGCTGTCCAGGTACCATCATGATCTCCTTCGGTTCCAACGTGCCGGGCTCATCGGCCATATTCTGGTCGTAACCGGCTTTGATAAAGACGTTTACGTCCTTGAAAGAGTAATCCATGCGGCTCACGGCTGTGAAATCGGCGAAGAAGTGCGTGAAATCGATGGCGCGGTTCATATAGTCGATGTACCAACTGAAATTGCCGAACTGGATTTTATTGCCGAGCGAGATGTAGTTGACAAAACAGCCGCGTTTCCGTTCAAACATATTGACGGAATAGAGCGCTGTGAAATGGGGATAGCTGCCGGCCCAATAGAGACTGTAGGCCAATAGTCCTTTTCTCCACTCATTGCCCGTGCCAGCGTAATAGACGTAAGGCGAGTTGCCTACTTGGAAGGCGAATTGGTTATGCTGCGACTTGTCGGTATAGATAACAGAAGCGGCCAGCTGAAAGCAGTGGATGGTGCCCCAGAAGTGAGTATAGAACAGGACATCAATGGGGGCGGCATCGTACTCGAAACCTCCTACACGCAGAGCCTCCTTGCCAGCGCGGAGTGCCCACTGGTTGTTGATTTGCCATTGAAGATAAAGGAAATCGGTATTATCGAACAGGGAGGAAGTCCCCTTATTGGCAATGATTCGCTGGCGAAAAAAATAGGAGAAGCCTTTTCCAAACTCACCTCCTACTGCCAGATTGAAGTACTTGCCGTTGAAGCCGTAATCATGTGCAAAGCCGCCCGCGCTGTCGGGGTAGTTGGCATCGTAGGAGAAGTCGGCGCGAACTTCGATGGAGAGTTTGGTAAAAGTATGTGAATTTTCGCGCGTAGCTTGAATCGAATCTGTCTGCGCCGGAAGTTCATGGAGGGTAAAAACCGCAAAAACAAACAGCGGAAATACAGTTATTTTGTTTATTTTCAGCCAATTTAAAAAAATCATTCCTTCATTTTTCTGGATTGCAAAGGTAGGAAATTTTTAGATATCGTTACATTGGAACGATCAACTATACAGATGCGTTTTTTATCGAAACAGTACTAATTAGCAAATATTTTTTTACAAAATCCCACTACATCTAAAATAATGTGTACTTTTGCAGCGATTAACAAGGGTAGAGACAACCTATCGTTCTTTTCCTTCATATAAAGCATTCGCTTTTGCTTTCTATCTGAAAATTTGGCAATTTCCTATGTACCCGGAAAGTAAAGTGATGCTCACGCTAAGGGCGTGGGTTTCACTTTGTTTCGTGGGTGGCCGCCAAAGCCTTCGGATGCGGAACGGATGGGGCTCACGCTTTTTTGCTGTGGATTTCAAAATTCACATTTTTTTTGTACTTTTGCAGTCAGAATCTAACACATTAAAACAAATAAAAATGAGCAAATTTATTCAAGAATTCAAAGACTTTGCCGTTAAAGGCAACATGATTGACATGGCCGTCGGTATCATTATCGGCGGTGCTTTCGGGAAGATTGTCACCTCATTGGTCAACGACATCATCATGCCCCCCATTGGTTGGCTCGTCGGCGACATGAACTTTTCAGACCTGTCAGTGGTTTTGAGGGATGCCAAGCTGGATGAAGCCGGCAACGAGGTGGCCGCAGCCATCACCCTCAACTATGGCAACTTCATCCAAGTCATCCTTGACTTCCTCATCGTTGCACTCTGCATCTTCTTCGTTATCAAAGCCATCAACCGCCTGAAGAACGGAGTGGGCAAGAAGAAAGAGGAAGAAGCCGCAGCCCCCGCTCCGGAACCGGAACCGACCAAGGAAGAGAAACTGCTGACCGAAATCCGCGACATCCTTAAGAACAAGTAGTAAAAGGAGACAGGACTAAGAACAACTAGGAGCTATCCAGCATGGAAGATTTGCTACTTCCTAAATCATAGCTCCTAGTTTATGGTTTTAAAAGTGAAGTTGAACACTTGGCAATCACTGACATAATTCTTCCATAGCAAACAAATTCACCCATAATGGCAAGCGAAAATTTTATCGACTTCGTGAACATATTTTGTCGCTCCGGCAACGGCGGTGCAGGCTCTGCGCATCTCGCACGCACTGCACAAGACCCCAAAGCCGGACCAGACGGCGGTGACGGCGGCAAGGGCGGAGACGTGATCATGCGTGGTAACCGCAACCTCTGGACACTCCTTCACCTCCGCTACACAAAACACATATTCGCCGAAGACGGAGGCAACGGCAGCAGTAACCTCTGTTTCGGCAAGAACGGCAAAAGTGCCATCATAGAAGTGCCCCTCGGAACTATCGCCAAAGACCCTGAAACAGGAGAGATCATGGGCGAAGTGCTTGAAGACGGACAAGAGGTCGTCATCCTAAAAGGTGGGCGCGGCGGACAAGGCAACGTACACTTCAAATCCGCCACGCGCCAAACGCCACGCTTCGCACAACCTGGTGAAGAGGGCTTCGAACAATGGATTAACTTCGAACTGAAAGTGCTCGCCGATGTCGGCCTGGTGGGATTCCCCAACGCTGGCAAATCGACCCTCATCTCCGTCCTTTCCAATGCCAAACCCAAAATCGCTGACTATCCGTTCACCACGCTTGTCCCCAACCTCGGCATGGTCGCCTACCGCGACTACCAGTCATTTGTCATCGCCGACATTCCAGGCATCATCGAGGGTGCCTCCGAAGGCAAAGGCATCGGACTCCGCTTCCTCCGCCACATCGAACGCAACGCCATCCTGCTCTTCCTCATTCCCGTCATCAGCGAAAACATCACCAAGGAATACAAGATATTGGTGAACGAGTTGCTCTCTTACAACGAAGAACTCGTTGACAAACAACAAATTATCGCCATCACAAAATGCGATTTGCTTCCAGAGGAAGAAATAAAGAAAATTCAGAAAAAACTGAAACTGCCCGCCCCTACCCTGTTCATTTCCTCTCACGCACACAAAAACCTACAGCAACTGAAGGATTTAATCTGGCAGACGCTGAACCCAGTATTATAGAGCAGTGCCATGCGCTTCTCCTCATAGCACCGCTCTACACACAACATGTCCTTTTAGATAGACACCTGAAAATCCCTCAAGGCATCGTTCAAACTAGTCTTCAAATCGGTGGATGCTTTGCGCTTGCCAATTATTAATGCGCAAGGGGTCTGATAATCGCCGGCGGGGAAATGCTTGGTGAAACTGCCGGGGATGACGATCGAATTTTCAGGCACAACACCTTTCATTTCAACAGGTTGCAGACCGGTAACATCAATAATTTTGGTTGATTGGGTGATGACGACATTCGCGCCCAGAACGGCACCGCGCTTGATATGTGCGCCTTCCACGATGATGGCGCGCGAACCGATAAAACAATCATCCTCGATGATGACGGGGGAAGCCTGCACGGGTTCCAGCACGCCACCAATACCCACGCCACCACTCAAATGCACATTTTTCCCGATTTGGGCGCACGAACCAACCGTCGCCCACGTGTCAACCATTGTACCGCTGTCCACATACGCCCCGATATTCACATACGAAGGCATCATCACCACGCCAGGTGCAATATACGAGCCATAGCGCGCAGTGGCCTGTGGAACCACCCGAACCTGCAAATTGTCAAAGCCCGATTTCAAGGCGATTTTATCGCGGAATTCAAATATCCCAGATTTCAACACCTTCATCGGCTGAATACGGAAATAAAGAATGACACCCTTCTTAACCCATTCATTTACACGCCATTCTTTCTCACCTGGCTCAGCCACACGGATTTGCCCTTTGTCTAATTCATCAATCAGTTCGGCAATCGCCGCCTTCGTGACAGGATTGGCCAACAAATCGTGGTTCTCCCACGCATTTTCAATCAATTGCTTCATTTTCAGTAATTTGTAATCTATGTTGTTATATGAGGTTCTAATAAATATCGTTGCCAAACATCCTATTCCAAATCAACTGGTTTACTACCAATTTGCTGCAATATTTGAGCAGTGGAAATTCTCCACCTACACTCCGAGTATTTTCAACTCCCAATCTCAGTCGTCAGATTCTTCAGCAATCACATCTTTATAAACATCCAAAACGCGCGCGCGCGACAAGAAGCCGAGATAATTGCCATCGCGCGTGATGACCGGCAGATTAAAGTTCTTTGTCTGCTGGAATTTCGACACCATCTGCTCGGCTGTATCCGTGTCAAATACCACTACGTCAGGCACATAGAGCAAATCGCGGACATAATAGGAATCGTACAACTGCGGCTTGAAAATCACATCGCGGTGGTCATCCATCAAAAGAAGCCCCACAAATTTTTTATTGTCATCCAAAACGACAAAGATATTCCGCTTGCTTTCGGCTATCACATCCACAAACTGCCCCAAAGTGGCACTGAGCGGGACCGTGCTGACATTTTTATCCAACAGGCTCATAAAATCAATTTTGCGCACGGCGAACTTGTCCTTGTTATGCGTTTTCAACCTGCCTCTTTCAGCCAAAGTGCGCGTGTAAACGGAATGCTTTTCAAAAATCCTGGAGGTGATATACGCGATGGGAGAAGTTACCATCAGGGGAATCAGCAGTCCGTACCCCGCTGTCAATTCAGCAATTAGGAAGATGCCAGTCAGCGGAGCGTGCATTACGCCAGCCAGCAGTCCGGCCATACCCGCCAGCACGCAGTTCGTTACTGGCAACGAAAGCCCAAAGTAGTGGTTTAGCATTTGCGAAAGCAGGAACCCCAAGAAAGCGCCCACGAAAAGTGAGGGGGCAAACACACCGCCCACCCCGCCGGAAGCAGTAGTGATGGCAGTCGCAATCACCTTAATCAGCACAATGCCAGTGAGAAAAAGAAAGAAAATCTCATAATCGCTTTCCATAAAGGAGAACAACGGCGAATTCTTAAACAATCCGACGGTGTCACCGCGCGTCAGCATACCGATCGACTCGTAACCTTCACCATAAAAAACAGGGAATATACAAATCAGCCCGCCTAACAAAACACTGCCAATCAAAAGCCGTAGCCACTGCCGTTTCAACTTGGAAAAAATGCGATCCACCAAACGGGAAGCCCTTAAGAAATAGACTGATACAAGTCCTGCAGCCATACCGAGCACGATGTATATCCAGACATTACGAAGGCGGAAGGGCGTGACCGGCGTGTTGGTGAGCATCACATCCTCGCCCAGAAACAGGAGGGAGAGAATGGTTCCCGTAGCAGCGGAAATCAGCAGCGGGACAGCAGTGGAAGCGGTCAGGTCAATCATCAAAACTTCAATGGCGAAGACAATGGACGCGACAGGGGCCTTGAAGATGGCGGCCATGGCAGCGGAAGACCCGCATGCCAACAACAGAATCGTCTGCTTCGGCTGCAGGTTGAACAGCCGCGCCAAATTAGAACCCACCGCCGACCCTGTCAGCACAATCGGAGCCTCCAAACCGACAGAACCACCAAATCCTACCGTGATGGAACCGGCCACCATGGAAGAGTATATATTGTGAGGGCGAAGTTTACCATTGTAATTGCTGATGGCATTCAATACAATGCTAACCCCGTGATTGATATTGTCTTTTACAGCAAATTTGACAAAGATCACCGTGAGGATAATACCCACTAAAGGAAAAGCAAGGTAATAATAGTTCACCTGAGCCTCAGGAAAGGCGGTTGACAAAAGATAATTGGTGTAATAGAGCAGATTCTTGACGACAATAGCCACCGTTGCACCGCACACACCGACAAAGAAACTCAGGAAAAGCAAGGTGTTCCTTCCCAAAGTATGTGTAATCCAATTCTTTATAGAGACGAAACGAGGATGATGAATCAAACTCACAGCGGTAAGGATTTTCGACTGCAAATATAAGTTTTTTGTTTATTTGCTTAACTCCTGCAATAATTTAATTTCATCCGCCCACAACGACTCATCAGGGGTTTCCAAGATGAAGGGGATATGGTCAAAACGGGCATCCTTCATAATGCGGATGAAAAAATCCATTCCCAAAAAGCCCTTGCCTATGCTGTCGTGACGGTCAACACGTGAGGCAAATTCTTTTTTAGTATCGTTCAAGTGAATAGCTTTCAGGTAATTCAGCCCGATAATCTCGTCAAATTGCCTCCAAGTGGATTCATAACCGGCATCTGTTTTCAAATCATAGCCTGCCGAATAGGTATGGCAAGTGTCAATACAGACACCCACACGCGACTTATCTTCCACTTTGTCAATAATTTGCGCAATTTGGGTAAACTCAAAACCGACATTGCTCCCCTGCCCCGCCGTGTTCTCAATCACCGCAATCACACCTTGCGTTTTAGACAATGCGATATTAATGCTCTCAGCAATTCTCGCCAGACACTCATCAATTGAGATCATCTTCAGATGGCTACCCGGGTGAAAATTCAGCATTTTCAATCCCAACTGCTCGCAGCGCTGCATCTCATCCAAAAAGGCGGCACGCGACTGCTCCAACTTCACATCATCTGGCTGTCCGAGGTTGATGAGGTAACTGTCGTGCGGAAGGATGTAATCAGCTGAGAATCTGTAATTTACACATCTCTCTTTGAACAAATCGATGCTTTTTTGTGACAGCGGAGGCGATACCCACTGCCGTTGGTTTTTGGTAAAGAGTGCAAAAGCCGTCGCACCCAATTGACGGGCTGCTTCTGGTGCGTTCTCCACACCACCGCTTGCACTAACATGAGGGCCGATATTTTTCATGATGAATATTTGTCTAAAAGAATAATAAATTGCGGATTAAAGAAGGTCAGGTCGCCGCGCTTTGGTTCTTTCCAGCTGCTTTTCCAACTTCCAATCATTGATAAGACGTTCATTTCCAGAGAGAAGAACATCGGGGACGCAATGTCCCTGATAGTTGGCAGGACGGGTATAGACCGGTGCGGAAAGAAGACCATCCTGGAACGAGTCCGACAAAGCCGAAGTCTCATCGTTCAAGACACCGGGAATGACACGCGCCACCGCATCCACAATCGCCATCGCAGCAATCTCACCTCCCGATAGCACATAATCGCCAATGCTGATTTCCTCCGTCACAAACAACTCTCGCACCCGCTCATCCACCCCCTTATAATGCCCACAAAGTATGATCATATTCTGATACAAAGAGAGTTGATTTGCTTTCGATTGGTTAAACGTCTGTCCATCGGGCGCAGTGAAAATCACCGCATCGTAATGACGCTGCGATTTCAAGTCGTTAATGCAGTCGGCTATGGGTTCCACCATCATCACCATTCCAGGACCACCACCAAAAGGATAGTCATCCACCCGATGATGTTTGTCCTTGGAATAATCTCGGATGTTGTGGGTGAATAATTCAAGATGCCCCTTGTTTTGAGCACGCTTCAAAATCGACTGCGAAAAGACGCCTTCGAACATTTCTGGAAACAAAGTCAAAACATCAATGCGCATATTACAATTTTTCAATTACCATGATCCCATCACGAAATGGGAGCAAAAAATTCTTAACTCGTTCATCTGCAAGTACATAGTCATTAAATTTCATCAATGCACGCGTCTCTTTGTCGCCCGTCTTCACCGTCTGAATCACTTTCCCGCTCCATAGCACATTATCCGCCAAGATAATTCCCCCCTGACGCAAACGAGGCATAACCAACTCGTAATAGGCAATGTAGTCGTCCTTTTCAGCATCCATAAAAACCAAATCCCACGTGGCATCCAATTGTTTCAACACTTGCAACGCATCCCCGACATGCAGCGTGATTTTCTCTTTATAATCAGATTGCGAGAAATATCTTCGGATAATCTCCTCCAATTCCTCATCAATCTCAATGGTGTCAATCCGCCCCTCATCCGTCAATCCCTCTGCCAAACACAAGGTGGCGTAACCGGTATATGTCCCGATTTCAAGAATGCGCTTCGGACGCATCATCTGCGAAATGAACGAAAGCAGCCTTCCCTGCAGATGTCCCGAAATCATTCTCGGCTTGATGCACTTGAGGTTCGTCTCTCGATTGAGCCGATACAGCAAATCCGATTCCGGCGTGGAATGCGCTTCGCAATACTCTTCCAACTCCTCAGTGATTTCCGCGTGCATAATCAGTTGTTTTGACCGATGATTTTATTGACCTCCGCTTCCGTTTTGCTCAATTTTTCTTTGCAGATTTTGATTAATTCAGAAGCCCTTTCAATATTTTTAGTCAGTTCGTCAACGGAAATGTCCGCATTTTCCATCTTCTTTACAATTTTCTGCAATTCTTCAAACGCATCAGTATAAGTAAGTTTCGATTCTGGCATACTATTTGGATTTAATGATTTTTTCTGTTTGCGAATAATGGGGATTGACGATTTTCAACAAGTAGCAACCATTCGGACGATTCCCCAAATCAATCACATTAACTCCTTGATTGACAATAATTTTACTCAACAACCTTCCATTCATATCGTACAAGAAAGCGGTTGTACTGGCATCGCTATTGGGAGTGGAGATAAAAATCTTGTCAGAAGTGGGATTCGGGAAAACGGTATAAATGTCCTCGTGGTTTTCAAAATTATTGAAACCCACTGAGTTAAGTGCACGAAGGATGGCTTGGTAGGCGTTCACTTTCCCATGTCCGAAGCGGACCATACCGCTGGCTTCCGTAAATTCGTCGTGTGTAGCGGAATAAATCAGAACCTCCTTCACCTGCTGTGGGGTAAGGGTTGGATTGGCCTGCAACAACAAGGCGACCACTCCGGTGGCGAACGGCGAGGACATTGAGGTGCCGGAGAGCTTGGTGAATCCGTAAGTCCTGTTGTTGAATACCACAGAGGTGTCGTAAGCGAGCGCATTGTCGGCGTAGCTGGAGGCGGCAGCGCACAGATTCTGGCCTGGAGCAGAAACATCGGGTTTATCACGTCCGTCAATGGTGGGACCATAACTGGAGAAAGTGCAGATGTTTCCGCCACCCATGGTGGAATCCGTCATTTGATAGCGCGACACGTGTGCGGCCACCGTGATGGCACAGTCCACGCTGGCGGGCGTGCCCAAGCCGTAATTCACATCCCCGCCCTTCCATTTGGGTGCGTTTCTGCCAGTAAACTCGCCACCCCAATTACCAACCCCCGTGGTAAGTTCGGCCACATTCCACGCATGAAAATCACCGTTTTGCGCTGTCACTGTCAAGTACATCAGCGAAGAAATCGTATGCGGGCGCTTCAAAACCAAACGGGCTTCCGGCCGCCCCTCCTCGTCGCTTTGCTGCAGGGTGATGGAATAAACGATGGAGTCGGTGCCGAAATAAATGCACCCCTCATCGCTCGCATCCCCATCCGCAGTACTATAAAAGGGGGTGGAAACCATCTGACCAGCCTGACTGTCGTAGCAAGTGAAGGCTACTGAGAACGGGCAGTGCGGTGAATTGGTCATCGTGATTGAACCTCCGTAATAATTGTTCGCATAATTCCCAGGAAAAGCATAACGAGTGAATACAGTATCGCTTTCTGCGGAAAAGGTGTGGCCAAGGTGGAAATTCACATCGCCATTGTTGCCTCCGCTGGTTACAAACACCACGCCAAGGTCGCTCAACTCCTGCATCTTTCGACCCACAGGACCCGTCCCGTCGAAATTGTCCATCCAATACAACCCCCATGACATATTGATTACCAAGCGTTTCTGCTCCTGCTGCGACACTTGGTACATCCATTCAAAAGCATCAATCACCGACTGTTCATCGGGACGGAAAGTGGCGAAAATGAACTCTGCATCAGGAGCCACCCCACGATAGGGCGTGCCTACACCGCCGCCGCCCGCAATAGAGGAGACATGCGTCGCATGATAATGGTGTCCGTAAATGTTCACTGTATCACATTGAGCTGCAAGCAGTTGCTCCTGGCCAACCAGCTCGGTGCCATAGTTGAAACCAACTGGAGCCGGACCTGCCGTACGGTACTGGTCCCACGCGCGTAACACACGGTAATGCGTCAAAGTAGAATCATAAAATACCGGATGTGTGTAGTCAAATCCCCAGTCGGTGACTCCAATAATCACACCGTCGCCGCGATAAGCATCGGGCAGGTTCGTGCCGTTATATACGCTATCCACATGTCCATCCTGCCGGGCTCGATATAAGTCTTGCGCATTCAAACCACTGATTATCAATATAAAAGAAATCAGAAATAAAATTTTCTTCTTCATAAATCAATATTTTTACTGCATAAATAATTCAATTTGAAATAGTCCAAGAAACGGATGTTGGGATTGAGCGAATGGAGGTTGCGGAGGATTCTATTAGAAAAAAGCGAATAGAATTTCCGAAAGCATTTTTCAGTGAAAGAGTGTTGGATTTTATTATAAGTTCTTAATAATGAAATATTTTCAATCAGAATTTGCTTATAGGGATAATTCTTGCAAAGGTGGATCAGATTGTCAATGGAGTTTTCAATCTGCCTCAGATAAACATCATTTTCGCAACGCACACAATGCATCAGTGCATTGTCGATATGGGTGACTGTTATTCCATTCCGTTGTAAATCAAGGCCGAAGAGGGTATCTTCATGTCCATAGCCTTGTAATTCCTCATCAAAGCGGACTTTTTGGAAAATGCTTTTATCAATCAAAAAATTAAACGTGGAAAAGGAACAGTTTGCATGTTGGCTACGCACCGCTGCCGACTTGATTTCGCGAGTTCTACCATACTTCCAACGCAGGACATACGGCTGTTCAGGACTCTGGGAAGGATAACTATATCCCCCCACAACCACTTGCGCAGGCAATGCATCCAGATAATTTTGCAGATAATTGTCGTCGCAAACCGCTGTGTCACAGTCCATAAACAACAGATAGGGGTACTTGGCCCAATGTGCGAGCGCATTGCGGACCGCAGAGCGGCCGAGATTTTTCTCGCTTAGGGAATAAGTGGTAAACGGAATTTGCGAAAGGGGCTGGTTTTCAATGCGGAAATGCTCATCGGAGGCATCGTCCAGCAGCAGGATTTCGTATGGCACACCCAACCGCGTCGCTTGAGCGGCCAGGTCGTTCACCAACTGACCGACATTCCAATTGTGGATAGCGATGCAGATGGAGAGCATGACTACAAACCGGAATCGATGATTTTTCCATCTTCAATACAAATCGTGCGCGATGGGAACTTATTGATCATCTGGAAGTTATGCGTTGACATCAGCACAGTTGTGCCCGACTTGTTTATTTCATGGAGCAATTGGAAAATCTCTTCGGCCGTGATGGGGTCCAAGTTGCCAGTCGGTTCATCGGCCAGGATGATTTCCGGCTGGTTCACCAAGGCACGCGCGATACAGACACGCTGTTGCTCGCCACCCGAAAGCTGATGCGGATATTTGAAATCCTTCGTCTGCAAACCAACGAGCTTCAACACTTCCTGCAAACGGCTCTGAATTGCCTTGTTGTCCTTCCAGCCTGTCGCCTTCATTGCCGAAATCAGGTTTTCGGCAATGGTCTTATCGGCCAGCAACTGGTAATCCTGGAAGACAATACCCATTTTACGGCGTAGATAAGGGATCTCTCGCGCCTTGATGGTTTTCAAATCGAAACCGACGCAATGCGCGCTCTCCCCTACTGCAGGTACATCCGCGAAAAGCAGTTTCAAGATGGAAGATTTGCCCGCCCCCGTTTTTCCGATCAAATATACAAATTCACCCGTATGAATAGTGATATTGACTTTGGAGAGAATCAGTATTTTCTTCTGAAAAACATCTACATTTTTCAATGCTACACATGGCTGCTGACTTGCAGACATTGACTCAAGGGATTGATTTTCAGGCATGTGATTAAATTTTAGATATCAACATTTGCATATTTAGCATTCTTTTCAATGAACTCGCGGCGCGGCGGGACCTCATCGCCCATCAGCATTGAAAAGATATAGTCGGCTTCCATCGCGTTTTCGATGGTCACCTGGCGCAAAGTCCGTCTTGCCGGATCCATCGTAGTGGATTCCAGCTGTTCGGCGTTCATTTCACCCAAACCTTTGTAGCGCTGTACGTGCAGGCCGCCCATATTGGTTCCGTTGGCAGTGAACTCCGCAGTAATCGAGTCGCGCTCTTCGTCGGACCATGCATAGCGTTCCTGACTGCCCTTTTTGACAAGGTAGAGTGGCGGGGTGGCCAGATAAACATGTCCGCCCTCTATCAATTCGCGCATGTGGCGGAAGAAGAAGGTCAGGATCAGCGTTGCGATGTGGCTGCCATCCACATCGGCATCGGTCATGATAATCACCTTATGGTAACGCAACTTCTCCATATTCAGCGCCTTGGAATCGTCATCGGTTCCGATTGTGACGCCCAAAGCAGTATAGATGTTCTTAATTTCCTGGCTTTCGAGGATTCTGTGCTGCATGGCCTTTTCCACATTCAGGATCTTGCCGCGCAGCGGGAGGATGGCTTGGAAGTGGCTGTCGCGGCCCTGTTTGGCCGTACCGCCGGCGGAATCACCCTCCACGAGGAACAATTCGCACTCTTCAGCATTCTTGGACGAGCAGTCCGACAATTTACCAGGGAGTCCGCCTCCGCTGAACGCCGACTTGCGTTGAACCAGTTCGCGGGCGCGGCGTGCGGCGTGGCGCGCCTGTGCGGCCAACACCACCTTGTCCACAATGCGACGCGCATCGTTCGGATGCTCTTCCAAGTAATAGGAAAGCATCTCGCTGACGGTCTTGCTGACCAGACCTTCAACCTCGCTGTTGCCCAACTTGGTCTTGGTCTGCCCCTCAAACTGGGGTTCCGCCACTTTCACTGAAATGATGGCGGTAAGACCTTCCCTGAAATCGTCGCCGGAAATCTCGATTTTCTGTTTCTCCAATTTGTCCAACATCTTGGAATCCACCGCGTACTTCTTCAGCGTGCTCGTCAGTGCGCGACGGAAACCGGTGAGGTGTGTACCGCCCTCTATCGTATTGATATTGTTGACATAGGAATGGATATTTTCGGTAAATGCAGTGTTGTATTCCATCACCACCTCGATCGGGATACCGCTCTTGGAGCTCTCGATGTAAATCGGCTCCTCCATGATTTTCTCGCGGCCGCTGTCGAGGAACTTGATGAAATCCTTCAAACCCTCTTCCGAATAGAAGGTTTCGCTTTTGAACTGGCCATTCTCGTCTTGTTCGCGGCGATCGGTAAGGGTCAGCCGGATGCCCTTGTTGAGGAATGCCAGCTCCTTCAGACGACTTGCCAAGGTGTCGTAGTTATACACCTTGACAGTAAAGATGGAATCATCGGGGAGGAAGGAGATCTGGGTACCGCGATAATCGGTCTTGCCGACCTCTTTCACGGGATAAAGCGGCTTGCCGTAGGCGTATTCCTGACGATAGTGGATTCCATTTCGGAAGATATCGGCCTGAAGGTGCTTGGACAGTGCGTTCACGCAGGAGACGCCTACGCCATGCAGACCGCCGGAGACCTTATAGGAGTCTTTGTTGAACTTGCCACCGGCGTGCAGGACAGTCAGCACCACCTCCAAAGCGGAGCGGTGTTCCTTTTCGTGCATATCGGTAGGGATGCCGCGGCCGTTATCCAAGACCGTGATGGAATCGTCTTCTCCAATTGTAACCTTGATGTCATTGCAGTAACCGGCCAGCGCCTCGTCGATGGAATTATCGACCACTTCATATACCAAATGATGGAATCCGCGCTCACTGACATCGCCGATGTACATTGCCGGGCGTTTGCGCACCGCCTCCAGTCCCTCCAGCACTTGAATGTTACCCGCATTGTACTCTTCACTTTGCTTTTTTGCCTCTTCTAACTCACTCATAATCAAGAATATAGTTTTCAAATAATACAATGCAAATATAGTAAAAAAATCTCATATTTTCGCCTTCTTTTCAGCAAAAATATGAGATTTTTTAAGCAGGGGAAATGGCATTTTCAATTGCCCATTTCCGACATGAATTTTATCTTCATAATGCGGATTTCCTCAAGGGTGAACTCGTCTTCGCCTAGTTCTTCCAATGCATCCTCCACCGAATCCGACTCCGCGCTCCTGAAATAGTCGAGAATTTCCTCCTGATGGTCAGGGTCGATGTTGAGCTCGATGTAATAGTTAATATTCAAGCGGGTACCTGAGCTGACAATGCTCTCCATCTCCGACAGGAGTTCGTCCATCTCCAGACCTTTGGCACTGGCGATGTCTTCAAAACTGATCTGACGGTCAACATCCTGGATGATAAAGAGTTTGTTCTTCGATTTGTTGGGGACGGAATAGGCGACGAAATCCTGCGGACGCTCTATTTCATTGTCCTCCACATACTTCTTAATAAGTTCCACGAAGGGTTTGCCGTACTTCTGGGCCTTGCCGGCACCGACACCGCTTACATGCGACATCTCTTCAATCGTAATCGGGTACTGTGTACACATGTCTTCCAAGGAAGGATCCTGGAAAATGACGAACGGCGGAATATCCTCGCGCAGAGCAATGCTCTTGCGCAAATCCTTCAGAAGAGAGAAAAGCACCGTATCGATGGCCTCCCCTGAAGTAGGCGCCATTTCCACATCCTCCTCCTCATCGGCATCTTCCGTTACCGGTTTGGCAATCATTATGCTGTACGGATTGCGCATGTAGCGATCCCCCTTTTCGGTGACCTTCAACAGACCATAATTCTCCACATCCTTGACAATCAAACCATCGAAAATGGCCAGACGAATCACATTCGACCAGAATTTCTCATCATAGTCTTCCCCCTCGCCAAACTGCTTCAACTTGTTATGCTTGTATTTCGTGATGGAGGTCGTCTTGGTCCCCCTCAGAACATCAATAATATAGTCCTCCTTAAACTGCTGTTTTACGGCCAAAATCACCTCAATGGCCAGCTGAATTTGTTCTTGTGCGTTCATCTTGGGTCTCGGATGCAGGCAGTTGTCGCAGTTATTGCAGTTCTCCTCGGTATATTCCTCGCCGAAATAGTGCAGAAGGTGCTTGCGTCGGCAACTGGTGGACTCGGCATAGGCCGCGGTTTCTGCCAGCAATTGCTTGACAATTTCCTGCTCAGAAACATTATTTTTTTTGTTACCTAATTTCTCTAATTTGTATAAATCCTTGTAATCGTAAAACGCGATGCAAATTCCTTCGCCGTCGTCACGTCCGGCGCGCCCTGTTTCCTGGTAATAACCTTCCAGGCTCTTGGGCATATCGTAATGGATGACAAAGCGCACGTCCGGCTTGTCGATGCCCATTCCGAAGGCGATGGTCGCGACGATCACATCGCACTCTTCCATCAGGAACGCATCCTGATTGGCCACGCGCGTAGCCGAATCCAAACCCGCATGGTATGGCAAAGCCTTGATTTTATTTACCTGGAGGAACTGCGCGAAATCCTCCACCTTCTTCCTACTGAGGCAATAAACGATCCCCGACTTGCCTGAATGGTCTTTGATGAACTTAACGATCTCTTTGTCAATATCTTTCGTCTTTTCACGAATCTCGTAATAAAGATTGGGCCGGTTAAAAGAGGAGATGAATATCTCGGCCTTTTCCATATCGAGATTCTTGAGAATATCGTTCTTAACCTTCGGTGTGGCCGTGGCAGTAAGTGCAATCACCGGAACCTTCTTCCCTATTTTATCGATAATCGTGCGGATGTTGCGGTATTCGGGACGGAAGTCGTGCCCCCACTCCGAAATACAGTGCGCCTCGTCAATTGCATAAAAGGAGATGTTGACCGACTTGAAGAGTTCCACATTCTCCTCTTTATTCAAAGATTCGGGGGCGACATACAGCAATTTTGTCTTACCGTTCAATAAATCCTCGCGCACAGCGGTGATTTCAGCCTTATTCAGTGAGGAATTGAGAAAATGGGCGATGCCGGATTCGGTACTATAGGTGCGAATGGCATCCACCTGATTCTTCATCAGCGCGATTAATGGGGAAATGATGATTGCGGTGCCCTCGCACATCAGCGCGGGAAGTTGGTAACACATCGACTTTCCTCCGCCAGTCGGCATGATGACAAAGCAATCCTTGCCTGCCAGCAATGCCTTGATGATATCCAACTGATTCCCTTTGAACTGACTGAAGCCGAAAAACTTCTTGAGCATCTTAAAGATTTCCTTCTCCGAGTAATTTTTCATAGAATTGATTTTCAAACAATAACATTATCAGCAAAACGGAACCACCGATGGAGGCCATCAGCAGCCAGCTTTATTGAGTTACAAAAATATAAATATTTCTGTAACTGCTCAGATTTTTTAATGTTTTTTTGTAAAAAAAAATCAATAAATTGATTTCTTTATCAAATAGTTTGATACATAATCAGTTACACCATCTTCCAGCGAGAAGAAGTCATGTTGACAGCCCGCTGAATACAGTTTTTCCTCATTCGCCTCGGTGAAATATTGATATTTATCCCTGATATCTTGAGGAATATCAACGAATTCGATGTTGGTTTTGCGGCTCATGGCGGCAAATGTGGCGGAGGCCAAATCCCAGAAAGAGCGGGCCCTGCCCGTGCCAAGATTGAAGATCCCGTTGAAATGCGAGTGGCGGCAGAACCAGTACAACACTTCCACCACATCCTTCACATAAACAAAATCACGGAGTTGCCAGCCATCCTGATAATCAGGGCGGTGCGAACGGAAGAGTTTCACTTTTCCAGTTTCATTAATCTGATTGAAGGAATGGAAAATGACGGAGGCCATTCTTCCTTTATGATACTCATTCGGGCCATAGACATTGAAGAACTTGAACCCGGCCCACAACGGCGGGGTTTTTGCCTGCTTCAGGATCCACTTATCGACCTCATTCTTGGATTTCCCGTAGGCATTCAGCGGCTGCAAACGTGGGATAATGGATTCATCGTCGAGATAGCCCAATTCGCCAGCACCGTAAGTGGCTGCAGATGAAGCATATAACAAAGGAATGCGATATTGGGTGGCGAAGCTCCACATCCTCTGCGTATAAGAGACATTCAGTTTTTCAAAAACCGAGTAATCCGTTTCGGTGGTATCGGTACGAGCACCAAGATGAATAATACAGTCGATGTCGTTGGCGTTTTTTTCCGCCCACTCGAAAAAATCATCGCGCTGAATCTTATCGAGACATTTCTTGTGCTCCCAATTCTGTTTTTTCTGAAGTTTGGTAAAATCATCCACAAGAATGAGTTCGGTCAATCCCTCTTCGTTGCACTTCTGCGCCATACAGCTGCCAATGAAACCCGCAGCGCCTGTAATTACTATCATGTTTGTTGAATCGTTGGTTTGTTTATACGTACTTTTTTGGGGAACATGCCACAAAAAAGGAGGAAACGAACCGCCTCCTCCTTTATTATACTTTTGGTTTGAAACTAATCTCTGGTGACGCCGCCGCCAGAAGGTGTTCCCAAACGGGCCATTGCACAACGGAAGCCAAGGTTCTTTGCAGACTCGTCCTCTTCCATATAACGTCTTTGGCCGGGAGCGGCATAGTATTGCGGGTCGATCCATGAGCCACCCTTATAGACGCGCGTGTGGTCGCCCACCAAAGAGTAGCCGTAAGGATTCACGAGATCCTTCGGATACATTTTTTCGGTAGCATCTGAAGAGTTGTTCTTCCAGACGTCCATTTCAATTTGGGAAGCCCAGTCGCCATCGAGGTAGTTGATGTTGTCGGCTTGGCGATAGTTTCTTCTACGGTCGTTCTTGAAGTCGGAAACGGGAACCATCGGAATTTGGCCGATGCTGTCGCGGTCTTCCACGGTACCGTCTTCCAGTCTCTTCTTTTCTTCGTAGTAGTTGCCACGGAACGGATTGAATTCATAAACCTCGTCGTGTGAAGTCTGACGATAAACGTCCATCACCCATTCGGCGACGTTGCCGCCCATGTTGTACAAGCCGTAATCGTTGGGCCAGTAGGAGTTGACGGGGGCTGGAATATCGGAGGCATCGTTGAGGTAACCGGCAACACCCATAAGGTCGCCACGGCCACGGCGGGTGTTGGCTACAAAGTCGCCATAGTAATGCTTGTCATCCGTACGGGTATAGTGACCGTTCCAAGGATAGAGCTTTCTTTCAAGGACACGCTCGTTCAAAGTGTTGCCAATCAAAGCATAAGCAGCGTATTCCCATTCAGCCTCGGTTGGAAGTCTGTACTTCGGCAAGAGAATACCGTCTTCCATTTTCACATTACGATAATCGCCAGTGGAGATATTCTGGAGGCGGTTGTCGGTCTCCATTTCATAGGTTTCGTAAGTCAGGTAGGCGTCGGTGGTGAAGTAGAGTTCCGGTGACGGATCGGGGTTCCAGTCGATGAAGCCCATATCCACAAGGATCTGCTCATTCACGCGGTCGGTACGCCAAGCGGCGTAGTTGGTGGCCTGCAGCCAGCTCACACCGACAACAGGATAATGATTGTAGGCGGGATAGCGGAAATAATATTCAACCTGAGGTTCTGCGTAGGTCAGTTTTTCGCGCCACACGTTTTCATCAGGGCAGGCGCGGTCGTAAACCTCCTTCAGGTCGGCGGGCACGAAGACTCTTTCCAACCAATAGAGGTATTCACGATAGTCGAGGTTGCTGATTTCGGTTTCATCCATGTAGAAAGAGGAGATGGTGACACGGTGGGGGTTGTTGCCCCAATCGAACATCACGTCCTGCTCCATTCTACCGAAGGTAAACGTACCGCCTTCCACAAGAATCAGTCCGGGGCCGGTTTCTTGTTCAACGAAGGGGAACACTTCGAAGCCGCCATTTTCGGCATTGTTGTACTCCCAACCAGTGGTATGGGAATATTCTTTTTTACAAGAATTGAATAACAAAGCCATTACGACCAACAGCACTAAACCTGAAATTTTCGTTATTTTATTCATTTTTCAATTGATATTTATTCTTGGTTAACGATTTTTTCTGGATTTTATTTTTGAATGGAATTAGAAAGTCGGGCAGTTCAAATCCTTTTTAACCACACGTTTTTCGGGACACGGGAACATGAACTGAACGGAAACCTCGTGGGAGCCGCCGGAGAGGTTGGCCAACTTGGAGACAGTAAGGTCGTAGGAGTAGGCCACGCGGATTCTCTCGTGCTGCAGACCGAACATAAAGATGACGGCATCGGGATTTCTGAAGCTCTGGCGATACCACACGCCGAGCACAAAGGGATAGTAGTTCAAATACATACCGTAATTCAGCTGGTGAAATTCCATCTGATGTTGGTAGATGATATTCGGGCTGATGGAGATATCGCCGAAGGAGCGGCTTTTGCGGCTTCTGCGTTTCAAATCGAAATAGCCTCCGAAGTGTGCGGTCCATTTGACGGGCAGGCGGGTGACGGAGATGAATCCCTCGTATGGGCGGGTCACGTGGTTGACGGCCAGACCGAAATAGAGGTTTTTGGTATAACCGATGAAGCCTGCCGAGAAGTCGGCGATGGCTTTGGATTGTTTGTCGGGAGCGGTTTCATTGGTCTGGTACACGAAACCGTACTTGGGGTCAATCATATCGCCAAAGGTGAGTTTGTCCCAATTGAGGCTCTTTTGCTGGAAAGTGGCCTGCAAGGCGAAGCGCATATTGAATTTACGGGAGATTTTCAGCTTATAGGAGTAGATGAAACTGGCCGCGTAGGTGTTTATCACACCCTGCCCCTGATGGTCCCCCAGGAACAAAACGCCGATACCTCCGGCGATCTTGTCGAAATGCTGGTCATAAGAAGCGGAATAGGAGATGTAGGTACCGTGAATGTTAGGCCATTGGTCGCGGAAATGAGCCGTGAGACGAGGGCAGACATTGGTGCCTGCAAAGGCCGGATTCAAGTATAACGGATTGGCGAAAAACTGCGAGAAATGCGGATCCTGCGCCGAAACCTTCATACTCCCGATCATCAGAAGCAGCAGTCCCCAAATGCAAAAGATCTTCTTATTCATATATTTTCGTTTTATTTTACAATTAGCAATACTCTCAAAAACCTGCAAAAATACTATTTATAAACGGTACTTACGCGATTTTTTTTAAAAAGTTATCAACATTTTCCACTTTTTGCAATTTTATATTTGATAGTTCGTTTATTTGGTCGGTTAACTTTTTTAACACTTCAAAACGCAACATGAAGCACAAATCTTTGGTCATTTTTTTGATTTTTTTGCTGATAAATATACAACTCTTTGATATTCAATCACAAAACACCACAAAAAACATTATTATCCCGTGGCAGAAACCGTTGGTTTATCAACAGAATGATGATGAAAAGACGTCGTTGCTCTATTTTTCCGGCGCGGTGTCCTCCCCCGAATTCGAGACGCTGCCGGCCTATTTTGAAAGGATTCCTGCCAACGCGCAATACAAGGACTACGAGGTTCGCATTTTCAATGAGCAATATGAAAAAATGACGGATGAAGAGATGCTCCTGATTCCAAGCTCTTTTCAATCCACATCAATCCATGTTGTGGCTCAGACTGTCATCGACAAGAAGAGACCATACACGACCCTGATGTTCATCCCCATCCGTAAAAACGGAAACAGCTACGAAAAGCTTGTCAGCGCATCCATTTCAATAAAGGGAAAAGCAGACAAGGGCGCTGCCGCCAGCAAATCATACGCTGCCAATTCCATCTTTCAAAGCGGGAACTGGTATCAGATTGCGACAGACAAATCAGGAATACACAAGGTCACCTACGCGGATTTGTCCAACTTGGGGATCCCAATGAACGGACTTCCCTCTGCCCAGATTGCCATTTTCGGTAATGGGGGCGGGATGCTTCCCGAAGCGAATTCAGCCTTCCGCTATGACGATGTGCAAGAACTCCCCCTCGAAATGCATGATGGCGGCGATGGAATCTTCAATGACGGTGACTATTTCCTTTTCTATGCGAAAGGCCCTGTCAGTTGGAATTACGATGAGTACTCTCAGAAATTCAATCATAACTTCAACATTTACAGTAACTTAGCATACTATTTCATCAATGTGGATGCCGGTATCGGGGCGAAACGCCGGATTGAGACGGTAGATCACAGTACACTCTCGCCCACCTCAACTGCCCATACATATATATATTATGGGATTTACGAGGTAGACGCCCGGAATATCGGAGAAGGGGGGCGCACATGGCTGGGCGATCAGTACGATGCTACCACCAGTTATACCTACACTTTGTCGTTGCCAGATGTTCCGATCTCTCCAGCACGCCTCACGTTGCGCGCGGCCGCCAATTCGCTGCGTCCTTCTAATTTTTCAGTCAATGTGAATGGCGCCACAATCGGAAGTTTGAACATCAACATCATTGTTTCCGGCAACTTGGCGGAACAGGCCGAACAGGATTTCTCCTTCAGCTCGTCCACCGCTACTCCCACCGTCACCTTGACTTACAGCAAACCGACTTCCTCATCGGTCGGTTATTTGGACTACATCGAATGGCAAGGGAACTTCAATCTGAGGATGCGCAATGGACAAATCCAGTTCTGCAATCCGCAGACTGTTGGGAATAATGCGATTACGCGATTCAACATCAGCAACGCCTCCTCCGCAATGAAAGTTTGGGATATCACCGACCTGACCACCACCCATGCGTTAGCCGGGACATTGGCAGGAACGGACTTCACATTTACCGTACCCACAGACACGCTCCGCCATTTCGCGGCATTTTCCGACGACCAATGCTACGCTGTGCAGACCATCGGAAGCGTTGCCAATCAGAACCTGCACGGCACCAGCCAGGTGGACATGGTCATCGTCACCCATCCCGATTTCAGCTCACAGGCCGAACGCCTTGCCAACTTCCACCGCGAAAACGACGGACTATCGGTCAAAGTGGTCACTCCGCAACAGATCTACAACGAATTTTCAAGCGGTAGTCAGGATGTGTGCGCGATACGCGACTACATGCGAATGATCTACGACAAATCAAACGGCATTTATCCCAGCTACCTGCTGCTTTTCGGCCGGCCGTCCTACGATTTCCGTGGAATCGAAGGGAGCTGCCCCCTGTATGTTCCCAACTACGAGGCCAACTCGGCCATTAACGAGGACCATTTCCGTTCCAATGACGACTTTTTCGGGCTATTGGACGAAGGAGAAGGTGAGAATTGCGTCGGCACCATCGACATCAGCGTGGGACGCTTTCCCGTAACGACTTTGGCGCAGGCACAAATCGCCGTCGATAAGACCATCAACTACGGCGCCAAAGAGATTCTCGGCGCGAACACGCAGAATTGCAACTTTGGTGATTGGAAAAATATCGCGACATTCGTCGCCGACGACGAGGATCACAACACGCACATCAATACCGCGGATGCAATGGCGAGAGCTGCCGAACAGAACAATCCGAACATCAATCTCGACAAAATCTATTTGGATGCCTACCAACAAGTGACCTACTCCTCTTCGGCACGTTACCCTGAAGTGACGGCGGCCATCAACAATCGGATGAACAAAGGGTGCCTGCTATTCAACTATATTGGGCATGGCGGCAAAAACGGATGGGCGACGGAGCGAATCTTGGAGCTCACTGACATCAACAAATGGGCGAACCGCTACAACCAGCCGTGGATGATCACATTAACCTGCGAGTTCGGCTGGTACGACAGGGCGTTGATTTCGCCGGCTGAATTAGTATTTCTCAACGCCAAGGGGGGGGCCTCCGCGCTCATCACCACTTCGCGCGTTGCATTTACAGGCTCGAATCACACATACGGGAACCACATCTATGCCCGAATCTTCGATGAAATCAACGGTCGCCCGATGACCATCGGCGAAATCAACCGAATCGCGAAAAACGCTTCCGGCGGCGCCAACAGCTCCTTGAACATGATTTACGTCATGGGCGATCCCGCCATGCGGTTAGCCATCCCCTCCTGCGTTGTGGTCACCGACAGCATTAACGGAATTGCCGCGGGGAACTTCACCGACACGCTGAAAGCCCTTTCTCATGTGACCATTGCCGGACATATTGAGGACCGAAACGGGAACCGGCTCAACGACTTCTCCGGTGCCCTCTATCCTTCGATTTACGACAAGAAACAGACACAGAACACCTTACAGAATGATGCTGCCAGCAATTATTTTGAATTCGAGGTCCAGAAAAACATCCTGTTCAAGGGCAATGTGACGGTTCGGAACGGGAATTTCAGCTTTTCCTTCATTCTGCCCAAAGACATCAACTACGCTTGCGGACCTGGCAAAATCAGCTATTACGCCTATAGCAACAATGCGGAAGCAACGGGCAACAACCATGACATTATCATTGGCGGCATGGGTACTGACAGCATTTCGGACAACAAAGGCCCTGAAATAGAGTTATTTATGAATGACGAAAAATTCGTCAATGGTGGAACGGTCAACACCTCCCCTACCCTGCTTGTCAAATTGAAGGACGAATACGGGATCAACACCACGGGCAACGGCATTGGACACGACCTCGTGGCCATTATGGACAATGACGGGCAGGTCGTGCTGAACAACTATTACGAAGCGGTACGCGACAGTTTCAACTGCGGAGTGGTGCGCTATCCCTACGAAAAGCTTGCCATTGGCACACACAAACTGAAGGTTCGCGCATGGGACATCCTCAACAACCCTTCCGAGCAGGAAATCGAATTCAATGTCGTTTCCGACGAAGGGTTGACCATCGACCACGTTCTCAACTATCCAAATCCGTTCACCACACACACCGACTTCTATTTTGAACACAACCAGCCGGGTGCCGTTTTGGACGTGCTCATCACCATCTACACCATTTCAGGGAAAGTGGTGAAAACGATTGAGGGAACGCAGGCGACGGACGGATTCCGCAGCGACCCGATTCCATGGGACGGTCGCGACGACTTTGGCGACAAAATCGGAAGAGGAACCTATCTCTACCGGCTACGAGTGAAAGCCGCCGACGGTACACAGGCAGAAAAAATCGAAAAAATCGTCATCCTATAAAATAAGAGGAAACTTTTTTCGTTACCTTGATTTTGAAACAATATTTTCTAAAAGCAACATTATAATAATGAAGAAAATCTTAGGAATCCTTTCCGTGTTAATTCTTTGTAGCACTGCTATTCATGCGCAAAGTGTGAATCACACCGGATATAACTATCTTGGACAGAACTCATTAAACACAATCACCACGGCTGTACCATTTCTGTTGGTAGCTCCAGATTCCCGTTCGGGTTCAATGGGTGATATGGGCGTGGCCACTTCCGCCGATGTCAATTCACAACACCACAACCCCTCCAAATATGTTTTTAGCAAGAACAAATTCGGCATCTCCGTTTCTTACAGCCCCTGGCTGCGCAAATTAGTCAACGACATCAACCTGCTTTATCTCTCCACCTATTTCAAAGTGACCGACAACGACGCCCTCTCTTTCTCATTGCGCTATTTCTCACTGGGAGACATCTCCTTCACCGATGTGAATGGCGAACCGATGGGCGACCAGAAACCGAACGAGTTTGCAATCGATTTGGGATATAGCCGCAAACTGATTGACGAACTCTCTATTGCCATCACCCCGCGCTTTATCTATTCAAATCTGACTGCCGGACAATATGTTGAAGGGCAGGAAACCAATGCCGGTTTGGCCGGAGCCGCAGACATTTCCCTCTTCTACCAACAGGACTTCAAAATCAAAGGCTTGGAAAACAGCACGTTGCGTGCAGGCTTGAATATTTCCAACATCGGCAATAAGATGTCCTATTCATCGGGAACTCTTCGCCGCGACTTCCTCCCCACAAACTTGAAGTTAGGTGTAAGCTATACGATTAATTTCAGCGAATACCACAGCTTGATGTTCGGCGTGGAATGCAACAAGTTGCTGGTTCCGACCAATCCGCAATACCAACAAGACTCTTTGGGACGTATGCAATATGATGCTGCTGGTGAGCCGATCATCATTTCAGGAAAGAACCCCAACGTATCAGTAGCACAAGGCATTTTCCAATCTTTCGCGGATGCTCCGGGCTACTTTGATTCGGAAACCGGGACATTCTACGGGCGCTCATTGGAGGAATTCCGCGAAGTGAACTGGTCGGTAGGATTGGAATACTGCTACCGTGATTTGCTGTTTGTAAGAGCCGGCTACTTCTTCGAGCATCCTACCAAGGGAAACCGTCAGTTCATCACCATCGGCGCAGGCATCCACTACAGTATTTTCGGACTGGATTTGGCTTACCTGTTTACAGTTGACCAACACCACCCACTTGAAAACACATTGCGTTTCACCTTGTCATTCGACATCGAATCCTTCAACAAGGAAAGCATCAGAACGCAGGGCAGACTGAACGCGAAATAATCCTTCAGATGGATTTCAGAGTAGGATTCGGTTACGACTCCCATCGTTTGGAAACGGGCTTGAAGTTCCGTTTGGGCGGCGTGGATATTGAATCCGAAAAGGGATGCGTGGCGCATTCCGACGGCGATGCGCTGATCCATGCGCTTTGTGATGCACTCTTCGGTGCCGCAGGACTGGAAGACATCGGAACGCATTTTCCCGACAACGACTTGAAGTTCAAAGGAATTGACAGTACTCTTCTGCTTGCCAAAACGGTGGACATTCTTCACGAAGAGGGTTGGGGAATCAACAATATAGACCTTACCATCATTTTGGAACGTCCGAAACTTGCCAACTATAAACCATTGATTAAAAATAAATTGGCAGAGATTTTAAGAATTTCTCCCGCCGCAATTTCCGTCAAGGCGAAGACCAATGAGAAGATGGGATTCCTCGGTCGCGGAGAGGGCGTCGCAGCGTTAGCGGCAGTCACGTTAATACGAAACCACTGAATAACATTATAGAGACACGACATGCGGCATATCTACTGTTCTTTTTCGCTCAGTTCAAGCCAACGCATCGATTTCTCATCCAAAGCGGCATCTACCTCCTGGTAGCGTCGACTCCAATTCGCAAAATCAACAGGGCTCCCCACACCCGCATTCAACTTTTCCGTCAAATCTTTCTTTTCGGTTTCCAATTGATCTATTTCAAATTCAAGCGAATCAAACTCCTTCTTTTCCTTGAATGTAAGTTTATTGGATTTGGGTCTCTTCCCGCCAACCGGCTCCTTCAGCTCGGCTGACCTTTGCAACTTCTCCGCTTTTTTTTCTATACGAACCTCTTTGTCGTGCGCAAGTTTGTAATCCGTGTAATTGCCGTAAAAATCCTTGATTTTCCCATTTCCATTGAAAACGAAAATGTGGTCAACCAGCTTGTTCATGAACCAGCGGTCATGGGAAACAATGAGCAGACATCCCTTGAAATGATAAAGCAAATCCTCCAATTTGTTGAGCGTGTCGATATCGAAATCGTTGGTCGGCTCATCCAGAATCAAGAAATTGGGATTGCGCATCAAGGTAATCAAAAGATGCAACTTGCGCTTTTCACCGCCGCTCAAATCCTCAAAGTAAGTATATTGTTGCTCATACTTGAATCCGAAATGATTCAGGAACTGGGAAGCCCCGATGAAGTTTCCAGACTCCATCCGAATCACCTCGGCGTACTCTTTTACTATATCAATAATCCGCTTGTTTCCTTTAACCTGCATTCCCTCCTGGGAAAAATAGCCGAACTGGATGGTCTGTCCCGCAACGATTTTGCCCGCATTGGGTTTCAACTCGCCCATAATCAGTTTCAAGAAGGTGGATTTACCCGTCCCGTTTTTACCGACAACGCCGCATTTCTCTCCCTTTTTAAAAATATAGGAAAAGTCATCCAAGAGAACTTTATCGCCGTATGAAAAATCCAAGTTGTTGATTTCCAAAATTTTATTACCCAACCTTTCGGGTTCAACATGAAAAGAGTCGGCTTGTTTCTCCACTTTCTGCGAAACAG
The DNA here is from genome assembly GCA_017506175.1 of Bacteroidales bacterium. Lineage (GTDB taxonomy): Bacteria > Bacteroidota > Bacteroidia > Bacteroidales > WCHB1-69 > UBA1756. The sequence goes on along the minus strand of JAFVNW010000081.1, from coordinate 17,928 downwards.
CCTCCTTCAAGCCTTCAAATGCCTGAATGCGAGCTTTTGCTTTGCTGGTTCGCGCTTGCGGAGAGGTGTGTACCCATTCCAACTCCTTGTAATACAACGATTTCAATTTAGCATATTCTGCATTTTCATTGCTGATGCGCTCCGCCTTCTTCTCCAAATAATAGTCATACTTCCCTTTGTAGTGGTAGATATTCCCATTTTCCAACTCCAGGATATCATTGCACACCTGATCCAGAAAAAAGCGGTCGTGCGTCACCATCAGCAGGGTGACATTGGCATGGGAGAGGTAGTTCTCCATCCACTCAATCATTTCGATGTCGAGGTGGTTGGTCGGCTCGTCCAAAATCAGCAAATCGGTTTCGGCGATGAGGGTTTTGGCCAATGCAGTCTTCTTGCGTTGGCCGCCAGAAAGCGTTCCGATTGACTTGAACACGTCGTGGATACCGAATTTTGAGAGAATCTCTTTGATTTTACTTTCATAATCCCACGCTTGTAGGCGGTCCATATTTTCAATGGCGCGGTGGAGGCGATTCTCCAAATCCGTTGTTTTCTGGCGATCTGCCTGCGCCTGTTCCAATAGTATCACGCAGGATTCGTACTCCTTGACTGCTTGCACAACTGGGGTTTGCGCATCAAAAAGAGCATCGAGGACGGAAACGTCATCGGAAAAGTCATCAATTTGTGGAAGATAGGAAACCGTAATGTCATTGCGAAGGACCACCTGCCCAGAATCCGCAGTCTCAAGACCAGCGATGATGTTCAGCAGGGTGGATTTTCCCGTTCCATTTTTGGCGATGAGCGCCGATTTCTGCCCCTTTTCCAAACCGAACGTTATATCCTTGAACAGCAATTTCTCACCGTAAGTCTTGGAAACCTTTTCAACAGACAAGTAGTTCATTGTTAGCGGTTTGTAATCTGTGGTCTGAAAACTAAAATAAAACTTGATCTCATCGTTTCAGTTCACTGTTAATTATAATTAGTACCCCAAAATCTTCAGCATGGACTTGTAACTCTGCTCCTTGGCAAAGAGCTTGGTGCAGAGTTCATTATCCTCATCACGATAGATGATGATATGTTTCGGGGCGGGCGTGAGACAATGTTGCACACCGCCGTAGCCGCCGACGGACTCCTGGTAGGCACCGGTACAGAACAGCCCGATATACTGAGGCTCCTCCTCGGCGTAGTCGCTCTTCTGCTGTGTGGGCGTACACGCTTGAATACGAGGCAGGAAGACCGCATTCAGTGAGGCCTCCGAGTTGTAGTAATCCTTGCTGTCACAGGTCAGTCCGCCCAAAAAAACGCGCTCGTATTCCTTGTCCCAATTATTGACGGCAAGTATGATGAACTGCTGGTTGATCGCCCACGTATCGGGCAGCGTAGTGAGGAAGGAGCTGTCAATCATATCCCATAACTCCCTGTCGTTCTGGCGTTTCTGCTGGAGAATAGAGAAGAGAACCGCACTGGCCTCGCCCACGGTGAAAGATCCGAATTCGGTGAAAATATTGGGTTCCTGCACCCCTTCCCTATTACAGATCTGCTTGATTTGAGAAACGATTTCCTCTGCCATATACTCATAATCATAATCAAAGGAAAGGGAGTTCTTGATGGGAAATCCGCCGCCTATGTTGAGGGAATCCAGCTCAGGGCAGATCTTTTTCAAATCGCAATAAATATTGACGCACTTCGCCAATTCATTCCAATAGTAGGCGGTGTCGTTGATCCCCGTATTGATGAAGAAGTGGAGCATCTTCAGTTCAAACTTCGGGTTTGTTTTGATTTTCTTCTCATAAAAAGGGATGATGTCGTTGTAACGGATACCCAGACGCGAGGTATAGAACTCGAAGCGGGGTTCCTCTTCCGCGGCAATGCGGATACCGATTTTGCATTTGGTATTGACGGCCTCATCCAGCATCTCCAACTCATGGATATTATCAAGTACTGTAATCGTATTGATATACCCTTTGCTGAGAATCATGGCAATATTGTCAATGTACTGCTGTTTTTTGAAGCCGTTGCAGATGATATAGTTTTCTTTGTCGAAGATGCCTTCCTCTTCCAGGACTTCAACCAGATTGATGTCAAAAGCTGAAGAGGTTTCGAGATGGACATCATTTTTAAGCACTTCCGACATGACGAACTCGAAGTGGGAACTTTTAGTGCAATAGCAGTAATGATACTCACCTTGGTAATCCGCTTTAGCGATAGCCACATTGAACCAACGGCGGGCTCTTTGGATATTTTGTGAAATACGAGGTAAATACGTGATTTTCAACGGCGTTCCGTATTGCTTGATAATATCCATCAATGGAACATCGTTGAAATAAAGGTTGTTTTCCTCAACCTTGAACTCCTCCTGGGGAAAATCGTATGTCTGCGATATTAAATCAATATACTTCGTTCTCATCGTTTTATAACATTAAAATAACGGGCGGCAAAATTACAATAAAACTCAATCGGATTGTCAAATATTTTCAAATTTAACTCACTCGGATTGACATTTTTTTTCGCATCCGAACAAGTCGGATTTGATTTTTTGATTTTTTTGAATATTGACAAAAAAAAAGTCATTATTAATAAAAATATACAAATTGATTTTATATATTTGCACCTTCAAAATTGCAACATATTTATTAACCAATTTTAAACAACAAATTTATGAAAAAACTTTTATTTTCTCTTTTCGCAATGTTCTTTTGCGGAATGCTGATGGCCCAGCACACGATTGAGATTACGCTCTACACGGATCGCTACGGCTCAGAAACAACTTGGAATGTCAAGGACATTTCCACCAATACCACGCTTGCTCAAGGCGGACCATATAGCGATTTGAGTTCGAATACTACACAACTGCAAACCATCGCCCCCATCAATGTGGACGGCACAGGTTGCTATGTATTCACCATTAACGACCAATACGGTGATGGCATTCACGGCAACTACGGCAACGGCTATTACACGATTTCGTACGATGGCACTGTAGTGGTTACCAACAACAACTTTACGAGTTCAAGTGCTTCCAACTACATCAACCCGACGACAGGCAGCTGCGTACAAAACGAGATTGCCCTAACAAGTTTGGACATCAACACGTATCCACTCATGAACCAATCCGTGTCCATCAAAGGCAAAGTCACCAACAACGGTGCCGTGAACCTTACATCATACACGGTGAGATACCAAGTTGACGGTGGAGAATGGAGTGCCGACTATGCTGCTAGCTGCAACGTTGCGCCATTCAACACCCACACATTCACCCACAACGTTCCTTACACATTCACCTCAACCGGACATCACACCATCAATGTGGAGGTCAGCATGCCCAATTCCAACGAAGATGATGTCGCCGACAACACGGCCAGCATCGAAATCATCGTGAATGAGACTTCCGTTCCGCGCAAAGTCCTGTTGGAACACTTCTCCACTGCCCAATGCGGTAACTGCCCGGCCGCTCACAACAATATCAACAATTGGCTGAGCACCCGTCCGAATATCATCCACTTGGTTCACCATTCCGGCTACTACACCGACAACTTCACTTGCTCCGAAGACAACACCCTTCTCGCATTCTACAACGATGGTGGTTCCACATACGCTCCCGCCATTATGCTTGACCGCGCCCATATCACCAGCGATCCTGGCCCGGTTTTCTTCCCCTCCAGCAGCAACTCGTACACTACTACCCTGATGGACCAACGTCTGAACACCCCGTCTTTCGTAACCGTTAACATCGACGGTACCTACGATCCGACTGCCCACACCATCAATGTTACTGTTTCTGGCGAGGTGGTAGGTGAAGTACTTGAGCAGAACCTCCGCCTCTCCCTTTACATCATGGAAGATGGTCTTCAAGGTTCACAAGCCGGTTACACCGGCACCTACACCCATAACGAGGTTATGCGCCACGCCATCAGCAATGTATGGGGAGACGCCAACGTGGTAACTCCCACCCCTGGATCTTCCTACTCCAAAACTTATACTTATACGCTTAATACCGCCTGGGTTCCCGAGAACCTGACACTCATTGCCTTCGTCAACAACCACGGCAGCAACGTCAACGACCGCGCCGTCCTCAATGCCGAGTCCTTGAAGATTTCCGACCTGACAGTTGGTGTTGACGAAACCGACCTCACCCACACCACTATCTACCCGAACCCCGCTACCGATATGTTGTACATCAACTCCGAAGCCAACATCCAAAGCATCGAAATCTACAACCTGCAGGGTCAAAGAGTTAGTGTTGCCGGCAATACCGACTGCATCTCCATCCAAAACCTCGCCGATGGAATGTACATTCTGCGCGTAACCACCGACAAGGGCGTTTCCAACCACAAAATCACCAAGAAATAGTTCTTCCACCGCAATACTAAAAGGCTGGCGCTTGCGTCAGCCTTTTTTTGTGGATGCAAACGCCGCTCCCAACAGCAATTTCATGATTTCCTTGTCAATGCAACCGAACGCCGATAGCGTTTGGTTTTACCATCTGCTTTCCAAATCTGGATTTGGACGACATACAATCCATTCAAGGCGGGACGACGGTCCTCCGTCTGTCCATCCCAACGGTAACGGACTTCGTAAGCCGCCACTTCATTATTTGCCAACTGCTTAACCTTCAACCCATTGCTATTGTAAATCACAACAGTAATCCGATATTCGCTTTCTTGGAGATTGCAGACGACCTCAGCGAAATCATTGTAGCCGTCCCCATCGGGAGAAAAGAGAGCTGGAATAACCTGAATTGCATTCTCATCAACAGCGATTTCGGAGAATTGCGAGTTCCGATAGCCAGGCGTTGCCCAACCGTAACTCTCGGCTGCGGAGGTCCAATTCATCTCATCCTGCGTAACTCCATCCGGATGAATTCTCTCCAAAGAAACACCATCGGTGGAACTAAGCGAACTGCAATGCATGGAAATATCGTACGCGAAGCGATCAATGGGCGAAAAATCCTGCGTCAGTAGATGTATGCAACCCGCATCGTTCGGCAGGGCAGGCAACTTGGAATTTTCGAGCAACGCCGCAGGATTTGGCACAACGTATTGCGACAATGTCAACGCTCGATTCTTGCAAATGGCAGCATACTGATGAGGAAACAACTGAAAACCATCCGCAATAACTGGCAGCGCATTATCCGGAAGGTCACCATTTCCCGTTCCCATCATCACGTTCCCCAAATCAATGATTTTATCGGAAACATTATATATTTCCACAAAATCGCCATCTGTATCCCCCATAGGATTGGAAAGAACCTCGTTGATTTTCAAATCGTTGAAAAATGGGCGGGATGGCAGACCGAAAGTGAGAAATGTGCCTGTCGGTGCAGGATTGCCGACGCAGTCGCACACTACTCCATTCAACGTAAGGGTGTAAATCACAGCGGGGGAAAGCGGTTCCGACAACGTCAGCTCCGCCATACAAAATGCTGGAGCAACAACGATAGCAGCCACCACCGATAGTCCGTGGTCCAAAATAAGCCCTTCCTTCAGTATCTGCGTATCCACAACCATCGGCTCCGAAAAGAATACACGAAGATGGATAGAGTCCGTCACGACAACTTTAACCAAAACAGGATTCAAGACATCCGGATTGTCGGAAGAAACCGAATTCGCCTCGCTTGGAGTTCCTCCACGGGCATCCACCGATGAGTCCCAATTATCTTTTCCCCCACAGGGATTATGCATATCCAGTATCTCCAACGCCCATCCCCCACCCCGCTTCAAGGCATTTCGGTGCCAACTTTTCTGATAGGACAGATAAAACATGACCTCACCCTTTTCATCCAAAAGCGTAATTATCTGTTCCTCATCCGAAATCGAAAAAGAGGGCAAAGCAATAACGTTCCCATAATCAGCCAAAAGCGGCGCTGACGATTCCGTTGTCAGCAAACCATAGCCAGTGGCTGGCAGAAGTATCTCAGGCAAGTACTTCATTGTGGAATTCAGCTGCAGCTTCCAGTTCTTCAGACAAATGGGAAACGGCAAAGAATTATAAATCTCTAGATACTCACACTCAGGCAAGCCAACCGGCGGAGAAGGGTCTGCCATGACTTCAGTTATCAGCACTTCATTGCGTTGCAATTTGTAAAAGACAAATTCATGTTCCACCACTCTAATCTGATTCCCAGACAGGTCCCTAACTCCGTAAATCTCAAGATGATACATTCTTCTTTGCTGAAAATCCTCAGAAAAGAAAAGCCGCACCGACCTCTGTCCTTCTCCTTCGAACTCGCACAAACCTGCGAAATCGCCCGTCTCTCGGATATGATAATTTTGTTCACTCAGAGCACTCAAGTCGGTAAGCGGCTCCGAAAAAGTCAGCAGCAGCTGATTGGGCGCCAACAAATCGGTTTCCACAGACAGTAAAATTGGCGGTATTGTGTCCACAATGGGCGGTCCTATATAGACATCGTCCAGATAAAACCTATTGCGGTTTCCAGAGGTGAAGACGCAGTAGAACCCGAAGGCCCGATTGGAAACGGGCTGCGCAACCGATAGGCAATCGCCCTCGGCATCCAGGGAATAGATGCCCGAAGAGCGTGAATCGACCCAAAGTTGCCAATGATTCTGCGCATTTTTATTCACCTTTATATTATATGTAAAAGAGGAACTGACGGATGCACGCCCGCGACACACTGTATTTTTTTGATTTTCAGACAAATGGAATAATTCAATCACATCATTGCTACCGGCTTCACCGAACTGAAGGAAAAAGCCGGAGAGCGTGGGTGCGCGCAAATCGGTTGAATCAGCCATCAAGAAAACGCGAGCGTAATTATTATCTGAAGGCGAGAAAGCCAGACGGATGCGGAAACGCCATTCCATCTCACTCTCCTCAATACTATTGGGCAAAACCAAAGCGGCATTACCAGCTGCAGAGGCCTGCAATTGCAACTGCTGCTGTTCATTCACGACAAAGAGGGAATCATCGCCACTCCAAGCGGGATTTTCAATGAAGTCACCATCGGAAAAATCGTCGGAAATCTGGGGAAACAAGTAGATTGGGAATACAGCCAACAAGCTGACAATGAGCAAGATGAGTTTTTTCATAAGAAAATTTAGTTTAAGAGATTATTTTCATCAAAATCAACGCACAAAAGTATGTATATTTGCAGAGTTTTTCAGTTGACTTAAAAATAATTAACAATTAATAACATTTGATATGAGAATTGCATTAGTCGGAGCCACTGGTTTAGTGGGCAGCGTTATGCTTAAAGTATTGGAAGAGAGAGGTTTTCAGGATTGCGAATTGATTCCGGCAGCTTCAGTACGGTCGGTTGGCAAAGAGATTACGTTTGCTGGTCGTCAGGTCAAGGTGGTTTCGGTGGAGGATGCGATTGCAGCAAAACCGCAGTTCGCGATTTTCTCCGCAGGTAGCAGTGCATCGCTGACTTATGCCCCGCAATTCGCTGCAGTGGGCACGACCGTTATTGACAACTCCTCCGCCTGGCGCAGCTACGAGCATATTCCGTTAGTTGTGCCCGAAATCAACATTGATGCAGTGAAAGCCGACGACCGCATCATCGCCAACCCAAACTGTTCCACCATCCAAATGGTACTTGCACTGGCACCTCTGCATTGGAAATATACGATTCACCGTTTAGTCATCGCCACCTACCAGTCGGTAACGGGCACGGGCGTGAAGGCGGTCACGCAATTAAACAGCGAACGCGCTGGAGAGCCCTGCGAGAAGGCCTATCCCTACGAAATAGACCTGAATGTACTGCCTCACGGCGGCACTTTCGAGCCCAGCGGCTATACCACCGAAGAGATGAAACTGGTGAACGAAACACGTAAGATATTATCCGACAACAAGATAAAAATCACCGCTACTGTTGCGCGCGTACCTGTTTTCGGTGGTCATTCAGAAGCCGTGAACGTGGAATTCGAGAATGAGTTTGATATGGCGGATATACGCCGGCTGCTTAGCGAAATGCCAGGCGTGGTTGTCATGGACAATCCCGACCAAAACGAATACCCAATGCCGCGCTTTGCCAAGGACAAGGACGAGGTCTTCGTTGGGCGCATCCGCCGCGACGAATCGCAGCCCAAGTCATTGAATCTATGGATTGTGGCTGACAATTTGCGCAAAGGCGCTGCCACGAACGCCATACAGATTATGCAGAAATTGATTGAAAAGCGAGGGGAAAAAAATTAACTCCCCACTCCCTACATAGTGACGATTTGAACATTTTGAACGCCAAGCAACGCGGGGGCCCATTTATTCAGTTCAGACAGGACAATGTCGCGATGAGGGGCAGAATCTTTCCATACGATGTAAATCGTCGGAATTTTTTGGCTGGAACCATCAGACGGATTGAAATAAGGGACATCCACGATTGAAATAGAGGCAATATCGTCCTTATACTTCTCGCCAATCAGTTGGGTTTTATCGGCGAAAAGACGATGACCGGTTTGCAGGCCTCTAATAGAATCCGTGAGTTGAGCGATAGCGGCGTCTTTGATTCCTATTTCCTCATCCTTACTTCTAACGAGATTTTCCAGAATCTGCGCCTGATTATTTGCATTAAAGAAACTGCCCTGTCGGATTTTCAATTCGGTGGTGTTCAGTCCGTATTCCTTGCGCATAATGGTGTGGAGCGTGTCGATTTGCGCCTGCGTGACCTCATCGCCCAACACCGACAATTCAAGAGTGGGGTTGTCTCGGTCATACATTATCTCATAGCTGACAATTTGCGCATTTTTAAGCAGGTTTTCGCTTCGAATATCGGTGAGGAACTTGTTCACATGCGAGTTGAAATAGCTTTCGCGAACCACGCTGATGGCGGTGATGCAACTAGGAACCAGCACAAGGATGGCAATGACAATGATGGAACGTTTCACTACCTTTTCACGGTGTTTATCAACAAAGCTGTGCTTGGGAAAGTGAAGGTAGCGAACGATGACAAAGGTGGAGAGGGCAATGAAGAAAGAGTTGATGAAAAAGAGGTAGAAGGCGCCGATGAAGTACTTGAATTGCAGGGTGGCGAGCCCGAAGCCAGCGGTGCATAGGGGCGGCATCAAAGCGGTGGCGATGGCGACGCCGGCAATGACTGGGGCCGGCTGCTCTTTTCGGGATGAGGCCACGATGCCCGCCAGACCACCGAAAGTGGCAATCAACACGTCAAAAATAGTAGGACGAGTTCGAGCCAGCAGCTCCGACTGCGCATCGCCCAACGGAGAGAGCAGAAAATAGAGCGTGGAGGCGCACAAGCTGATGAGCACCATCGCGCCCAAATTGCGCAGCGACCTCTTCAGCAAATCCCAGTCGTAAATTCCTACCGCCAGCCCCAAGCCATTGATGGGCCCCATCAGCGGAGAAATCAACATCGCGCCGATGATGACTGCCGTGGAATTGACATTCAAGCCGACAGAGGCGATGACGATGGCAAAGCAAAGAACCCAGGCATTGACTCCTCTAAAGTTAACCCCCTTGTTGATATTCGCAATTGTCGCCTCGATGTCCGTGTCTTCCTGGATGCGAACCAACGACACAAGGTAGCGCCATGCCAATTGCAGAAGGTCCTTGAAAGTGCGGTTTTTACTTTCGGGGCTTCCCGTTTTATCGATATTGTCTTCCATTTAACGCAAAATATTAAGCATTTACGAGAGCAGCTGCTTCACTATCTGGGATACCAGCTTGTTGTCGGCTTTGCCGGCGAACTGCTTGGAAGCCAGTCCCATCAGTTTGCCCATCTCCTTGATGCCCGAAATATTATTGTCGGCAATCAGTTGTTTGAGGGCGGCGGTGATTTCCTCCTCCGACATCTGGGCAGGAAGGAATTGCGTGATGACTTTCAATTGGGCGAGCTCTTCGGCGGCGAGGTCCTCACGACCGCTGTTTTTATAGATGTCGGCAGCTTCCTGACGCTGTTTCGCCAAACGCTGTAGAAGTTTGAGCTCCACATCCTCCGTAATCGGTTTGGCATCCTTCGCCGTTTTTAACAACAAAATCTCTGCCTTGACGGCGCGCAGGGCCTCCAGCGCACGTTGGTCTTTAGCCAGCATCGCAGCTTTGATACCCGCCATAACTTTTTCTTCTAAACTCATAGCAATAATGTTTTAAGAACGCGCAAAAATACGGATAATTTGGGGAATAACGAACCGCATTCAGGGCATTTTCTGGATAGCAGATAAAAATCTTGCATCACCTGTAGATTTTCAGCCGCTGACCTTCACGAATGTAGTCGGGAGACTTCAAGCGATTCCACTTTTGGATTTTGGCGACGGTAGTATGATAGCGGCGCGCCAAATGCGACAACGTCTCCCCTTTTTTCACTTTATGGTAAAAATAAGACGGCTGCGGTTTCGGAGCCGGCTGGGGAGCGGGAGCCGGTGCAACGGCGGGACTACTCTGAGTGGTGTCAGCGACAGAGATCTCCGCAACCTTTGCGCTGTCGGCAACTACAGGGCTGTTTTGCGGCATTTCCTCACACTCGAAGATGCGGCGCGCCCCCACAAACGATTTTGAGGAGTTAAGTTGGTTATAACGGACCCCCGTTTTGTAGGTGGAGGCGTGAATATAGGTCGCGCCTTTCACCGAATCCACGGAAACCACCAGCCCGACGTGCCCGACACAACGACTGCGATAGAAAAAGACAAGGTCGCCTGGACGCAAATCCGCCTTACTGACCTTCTTGCCGAGCGTATATTGCGTGACGGAGCCGTGCGGCAACGAGACGCCGAATTGTTTATACACCCACATCGTGAAGCCGGAGCAATCGAACACGTTCGGTCCAGAACCCGCATGCTTATAGTGGCAGCCGTTCTTCGTCCGCGCAAGGCTCACCAACGAGTCAATGCGCTCGCACGGCACTTGGAAGGTCTGTCCCGCAACCGCCTTTTTCAACGGGGTTTGCGCTTGGACATCAAGCATCTGCAATAAAAAGAAGCTGAACAAACAAAGGATGGCTATTTCTATCTTTTTCATCATTTTATCAATGTAATTTTCAATTCTCAACTCTCAATTCTCAACTTTCAATTTTCAACTTATCAGTATCTCGGGTGGAAGAGCGCGATATTGCTTTGAATGTAGTCGCGGTCGAGGTGTGTGTAGATTTCGGTCGTGGTGATGCTTGCGTGGCCGAGCATTTCCTGCACGGCGCGCAGGTCGGCGCCCCCCTCAATAAGGTGGGTGGCGAAGGAGTGGCGGAAGGTGTGCGGGCTGATTTCCTTGGTGATTCCCGCGAGTTCCGCATATTTTTTGACCAACAGGAAGGCCATCTGGCGTGAAAGCTGCGCGCCCCGCCGGTTGAGGAAGACGATGTCCTCGCAGCCCTTTTGGATTTTGACGTGCAGACGTGCGCCCTCGGTGTAGAGGAGCACGAATTTCTTGGCCGTGTGGCCGATGGGCACGATGCGCTCTTTGTCGCCCTTGCCGATGACACGCACATAGTCCTCATCGAAATGCAGCCACGACAAGCGCAGGTTGACCAGTTCGCTCACGCGCAAGCCGCAGCCATACATCACCTCCAGCATGGCTCGATTGCGATGCCCTTCCGGGTCGCTGAGATCCACCGCATTGAGGATAGACTCCACTTCGGGGATGGTGAGGACGGTGGGGAGATGCTTGCCCAACTTGGGCGCATCGACAAGCAACGCAGGATTGGCCGCAATCACCTGCTCGATGACAAGGAAGCGGAAGAAGGCACGCACGCCCGCGATGATGCGCGCTTGCGAAGTAGCCTCCACATGCTTGTCCTGCTGCAACGCGATGATGAACCGATGCAGGTCATCCGTCGTCACATCCTTGAAATCCGTGCCCTCGAGAAAGTCATTAAGCAACTGCACGTCATGCAGATACGCCTCTGCGGTTTTGGCAGAAAGGGACTTCTCAAGGAGAATGTATTGTTTGAACTGGCGAATGTAGAAATCGTTCATGGTTCAGTGATTAGTGAACGATGATCTGTGAACAGATAGCGGTCCGGACCAAAGTTCACCAAGATTCGGTTTACTGCGTAAGAAATATAACGGGGAATAAAAAAAATTATTTTGCAAAAGGGAGAAAGGGAACTTTTGGAAACGGAAAAAGTTGTATTTTTGCAGCCTCATTTCTGGATGAGGGTCCCATAGCTCAGTCGGTTAGAGCAGCTGACTCATAATCAGCGGGTCCTTGGTTCGAGCCCGAGTGGGACCACACAGACATTCAATCACTTACAATTTTTTTGTGAGTGATTTTTTTTGAATTCATTTCCCGAATTGGCATAGCTACTGAGGACGATGCAAAAAAGTACCATTTGCCCATATTGATTTTATTCTAAATCCCTATTGTCTTCAAAAAGATGCCCGTTTCTGACGATTCCACATGTCACAATTCCCATCCGCTGATTATTCTCTTCGAAGTTTTGGGGATGATTGAGCAATTTGGCATTGTAATATTTTGATCCCAGATTGTTTTTATCAAGGATAATGACGAAAAAATCATCATAGAAGGCCACCCCCGTAAAATCATGCAATTCTTCGTTTCGATACGTCGCGGTGATTTCAAAGGTAGTGTCTCCATCGGATGATATATCAAAAGAAAGCATAATGCCACGCTTGTTCTCACTGCTGTCCCAATTGGTAAGTAGTGGCTTTCGCGACAGGATAAAATGATACAATTCATCTGCTATACAGACACTGTCTTTCTCATTGGAAACCATATTTGTGTCTGGCTGGAGCACTTGGGCTGCGTCTTGCTTATTCATTTCACAGCATGAACAAAATAAAACGCATAAAATCATGCACTTTCGGCCAATATCAAAGATTCTTTTATACATAATAAAAATATATCATCCTATTATCTTCTTCCGCAAAAGTAAGATTTTTTCAAATGTCAAAGCAAAAATCAACGGAATCATCCCCCTTTAATCTTGTCGTATTCATAATCACAGGTTTCGATTTTTACAAGAGGTAAAGGGATGATTCCGATAAATTTCCCGTTAGGGTTTGGCGGGGAAAAGGTACAATTTTTGAGTTGTGGAAGATGCATTCAAAGACGAACCATCATCATTCCTGCTCGTTGTTCCTTTGAATTTTAAAAGACAACATTCTACATAGAGGGAGTGCATGCTCTTCTTCCCATCTCTCACAATCCACACTGCTATAATACACACGCATATTGGAATAATTCAGCCTTTCTTTCAGGTAATCAAATAAATAATAACCTCTTTTTCTATATAGCGTTGCAGAACTCTGTATACAATCATAATCCCAATAGCAAATATCAATAGGGACAGACGTGTCAAAGGAATTGAAATACCTTATCAAACTATCAATTTCACTTTTTGACTGTTCTGATAACGACACCGTCCCTATTTCCCAATAAATATTGATGCGGAAAGTGTCTTCCAATTCCCTGAAATACATCTTGTTATAATCGATTTCTGTTTCAAAAACGATGCTTTGTGCACAAACAGGAACGCAACACGTAATGAAAAAGGAAATAACGATGCCAAATACTTGTTGTTTATTCATGCGTTATCTGAGATTATAAATCTGAACATCACACAAGTACCATCTTCATTTATTTCAGCCCCCCACATCCCATTCGGGTCCTTCAACACTACCGGATTGTTCCCACAATACACGTACGGATTATATGAAATCCACTATCCTCATCAATTTCGGAATAATGAAGCAACCGATGATACTCTTTCTTGGTTAGTGGCCCCGCAACACATTCCTGCAAGGGCTTTTCTTTGTCCAAAATCCAATATGTCAGGGTGTCTTTATGCATCACTGTAGCCAAAACCCATCGAGAATTGTATTTGACATCACGGACATAGGGACTATCCATTGAATCTGACCTCCAATAGTCATAAGAGGGGATCATGATTTCTCCGCTTGCTATATTGGCTGCCATCTTGTCTTGATTATTATAAATAATGATTCTGTCCTCGGGGCACTCTCCTTCGAAAACATAAAAACCGTCTCCCAAATCCAGAACTCCAAAAAGCCTTCCGCAAGCGCATATCAGAATAGCAGCTATGAGGATTATAAAATGGCCCCTTTTAATTAAGATTAAGTTCCCCCTGCCCATAATAATACAGTTGACTTCTGTTTTTACTCTTTTTCTCGCCAACGCCCCAGCCTTGCGAAGCTGGAAAGTTGACGCTGCAAAGTTACCTATTATTTTCTTGTTTTCAACAGTTTATATGCGTTTTGTGAATTGCTACCTTGACAAGGCTCTTTCGGTTGTTATCCTTGGTTGTTATCCTTGGAGGGCAGTGATGGTTTACAGTCACTGGTGACATGGATTTGCGATTACTTTCTTTTGTATATATTCCGTTTTGCTTTCACGAATAATCTATTGGGGTCACAAAGTTTATTCTGTGAGCAAATCCGCCATTGGGGAAGCACCCAATATGGGGCACTGACGGGAATATCATCTTTAAACAGGTAGATGCTGATCTCACACCCGATGTGTTGAGGATAGACGACTATTGTATCGGTCAGAAATGTAGAGCATACAATGCTATCAAAAAGACCTATAACGGTGTCTGTTTCGGCTGCAACGTGGGTTGTAAAATTCCACTCCCCAAATTGTTTGTATATGTCAATGGCACATACTTGCGGGGCGGTTGTTTTTTTATTATAAAAATGGAGTATAGTTATGGTGTCCCCAAGCTCTGGCTTGTATTGATACCGATTGGCATTGCCAAAATTCAATATCATCTTGTTGCCGACTATGGTGTATTCCCCAGAGAGCGTGTCTGGCCCCAGTAAGCCGATTCCGGGCTCTGTCAATACAAAATCACCAGAATCATGAAGATTTATAGTCCACTTTGATTCAAAAAAAATATTAGAAAAATCCATGACATATTCGCCGCAGATATTCTCATAGGAGTACATCTTGCAGGATGAGAGCAAGATGGCTATAATCAAGCATGTCAGATTATTGACTTTAATGATATATTCCATGTGCTTTTTGTGCATCGTATGATTCTTTTTGCATTGGTGTTAAAGATTCATAGGAACGAGGATCCTTGCGATCTTGAAGTGCACCTAACCCATATGCTCTTTCAAATGCATTGATATTGATAGTGGTTCCAAATGCAAACATTGCTCCTCGGCGTATCGCAGCTTGCTCATCGGTATAATCATAGAGGTATCCCCCCTGGGTTCCATCTTGATTAAAATCAATCTCACGTTTTAAGTACTGAAATCCGTGCTTGAGTTCATGTGCTATAATCATAATTCTGCTAATGGTAGCGACCCACCCATCCACAACTTGTTTTTTTTCATCTCCCACATTAATGTTGACTTCTCCTGTTGCAACATTATACGTTGTAGAACCGTATGCAGTGACTGAAGGTCCCGTGGTATGGGTATATATTTTAAAAACAATTTGGGATGTTTCCATCTTTTCTAATTCATCTGCAATGGTTTGATATTGATTGACCGCACTCTGTGCCGCTCTAATTTTCCTATCACTAATTTTATTGCCCTCTAATTTTTTTTGCTGTAAATTAGACAATGATTCTCTTGCATTATTCAAGCGTTTGTGAACCTCTGATTTGTATTCACTATACAATTGTTTAGCATCATCATCATTTGGCACTACTGTCTTCCCATCCGGGTCCACCAACCTCACCGGATTGTTGGCACAATACACGTACGGACTCACTCCGGGGTACTTGTCCGCCATCGGATCCACGCTGAGCCAGATGGAGAGGGTGGGGTGGTAGTGCCGTGCCGGGGGAGGTGAAAATTGAGAACTGAAAGTGGAAAGGTGGTGGGGCATGGGGCGGATTGTTGATTGGTTATGCGTTTATTGGTTTGGTGATGGATGGAGCAAAGATACACAAAACTGTCGATTCCATGTCAGTAAGTAAAGACTTTATGATGTAGGGGGCTGCAGTGCATTAATGATTTCAATTAAGGCGATACGCAGGGCTCCCATTTTGTATGATTCCAAAAAAGAGGGGTAATCCCCTCATATAGATCCCATTCCCAAATGGAGTTTGATGGTGAAAAATACTCCTTGTTAAAAACTTCCACTTCTTCATACCCATAGTAAAATACAAACGATGATGGAGTCTCGTTGTTTGGCAATTCCAGTTTCTGCTTGTCTGATATCCATATTACGATTGTGCTATCAGTAAATGCAGTTCGAACATCAGCTGCTATTTCAATTTTCAAGGGATCTCCATTTCTGTTGGAACCATATTCATGATGGTTGTTGAGATATAGATAATAGTACGTACTGAAGAAAGAGGGTTTAACTATCGTCATACTATTTCCAGCAGAATCTTGATAACTCTTTTTACACCCAATAAGCATTGTGACCACCACCACTATCGTATAAGAGATCGTTAAAAATCGAACCATGATTGTATTTTGTTATATAATTTCCATTGCCATCGTTCAGATGCACCAACAGAATATCCAATACGTTGAGCTGATTGTGACGCCATACATTCTTGTCGGAATTCTCTTCGTGTCAAGCATTCATATAGATCAAATCCCAAACGAGCCTCATCCCAGTCTAACCCAGCTGCTGAAGCCACAAATCCAGCTGCATAGTTGCCAACATCTCGGGCAGTCCCATAAACATTGCCCTTACCTACACCAGCGACACCATTTAAGGGCATTCCTCGTAAATGATATTGTGAGAGTGATTGCTTTCCTCTTCCATCTATACCTTTATTTTTAAAATTATATTTTCCCCCACCGGTTGCATTTATGATGTATGTTATTAACATCGGTCTGTCGTTTTTTATATCCATCAAAAAACTTTTTCCCGAATTGTCTTTTGGATTTATTATGGTTCCTAACACAACGTTATTATCCTCATCAAAAAATGAATATTTTGTTAGCATTTGCCCTAAAACACCCGTTCTTTCGCCGTTTGTGATGATGTATATATTCTTGTCATTGTTACAATGGCCTCCTACTATGGTATAGGTTCCATC
This sequence comes from Bacteroidales bacterium, assembly GCA_017506175.1. GTDB lineage: Bacteria > Bacteroidota > Bacteroidia > Bacteroidales > WCHB1-69 > UBA1756. Next base: position 1,040 of record JAFVNW010000081.1, on the reverse strand, counting down.
TTTATTTGCTTCTACTTCTATCTCCCTCCCATCCGGGTCTTTCAACATAACCGGATTATTCCCACAATACGTGTACGGACTCACTCCGGGGTACTTGTCCGCCAGCGGGTCCACGCTGAGCCAGATGGAGAGCGTGGGGTGGTAGTGCCGCGTACACGGCCCTGTTATGGCCGTCATGGACGATGGGTTCCAACAATTTTTCATAAAACAAATTTGAGCCGCCAAATGTACAAAACTTTTGGTTATGTTTGCATACGGGTTTTGGGGCACTTCCATTCAATCAAACAAACGATAATAACGTAATTTTCAATGTTTTAAGTCCATTCTTCAAGAACAAGGCGGGACAGAATCGGGACAAAAACGGGACAACAAATTTTCATTTTTATAAAAAAAAGAGCATTTATGGCAACGATTTTTTCAGACTTCCGTCCGGCGGAATACCATGCCGGAAAATCCTCGTATGTAGCGTTTTACGTCCTCAACCCTGAGACCGGAACGCTGGTCCGCAAACGCATCAAGGTGAACCGTGTCAGCAGGGGCCAGAAACGGGACAGGTACGCACGCTCACTTTGCTGCGAAATCAACCGGAAACTGTACGAAGGGTGGAACCCGTTTCTGGAAAACGACGCCTACTTCAGCGGCACCTCGATGCAGAAGGGCATCAGGGAATTTCTGGAAACCAAAGGCAAAAATGTCCGTCCCGACACCTTCAGAAGTTACCACTCTTATCTCAAATGGTTTAATGGCTTCCTGCACAGGAGCGGGAAGATGCAGATGCCTGTCAAGACCTTCACCGACCGAGATGCCGAAAAGGCGATGAAGGAGCTGGGCACACGCACCGACATCGGCCCAGCGACCTACAACAGCTACCTGGAGTTCTTCCGCAACCTGTTCAACTACTTCATCAACCGCAACTGGGTGAAGGAAAACCCCTTCAACAAGGTCGCTAGGCGGCGCGAGGAACAGAAGCGGCGCGACCTCATCCCGCCGCACATCCGCCAGCAGATTGCCGACTATTTCATCCGCACACGACAGATCCC
>JAFVNW010000080.1 GCA_017506175.1 Bacteroidales bacterium | reverse complement strand
GGTAAACTCGACAAAAAATGCATGGCGGAAAAGCCTGAGTATATGGAGAAACATACGGTCTCCCGCCTGATTGGTGCACCTCCAGGTTATGTCGGCTATGAAGAGGGCGGGCAGTTGACTGAGAAAATCCGCCGAAAACCCTACTCCATCGTCCTACTTGATGAGGTGGAAAAAGCGCACAAGGATGTCTATAACGTTCTGTTGCAAGTGTTTGACGACGGCGTCCTGACCGATGGAATGGGAAGAAAGGTCGATTTCAAGAACACCATCCTCATCATGACCTCCAATGTCGGCTCGCGTGAGTTGAAGGACTTCGGCGGCGGTGTCGGTTTTAGTACTGCTGCCACCATTGCTGGTCACGACAAGACCACCCAGAAGATCCTTGAAGGCGCCTTGAAAAACCAGTTTCCACCGGAATTCATCAACCGCATCGACGATTTGATTTTCTTCAATTCGTTGAACGAAGAGGATGTCAAGAAGATTATCCGATTGGAACTCAAGCAGTTGATTGACCGCGTTGGGCTGATGGGTATGAACGTTTGCGTTACGGATTCAGCTGTGGATTTCCTTGCAAAGGAGGGATGGGATCCCAATTATGGCGCGCGCCCGCTCAAACGTGCAATCCAGAAGCATGTGGAAGACAATCTCGCCGAGGAAATTCTCGTCAATGAAGGTGTTGGACTCCAAGAACTAACCTTCATTGTTGACTATGATGACGTTACCGAAGATTTGGTCGTTAAGAAAAGTGAGAAACTTATAGAATCACCCAATCTTTAGTTCCTGCCTGTATGCTGATCACCCTGCTGATTATGACCATTTTGCATAAATTCGGGCGCGGGCTGAAATTCTCGCGCCGGAGTTTGTTTCTGGTCGGTCTGGGCTTGATTTTCGTGCTTTTTTTCGCTCAACGCGTTTCTACCTATATCCGCAGCGACTTCACGCAGGGTACACTCGTGTGTGACGATTTGAACGAACTGAAGCAGTATGAGGCCGATATGACATTATATTATTATGTAGGAGCCAAGGAGTACTCGGTCCCGGTCTTCACCCAGACCGAGTTGGCCTACCAACCGCTGAAGGTGCGCTATCTGAAAAGCCATCCCGAAAGGGGGCATATCTATACAGTGGGCAGCTATTGGTTCCTTTCAATGCTCTGGCTTTTGGCCCCCATCATGGTCTGGGGCGCACTGGTCTTCGCCATTTTGGTGGATGAAAAAGGAGAGCTGGAGATTCGTTTTGCAAGGAGAAATGCGCAAATGGAAAGTGCTGGCGATGCGGAGAAGCCTGTAAATGAGCCGGATGGGGTAAAGGAGATTGCGGAAAAATAGAAATAAAATACCTGCTTAGGTATGGTTTTGCCCTCAAATGAGGACAAAAACCATCAAAAAACACAAAAAACAGGATTTTTTTTGTGTTTTTGTGGAACAATAGAAAAAAGTTGTATATTTGCCGACTTGAAAAAGTAAGCCATCGTCGCGGGACGGGAAGTCGAAATTTCAATGCAAGTAGATGTCTATCAATTGTTTATATCGAAGATATAAAAAATTTAAGATGTGTTGTACTTGTTTGATTTGGAGAAAAAAGTTCCGAAATGGCTGCGAAGAAGAATTAATTTAGTAATAACCTTAATATAAAAAGTAGATGAAAAGGCTAAAAATCACACAAGTAAGAAGTTCTATTGACCGTCCTTTGCGTCAAAAAAGATCTCTTGAGACATTGGGTCTCAAAAAAATGCACCAAACTGTTGAACACAACGCCACCCCGCAAATCTTGGGCGTGATTGAGAAAGTGAAACACCTGGTAACCGTAGAAGAAATTTAATTAATCGATTATTAAAACATTAGAGAGGAAAGATATGAATTTACATAGTTTGAAACCAGCAGAAAATTCAACGAAATTAAGTAAGAGAGTAGGACGTGGCCAAGGTTCCGGTAAGGGCGGCACATCCACAAGAGGCCACAAGGGTGCCAAGTCAAGATCCGGCTACAGCCGTAAGATCGGTTTCGAAGGCGGCCAGATGCCCATCTATAGAATCCTGCCTAAACGCGGTTTCAAAAACGTCAACCGCATCGAATACAATGCCATCAATATCAGCACCCTGCAATATATTTTCGAAAAGACCAACATCTCAGAAATCACCCCTGAAGTTTTGATTTCCAATGGTTTGGTCAAGAAAAGAGATTTGATTAAGGTTCTCGGCAAGGGCGAATTGTCCTGCAAATTGACCGTCAATGCGCATGCATTCTCTAAAACGGCTAAGGAAGCCATCGAGAAAAACGGCGGCTCCATCAACGTTATCGGAGCTAAAGCTGTCGCTGACGAACAGAAATAGAAACATTTAATCATATCCAAGAATGAAAAAATTTTTAGAAACCATAAAGAACATTTTTAAGATTGAAGACCTGCGCAAGAGAATCCTCTACACGCTGGGCATCATTCTTATCTATCGTTTGGGCACCCACATCGTGCTCCCTGGTGTACACCCCGGCGCATTGGCAGAGTTCTCCAAACAGGCCAGCGAAGGTCTCCTCGGCATGCTTGACCTCTTCTCCGGAGGCGCATTCTCCAAGGCTTCCATCTTCGCACTCGGTATCATGCCCTACATCTCCGCATCCATCGTCATCCAATTGCTGACCTTGGTTGTACCTTACTTCCAGAGACTCCAGAAGGAAGGGGAAAGCGGACGTAAGCAAATCAACAAAATCACCCGTTACCTGACGGTCGCCGTGGTGGCCATCCAAGCCCCCGCTTACATCGCCAACCTCACCAACCAGTACGGGTCCGCTTACGGCGCCATCTCCCATACGATGGTGACCTCCAAAATCCTCGGCATCTCCGCCTTTGCCATCACCTCTTTCATCCTGCTCATCTGCGCCACTCTGTTCCTGATGTGGCTGGGTGAGAAAATCACCGACAAGGGCATCGGCAACGGCATCTCTTTAATCATTATGATTGGTATCATCGCTCGCTTCCCGGCTGCCCTCAAATTCGAGTTCGTCTCCCGCGTGGGTGACAATGCCGGCGGCCCGATCGTTTTCATCATCGAAATCCTTATCCTGCTGCTCGTCATCAGTCTGAGTATCCTTCTCGTCCAGGGCACGCGCCGCATCCCCGTGCAATATGCCAAGAGAATGGTCGGCAACAAACAGTATGGCGGCACTCGCAATTTCCTTCCCCTAAAGGTGAACGCAGCTGGCGTTATGCCCATCATCTTCGCTCAGGCTCTCATGTTCCTGCCGCTGACTTTCATCAACATGGCGGAAATCACCCCCGGCGGCTTCTGGTACAGTTTCATCGACTATACCGGCTGGGGCTACAATATCGTGTTCTTCATCATGATCATCCTCTTCACCTATTTCTACACGGCCATCACTATCAACCCACAGCAGATTTCTGAAGAGCTGAAGAAGAACGGCGGCTTCATCCCTGGTGTGAAACCCGGCAAGCAAACCGCCCAGTTCATCGATGACATCATGTCGAAAATCACCCTCCCGGGCTCCTTCTTCCTGGCTTTCGTGGCCATTCTGCCCGCCATCGTGAGCGCACTCTTCAACGTGAACCAACAGTTCGCACAGTTCTTCGGCGGCACCTCCCTGCTGATTATGGTGGGCGTTGTTCTTGATACGATGCAGCAAATCGACAGCCACCTGAGGATGAGACATTATGACGGATTAACCAAGTCAGGCAAAATCAAAGGTCGTGCAGGAGGCGCGTACTAAAAATGGGTATTCTAAGAAGAGTACATCTGAAGACTGATTCTGAAATAGAGTTAATCAAAAAAAGTTCTTTGCTTGTTGGAAAGACTTTGGGTGAAGTGGCTAAACTGATTAAACCCGGCGTGCCGCTTTACTACATCGACAAGGTCGCCGAGGAGTTCATCCGCGATAACCACGGAGTTCCCTCTTTCAAGGGTTATGCAGGTTTTCCCGCCTCCCTCTGCCTGTCGGTCAACGACGTGATTGTTCACGGCATCCCGAACAGCGACGTGCTGCGCGACGGCGACATAATCACCGTGGATTGCGGCGCCGAACTGGGCGGCTGGCACGGCGACTACGCCTACACCTTCGCCGTTGGCGAGATTTCCGAAGAGAAGCGGCTCCTTGTGGAACGTACCAAAGCGTCGTTGTATGCGGGAATCAAAGCGGTGAAAGTAGGCAACCATATCGGCGACATCAGCCATGCGGTCGAGAGCTACGTCAAACCGTTCAACTACGGGGTCATACGTGAGCTTTGCGGCCACGGCATCGGCAGGAGAATGCACGAAGCCCCCGACATCCCCAACTACGGGAAACCAGGTTCGGGTGAACTGATTCGTACGGGAATGGTCTTCTGCGTGGAGCCGATGATCGCCATGGGCTCGCACCGCATCAAAATCGATGCCGATGAATGGACGACACGCACTGCCGACGGCAAGCCCGCCGCGCATTTCGAGCACCAGATCGCCATCACCTCCAAAGGCCCCGAAGTCATTTCCACTTATCAATTCGTAGAAGAGGCATTAGGCATCAAACATTAATCTATTATAAACCAAAAAGAAATTTTCATGGCAAAACAATCATCCATCGAACAGGTAGGCGTAGTTATCGAATCCCTCGGTAATGCGATGTTCCGTGTTCAACTGGAAAACGGACATGTCATCATCGCCCACATCTCGGGTAAGATGCGCATGCATTACATCAAAATCCTCCCTGGCGACAAGGTTCAGATTGAAATGTCACCCTACGACCTGAGCAAAGGAAGAATTACATTCAGACATAAATAATTTAAAATAATAAAAATTAGAGCAATGAAAGTTAAAACATCCGTAAAGAAAAGAAGTGACGACTGCATCGTGGTAAGAAGACACGGGGTCGTTTACGTTATCAACAAAAAGAATCCAAAATTCAAACAACGTCAAGGTTGATTTTATAGATAATAACTTAAAAACACAAATAGAATATGGCAAGAATTGCGGGTATAGATTTACCTAAAAACAAAAGAGGAGAGATAGGTTTGACCTACATCTACGGAATTGGCAGAAGCCAGGCCCAACGCATTTTGAACGAGGCCGGCATCAGCTACGACAAGAAAGTAAGCGAATGGAATGACGACGAGCTGGCAGCTCTCCGCGGCATCATCGGCGAAATGAAAGTTGAAGGAGCCCTGCGTTCCGAAGTCCAGATGAACATCAAGCGATTGATGGATATCGGCTGCTACAGAGGCATCCGCCATCGTATCGGTTTGCCGTTGCGTGGACAAAGCACCAAGAACAACGCTCGTACGCGTAAAGGCCGTAAGAAAACCGTTGCCAACAAGAAAAAAGCTACTAAGGGCTAAAATAGTGTGGTCTTTCCGCTTGGCCGCTTGATTTGCCTGCGGATGGCCGTTTAGTAAGAACAAAGAAATATTAGAAATATGGCAAAAAGCACAAAAACAACCAAAAAGAAAGTTGTAAGAATTGATGCACTCGGCAAAGCTTTCGTTTATGCATCGTTCAATAATGTAATCGTATCTTTAACGAACAATGACGGTCAGGTAATCTCTTGGTCTTCAGCCGGTAAGATGGGTTTCAGAGGTTCTAAGAAAAACACTCCGTACGCCGCCCAGATGGCTGCACAAGACTGCGCGAAGGTCGCTTACGACCTCGGTCTGAGACGTGTTAAAGTTTATGTGAAGGGCCCTGGCGGCGGTAGGGAATCCGCTATCAGAACCATCCACGCTTCCGGAATCAATGTCGAAGAAATCATTGACATCACTCCGCTTCCGCACAATGGCTGCCGCCCTCCGAAACGCAGAAGAGTTTAATTTGTAGTTATTGTAGTTTAAAATCTTAAAATTAGAAAATCATGGCAAGATATACTGGACCTCGTACCAAAATTGCAAGAAAATTCAAAGAACCCATTTTCGGACCCGATAAGAATTTCGAGAGAAGAAACTATCCTCCGGGACAGCATGGCCAGAGCAAACGTCGTTCCAAACTCTCTGAATACGGTTTGCAGCTCCAAGAAAAACAGAAAGCCAAATACACCTACGGCATTCTTGAACGCCAATTCAGAAAATTGTTCGAAAAGGCTGCCAGCAAGAAGGGTGTTACTGGCCAAAACCTTATTAAACTGATTGAATCACGTCTCGACAACGTCGTTTACCGTCTGGGCATCGCCCCGACCCGCGCTGCCGCCCGTCAACTCGTCAGCCACCGCCATATCCTCGTCAACGGACAAATCTCCAACATTCCTTCCAGACTGCTGGTTCCTGGCGATGTTGTGGCTGTTCGTGAACGCTCACAAGCACTCGAAGTAATCACCAATTCCCTCGCTGGCCGTACCAACGCTTATCCCTGGCTGGAATGGGACGCAAATCTGATGACTGGTAAGTTTATGAATTATCCTGAAAGAGAAGAGGTTCCTGAAAACATCAACGAACAGGCCATCGTAGAATTGTACTCCAAATAATGGCAATGGCTGATTCTCATTCAATCTGATTTTTTAAACATAAAATTCATAAAAATGGCAATATTAACCTTTCAGAAACCCGACAAAGTGATCATGGTGGAATCGGACGATTTTCACGGCGTGTTTGAATTCCGTCCCCTCCAGCCAGGCTTCGGCATGACCATAGGCAATGCCCTCCGCCGTGTGCTGCTCTCCTCTTTGGAAGGGTTCGCAATCACCTCCATCAAAATCGAGGGTGTGGCTCAGGAATTCTCCTCCATCCCTGGTGTGATGCAGGATGTCACCGACATCGTCTTGAACCTCAAGAAGATCCGTTTCAAACAGAAAATCGAAAACAACATTAGCGAAGAGACAACCATCACCATCTCCGGTCAGGATAAATTCGTCGCCGGCGACATGAACCGTTTCTTGAACTTCTTTCAGGTACTCAACCCTGAGGAGGTGATCTGCACCATGGAACCCGATGTGCGCCTCGTGATGAAAATCACTATCGACAAAGGCCGTGGCTATGTCCCTGCAGACGAGAACAAGTCGCTCCACGAAGGAGTCAATGTCATCGCCATCGATTCCATCTATACTCCCATCCGCAATGTGAAGTATGTGATAGATAACTTCCGCGTTGAACAAAAAACCGATTTCGAAAAGCTGATCCTCGAAATCACCACCGATGGTTCAATCGCCCCCAAGGATGCCCTTCGCGAGGCCGCCAAGATATTGATTCAACATTTCGTCCTCTTCTCGGATGACAAGATTTTGGTTGATACCCCGGCTACCGTTGGCGTTGAAAGCGAATTCGACGATGAAACCCTCAAGATCCGTCAGCTTCTCAAAACCAGGTTGATTGACATGGACCTCTCCTTTCGTGCCCTCAACTGCCTTTCCTCCGCATCCCTTGAAACGCTCGGCGATGTGGTCGCCATCCATAAGAGCGACCTCCTCAAATTCCGTAATTTCGGTAAAAAATCCCTTTCTGAATTGGAAGACCTCGTAAAATCCAAGGGTCTCGATTTCGGAATGAATGTAGCAAAGTATAAATTAGATAAGGAATAATCGTTATGAGACACCAAAAAAGAATCAATCATTTAGGAAGAACAGCCGCCCATAGAAAGGCGATGCTGTCGAATATGGCCTGCTCGTTAATCCTCCACAAGCGGATTTCCACAACGACTGCCAAAGCAAAGGAATTACGCAAATACATCGAACCATTGGTGACGAAGAGCAAAAACGATACGACCGACTCACGTCGTATGGTATTCTCCTACCTCCATAACAAATATGCCGTCACTGAGTTGTTCCGCGAAATCTCCCAAAAAATCGCTGACCGCCCCGGCGGTTACACCCGCATCCTGAAAACCGGTTTCCGTCAGGGCGATGCCGCTGAAATGTGCATCATCGAATTCGTCGACTACAACGAAACCTATACCGTTGAAAAGAAAAAGACAGCTTCCAAGACCAGAAGAAGCCGTGGCAAGAAAACCGCTCAGGCCGCTCCTGCCGTTGAAGAAGCAGCAGCTGCCGTGGCTCCTGCTACAGAATCCGCAGCTGCCGAAGCTCCCGCTGCTGAATAACTTTCAATCCGATAAAATTTGTAGAGACGCAGCCCTCTGTGTCTCTACTTTTTTTTAATATTTATGATAAGAATTATCGTTTTTTCCCTGTTTTTGCTCCTCTCTTTTGGACTTTCGGCCCAGGCTGACCGCCAAGTGAGTGAGGTCGGAAAACTGGGCTATCAGTATAGCCGGACATTTGAGCGAAACCCCCAGAACGCCAATGAACTGATAGTGACTTTCGTATTCGTGAATGGTTGTCGTCAGCATGCCATCACCCTGCGTCAGGAATTTGAAAAAGACTGTTTCCGTTGGATTAGCACTCCCGACGGGACTCGCGGCGGCGAAAGCTTCGTCGCCTTTTCAACCGCCAATCTGGCTCCCAACCAAAGTGTCATTTGGAAGTATGCCGTCCTCACCAACCACGCACATCCCGACCGCGCCGCTCTGATGATTTTAGGCGAGGACTACGGCGTGGAAAAAATCTTCTTGGAACAATAGGCGAGGAGGGGCGCCAGTGCGTGACGAACTGCTCTTTCTTTTTATTCCAAAGTTATTGGGATAAAATAATTTTTTCAAAGAATGTTGTGGAAACAACATTTTTTGTATATTTGCAAGCTTTTTCTCGTGAAGAAATTCCCGTGCGAAAAGTGTAATAACCTTTTCTGTGTCAAGGTGTTATGCTTGTAGCGATGGTGTGTGGATTTGCGTGAAACGCATTAAATTATTATCAAATCAATTAAAAATGTCAGGATTAATAGGAAAAAAAATTGGAATGACTAGCCTCTACGATGCCTCCGGGAAATCCGTTCCGTGCACAGTGTTGGAAGCTGGTCCTTGCGTAGTGACGCAAGTCAAGACCGTTGAGAAAGACGGTTACTCTGCTATCCAATTAGGATACGATGAAAGGAAAGAGAAGAACACGCCGAAGCCTTTGAAGGGCCATTTCGCCAAGGCGAACACCACCCCAAAGAAAGTGCTCCGCGAGTTCACCCGCTTTGAGGAGGGCCACAAGAAGAAATTCGGCGACGTGCTCGATGTTACCGTATTCACCGAAGGCGAATTCGTTGACGTGAGCGGCATCTCCAAGGGCAAGGGCTTCCAGGGCGTTGTGAAACGTCACCACTTCGGCGGTGTCGGCGATGCAACCCACGGACAGCACAACCGCCTGAGAGCCCCCGGTTCAATGGGCGCATCCTCTTACCCCTCACGCGTCCTCCCCGGTATGCGTATGGCCGGCCGTACGGGCGGTGCCAAGGTGAAAGTCATCAACCTTCGCATCATGAAAATTGTTCAAGAGAAAAACATTATTGTAGTTAAAGGTTCTGTTCCGGGACCCAATGGTTCTTATATTAGTATTGAAAGATGGAGTTAAAAGTTTTTAAAATTGACGGCAGTGAATCAGCCAAAACGGTTACATTAGACGACAGAATCTTTAATGTGGAACCGAATGATCACGCAATTTGGTTGGATGTCAAGAACATCATGGCCAATAAAAGACAAGGCACGCACAACACCCTTGAGAGATCTACCGTGTCTGGTAGTACCCGCAAGCTGAAACGGCAAAAAGGTACGGGCGGTGCTCGTGCAGGTGGCATCAAGTCCCCGACCATCCGCGGCGGTGCAACAGTTTTCGGCCCGCATCCGAGAGACTATTCCTTCAAGTTGAACAAGAAAATCAAACGCCTTGCTCGCTTCTCTGCTTTCACCTATAAAGCAAAGGAAAACAAGATCGTCGTTGTGGAAGACTTCTCCTTTGACGCACCCAAAACCAAGGCTTTCGTTGAAATCCTCAAGAAATTCAATCTGCAAGATGCTAAGACCTTGATGCTGGTTAACGAAGGAAACCGCAACGTGTACCTTTCCGGACGCAATTTGCCGCGCACCAAAGTGATGAGAGCCATTGATGCCAACACCTATGACGTGCTGAACGCAACCGACCTCATCATTTGCGAGAACAGCATCGCCGATATCAACAAAATGCTCGGCGAATAATTATTAACGATTTAATTGAATAAACAATGAGCGTAATTATAAAACCTATCATTAGTGAAAAGATGTCGGCGGCTTCCGAAAAATTCAACCGCTATGGCTTCCTCGTTCAAAGATCGGCTACCAAAACGCAAATCAAGAAGGAAATCCAAGACATCTACGGCGTGAAAGTCGTCAGAGTCAACACCCTCATCCAACGTGGCAAGGATTCCTCCCGCTATACCAAGGCCGGTATGATCGAAGGTCAAAAACAAACCCTCAAGAAAGCTACCGTTTTCTTGGGCAAAGATGACAAAATTGATATTTACAGCAATATTTAATAAAAGATGGCATTAAGAAAATTTAAACCAGTAACACCTGGTCAGCGCTTCAAACAAATCAGCGCTTATGATGACATTACCACTGATAAGCCGGAAAAGAGCTTGTTGCTCCCCAAATCAAGTACGGGCGGAAGAAATAATAGTGGTAAGATGACGATGCGTAATCGTGGCGGCGGTCACAAAAAAATGTATCGTATCATTGATTTTAGAAGAGAGAAAGACAATATCCCCGCAACGGTGAAAACCATCGAGTACGACCCGAACCGCTCGGCACGTATCGCTCTGCTTTTCTACGCCGATGGCGAAAAGCGCTACATCGTCGCCCCACACGGTCTGAAAGTCGGTCAAGTGATCCTCTCTGGTGAAGGTATCTCCCCCGACTTGGGTAACTGCCTTCCCCTCGGTGAAATCCCTCTCGGTACACAGATTCACAACATTGAACTTCGTCCTGGACAAGGTGCCAAAATGGTTCGCAGCGCTGGCTCATACGCGCAGCTGATGTCCCGCGAAGGCAAATACGCCGTTATCCGTATGCCTTCAGGCGAAACACGCATGATACTTTGCGCTTGCCGCGCCACCATCGGTATTGTCTCCAACATCGACCACAGCCTTGAAGTTTCCGGTAAAGCAGGCCGTAGCCGCTGGTTGGGTTGGCGTCCGCGCGTCCGTGGCGTCGTTATGAATCCGGTTGATCACCCGATGGGTGGTGGTGAAGGTCGCGCCTCCGGCGGTCACCCGCGCTCTCGCAAGGGCCTCCCGGCTAAGGGTTACAAGACCAGAGCTCCTAAGAAGAACTCAAGCAAGTACATCATCGAAAGAAGAAAAAAATAATTTAAAGAGATAATACTATGAGTCGTTCATTAAAAAAAGGACCTTTTATCCATTATAAATTGGAAAAACGCGTGCTCGAAGCTCAAGCCAGCGGTAAAAAATCTACTATCAAGACTTGGTCTCGCGCGTCTATGATCTCTCCTGACTTTGTCGGTCTTACGATCGCAGTACACAACGGCAATAAGTTCATCCCCGTTTACGTTACCGAAAACATGATCGGTCATAAACTCGGCGAATTTGCCCCGACACGTATCTTCCGCGGTCACGCTGGCCAAAAGGACAAAGGCAAGAAATAATCTTCTTCGATTACTATCTGCTACCTATAACAAAAGCGACGAGTTTCTACCCGCCGCTTTTTTTTTCTCCCATTATCTTACCCCTATCTTCAGTCTTCTCATCTCGTCGAATCGAATTCGTCATAATCGTTGGCGTCTTCTTCGGGATCCAATTCATCATTCGGAGTTCCTTCATCCGTCTCCTCAAAATTGCCGTCTCCCATATCAATGATATTGTCAAAAAAACTGTATCCGCAGAATCTCCGTGCTTTTCTGTTCATTTTGCGTTGCAAATACGAAGTCGTCTTGCAATATCCTTTCCATTCAGCCTTATTGCTGATGTTGTCGCATTGGATGATTTTCTTGCAAAAAAGGTGATAGGCATCCAGCAATTGTTCGCAATTTTGTGCATTGTCGATGGACTCCTCGTATGGTGTCGCCCACTCACTGTCTTGTGGCAAGTAGGCAACTTTGGTTATGTTACAAGATGTTAAGCCTAACATCAAAAACAGAATCTCAATGATGCAATTCGTTTTGGACATAATGTATTATCAAAAAAATGTGGCTACGGGGAAGAGGCTCCGTAGCCACGTTGGTATTGTCTAAATTTGACCAATATTAGCGATGATGGCTTCCACTGCTGCTACTGCTTGAGTGCGATGAGGATGATGAACTATAACCGCCTGAATGTGACGAAGAACTGTAGCTTGACGAACGTGAGGATGACGGGCTTGAGTAGGAGTGGGAGGAAGATGACGAACTGCTGGGTCTGCTATAGGAAGAGCTTGAACGGGAAGTGGAGGAAGAAGAGGAAGACGGCCTACTGTAGGAGGAGCTGGAAGAAGATGAAGAACTGGGTCTGTTATAGGAAGAAGAGGAGGAGCTTGGGCGGGAAGTGGAGGATGAGGAAGACGGCCTACATGTTCTCGGACGGGGGTTCGACTCCCCCCGCCTCCACCATTAGCGCATGTCCCAGAGGCCCACAGTGCACCAAAATGCACCGTGGGCCTTTTCTTTTCGCGGGGTTACAGTCCCTTGTCGTCCCGGTTTGTCCCTGTTTGTGTCATAGCAGCACACTTTATCTGGGGGTACATTTTGGGGTATATTTATCAATCCCCAAACAGGTACCCCCAGATGTACCCCAAAGATATCCCCGGGAGGCAAGCATGGCGAAAGTCGAAGCGGAGGGCATTTCCCTGCAGGCCTATGCCCGTTATGCCGACGGCAAGGCAATTCTGGTGGTGGGCAACCCCGAAAAAACCACGGTTTCCACCCGTGTTCATCTGCCGATGGAGCTTTTTGCCG
>JAFVNW010000079.1 GCA_017506175.1 Bacteroidales bacterium | reverse complement strand
TTCGGGAGGAGTCTTTTGGCTCTTCTTCTGGAACCCATTGAAGAGAATGACCAGACGGTCGTCGTCCATACAACAAAATATGCGGTAAATGTTTCCACCCTCTTCCACTCTGATTTCGTACAGACCAGTAACACCCGTTATGGCTTTTAAGAATTTCACAGGGACTTGTTCCTGCGTCATGATGTAGATGAAGACTTGATACACCTTTTGCAAGGTCTCTTTCCTCAAGGTCTTCTTGAAGTCCTTGAAGTAATTGGCGTATGCCACCACTTGCCTTACATATTTTCTTTCTCCCGACATGATTGTTTGTTAATGGATGCTGCAAAGATAACTAATCAGTAAACAATTTCCAAGATTTTCGTACTTTTTATGTTAATTTACCCCTCTATTTTCATGGAAAACCAAGCAAAAAGAAGATTGGGTCGTCTTTTAGGTACGGATGCTCAGTGCTTATACCCTGTCGAGGGTAAAGTCAAAATGAAGCCATTTGTTTTTTAGGCACGGATTTTTGACTATACCTTCTCCCGAGCCTCGCGTTTGCAATGCGCATCATGATACGTATGGAGCGCATCACTGATGCTCATGGCCCATGACTTCCGCGTTACAAACGCGGAAGGACGTAAATCTGACAAAATGTCAAATTGTATATTTGCGTTGCGAGAATCCCGTATTTCTGTTCAAAAGAGAAGTTGGACGGAAATACGGGATTTTTAACACCTGAATCTGATGTAGAGTGTTGAACTACAGTTAAATGTGCGAATCGGAACACCCGAAAAACGCTAATTCTACACATTCGGAACGGGATGTATAGCACTTGGTGGCGGGGCGAACAGGGTCAAAAAAGATTCTGTCAGTAGTCCGACAGCTGTCGGACACGGGTCAAACAACTGTCGGACACGTGATGGACAGCTGTCCGTATAGTACTCGGATAGCTGTTTGTCAGCAGACGGATAGCTGTTCTCCTCCGACAGACTGTCTGTTCACTCTCTTTTTCTCCCCTTTTTGGGCGTGTAGAATGTGCGGAATCGAAGAAAAAGAGAGGCTGAAAAACGCAAAAACAGCGGCTGTTCTTGTATATTTATACAGTCGTGGCCGCTGTTTTTGCATATTTATTCAGTTTTTCTTTCTTTTTGGGGCTTCTTGGATTGACAGAATGTAAGCTAAATGCCGCCAATGAAGTCAAGAAGCAAGGCATTGAACTCCTCGGGGCGCTCCATGTTGAGCATGTGTCCGCAGTCGGGGATAATCTCGAAGCGGGCACGGCTGAGGTGGTTCATTTCGCGGGGGCGTCCGTTGCGGTCCTTCACCTCGTTCTCGCCACGGACGATGAGGGTAGGGACGTCTGTGGTGCCTCGTTCGCGCAGAGCTTGCCAAGCCTCCTTGCCGTAGAAAAGTCGCACTTCCTTGTGCAGTGGTTGCCAGGCACTCCAGTCGTTTACCATCTGCCATAAGGGTTGGCGCATACGTTCGCGCTGTGAGCCGCCGGAGGACATCAGTATATCGTGCCACTCGCGCTTGTAAGCGTCGATGCCCTTTTGCTTCAGTGCGGCAATCTCTTCGTCGCGTTGCCGGCTTTCGGCTTCGCCCATCGGTTCACTGGGGCCAGGGCTGTTACGTATGCCTCCGCTCACCAGGGTGCAACTGAGCAGGCGGTGGGGGAAGATGGCTAGCATGTCACCAGCTACGAAGGCACCCATGGAGAGTCCTATGACGTGGGCACGGTCAATATGGAGCGAGTCCATTACGGTCAGTACATCGTCAGCGTGGGTGTGCTGGAAGTCCTCACGTTGGGTTGACGAATGTCCGTATCCGCGGAAATCGAGACGGACAGTGCGGTACTGCTTTGCAAAAGCTGCAAATTGGGCGTCCCACATGCGGGTGTCGAGCGAATGGCCGTGCAGGAGGATGACGGCAGGGCCGTTGCCCATCTCTTCGTAGTAGATAGTACCATTGCCACTAACAGGGATATAACCTGTGGTTGGTGAAGAGGTGCAAGCGCCCAGCAGTAAGGCTGCCAGCATCATGAGTGTTGATAATGAAATTCTTTTCATTGAGCGGTTAAGTTTCTGTGATTGTCTTTAATAAGCTATAGCAGCTATAGTAACTATAAAGACTATAGTAGCTATAAAGACTATAAAATCCATTGTTTTCTATAGCTTCTTTTTTTTTGCAGCGAAGATACGCAAAAAAGCTTGAATGGCATCATCTTGAACCATCTTTCTCTCCGTTTGTTGCTAAAAGAAAAGAAAGAATGCGTATGGACTTGACAGAATTGGAAAACAAAGCGGCACGTGCCCGCCGGGGAAAGTTGGAGGTGAAGGTGTGGTTGGTGCTCTTCGTTGTGGTGCTGATATTGTTGGTCGTTGTGGTGGGAAGGATGGTGGCATGATGAAGGGTAAAAGTCAGAGTTTCCGCTTGTGGCAGACGTTTCGGACTGAGGTGCTTCGGCGTGTGTTGATGGTGGCTGTGCCTTTGGTTGTTTCTGTGGCTTTGCCTTTGGTGATGACTGAC
>JAFVNW010000078.1 GCA_017506175.1 Bacteroidales bacterium | reverse complement strand
GCTATGCTTCAGACTGTGCTGCAAATGTACGACACTTCCGACAATGTTCGACGATAACTCCCCAAAATCGAGCCTGCAATTTGACTATTAGAACAAATGTTGATTTTTTTAGCCTGCAAAATGAACATTACGTCTTTTTTTATGCCCAAATTTCAGCCCATTTATTAACCAAAATCCAATTATTATGAAAAAAATCCTATTGTTTTTGATTTCCCTGATGGGAAGCACTGCCCTTTTCGGTCAGGAAAGCATTACGCTGACCTTCACCGGACAGGATGAGAACCAAGACTACGTGCGCCTCAACAACGTGGTGATTACCAACCTCACACGGGGCTGGTCAGACCAGATTGTGTTCCCCGACACCATCTACACGCTCAACATCGGCGTGGGGGTGGAGGAGTACGCCGCCGACAATGAGATGAAAGTGATGCCCAACCCGTTCGATGGTGTCACACGCATCAACCTCAGTTCAGCGCAGACCGAGAAGGCACGGCTGATGGTGGTGGATATGCAAGGCCGCTTATACGCGCAGTATGCGGGTACACTGACTGCCGGCGACAACTACTTCAACATCACGCTCTCCACCCCGCAGATGTACATCCTCATGGTGCAGACGCCGACTCGCCGCCAGAGCCTCAAGATGGTGAACACCGGCCACGGCGGCTCCGACCATATCACCTTTTCGGGCAATCTCCCGAAAGCACACAGACTGGAGACGAAAGGTGCCTCCACCCGCACCTTCTTCCCCGGTGATGAGATGCGCTATGTGGGTAGAGGACAGCACCTCACAGCTGACCAGCCTCGTGAAAGTGCCATCATTACCCAACCGCAAAACACCGATGAGACCATCGTGTTGAACTTCGTATTTGCGGATGGCATTCCCTGTCCCGGTATGCCCACCGTGACAGACCACGAGGGCAACGTGTATAATACCGTGCAGATTGGCAGTCATTGTTGGACGAAGGAGAATATGCGCTGTGTGACCTCCCCCACCACGGGCACCTACCTGATTACGCCAGACGGCACACCTTATACCTGCACAGGCAAACAAGCACATTGGGTGAACGGTGATTCCGCCACCTACGCACCATTGGGCTACGGCGTGCTGTACAACTGGAACGCAGCCGTGGACACCTTCAACACTGCCTACGGTGAGTTGAGTGTGGATACTACAAGAGTTCACCCCGTTTTTGCTTACTTTTCCTGGTTGGAAAACCGACGAGGCATCTGCCCCGAAGGGTGGCATATTCCCTCTCTTCGAGAGTGGCCTGGAAATGTGTCCACCGCCTTTGCCGCCAATACAGGTTGGAATAGTTGCTCCAATGAAGGAACACCCGGTTACAACCTCGACAACAACAACACTACTGGATTTTCGGCTCTGCCTGCTGGTTATTATTTTAACGGCTACAATGCTTTCGGTGCCGATGCCTTTTTCTGGACGTGTACACGGTTGGAGTTGGATGACCCTACTAATCTTGAAATCCCATATAACAGACCCTATATCTACGAGTGGAAAGATCCCGACAACTGTCTTTCGGTAAGATGTGTCCGCGACTATGAGCCCAATAGTGCCCCGTGGACTGTAGAACCTGAAAAAGGCACACCCTGTCCCGGCACACCTACTGTAACCGATCACGAAGGCAATGTGTATAATACGGTGCAGATTGGCAGCCAGTGCTGGACTAAGGAGAATATGCGCTGCCGCACCTCTCCCACTACAGGTACCGACTTTGTGAACAACGCTATCACCTATAATGGGAATGCAGACCCTCACTACCAGATCGCTAACTCCTATACTGGCAAAACCGCCCATTGGCTAAATGGGGATTCCATCGGACATTCCAATCTCGGCTTACTATACAATTGGAATGCCGCTGTTGACACTTTTAACACCGCATACGGAGAACTTCATTTGAGTGACAATTCCGCTGATGCCGTAGAGGTGACCTTTGCGGGTTTCCGCAGAGGGATTTGTCCAGAAGGATGGCACATACCTTGCAGTTCTGATTTCCAATTATTATCAAACTATCTTGGGTCTCATGATGACTACTTATGTACACAGGGCGGTTTAAACTATGGTAAGTCTGGTGTTCTGAAGGGTTTCATGGGTTGGAATCTGAAATTGGGAATGGCGTGTCCTGAACTACGCAATGCAACTGGTTTTACTGCTCTGCCAACCCATCTGATGGGAACAGGCAATTACGAACGATATTGCAGTAGGTTTTGGAGCAGTAACTCCAGTAGCGGACAATCTGATTGTTTACAAATTGATGAATATAACACCAATGGTTCTGTTTCATATCAACCCAAAATCAGTGATCAAAGCGTGCGGTGTGTAAAAGACTATTTATTTGTTTTTTTTGATGCTCATTGGATAGATGAAATTACTGATAGTTCAGCCGTTTATCATACATATGGGGTACATTATTATGATGGTTACTGTAGTCAACAGATGTTATCAAAAGGAGTATGTTGGAGTACTTCCCCAATGCCAACCTACAATGATAGCCATACCGATGAAGGTTCGGATGAAGGGATGTTCTATAGCACATTGACAGGTTTAGCACCATCTACCACATACTATGTACGTGCATATGCACTCAGCAGCACTGATACTGTCTATAGTGATGAATTATATTTCACCACACTCAACGCTCCCAATGTAAATGATGGGCAGCCTTGTCAAGGAGCGCCAACCCTTACTGATATTGATGGAAATGTCTATAACACGGTGCAGATAGGGATGCAGTGCTGGATGAAAGAGAACTTGCGCACGACGAAGTACCCTAATAACACTCCAATCATGCATGGGAACAGCTATTCAACTACCGATTCTTACTGGTACTATCCAAATAATTCTTCTTCAAACAAACCCACCTACGGACTCTTGTACACATGGCCTGCTGTAATGAATGGTGCCTCCACAAGCAACACTAATCCCAGTGGTGTACAGGGTATTTGTCCCGATGGATGGCATATACCGAGCGATGCAGAATGGAATCAGCTTCTCGACTACGCCCAAGGAATATGGGCATGGCAATGTACCGGTGGTTCTAGCGGCAAATCATTGGCTTCTACTATCGGTTGGGAGAATAGTGATAATGCTTGTGCCTTGGGCAATCATCCAGAAATTAATAATGCATCAGGATTCGGGGCTACGCCTTCTGGGGAGTATTACTCTGGAGGATTTTCTAGTTTTGGGAGATTTTCTGAATATTGGACATCCTCCTCGTTACAACATAGAGTTTATTTTCAATATAATCAACATTTTGTGATTCTCTCTACATCGGGGGGGAATCTTGGGCGAGCTTATTCGGTCCGTTGCCTCCGCGATTAACAGTTTGCCTTGCCCTCTCGGGCTTGGCAAACTGAAAAGCACCCACTCCCCAAACCCCAGAGGAGGCCACCTTCCGACGGCCTCCCCTGGGGTTTTGCTATTTACTTCTTCTTCCCTATTTCCGCATCAATGATGTAGATGTCGCCGTCTGCATCCTTTAGAACATTCCGAGGCAACAAATCCCACACGTTATATTGTTGATTTTCATATCGACCGGTATCAGTTTTTATAAAGCCAACAGCAGACATATAGGTGTCTATTTCAACCGACATCAAACCGGCTTACATTTTTTTCGCCGCCTCGAAGTTCTGCTTCATATTCTAAACGGGCAAAACACACAAATTTCTGGAAATAAAATGGGGTGAATTTAACAACAAAAAACAAAGGCCACCTTTCGGCGGCCTCCGCTTATTAATAAATTGGTTTTGTAGGGCTGCCATATTCTGGCAGCCCTACGTGGTATTATGGGCATTATTTCTCCTGTATCTCCTTCTGCAAGCGTTCGGTCAGCAGGGGCACGATTTTGTGGCAGTCGCCTACGATGCCAAGGTCGGAAACGCCGAAAATGGGGGCGAATTTGTCCTTGTTGATGGCGATGATGAGGTCAGATTCCTCCATACCTGCAAGGTGCTGGATGGCTCCGGAAATACCGATGGCGAAGTAGAGGTTCGGGCGGACGGTCTTGCCAGTCTGTCCCACCTGTACATCGTGCGGCATGATGCCTGCATCCACCATTGAGCGGGAAGAGGCAACCTCTGCACCCATCGTATCAGCGAGTTTTTTCAGGGTTTTGAAACCTTCGGTGCTGCCTACACCACGACCGCCAGATACCAGAACTTTGGCTTCCGTGATGTCCATCTTATCCTTCACGGCTTTCACTTTCTTAATCAATTTGACTTTGAACTTGCTGGTGTCGAAAGTCGGATGAAAATCGATGATTTCGCCCTTGCGACTGGCATCGCGGTCCATCTTCTGCATCACGCCCGGACGAACCGTTGACATTTGCGGACGATGTTCGGTACACATGATGGTAGCCATCAAGTTGCCGCCGAAAGCGGGACGGGTCATCATCAGTTCCTTCTCTTCGGAGATTTCCAGCTTCGTACAGTCGGCAGTCAGGCCGGTAGTTAGACGGGCTGACAAGCGAGGACCGAGGTCGCGCCCGATAGTGGTAGCACCAAACAGCAGAATGCTCGGTTTGTACTCTTGCACGATTTGGTAGATGGCCTGCGAGTATTGCTCGGTCAGATAATCCTTCAGTTCAGGACAATCGGCGCAGATGACTTGGTCGGCACCGTATTCCACGAGGGTCTGGCATTGGTTTTTAATGTTGTGGCCCAAGAACATGGCAACCACTTTTTCATTGAGTTCCTTGGCGAGTTCGTTGGCTTTTCCCAGCAGTTCCAAGCCGACGGGCTGGATTTCGCCGTCTCTTTGTTCTACGAAAACAAAAATGTTTTTATAATCTGATTTATTCATGATTGCGATGGAATTAAATGATGAACTTTTCTTTCAATTTGGAAACGATGAGGCCGACAGCTTCTTCCGGGGTGACTTCATAAACCTCACCAGCGACTTTCTGCGGCTTGGTGAATGATTTCTTCACGCGGGTTGGAGAACCGTTCAGACCGAGTTTCTTTTCGTCAACGTCGATTTTGTCGGCGCCCCAGATTTCGATTTCGTGGGTATCGTAAGCGTTGATGATGCCGGAAACGGTCATATAGCGGGGTTTGAAAGCAGGGGCGAGTACCGTGAGCACGGCGGGCAGCTCCACTTCCAGAATCTGGTAGGCATCCTCATCTTCCTTGCGGATGGTGAGGGTGTTCTTGCCGTCGTATTCAACGCCAGCCACGTAGGAAACCTGCGGCAGGCCAAGGTGTTCTGCGATTTGCGGGCCCACTTGGGCGGTATCGCCGTCGATGGCCTGACGACCGGTGATGACGAGGTCGTAATCGAGCGTGCGGAGCAGACCGGCAATGGCGTTGGAGGTAGCCAGCGTGTCGGCACCTGCCAGCTTCCTGTCAGTCAGTAAGATAGCGCGGTCGGCACCCATCGCGAGGGCTTCGCGCAGAATGGCTTCCGCCATAGGCAGACCCATCGTGATGACGGTGACGTGCGCACCAAATTTATCTTTCAATTGGAGGGCCACTTCAAGACCTCCCTTGTCATCGGGATTCATGATGCTCGGCACGCCATCGCGAATCAGCGTTCCTTTTACGGGATCAATCTTGATTTCGGTCGTATCCGGCACCTGTTTAATACAAACTACTATATTCATTTTTTTAATTATTTGATTAATCGTTGATTTGTTTATTGGTTGACTGTCATTGCTGCGAGAATCAATGTTGAAGATGGGGGCGAAAAACGTATCCCCCGTTGCTTCCTTCTTTTTAAATTTCCTGATTTCCATCACTTAAAAATTATCATTAGATTCTCCAAGTCATTGGTCTATTTGAAGAGTTTCCCAGCAATAACCATTCTTTGAACTTCGGAGGTGCCTTCGTAGATTTCGGTAATCTTGGCATCGCGCATCATTCTTTCCACCGGATATTCGCGGGTGTAGCCGTAACCGCCGTGGAATTGGACGCACTTGGTAGTCACTTCCATTGCGGTTTCAGCGGCGAACAGTTTTGCCATGGCTGCATCGGCGGAGAAGGGAACATGCTGATCTTTTTTGAAAGATGCGGAACGAACCAACAGGCGAGCGGCCTGAACCTTGGTTTCGAGGTCGGCCATTTGGAATTGCGTGTTTTGGAATTGGGCAATGGAGCGACCGAATTGCTTGCGTTCCTTGGTGTATTTGACGGTGGCATCCATAGCGCCCTGAGCGATGCCGAGAGCTTGTGCGGCAATACCGATACGGCCGCCGTCGAGGGTCATCATCGCAATCTTGAAGCCCTTGCCGAGTTCGCCAAGGAGGTTTTCCTTCGGAACTTCGCAGTTCTCGAAAATCAACTCGCAAGTCGCGGAGCCGCGGATACCCATCTTCTTTTCTTTCTTGCCAATACTGAAACCTTTGAAGCCCTTTTCAACGATGAAGGCGGAAATGCCCTTCGTGCCTTTCGACTTGTCGGTCATGGCCATTACGATATAAACGTGAGCATAGCCGGCGTTGGTGATGAAGATCTTGGAACCGTTGAGAATCCATTTGTCGCCAGCGTCAACCGCAGTGGTTTGCTGCATGGCGGCGTCGGTACCGGCATTGGGTTCGGTAAGACCGAAAGCACCGATCCATTCGCCGGAGGCGAGCTTCGGCAAATACTTCTTCTTCTGTTCTTCGGTACCATGTTCCAAAATTGGAGCCATGCAGAGAGAGGTGTGCGCTGAAACAATCACGCCAGTGGTGGCGCAGGCGCGGGAGAGTTCCTCAACAGCCATCCCGTACATCAGGTTGGTGCCGCCTTGTCCGCCATATTCAACCGGAATCGGAATTCCCATCACACCAATTTTGCCGAGTTTTTCCACGGTCTCCATCGGGAATTTCTCTTCGTCGTCAACTTCCGCTGCCAGCGGTTTGACTTCATTTTCTGCAAATTCTCTGATCATCTGCAGAAACAATTCTTCTTTTTTTGATAAGCTAAAGTCCATAAATATGTTGTTTAATCATTGATTGTATTAGAAAAACGGGATTGCGATGCGCAGAAATCACTCTGCGCATTGCAATCGGCAAAAATACGAAAATTTAATGATTAATGATGAGTGATAAATGATTAATTTTTCAATCCTCATCCACTTGCTACTTCAGGTAGTAGTCGTAAACCACTTGGAATTTCTCGGCGGAGTCGTCGAGGCCTCCTTTGCGGTTACGGACTACCCACAATTTTTTATGGTTGGCGATGAGCGGTTTGAGCTCAGCAGCAAGCTGCTTGCGTTTGGCCGCCGGGATGCTGAGCGTCTGGTGGTCTTTTGCGGCAAGGCGGGCCTGCCCGAAGTGACAAGCGTGTTTCGCCAAGGCGGTAGCCTGCTTTAATTCGTCAATAACAATCTCTCTGTCAGTGCATTGCGGATCCGCCTTTTCCAGAATCAACAGCGATGAATCGAGTTGTGCCTCGGTCGCATTCAGGTTCGAAACCGTCAGCGCCCGCGTCTGCTCGTTGCCGTTCCACTTCCACGCGTAACGGCGATACATCTGGTAAAAGATATTGTTGTTGGTCTCCGGCACCTTAGCATACGAAGAGGCAAGCCCCAACTTAAGCACCGCTCTGCCCGTATTTTGCGTTTGGTCTTGGAAAACATATTGGTTAAGAAGGAGTTCCAGCCGACTTTCCAAGGTGGTGTCGCAATTCCAGCCGTAGGCCACCCCCAACATCATCGGGGCGTAGCAGAGCGACAGCGGCTGCCAGTGCCCATAGTCGCCCCAGTTGGTCACAAGGAAACCTGCGGCATTGTATTTCTTGGCATTGAGTCCCGCGTTTTTAAGATTTTCAAATGCGATTTCGTTCTTGCCGGTGATGGAGCACCAAGTAGCAGTTCCCGGACAAACGTAGTAGCGGATGCCCGCCTTCTGGAATTTCGGCAAAATGGTGTCGAAAGCGAAATTGCTGGAGTAGCCCCACACCATGGCCGTCATATTTTGGGGCAAAAATGGTATCAAACTGTCGTGATTCAGCACGATGTCGCCCCAAAACTGCGCTTTTTTACCCAATTTATTAACTTCATTGTTCAATTTAATGAGGAAATCGAGATAAACCCGCCCCTTTCCCAACGAGTCGCAGGCGGCTTTGGATTTTCCCAAACCGAGTTCCACCGTCTCATCGCAGCCAATGTTGACATATTCGCTTTTGAAATTAGGGAGCAGCTCGGCATAAAGCTCCTTCATCAGCTCCAGCGAGCCGGGATTAGTGGGGTCGAGGGAGCTCTTGGAACGCGGCCCCCAAATCGTCTGCACATCGGTAACCGTCTCGGCAAGCGGCTGGTACCTCTTGTATTTCAGCCAGTTCTCAAAATGTCCGAACGAGTTCTGGTTGGGCACGAGGTCGATGAAGCGGTCGTTGCAGTATTGCTGCAGGGCGGAAATCTCCTCCGCCGTCATTGGCGAGGCGTTTTCCCAAACGGTTTTGTGGTTTTTGTATGCGAAAGTGTGCTCCGTATATAGTTGAAGCTCATTGACTTTCCAGCTCGTCAGCAAATCCACGATGTGATAGAGTGTCTCCATCGTCGGCACTTTGTCGCGACTGATGTCAAGCATGAAACCACGGCGTTCGATGGCGGGAAAGTCGGAAATCAGCAGTTCAGGCAGGCTCTGTTTTTCCGCTAACGCATAAGCGAAAAGCTGACGTAAAGTCTGAATGCCATAGTACAACCCCTCATTGCTGCCGGACGAAATCACGATTGACTGATCTTTAAGGAAAAGTCGATACTCCTGCGGCTTGAAGCGCCGGTCGATATGGATGGACAACTTGATGATGTGTTCTCCAAATTCGTGGAAATCCGCCTCTTTTTCCCATGTGCTTTTGTTGAATTGCGCCAAGTAATTGGCAATCTGCGTAAATTCATCCTCATGATATTGAATTGATATATTCTTTTGAATATCAACACGTTGCGGGGTAGGAATCAAGTAATCGGTGAGTTGGGCGGCGGAGATACTGCCATTCATAGTGAAGAGAAAGGAGAACAAAAGTATGAGAAGGGAATTTTTATATTTCATAATCTATAATTTAATGATTCATAACTAATTAAAGTTCAACTTTGAGTGGTGGACCGGATTGGAAAGCGTTTACTTGGCGGATGGTTCCTGTTCATTGAAATCGCTGAACCATTCGTGCATTTTGGCACGGGCTTTCTCTTTGATTTCAGGCGTGATATTCACCCAAACGGTGCTCACCGCCCAGCTGATGGCGGCGATATCGTCGGCAAATCCAATCACCGGCATAAAATCGGAAATCAGGTCCAATGGCAGTATAAAGTAGCCTAATGCACTGAAAACGATTGCTTTGTCTTTTGCGGGAGTGTTCGGGCTGGCGGCCACGTAATAGAGAAGCAGGATGCCGTAGGTGGCTTCGTAGCCGATGCGTTTTGCATATTTTTTCACCGCTTGCACCAACTTCGAATCCGAGAAATACTTCGCCAACGCCTCGCTATGCTCGGTGACGTATTTTCCGATACTGTGAAGAATATCGTTGATGGTGGATGGCTGTTCCATGAGTCTTCAATTTCGGACTGCAAAAGTAATAAATTAAATTGATAGTGTGAACTGGATTTTCTTATCGGAATTGCCCCTTTACCTCTTTGTAAAGAAAAGATGCCTGTGATTATGAATACTACAAGATCAAAAGGGAATATTTTCGAAATGCTCCCGGAGGGAGCCAATCTCAACCCTACCCCAGACTGCGCTTCACTGTCGTTCCGCTTATCTGGGGTTACTGAGAGTGCGTTCCTTTGGAACGCGAAAAAGGATGAAGTACCACACTATTGCATTAACAATCATATATATTGATGTATGTTTTATCGCAACAATAGTAATAATGGAATTATCTACATTGCTCCGTTATTTTTACAAGATGCAAAGGAAGGATTCCGAATTTTTAATTTGGGAGGATTAAAAAGTCGGAAAAGTTTGTGTAACTTTGCCGACTTAAAAATCGGAACTTGTTTTATTTATAACAAATTGATTTTTAGCATATTATAATAAAAAATCCAGATTACTGATTACAAATTCCAGACAAAAAAAATGCAAATTTCCAAACTTCGTAACATCGGAATAGCCGCGCACATTGATGCCGGCAAAACCACCGTATCCGAAAGAATCCTCTTTTTCACCGGCGAGAAACGCAAGGTTGGCGAGACCCACGATGGGCAGGCCACGATGGACTTCATGAAACAGGAGCAGGAGCGTGGCATCACCATCGCCTCCGCAGCCATCACCGCCCATTGGAACGACCATCAAATCAACCTCATCGACACTCCAGGCCACGTGGATTTCACCATTGAGGTGGAGCGTTCCCTGCGCGTCATTGACGGGATGGTCGCCGTTTTCTGCGCCGTCGGAGGAGTGGAACCCCAAAGCGAAACCGTGTGGAACCAAGCCGACAAATACCGCGTGCCCCGCATCGCTTTCGTCAACAAGATGGATCGCGTAGGTGCCGACTTCAACGAAGTGGTCGCACAAATGGACAAACACCTCGGTGCCAACGCCATGCCCATCCAGATGCCCATCGGCAGCGAAAGCACCTTCCTCGGAATGATTGATTTGGTTACGATGAAGGCCATCACCTTCGTTGAGAAGGAGCGTATCGTGGGCGAAATCCCCGAAGAGCTGGTGTCCGCCGCCAAGGAGGCCCGCCGTGCCATGATTGAAAAGCTCTCCGATTTCAACGACGAAATCGCTGAACTCTATCTTGACGACAAGGAAATCGGCACGGAACTTCTCAAAAAAGCCATCCGCGAATGCGTGCTCAAGCTTGTGGTCACCCCCGTGCTTTGCGGGGCTGCCTACAAGAACAAGGGCATCCAACTGCTCCTCGATGCCATCGTTGACTATCTGCCCTCCCCTGCCGATCTCGGCGCGGTAAATGCCCACGACCCCGACGATGAAGACCGCACCATCCAACGCAATCCCTCCATCAACGAGAAATTCTCCGCCCTCGCCTTCAAACTCATCAACGACCCGTATGTCGGCCAACAAACCTTTATCCGCATCTTCAGCGGCAAGCTGACCAGCGGCATGAGCGTGCTCAACACCAACAAGGGTAAGAACGAGCGTGTGGGCCGAATCTTCCGCATCAAGGCGAAGGAACGCGAGGAAATCAGCGAAGCCGGCTGCGGCGAAATTGTCGCCCTCGTAGGCATGAAATACACTCGCACCGGCGACACCCTCTGCGAAGAGTCGCAGCCCATCCTGCTCGAGTCCATCGCCGTGCCACCAGCGGTCATCGAGATGAAAGTCAATCTGGAGGACAAGAAAAACCGCGACAAACTGGGCGAAGCGCTCGCCAAGCTCACCAACGAAGACCCCTCTTTCCACTTCCATTTCGACGAAGAGACCGAGGAGACCATCATCGCCGGCATGGGCGAGCTGCACCTCGAAATCATCGTGGAGCGCATCCGCGACGAGTTCAAAGTGCCTATTACCGTTGGACAGCCCTCCGTCTCCTTCCGCGAAACCCTCACCAAAGCGGTGGAATACAACTACAAGCACTCCAAACAGACCGGTGGCAAGGGACAGTACGCACAGACCGTCATCCGCTTCGAACCCAACCCGGGCAAGGGCTTCGAGTTCGTGGACATCACCAAGGGCGGCGTCATTCCCAAAGAGTTCATCCCCTCAGTGGAAAAAGGCTTGCGTGCCGCGATGGAGAAGAGTCCGATTGCCGAATACCCCGTTGTGGATGTGAAGTGCATCCTCGTGGACGGCTCCTTCCACCCCGTCGATTCCAGCGACATGGCCTTCCGCTTGTGTGCGGCAATGTGCTTCAAGGAAGCCTTCCGTCGCGCCGACCCCATCATTATGGAACCAGTGATGAAGGTGGAGGTCAACACCCCCGACGACTTCATCGGCAATGTCACCCGCGACCTCAACAAACGCCGCGGACGTGTAGAGAACATGCGCCGCTTCAGAAAGGGCTCTCAAAAACTCGACGGCTTCATCCCGCTGATGGAGATGTTCGGCTACGCCACAGTGCTGCGCAACATCACCTCCGGCCGTGCCAACTACTCCATGGAGTTCTACCAATACATGCCCATGCCCGCAGCCAAGCAGGAAGAAATCATCAAAGAAAGAAGAGAGAAGAGAGAATAACTCCCCTATAACGCTCGTTGCCTACAAGCTGCTCACCAACTTCTCCCCGTAAGAGGTCAGGTAGCGTTTCACCTCCGACAGCTTCACGCCGAGACAAATACTGCCATCGGAACCACACGCTGCCTCGTACTTCGGGAAGACAAAGAAAATGCAACCGTTTTTGAACAGGAAATTCTCTGGCAAGTCGCTGATTCCCATATCATCGTCCTCGCCCCACAGACATTCGTATTTCTCCATCATTACAGGATCCCGCCGCAATTTCCCAATCAGAAAAGCGCGTGCATCGGGAACGAAAACATCGTTAAAGCGAACCAACTTTTCGGCTTTCGTGTCGAAAATGATGTGACTGAAGACATTCCCGTAAGCAGGCCCGATCAACATGCCGGAATTGTAGTCCACATAAATGGAATACTCAATCAAGCCAGCCTCCTCCTGATAAGAATCCAACTTGACAGTATAACGTGTGTAAGAATCTTCGAAGGGATATTCGTCGTTGGGCATATCTTCCCCAAAACCTTCTTCGGTACGCTTAGGAATCTTATCTATGCGCACCCAACGCGTTTCTTGAGTCGGGTCATATTCCTGAAATTTTTTTTCAATAACCACGTGGATGTCGCCAGCTTCTTTTTCGCCGAAGGTCTTCCGAAGCAACTCACGCTGAAGGACCGAAAGGTCGGTGCCCTCCAAACTCACAGGCCACTCGGCATAACAGCTCAACTCGCCATACAGCGGCCGGCTGATGCTCGCCTTGAAAAAACAGTTCTTCTGAATCGTGTCAATTTTCAGTCCGGCCGGTGCATCCGCAGCCTTCGCCTGCGTGTCCGCCTTTGCTACAATGTCTTGTGCCTCCAGTGCTGAAAGGTCGTTCGTCTTTCTTTTGCAAGCCGAAATCCAAACAATCAATCCCATGATTATCAACAAATAGAAACATGCAGTTTTTTTCATGATTCTTTATGATTTAGTTATTTACCGTATGTGAGGATTTCAAGTTACTAATAGATGAACGGGAAGACGCGTTTGAGATGTTTGCCCTTCATTTCATCGGCGAATTCCACATTGTATTTTTTGTAGATGGCATTGGCGCGGGGCACGAGGTTGGCAGCGGTCCAGATGAAGAACACCAATCCGGCGAGCGACCACGTGAGGATGGCAAAACCGAGCCATTCCATCAGCTCCCCAAAATAGTTGGCGGAGGTCACATAGTTGAACATTCCTGTTTGGGGAAGGTAGTGTTTCGTATCGTTCTCGTCCTTGCGGAGGTGACGTATAATGTAATCGGAACGCAGGTTCGTGACAAAGCCGAAAATGAATAGCAAGGTGCCAATGATGAACTGCGGCGACCAAAGCCATTGAATATCAGTATAATGCATACCAAAAACGCAGTAATTCACCCTATAGGATTCAAAGAAAATCCAATAGCCTTGCATCATGGAGTTCAACACATTGAACGCGATGCCCATGAACATAATGGCGAACGGCATCTTGCTGTGTCCCTTCATAATCCACGGGAAAACGAGCGAGCGCTGGAAATAGTGTATTTCAAAAATGAGTAAAAAGACGAAGGGCACCACATCGAATTTGTGAGGAGAGCAGAGCCATAGGACAATCATGGCGAGGAAGATGGGAAACTCCATCAAAAACCACGCCAACTTGTTGTTGATGGCCTTGCCCCACTTGGGCGAAATGAACGAACCATAGCCGGCATCCACGAAATAAAGTGATATGAAAACGACTATCGCAATGCCAATCATGATTAACAGGTAAATATTAAAAGCTGTCATAAAGAGATACGAAGTAACAAGTGTAACGTCTAACGGACAACAATTTCCATCGGCATACGGGCTTGCACACCCTTCATGTCACGAATTTGCTTCATGGCATTGTAGGCGGGATAGAGTTCACCGAGTTCTTCGCGAACTGTCGCGTTCACCCTCTCCCTTCCGCTGCTTTCATTGCTGAGAAGCAGTTCCAAGAACGACTTCTTTTCAGGGTAAACCACCTTATAATCAGTGATGTCGGCGAGTTGTGCAGCCATTTGGATGGCATCGTCCAGATTGCCGAGTTGATCGACGAGGCCGATTTCGAGGGCATCCTTCCCCGACCATACGCGACCTTGACCGATAGAATCAACTTGTTCTTTGTCAATTTTGCGGCCGTTGGAGACGCGCTGGAGGAAGGTATCGTAAGTCTGGTCCACGCTGCTCTGCATCCACGCGTACTCGGTTTCGTCCATCGGGCGCATACCGTTCAGTGCGTCGGAGTGGGCGTTGGTGCTCACGCCGTCGGTGGTGATGCCGAGTTTGGTGTCAAGGAAGCGGCCGACGCTGGGGATGATGCCGAACACTCCGATGGAGCCAGTGAGAGTGGTGGGTTCTGCGACGATGTAGTCGGAGTTGCAGGAGATGTAGTAGCCGCCGGAGGCCGCATAGTCGCCCATGGAGGTAACAACGATTTTGCCCTCTTTCTTGGCGTTTTCAATTTCATTCCAGATAATTTCGGAAGCGAGGGCACTACCGCCAGGCGAATTCACGCGCAGTACGATGGCCTTCACTCTTTTGTCATCGACAGCCTTGCGGATACTCTTGCAAAGGGTGACATCGCCGATGGTGTTGCTGCTGCCTTTGCCGTCATTGATTTCGCCATACGCGTAGATGACGGCGATTTTGTTCTTGGACAAAAGACGGGACTTTTCCGACAGATTGCTCGCATACTCTTCCACGGAAAGCAAAGTGATTTTCTGTTTTCCCGAAACGCCCAGCTTAGCGCGAAGCATTTTGTGATAATCGCTACGATAAATCAAGTTGTCAACAAGTTTGTTTTCCAAAGCGTCGTGGGCATTACGCACGAGCAGACTGTCGGCAATCCTATTGATGTCATCTTGTGAGAGATGGCGAGATTGAGCGATTTGGGCTGTCATCTCACCCCAGATGGAATTCAGGAGAACCTCCATCTGTTCACGGTTGGCATCGCTCATTTTGTCCAACAGATAGGGTTCCACGGCACTTTTGAATTTGCCGCATTTCACCACCTGGACATCCACGCCGAGTTTGTCGATGAGGCCTTTGTAAAACATAATCTGGCTGCTCATACCGCGCAGGTCCATCGTCCCTTGCGGATTCAGGAAAACGGAATCGGCAACGGAGGCGAGGTAGTAAGCTCCCTGCCCGTAATAATCGCTGTAGGCATAGACGAACTTGCCCGACTTTTTGAATTCTTCCAATGCGCGGCGGATTTCCGTCAGTGTGGCGGGACTTGCCTGCATCATCATGCCCGTATTAACGGAGATACCCTTGATGTTGTCCTCCTTGGCAGCGGCTTTGATGGATTTCAGAATATCGTCCAGCGCGATGCTCGGAGTGGAGTAGAGGGCGAACATATTCACATCTTCGTCGGCGCGCTCCACAATCGCAGAATTGAGTCTGAGGTCCAACACGGTATTGGCTGTCAGGGATGTGGATTGGTTTGAAGCCATATTGACCAACATGTTAAAAAACATAATGATGCCCAAGATGCTGATAACCACTTGTCCCAGAACGAAACCAATCATGGAACCGAAGACGACGCGCCAAAATTTACGTCCGCGGCCTTCCGGCTTTTGCGGCTTCGGCGGTTTCGGTGTTCTGCCGCGCATAGGCTGCGCAGGTTGTGATTGTTGTGTACGTGACTCTGACTGTGAAGCGGTCTGGTTTGCTTCAGCTCTGTAATCGAAATTATCTTCCATTATTTTGTTATTAAAATTCGGGCGCAAAAATACATAATTTTTTTGTTAATCATCCCCTTTAATCTTGTCGGATTCACCATCACGGAATCATCTAAATCGCTGCGTGTTTTTTACGAGAGTAATTTATGTACGTGGTGTTTTATTGTGTTGTGGTATCATGAGACGCGATTCATCGCGTCTCTACAAAAGCCATCTTTGACATGTTTCATGTATAAATTTATTCTGCGGTACAATTATTTTGCAATAGCACTTCTACCTCTTGTTGGAGTAATGGGATATGCTTGATAATCAAGCTCCAAAGAAATTCCGGAGTAACGCTATCATATCCATGAATGACACGGTTTCTGGTGGAGACGATAGCCTTTGCATTGGTAAGAGCTACGTCAGGATTGTGCTTAAGCATCTGATTAATGGCTTCTCCCATAATCTCCACGTTTCGTTCCACGGCGCGTTGTCTCAATGTGTCATCTTTGAAATTCTCGAAAAGTTTGGGTTGATTTTCAAAGAAAGAGGAGACTTCTTTGCAAGCAGTCAAAACATCCCAAGGTATTTTTGTGTATAATTATCCATAAATAACCTGTTTACTGTCATTAATTGTCTGGAGAAGAATAGAATTTCGAATGGCTTTGTTCTCCAGAAGATCGATTTCGCGGCCCAAAAGGTTCTGAAGTGCCTCCTGCATCTCAAGATAGTTGTCGGCATAGTCACTCTCATCAACATCGGTGAAATCAACAACGAAGTCAATGTCACTGTCATCACAAAACCGGTCTGTCAGTACCGATCCGAAAACAGCGAGTGTCTTAACCTTGTGCTTTTGACAGATATCAATGATATTCTGCTTGTTTAATTCTATGATGCTCATCGTTCTTTTTTTCAATCCGCAAAATTACAAATTATTTGGAAAAGCTCTCCTGCCCTGCGTGAAAAAGAGAGCGGGCTATTGATAAAAAGTATTACTTTTGCACAAAAATTGAGGACGATGAGCAAAACTATTTTCTTGACTGGTGCCACAGGCACGATGGGCTGGGCCGGCTTGCAGGAATTACTGAAAAGGACCGATCGTTTTCGCGTGGTGGTGCTTGCAAGAAAAAGCAAAAAAAACATCCGCAAATTACAGCCGTTGATGGACAAAATCAAAGTGGTGTGGGGCGACCTGACCCATTATGAGGATGTCTTGGCGGGTGTTACTGGCGCTGACTATGTCCTGCATGTGGGCGGAATGGTCTCCCCCGCTGCCGACTACTTCCCGAAGCAGACGATGTTTGTCAATGTGACCGCCGCCAAGAATGTGGTCAAGGCGATTCTGGCGCAGCCCAATGCCAATGAAATCAAAACGGTCTATATCGGTTCGGTCGCCCAGACCTCTAACCGCCCCGTCCCCATCCACTGGGGACGTACCGGCGACCCCCTTCGCGCCAGCGTCTTCGACTATTACGCCGTCAGCAAAATCCGCGCCGAACGCATCTTCGCAGAGTCTGGCCTCAAACACTGGGTCAGCCTCCGCCAATCGGGCATCCTCTACCCCGAAATCCTCAATAACTTCGACCCCATCATGTTCCACGTCCCCATCCACGACGTGCTGGAATGGACCACGGTGGAAGACTCCGGCCGACTGCTCGCCAATGTATGCGATGATAACTTACCCGACAACTTCTGGAACCATTTCTACAATATCAGCAGCGGCCCCGGCTACCGAATGACCAATTACGATTTTGAAAAGCGCGTGCTCGCCGCCTGCTCCTGCCCTCCTCCGGAAAAGATTTTCGAAGCCAACTGGTTCGCCCTGAAAAATTTCCACGGAGAATACTATTTGGATGCAGACATCTTGGAGAACATTCTTCATTTTCGCTCCTATATACCTGTAGATGAATACTTTGCAAAAATGAGTGAGCAGATACCCAGAATCTACAAGCTCGCGAAAATCGTCCCGGCCTTCATTCTCAAAATGGTGATGCGGAGACTGGCCAACACCAAAGAGTATGGCACGCAGTGGTGGATTAAGCACAACAACGAGGAAAAGATCAAGGCTTATTACGGAAGTCTGGAGGCGTGGAAGGCCATTCCCGACTGGGCGCATCAAAATTGGAGCCAGCCGGCCGATGAAGAGGCGGCCATTCACATCAACCACGGCTACGATGAGAGCAAACCACTGCAAGAACTCTCCATCGAAGAGTTGCAAGCCGCAGCCGCTTTCCGAGGCGGACAACTATTGTCGGACAGCTATTCGGGCAACCCCGCGGAACGATTAGTGTGGGAATGCCATCGTGGACATCGCTTCCAGGCCTCCCCTGTTTTGATTTTGGAGGGCGGCCACTGGTGTCCCGATTGTCTGCCTCCCCCATGGGAAGATGAGGAAATGGCGGCGAAGAGTCCCTTCTTCCGCCAGATTTTTCGCTGAAAAACACCTGTCTTAGTACTCCTCGTTGAAGAAAATCTGGTAGTAGTTCATCCCCGTTTCGGAGTCGTACCCCTTCTTGATAAGCTTGTTGTCACCATGGACGTAGATATGGAAGTTTTTATCTAACTTAATGACACTCTTGAAGTTGCGACTCTGTTTCTTCAAAGCGCTGTCGGAAATTTTGAAGTTCTCAGCCACATCCACATCATGTTCCTGCTGGAACTGCTCCTTGTACTCGTTAAAACTCTCAATCATCTCGGGCTGACCGATCACCTCCTGCTGGAAAGTCTCCATCTCAAAGTTTTCGTTCTTTTTGAAGAAATCAACCGAGCGGTTGAGCATGTCGGCCTGATCAGCCTTGGTCACCTCGAACTGCTCTGGCACGCATTCCGTCACAAAACTCTTGCACATGTTGAGAACCGTTTGCGTATTGTAAAACTCGTCCTTCCGTTGGCGCACATGCAGGAAATCATCCATCCAATACTGCGCCTCGGCATTGCGGTTCGTGTTGTCCACCACTGCCACCACAAAGCCGCGCTCCTTCTCCGTGTTGAAAATCAAACAGCCTTTGTCCAACTTGGTCAGCCCAAAGCCATAATCGCTCTCCACCACAAACTTGTCGTCCTCCTGATGCACTTTCAGGAAAGTGTCCTTCGTTTCCGCCTTGAAAAGTCCAACCGCATCCACCAACTCATCGTCCAAAACCGCATTCTTGAAATAGACAACATAGAACTCGCCATCCTTGATTTTCGGGTGAGTGCATTGATTATAAAGATGTTGTGCCAAATAAAGTGACTGTTCCAACAGTGCATCGGGGTCTTCGAAAATAGTGCTGGCGCACTTGTAAACCTCGTTCATCTCTAAACCATTCTCATTGAAAAACTGAAAATACTCATCCGTTTTAAATGGGAAAATGAAATAGGACTTGAGCGCGTTCTTCACTTCATCGCTTACTTTGAGAAGTTCGTGCGACAGCTGCAGTGGCTCTTCCAGCTGCTTGTTTCCTACCGCATGCAGAGCGATATTTTCTATGGTGGTTTCTGCTAAATGCATTTTTTGAAGGATTGAAGGTTGATGAATATTAATGGATTTCAGCAAATTAGCCGATGCTGTTTTTGAGGGTGATGCTCAGAAGTTCCTGCGCTTCGGCGGCAAATTCGAGGGGAAGTTTCTCCAGAACTCCTTTGGCATAGCCGTTCACGATGAGGCTGACGGCTTTTTCCATACTGATGCCGCGCTGTTGGCAGTAGAAGAGTTGGTCTTCGGAGATTTTGCCGGTAGAGGCCTCGTGTTCAAGGATGGAGCTGTTGTTGTGGCAGTCGGCGTAGGGCCACGTGTGCGCTCCACATTTATCGCCCATCAGCAGGGAGTCGCACTGTGAGAAGTTGCGCGAGTGGGTGGCGTTCTTGCCAATGCGCACGAGCCCGCGGTAGCTGTTCTGGCTTCGTCCGGCGGAGATGCCTTTGCTGACGATGAGACTGCGGGTGTTTTTGCCGATGTGAATCATCTTGGTGCCGGTGTCGGCCTGCTGGTAATTGTTGGTGACGGCAACGGAGTAGAACTCACCGACGGAGTCGTCGCCCAACAGTACACAGCCTGGATATTTCCAAGTGACGGCGGAACCGGTTTCCACTTGCGTCCATGAGATTTTGGAGCGCGCGCCCTTGCAAAGTCCGCGCTTGGTCACGAAGTTGTAGATGCCCCCCTTGCCATCCTTGTCGCCGGGAAACCAGTTCTGGACGGTGGAGTACTTCACCTCGGCATCCTGCATGGCGATGATTTCCACAATTGCGGCATGCAGCTGATTTTCATCGCGTTGCGGAGCAGTGCAGCCTTCAAGGTAACTCACATACGCGCCTTCGTCGGCCACGATGAGCGTGCGTTCAAACTGCCCGGAATTCTTGGCATTGATGCGGAAATAGGTGGAAAGGTCAATCGGACAGCGAACGCCCTTGGGAATGTAGCAGAAGGAGCCTTCGCTGAAGACGGCGGAGTTGAGGGCAGCGAAAAAGTTGTCGCCGGCGGGCACTACCGAACCCAAGTATTTTTTCACCAAATCGGGATATTTCTTCACGGCTTCACCGAAAGAACAGAACAGAATCCCTTGCTCCTCAAGCAGCTTTGAATACATGGTCTTCACGGAAACGGAATCAATGACGGCATCAACCGCCACCATCGCCTCCTCATTTTTTGTTATGGAGCTGAATTTGTCCTTGTCTTCGTCCAGGGAAATGCCGAGTTTGTCAAACGTTTTGACCACCTCCGAATACTCCTTCTTTTTGGGAATCGAGAGGTAGATAATGTCCTGATAATTCGGTTTTTTGTAATGAAGATGTGCCCAGTCGGGTTCCGTCATGGTCTGCCACTTGCGGAAGGCCTTGAGGCGGAATTCCAACAACCACTCAGGTTCCTCCTTGCGTTCGGAAATCATCCGGATGATCTCCTCGTTCAATCCGCGTGGAAACTCTTCGTTTTCGATTTGGGACTCGAAACCGTGTTTGTATTCCTCATTACTAATGCTTTTGATAATATCTTCTTCCATTTTCTTGGTTCAAAATTCGGGCGGCAAAGATACGAAATTTTTAAGGATGAAGGATGAAGTGTGAAGGATGAGATGTGAGGTTAAAGTTGTATTTTTGCAGCCAATTTTCAAGTATGCTCACTTCTTCTTATAGCACCAAAAACATCATCTATTTGGCGGTTCCGATTATGATCGGGAATTTGGCGCAGACGTTGATTACTTTCGTCGATACGGCTTTTTTGGGGCATTTGGGCAACATCGAGTTGGGCGCGGCGATGATGGCGGGGCTCTATTACTACGTTTTTTCTACATTGGCGTGGGGCTTTGCCGTCGGTATCCAGATCATCGTCGCAAGGCGTTTCGGGGAGGGGAATTTAACACAAATTGGCACGGTTTTCAAACACGGGCTGGTGGTGGTTCTCGGCCTTGCCATCACGCTTTTTCTGCTGATGCACTTTCTGACAGACGTTCTGCTGAACCACATCATCACCTCTCCCAACATTCGGGCGGCGGCGGAAGAGTACATGAAATTCCGCCACTACGGCATCATCTTCGTCTGCTTCAACTTCCTCTTCCGATCACTTTACGTCGGGCTTTCCAACACGAAAGTAATAACCTATACTACTTTGCTGATGGCGGCGATTAACATATTTTTTGACTATGGTCTGATCTTCGGGAATTTCGGGTTCCCGCATCTGGGTATCAGCGGTGCCGCCATTGCCTCTGTAATGGCCGAATGCTCCGCCCTCATTTTCTTCATTATTTACACTTTCGTGAATATTCCTACCCGAGAATACGGCATTTTCCCTGTTAAAAAATTCAATTTTCCCCTCGTCAAAAACATTGTCGGCCTCTCGCTGCCCTCGATGGGACAGAACTTGATTTCCTTCGGGATATGGTTTCTGTTCTTTATGATGATTGAGCGTATGGGCGAGCAGTCGGTTGCGATTTCCAGCATCGTGCGAAGCGTATATCTACTGATCAGCGTGCCAGCCTTTGCCTTTGGCGTAGTGGCCAACACGCTGACCAGCAGAATCATAGGTGAAGGGAATGAAGCCGAGCTGGGCACGCTGCTGAAACGGATTATCGGCATCTCCCTCGCTTTCGCCGCCGTGCTTGTCATGGTTTGCCTGCTGTTTCCCGAACAGTTGGCAGGGCTTTACACCAACGACCCGAACTTGGCGGTGCTTTCCGTGCCGTCGTTACGCGTTATCTGCCTAAGCACACTTGTCATGTGTGTGGGAATGGGGCTCTTTTCCACCGTGTCGGGTACCGGCAACACGCTGGTGGCTTTCATGCTGGAAATGGGTGTGTTGGTGATTTATGTAGGGTACGTGATGCTTGTCACCAAGGTGTTTGAAATGCCGATTGAAGTGATTTGGTGCGCCGAAATCGTCTATGGCTTGCTGATGGGAATCGCCGCTTTCATTTACCTGAAAAAAGCGAACTGGAAGAAGCAGATTTGACGCGGTGAGCAAGGGATGATTTCTGAATTATTCCTTTTAATCAAATATTTGTCGAATTCACGATTTGTAATCAATTTCGTTTGACGCACGACAAGTGCGGGCGCGAATATTGAGGGTGACTAAAAAGTAGTCATCCTCTTTCTTTTTGCATTTTTCGCAAAGTTGCTTCCGACATTCCATTTCAATATTTTTCTGACAAAAAAAATGGTTATTTATCTGAAAAACAAACAAATAACCATTGCCGTTTGATG
>JAFVNW010000077.1 GCA_017506175.1 Bacteroidales bacterium | reverse complement strand
CAACCATTGATCCACGCGGTAAGCTCGGAAATGTCCATCATGGCAAGTTCGGCGATGTTTTTGCCGCCGATTCTGAAGTGGAGCGACTCCTTTTTCAGGCGGGCACCATGGCATTCCGGACAGGGTATTTCATTCATGAAACTCTGAATCCATTTGCGGATGTTGGCAGGGGCGCTTTCCACATCGAAATCCTTAATGAAGTTGATGATGCCTTGATAGTTCATCGTCATCGGCGAGAGCCCCGAGAACTCGCGTTCCACTTTGATGGGCTCCTCCGTCCCGTACAAAATGGTATTGAGGTCTTGTTCCGACAGTTCGCCGATGGGGTCGTCGATGGAGAAGCCGAATTTACGTCCAAGCGCTTCTATCTGTCTGAAAATCTGTGTGTTCTTGTAACTGCCGAGGGGAACGATAGCACCGTCGCGGATGGATTTCGTCTCATCGGGGATGATTTTTGCCAAATCCACTTCCGTGATGAAGCCAAGGCCATTGCACTTTTCGCACGCTCCGTAGGGCGAGTTGAAGGAGAAGGTGTTGGGCTCGGGCTCCGGATAAGAGATGCCGGAGGTGGGACACATGAGGAACTTGCTGAAGTTCTTGATCTCGCCTGTCGCGTTGTCAAGGACCATCAGCACGCCTTTGCCGGTCTTGAGGGCGAGGCGCAGGCTATTGACGAGGCGCGCTTTGGCGATTTCGCGCACGGTAAGGTGATCAACGACGGTTTCGATGTCGTGGATTTTGTAGCGGTCAACGGCCATGTTGAGGGTGAGCGGCTTGATTTCGCCATCCACGCGCACTTTCGAAAAACCGTGCTTGCGGATGGATTCGAAGAGCTCACGATAGTGCCCTTTCCTGCGCTTGACTGCTGGTGCAAGAATGGTAACATCTTTATTCTCATAAAGTTGAATCAATTTTTCGATGAGCTCCGATTCCGTGTAGCGAATCATTTTCTCCCCGGTGACGTATGAGTAGGCGTCAGAAGCACGCGCGTAAAGCAAACGCAGAAAGTCATATACTTCGGTGATGGTTCCGACGGTGGAACGTGGATTCTTGTTGGTCGTTTTCTGCTCGATGGCAATCACCGGATTCAGCCCCGTGATCTTGTCCACGTCGGGGTGCTCGTAATTGCCGATGAATTGACGTGCGTATGCGGAGAAAGTCTCCATATAGCGGCGTTGCCCTTCCGCATAGATGGTGTCGAAAGCGAGGGACGATTTCCCGCTTCCGCTTAGACCTGTTACGACAATCAGTTGATAATGAGGTAGTTGTATCGATACATTTTTGAGGTTGTTCTCTCTTGCACCAATGATTGTCAGCTTGTCCTCTGCACTATGGTTCATCTTCCTCTATTTTTTCGGTATTTTAATCGAATAACTTTTGCCATCTTTCACGGTTAATTTGGAGCTGCGAAGCCACGGATTCCAAGTCTTGAGTTCCTTATAAGTGATTTCATGCTCCTTGCAGAAATCGTAAAGATTTGCGATGCTTTGAGTTATCTTGACTTCTTCCAGTTCTGCAGGTTTTTGTTTTTCCTCGGGGGCGATTCTCACGCCGTAGATGTGCGGATTTTCAAAGATGGCTTTGTAGGCGATGATGCGGAAGACGTAGCGGGCCGTTTCCTGATTGAGGTACATGTCCCAATAGTTATCAACGGATTGCAGTTTCATGTTTTTGCTTACTCCGCCGGTGCCCATATTGTAGCCTGCAGCCGCCAGCGACCAGCTGCCCAACGACTGTTTGCCGGCTTTCAGGTATTTGCAAGCGGCGCGTGTCGACTTTTCCACGTCGTAGCGCTCATCCACCTCGTCGGTCACTTCCAAGCCGTAGCTTCGGGCAGTGCCTTCCAGGAATTGCCAGAAACCAACGGCTTTGGCTGGGGAAATTGCATTCTGCAAACTACTCTCTGCAATGCACAGGTATTTGAAATCCTCAGGCAGTCCTTCCTCCTTGAGGATTTTTTCTATGAGGGGAAACCATCTGCCGGAACGCTTCAAGCACATCAGCGTGGTACCGTGCTGAAAGCAGATGGCAGTCAACTCGCGGTCCAGGGATTCTCGCACCATCGTGTTGTCAAGCGGCACACTCTCTCCGGCAAAACTGATGGAATCAGGGAGCGGGGGAGGCGCGAGCACGTTGCTGTAGTGATTCTCTGACCTCAACTCCTGGTTCTCTTTTGCCAGAACGCTGTTGCGAGTTAAAAGGTAGCCGCAAAGTGCCGTCAGTCCGGTTATGACAACACACGTGGCCACTATGCTGATAATGGTTTTCTTATTGTTGTTTAAAGGCTCCATAATTAAAACTGCCAGCTCAGACCAAGACTGTAAAGCAGTGGCAACTGATAGATCGTTTTATTGGTGATTCTATCTTTGTAAAATACGTTTTTGTAGTTGTAGATGTTGGTTGCACCGATGCTGACTTCAATCACGTGGCGCTCGCCGATGTGGAAGGCTTTCTTAAGGCTTAAATCAAGTCTGTGATAATTAGGAAGTCTCCCCTTGTTGTAGTCGGCGAGGATGAAATCGAGGCTTTCATTTGCACTCACATAATTGCTGTTATAGCTGGATAAATCCATGTTGGGGTAATAGGCCTGCGTCTGCGTGAATGGAAATCCGGTGCCGAAGTTCCAGCGCAGGTCCACCTGCCAGCTCTTGCGTTTGCCAAAGCTGTAGGATGCCAGCAGGTTGATGTTGTGGCGACGGTCGAAATGGGGCGAGTAATGAATCTTTCCATCGTAGCGAGTTACCCATCCCAAAGCATATACGAATTTGATATACAGGCCTTTACGATTGAATTCCGCAGTGAAGTCCGCTCCGTAGGCATGCCCGTTTTCAAAAATATAGTCCAAATCGTTATCGAACATTTTGTAGCGGTTGAGCGAGGTGAGGACGGAGAAGTTCTTGAAATAGCCTTCAATGTTGATGGTGGTGAAGGGAATTACGTCGAGTTCCAAGCCCAGAATCACGTGTTCCGACTTCTGCATACTGGAACGGGCATCCTTGCCTCCCAACAGCGTGTCGGGGACCGACATCGGGCTGGAGAGGAATCCGGAGAAGAGGTTCACAACATCGCGGTCGGAGGTGGCGGCCACGAGGTTCTGTGAGAACATACCGGCAGCCAGTTTAAGACGGATTTTCGGGGTGATGTTGTACTTGAACGCCAGTCTCGGTTCGGGGGAACTTACGCCCAACGAAGCGTAGTATTGCAGGCGGAAACTTGGCTCAATCAGGATTTTATCCTTCCAATTATACTTGTATTTGATAAAAAGTCCGACATCGGTGGTGAAGTCTTTGGTCTCTACCCGGTCGCTGGTCTGGTTGGTGGGAAACATGATGTAGCGAGTGGTGTAGCCCATGAACTCCGCGCCCAGCTGTAGTACGCTTCTGCCTAAGTAGTACGAAAAATGGAGGTTGGCGTTGAAGCCGCCAAGCGAACTCTGTCGGCTGCAGGTGTCGCGGCCCGTCATGGTTGACATGTCGGGCTTGTCCATCCGGTCGTCTAATGAGGTGCGGTAATTGCTGTATGCGATGGTGCCTTCAATGGTCATCGGGGCTTTTCCGGGGATGATCATGAAATTGGCACCGGCACCATAGTTGTCCCAATGGTAGGTGGCGATGTCGGTATAGTTCACTTTATCGTCAAAACGGAATCCGAAAAGGCTGAGTTTACTACCGTTTTTGCTATTGAGCGAGATTTTCCCATATAGGTCCAAGTAGTTGTATGGCAGCCCGTTGTCAATGTATGGGTAGAAAGCTTTCGAGGAGTATTGTAGGTAGGATCCCTTGACGGAAAGAACGTAGCCGAGGGAAAGTGCGTTTTCCTCTTTCATTTTGATGAAGGGCCCCTCCAAAAGCAGCTTGGCGCCGAAGGTGTTGACATCCACCTTGCCGGAGATGCGTTTTTTATTGCCGTCGCGGGTACGGATGTCCATCACGGAGGAGATTCTGCTGCCGAATTCTGCGCCGAAGCCGCCGGTATAGATGTCGGCGGAGCTGATGAGGTCGCTGTCGAAGACGGAAAAGAGACCGATGGAGTGGAACGGATTGTAAATCAGCAGCCCGTCAAGCAGTAGCATGTTCTGAATGGGGGTGCCGCCGCGCACGTAAAGCTGGCCGCCCTGGTCGCCGGTGGATATGATGCCCGGCAGCACCTGCAGGTATTGCGCAAAATCGGCCTGCCCCCCGATGGATGGCATCTGCTTGATGTCTTTGGCGGTGACGGAAATCACGGAGGTGCGTGTCTCGGTGACCACGCGGTCGTCTTCCGCGCTAATCATAACCCCCTCCAACATATAGTCGGCTTTTTTCAGGGTGAAATTCTTCGTGAAAACGGTGCGCTCGTCCAATTTGATGGGAACATTGATGGTGTCGTAGCCCATATAGGAGATTTCCAGCGTGTAGTCGCCGGCCATCAGTTTGGTGAGCATGAAGGCCCCGTTCTTTTCCGTCAGCGTTCCGTAGTCGGTGCCGGAAAGGCGTACGGAAACATACGGTATCGGCTCCCCGTTTTCAGCATCGTAGATAAAGCCGCGAACCGTGGAGTTCTGAGCAAAGGAAATGATTGTTAATATGCTGAAAATCAGTGTTGTAAAATATCTGAGTATAAACTTTTTCATCCTGGATTTTTAAGGGCGCAAATTTACTACTTTTTTTGAAATCTATAGCTGCCGTCACATTCCGGCCCATCATTTCCCTTATATATATAATGTTACTCGCTTTTTTGCATTTTTTCAAATTTTATTCATAAAAAAATGGGCGATAAAAAACAAAAAAAACGTACTTTTGCCGCTTGAAAA
Organism: Bacteroidales bacterium; assembly: GCA_017506175.1. Lineage (GTDB taxonomy): Bacteria > Bacteroidota > Bacteroidia > Bacteroidales > WCHB1-69 > UBA1756. The sequence continues at coordinate 8,886 of JAFVNW010000077.1, read as the reverse complement.
TAAAACATAGACTGGAATGTAGGATTTTGCAGTATCCGATTAATAAGGAAAGGAGGTGATAAATGGTTGACACCATTAGCTTTGGTGTGCTGAAATGGCATCATATTACAAACCCGACAGTGGAAGATATGGACTTCCTGAGAAACAATTTCCATTTTCACCCCTTGGATATTGAAGACTGTTACAGCTTCGTCCAACGTCCCAAGATTGACGTTTACGATGATTATTACTTCCTTGTGCTTCATTTCCCGCTGTTGGATTCCCGAACCAATTTCGTCAAGACGGAGGAAACCAAGATCTTCTGGGGTCATGATTTCCTGATTACGGTCGGCAATTCCCATTATGTGGTACAGGATTTGTTCAATCTCACCAAGATCGATCCTGACGAGATGGAGGACGACGAGCAGATTGGCGGCACCAGCGATGGTATTTTGTATAAAGTGCTCTATCGAATGATGAAGGAGACCTTCCTGCTGGTGGAGCGTCTGGGAACGGAGTTGGAGGCCATCAACCGTGATCTGTTCAGCAAAAAGTCTGAGCAGACCATCGAACGGGTCTCCGTCTTCCGCAAGAATATTATACAGTTGAACACTATGTTCAAACCGCAATTGCGGCTCTTCCACATGTTCGAGTCCGGCGATATCAAGGGGTATGTAGAGGATATGGAGGACTATTGGGGCAACCTCCTCGACTTTTACCAGAAAATGTGGGATATGGTGGATGACTACGGCGAATTGGTCGCAGGCCTCTCCAGCACGTTCGATTCGTTACAGGCCAACCGCACCAATGAAATCATGCGCGTGCTTACCATCATCTCCACTATTGTGCTCCCGTTGACCTTCTTCACCGGCCTTTACGGCATGAACGTGCAGCTGCCCGGCGCCGACAAGTCGTGGGCGTTCTGGTTGCTGATCGGCATCTGCATTGCCACCGTCGCCTTCCTGCTGATTGTCTTCAAGCGCAAGCGATGGATGTAGTCAGGTAGGAGTCGGAATTATTGATTATTCGTCTTTGAAATCTGTAACAATTTTTGAAACGAGGCCGTAAAAGGCAGTCAAAAAGTTTGATTTATGAGACAGCTTAATATTACTAAACAGGTAACCAATCGAGAAACCGCTTCATTAGACAACTACCTCCACGACATTGGAAAAGTGGAACTGATCACGGCAGAGGAAGAGGTTGAACTTGCAAGAAAAATCAAAGAGGGCGACCAGGCAGCCTTGGAAAAACTGACGAAAGCGAACCTTCGTTTCGTCGTTTCTGTGGCTAAACAGTACCAAAGTCAAGGTTTAAGTCTTCCCGATTTAATCAACGAGGGGAACTTGGGGTTAATCAAGGCTGCGCAGCGTTTCGATGAAACCCGCGGTTTCAAATTCATCTCCTACGCCGTATGGTGGATTCGTCAGTCCATTCTCCAAGCATTGGCCGAACAGTCTCGTATAGTGCGCCTTCCGCTCAACAAAATCGGCACAATTAACAAGATTAACAAAGCCTACGCCGCTTTGGAGCAGCAGTACGAGCGTGAGCCCCGCGCCGATGAAATCGCCTCCCTCCTCGACATCACCGAGGCGGAAGTGAAGGATTCACTGCGCAACTCCTCGCGCCACCTTTCCATGGATGCCTCCCTTTCACAGGACAAGGACAACAACATGTACGATGTGCTTAAGTCGGAGGATTCTCCCACACCTGACAAGGGCTTGCTCTACGAGTCGCTGCGCCAGGAAATCGACCGCACCATCTCCACCCTCCCGCAACGCGAAGCCGACATCATCAAGCTCTATTTCGGCCTCGACAGCAAGCACCCAATGACGCTGGAGGAAATCGGCGAGAAGTTCGACCTCACCCGCGAGCGTGTCCGCCAAATCAAGGAAAAAGCCCTGCGCCGTCTGAAAAACCAGTCGAAGTGCAAAAACCTGAAAGCCTATTTGGGGTAGCGAACAGCGAAATCCCCAAAAGCCAAAATAAAAAAAACGAGGAGCAAAAATCGCCCCTCGTTTTTTTTATTGTCTCGTACGTAAGTTTAGTTTTTGACGCAGCGAACAGAGTAGCCGAAGCATTTTTGGATTTCGTGTCTGTTCAAATGATCGTCATAGTAGTAGTTGGTGCGGTTCCAAGCGTAGGAGGGAGTCTTGCCGGTAGCTGTCCAGAAGCCAGCATCAACTGTTTGCCATGTGAAATCGCCGTAAGCGTTGCGGAAACCACCGCCAAGCATATTGAAATTCAATTCGTTGTTGGTGTTTTTGGTGGCTTCTTTCCAGTGTTTCGTGCCTTCTTCTCTCAGGGCGGCGGCAGCTTTGTCGCGACCACCGGCTTTGTTTTCCAAAGTGGTCCAGTCGGCATCGGTAGCAACGTGCCAGCCGTTCGGGCAGATGTTTCCTGAGTTGATCGCGTACCAGTTGTAGAGTGCGCCCCATTCATCCTTGTTGCTGCTGTTGTTGTCGTACCAGCAGTAGGCGGGGGACTTGCAGCTTACCCATTGGTCTTTGCCAGTGATGTTCGGAATGGCATTGCCGTTGGCATACTTAGTGGTTTTGAGGTTTTCTGCGAACCATGTCTGCGAACCGATAACGACGGTCTTGTATTCGTTGCCATCAGCATCCTTGACCGTTTCACCGGCCTTTTGTGCAGAAACCTTCATTGCGCCGCCCAAGAAGAATGCGAATGCGAGCGCAGTTGCTAAAATACTTCTGAAATTTTTCATAACTAATTGATTTAAAATTATTTAATGATTACCAAATTTTTGCTCTCTTTTCTGGGGCCAGGTACATTTTGTCGCCTGGCTGGATGTCGAATGTTTTGATGAAGCCGTCCACGTGCGGCAGGGTTCCGTTCACGCGCCATTTGCCAAGGGAGTGTACATCTACTTTCGTGCGGCGTTCAATTTCTTGGTCGGTGATGGTGTTCGCCCATACGGCTGCGTAGGCGAGGAAGAAGCGCTGGTCGGCGGTGAAGCCGTCCATTTCTTCACGGATTGTGTTCTGTTTCTTCGCTTTTTGCAGGGCGTCGAACGAGGTGTTCACGCCACCGTTGTCGGCGATGTTTTCTCCCAAAGTGTATTGTCCGTTGGCGAACAAACCAGGCAGTACTTCAATGGCGTTGAAGTGATTGACCAGCACTTGGGCACGTGCGGAGAAGTTCTTGCTGTCGGCTTCGCTCCACCAGTCGCAAACATTGCCCACTTTGTCGTAGTGGCGGCCCTGGTCGTCGAAGCCGTGTGTCATCTCGTGGCCAATGACCACGCCGATTGCGCCATAGTTGGCGGCGTCATCCGCGTTCATGTCGAAGAACGGAGGTTGGAGGATGGCAGCCGGGAAGCAAATCTCGTTGGTTGTGGGCTCGTAATAGGCATTGACGGTCTGCGGACTCATCTGCCAGAGTGTCGGGTCAACGGGCTTGCCCACCTTCGACAATTGGAAGTCGTTTTCAAACTTTCTGATTCTCAATATGTTGGTGTAATAACTATCTTTTTCGATGGTGAGGTTCGAGTAGTCGCGCCATTTGTCGGGGTAGCCGACTTTCACGATGATTCCTTGCAGTTTGTCAAGGGCTTTGGCTTTTGTCTCATCGGTCATCCATTCGGTTTTTTGGATGCGTTCGCCGAGGGCTTCCTTCAAGTTCTTCACCATTTGAATCATGCGCTCCTTGGCGGCGGCAGGGAAGTACTGCTTTACATAAAGTTGGCCGACGGGTTCGCCGAGCAGACCGCTAACGGTGCTGACTACGCGTTGCCAGCGTTCCTTGTTTTCGCCTTTGCCTTGTAGCGTTTTGCCGTAGAAGTCGAAGCTGGCATTCACGAAGTTGTTGCTGAGGTAGGGGGCCGCATCGCAAATCACATTCCATGCGAGGTAGGCCTTGATGGTGTTCAAGTCGGTCTTTTTCAGTAAATTATCCAAATTCTGGAAATAGGATGACAGCACTACGTTAACCTCTTCCACTTTGTTGGGGACACGTTGGGTCGCGTAGGTTGAGAGGTCAATGATGGTCATCAGTTTACTGGTTTGGGCGAGGGTGAGCACGTTGTTTGTTTTCACCGGATCGCGGAAGATGTTCTTGTCGATGTTGATTTTGGCGAGTTCCGTTTCAAAGGCCCAGACCTTTGAGACAAGGTCGCTGTTCTTCTGGTTGACAAGGGTTGGGTATTCGGTGTAGGAGAACAGGTCTTCCATCATCTTAACGTAGCCGTTCTTGATGGCAGGGGTTGCTTCGAGGTAATACTCGCGTTCGCCGAGGCCCAAGCCGCTTTGCATCAGCCAAGCGATATTGATGGAGCTGTTTTCTGGGGAGGCCATCGCCATGAGGCTGTAAAAAGCGTCGTAGCCTTTGCCGTGCAGGTCGGCCAGCAGGTTGGTGAGCTCTTTTTTATCTTGAATGGCGGAAATTTGTTTCAGAATCGGGGTGATGGGGAGGGCGCCTTGTTGCTCAATGGTTTTTTCGTCCATGCCGCAGTTGTAGAGGTCGGCGATTTTCTTGGCGTTGCTGCCGTCGGCGTTATTGGCTTCGGCCACGTCCGACAGTAGTTTGTGGAGTTGCTTTTCGGTGGATTCGCCAAGCTGGTCGAAAGAGCCATAGCGGGAGTAGGAGGCAGGCCGCGGGTGGTTCTTAATCCAACCTCCGCAGGCGTATTGGTAGAAATCCTGCTTGGGGTCGGCCGATTTGTCCAGATTATCCAAGGAAATTCCCGACACAAGAGGCTTGGAATCCCCTTCCTGGTCCGTGGATTTCTTGTTTTTGCACGCACTTGTCAGCACACAAACACATAACATAAGGCATGAGATTTTTAAGATTGACTTGTAATTCATTGTAAGACAATTGGTTATAAAATATTCTTCCAATCTAATTTAAATTACAAAATTACATTTTTTTTGAGATAGATGGTGAAAACGACAAAATCTTTTTATCTTTTTTTTGTTGATAAAAAGACTCGGCCAAAGTCAACGATGACGTCATCGTCAGAGGTCCAGCTTTCTCAGAAGCCGCTTCGCTTTTTGGATCTCTCCGGGGAGAGCGTTCTTGTCGTTGATGATGATTTGGAGCAGTTCGTTTGCCCTGCGGTCGTCTTTGGTGAGATGTTTGCCTTGGTGTAGAAACCAAGCGAGCATGTAGTTGGCTTCGTTGTTGTAAGGGGTGGCAGCTTGGAGGAGGCGCATCGACTGGGGGATGTCTTTGCTGACTCCATGTCCTTTGTAGTAGCATGCGCTGAGCAGGAACTGGGCTTCCGGGTCGGTGGGGGCGCTGCGGGCGAATAGTTCGGCGGCTTTCTGGTAGTCGCGTTTGACGCCGATGCCGTCGTAGTAGCAGGTGCCGAGGTCGGTGATGGCGAAGTCCCAGCCGTTGTCGCTGGCTTTTTGCAGCCACTGCACCATCTTCTTGTTGTCAATCTGGTAATAGAACCAAGCGAGGCTCCACTGTGCGGGCGCGTAGTTGGCGCAGGCAGCGCGAAGATACCAGCTTTCGGCGGAATCCCTGTCTGCGCCAACGCCTTCACCGAACTCGTAGCAGCGTGCCACCTCCACCTGTGCGTCGCAGTCGCCGGACAGGGCAAGGGGGAGCAGACTGTCGAAACGGGCGGAGTCTTCCGAAGCCAATGCCCGGGGCTGGCCGCTGTGCATGCTGTCGGTATGGTTTTGGGCGAAACCCGTGATGATGCACAAGAAAGTCGCCAAAAGAAGGAGGATTTTTTTCATCGTTGGATGTTTTTTTTATTGATTATCCCAGAAAATGCCGCAACCGTGGATTCAGTTCTCTTTCACTTTTGCGGATAATTGTTAAACGGAATATCATACCTTTTTGTTCACCTAAATTCAATGCATAAAGGCACAATATAGAGAGGTTGAATCGTATTCTAAAATGTTGTTTCAATTATAAACGCTTGATTTATAAAATGTTATGGATGAAATAATTTTTTTTGTCAAGGGGTGCCTTTTCAAACGAAAAAGTTGTAATTTTGCAGCCTCAAAACACGGCGATTGTAGCTCAGTTGGTTAGAGTACCGGATTGTGGTTCCGTGGGTCGTCGGTTCGAATCCGACCTGTCGCCCGAAAAGCAGTGGCAAGAAATTGTCGCTGCTTTTTTAGTTGCTAATTTTCTTGAAATAGAGCTTAGAAATTTGACGTTGCTCATTCTGTTGGGGGGGTGGTCCTATGATAGCTGTGACAGAATCTCCTGGAGAGTCCTCCCAACATTCCCATAACCAATTGCCGCTACATTCATTACAAATTTTTTCTATGAAACTTCTTTTCTCTATCCAACTTGAAAAGCAGATATCGCCGCACACATTTCCGCTACCTCTAACAACATACAGACCTGTAGTATCTAACAAGAAAGGAACGCTCCGACTCACTTCGAATGTCATATCTTCTTTGAAAACAATAATCAAGTCTTTATAATTATCCTTCTCTGCCTCGTATTCACCCCATTCTGTCCGTTCCATGTCAATGACATATTTCCCGATTTGTTTTTCTTTTCTTTCCGTAAGAATGGGATCAGGCAAGAAATAACCACACGACTGTAGCAAACAAGCCATTAGCATGCAAAAAGTCGTAATCTTAAAAGCAGGTACCTTTCTCATAATCTATAATAATCTCTATTCCTCCTCCCGCTTCCCCAAACTGTTCAATAATGAAAGGGTTCCCGTTACTACTACTCAATTATCTCCGCTCGTTTCACGTCAAGAAGGACTTCAGTATGATGATGCCCTGTGAACCAATAGAAAAATTGCCCTGTCAATTTGACATACTTGTTGAGATATCCATCATTCATATCACAATTCGGTACAAGCTGAATTTTTGTGACATCGTTGGTCGTCGTGCTAACCTCATCATTAATATCAGCTATGACATTAATGGGCTTATCCAACAGTAACATATAAAAATGTTCTTTGCTATCATGCTTCGGGTCTTCGCCGTACCCAGGAGGACCATAATGGGTTTCTGTTATAACCTTGCCATACACTACCGATGAAGGGGAGTCGAAATAGTATTCGCTTGAGTTCGTATATTTCGATTTCAAGTTTTTGTTCGCTAAAACCTTGTCTGTAACCAGATCCCTTTCCACAGAAATTTTCCATTCTCCGCCATTTTTTCTAAAATTCAGATACGACGGATAATCGGTAGTTTTGCCATCTACCGTGACACGTTTGACAAAACTGCATTTGACCTCCGTCTCACTGATGTTTTCCACATCAATGTCTCCATAAATCTGCTGATAGAAGTCCGCATTTTTCTTGAACAAAGACTCCTTTTTCTCAATGCATGCATTTTTACTCATTGAAGAACCATAGAAATCCACATTGTCGTCAAAAAGCTGACGCAACGCTTCGATGTCTTTCGATGAATTCGCTTTGTTCCATTCCTGAACCAAGGTGACGAAATGAGCACTATCTTCTACATTAGCATCTTTGGCTGGATCATTTGTCTGGTGGGAATTGCAACTCGCTGATAATAAGGCCACAACAAACAGTGAAGCAATAGTGAAAAATTTGGCATTCATATCTATTAAAGACTTCTGTTCTTACTCTTTCAGGCTTTGCGAAGTCTGTTAGACAAAACCTGTAAAGTTGTCGTGGCAAAAATACAAAAAACGTCACATCACTGCAAAGACTTTCGGAAACTAATCCAATCAGGCAGTACACCACCTCCACTACTTCCCCAGTGCCAACTCTCACGGTATTATCGCCACGATACTCCCTGTTCGCTTGTCAATAATCCGTATGGTCTCCCCATCTTTCTGTATTTTAAAAATGGGATGGTCTTCCGCAATGTTAATGTCGGTCAAACTATTGCACAAATGAAATGCCTCATTTCCAATAGATGTAACCGAATTCGGAATGTTGATGGAGGTCAAATTCACACAATGATAAAAAGCACCAAACCCGATGGAGGTAACCGAATTCGGAATGTTAATGGAAGTCAGCCCTACACAATGATAAAAGGCCCAATCCCCAATGGAGGTAACCGAGTTCGGAATGCTGATGGAGTCCAAGCCTATGCAATGATAAAAAGCCCCCTTGCCGATGGACTTAACAGTATTGGGGATGATGGTGTTTTGACATCCCACAATCAATTTATTGGTTTTTGACAAAATGATGGCATTACAACTGTCACGGCTATCATATACAGGATTGTTCGGATCCACATGGATGCATGCCAAACTGTCGCAAAAATGAAATACATCCCTTCCAATGGATTTGACAGATCTGGATATGCTGATCGAGGCCAGACTGTAACAATAGTAGAAGGCAACATCCCCAATGCGTTTGACCGAGTTGGGAATGGAAATAGCGGTCAGGCTGGGGCAACGAAAGAATGCGCCGGCACCAATGGATTTTACAGAGTTAGGAATGAAGATATCGGTCAGATTACTACAGGAAGCAAATGCAGACTCTCCGATAGAAGTAACGGTGCTGGGGATGACAGTTCCTTGACATCCCAATACCAGCTCATTGGTTTTAGACTTAATGATCGCATTGCAGTTTCTGCGGCTGTCATACACGCGATTTCCCTTGTCAACGCTGATAGCGACAAGACTGTCTAACTCATAAAATGCGTATTCCCCGATGGAAGTGATGGATTGGGGAATATGGATAGCGTGCAGAGAACCACCAGTCTGGGGACGGGCTTCCTGCTCAATAGCAGTGACCTTGTATGTTTTTCCTTCAAAAACCACGACAGAGGGGACGGAAAGATCCCCTAAAAAGTCCCTGCCTGTAAATTTCACAATCTCAACAGATTTACCGTCTTTAAGTATTTTACACTCGATTTCCTGCTTGGTCGGGCAATAGGCCTTGAAGGTCTGCGCCTGCAGCCCAGTCACAACACTTACCATGAGCAGGGTTAAAAGAATGTGTCTTCTCATGTTTGGCCCTTCCAATACTTTCACCTCGTGATT
>JAFVNW010000003.1 GCA_017506175.1 Bacteroidales bacterium | reverse complement strand
GACTATTTCGATGAACTTCGACCACCAGGGACGCCGCCGCCTTTATCTGGAGACAGCCGCCGACGGCACGACCAACCGCCTCGACCGCTTCACCTACGACAACTACGTCTGCATCGCCCGCAACCGCTGGCAGCCAGACGGCACCTCCGCCGCCGACTGTTTCGCCTGGGATCCGACCGAACCAGTCGCCACCAGACCGCTCATCTTCTATCACCCCAACGCACCTCCGCAGTTATATGCCATTGATGGCAACAAAAACATTTCAGAACTTGTTTCATCTGACGACGGCACCATTTCCGCCCACTACGAATACGCCCCATTCGGCGAAGTGATCCTTTCCTCCGGCGATTTCGCCGTGACAAATCCTTTCTGCTTCTCTTCCGAATATGCCGACGACGCCCTTGCGTTAGTCTATTTCAACTATCGCCATCTCGACACTGTGACAGGGAGGTGGCAGCAGAGGGATCAGATTGAGGAACTTGGAAAATTATCATTATATGGATATGTATCCAACAACTCAATCAAGAGTTCAGATGTTTATGGGTTGTTTGATGATGGTTATGTTGAAGAATGCGTTTCTGGCCATTGGGAGATATCAACGACTCTTCACGGATCTTTTATGATGTGGGTATGCGATGTTAGGGTTCGCAAGGAGGCCGATTACAAAGGTCATTATCAGTTCACCAACAATGGAACGCATTGTCCATTTGATTATACTAAGGAGGATCATGATTTTGGTTCTTCGCCATTTACTCCGTGGGGAATGTGGAAACACTTTAGATCGGCTGGTGATATCATACCTGAACTAGAGGAGGCAATTTCCAATTGCAACGCTGAAAAATTTCAGAGTTTAATGCATCAGTTGCAGGACACCAGGACGCATTATGACAGAAATTGGAGGTGGTGGACATTAGGCCACGTATTTGGCGGAACTTCCCCGGATAGAGATGAGTATGCTCAAACTACGGCATGGGATCTTGCAGAAAAAGACACTAAAGATTTTGTGGAGAAATGGAACTCTAGTTGTAAACTTAAAGATAAATGCTGTTGCTGCATTTGGGAACGGAGGTAAATTTATGAAAAACATAAGTGTGGTTGTCATCTTGGCATTATTTGTCGGTTGTGTACGACACGATTTCGCTATATATGATTCGAGCCTTGACAACTGCCTTCTAAAGGCGACGACAGGTGCCGCTGGTCTTAGGGAGAAGGTCGTTCAATTTGACCCTGCCTCAAATTGTGTTTGGTCTGCGCAGGGCTTTTACGATTGTTCAAATTCTGTCCTGAGGCAATATGTCATTGGGAATGGATTGCGGCACGAATGGAATCTCCCGGTGTTCCGAACACATGATTATTTTAATTGTGCCATTGTAGAGGACAAGTTTCTCATTACAGGGTATTATGACAGCGTCACGAATGTGCTTATAAGTGGAGCGGGCACATCGCTTTATGCACTGCCTCTAAGTAGGGCTGATCCGTCTTTTGAAAAAGTCCTTGATTTTGGAGATGGCAGGGTATGCTTGAAATTGCTGAAAATAGGAGAAGACAGGTTGGCTGCAGTAGTGTATGACGGTATAAACGATAATATGTCTATCGTTGCATATGACATAAAGTCTTTTCAAGAACAAAAATCTATTTCTTGGCCGCGACCTGCCGCAAATATTTTTGGAGTGAAGGAGCCTAGATCGCCGATAGAATCCGTTGTAGACAGAAACGTGGTTTTCTTTGGCAGTTGGAATTTTTCCTATCCTGTTGCTGTATCGCCGTCGAAGAATTATGTTTTTGCTTATAGTGCTGGTAGGATAATCATATACGACGATGACCTTGAGAAGTGTGCTGAGATATGTCTAAGTGCGCCTGCCGGAGATAGTGTAGTTGTTGATTATGACGGTGTGGGCTGGTCTGGAGACGGTGAAGTGACATTGTTTTGCCGGCAAAGCGGGGATTGGCTAAAATTCGATGTTATTAACAGGCGAATCGTGGGCGTAGGCAGAATCAAATTGCATCCTTCTGAAAATGATGATGCCCGTAAAACGAACATTCCGATGTTGAAAGAATGCCTGGGGGATGGAATGTTTTATGTTGATTTTAATCAACCAAGGCATTGGTGCGATAATAGGGCTGTAATTCATGTCGACAAAAATGGGGGACAGACTGTTGTTAGAAGGTTATCGTTGTGGTATGGAGTGGAACGGTTGTCGCGGGACTACTTTGTGGTTGAGCTGTGAATTATAAATAAGTGGGACAAAAGGGACTGCAATTGTAAATTTCAAGAATCAAAAGGGCAGAAATCTGCCGCGAAAGCCAACACAGAGCGCGGCAAAATGGTATAATTCACGCGATGAACAACCGTGCCAAGACCGCGCTTGCGCTCGCCCTCGCTATCGTGGGCGGAATTGCGGCTGGCATGCGCTGTGACGCATCGGAATGGGTAGAGAATTCGCCGCAGACCAACCCGCGCCCCGCGGCATATACAGTAAAAGCATATACAGTTGCTGACCCTTTTGATGCTATGAAGATGAAAATGGCTGTCCTTGCAAAGATAAGGCTCCAAAGTCAATCTTTGGAGTCCAATAACTATAACTAGAAAGAAAACATAAATGAAATTGGACAGACGATATGTTGTCGGCAAGATAGACGGAGGTAATTTGCCGTATAAGCATCAATTTAAGAAATGCAAGAAGAATTTGAGTCGTTCTTGTTTTTTGCCATTGTTTGTGCGCTGATTTCCATCCATAATATTTTGAATGTAGAAACATCGTACATATTAGAGATTTTGTTTTATGTAAATATTATTTTGACAATCTTGTTTTATTTAAAGGGAATATATTATTCGAAGTGTTGTCGCTGTAATCGAAAAGTTCCTGTGCGAAGGCAAAATATTGGTCGTATAATGTCTGGTCAGATGCCATTATGCCAAACTTGCAAGTTAATTTATGGTTTTGATTTTGTTGTGGAGACAGAAGGACAATAGGGTCAGCAACTGAAAATTTCGACAGAAGTTTCGAGGCATTGTCTAAGCGTGAGGATTCCAGACCCTGCGCGTCGGCGCAGGGAAGAGATGGCAAGGAGGATGAGGGGTGCGAGGGGGAAGGGCGCGGCAAGTTGTGCGGCAGTCCCGCCTTGCTAAAGCTTCGGCGCGGCAAGTTGCGCGGCGGATTTGATTTCATCCGCACCGCAATCTCATCGCGGCGAATATGATATAATACACGCCAGTGAGACCGAGCAACGCCATGCGCACAAGCCCCATAGCACCGTTCGCCGTTTCCGCCGCGCTGCGTGCAAGCAGAAGGTGGCGGCGCGCGCCTGTACGACGCACCACTGCCGCGCTCACCTCGCCAACCAACGGCCCGGACGAGGTTGCGTCCGTGACGAGCCGCGTCCACGTAGCCAAGTCCCCGCAGCTCTTCGAGTACGACCTCGACGGCAACCAGACGCTAGTCACCACCAAGACCGGCACCTGGCGCGTCACCTACAACGGCGAGAACCGCCCAGTTCGTTGGGAACGACTCAACTCCTCCACTCCTAACTCCAACACTCCCTCGCTCATCACCATGACCTTCGACCACCAGGGACGCAGAAGGTCATACATTGAAACCTCCGCCGTCGGCACGACCAACCGCCTTGACCGCTTTACTTACGACAACTACCTCTGCATCGCCCGCAACCGCTGGCAGCAAGACGGCACCTCCGTCGCCGACCGCTTTGTCTGGGATCCGACGGAACCTGTCGCGACACGCCCGCTTGTATTCTACCAGCCCAACGCCCCGCATCAGTTGTATTCCAT
>JAFVNW010000076.1 GCA_017506175.1 Bacteroidales bacterium | reverse complement strand
GAAGGTGCTTATTCCGGTACTGGTGATCTTGATGATATGGGATGGTATGATGAGAACAGTGACGGCGAGACTCATCCGGTTGGGGAGAAAGAGCCTAATGCCTGGGGGTTCCATGATATGCACGGTAATGTCGATGAATGGTGCGCGGATTGGTATGGGAGTTATCCGACGAAAGCGGTGACAGATCCAAAGGGGCCTTCATCGGGCGCCTTCCGTGTGCTGCGCGGCGGCAACTGGGGCGACGACGCCGGGTACTGCCGCTCCGCGTTCCGCAGCAGCGACGACCCCGACATCGGCTACGACTACTGCGGCTTCCGCCTTTGTTGCTCCGCAGATGAAAATGAATTATGAGGTGTTGTTTATAGGCTAAGTTTTGGACAGATGCGGCGGATTCGTTGTGTCAGAGGATAAGGAGAAACTTATGAAATTCGGAATCGATTTCGGTACATCGTTCAGCACGATGTGTGCACTTCGGAGTGATGGTCGTCCGGAGGTTCTGCGGGATGGGAATGGTGACGAGAAGATTCCTTCCGTTGTCTATTGGGGCAAGGATGGTGTCAAGGTGGGCCGCGCTGCTGTCGGGATGCTTGAAGATGCGCAGTGTATGCCTGAAGAGGAGAAACACGAGACTCTTGGCAGATTGGTAAAAGGCATCAAGCGCAATCTGAAGCCCGGATATTCGATTGCGCTTCCAGACGGGAAGGTTGTCACTCCGGTTGATGTGGTCGCTGAAATTCTTAGCTATCTCAAAAAGGAGGCTGAAGAGAGGCATTTCGGTGAGACGGTGACGGAGGTCGCGCTGACCCATCCTGCAACATTCACCGAAGTGCAAAAGAGGCTGTTGAAGGATGCAGCCAAAAAGGCTGGATTTAAAAATATCGCCTTGAGATCAGAACCAGAAGCGGCGGCGCTCGGCTACGCTTCAATATGCGAGAAGAAGGACAGACTTGGTGGCGGAATATTGGTTTTTGATTTTGGTGGAGGCACTTTCGATCTTGCCTATCTTCGCAGAGAGAAGAACGGGACGCTTCATTTCCCGGTTCAGCCTGTCGGCAGTTCGCAATGTGGCGGTGATGATATCGATCAGATTGTCTATAACTGGGCGGAAAAGAAACTTGGAAAAGAGAAAGGGCGTTCTTTTGGCGATGGCTTCAACAGCGACTTGATTTTTCTTGCACACTGCTGCAGGGCAAAGGAGAAACTGTCTGTCAATTCAAAGGCGTCATTACAGGAATTCAACACGGGATTTTCGGCCGTTCTGACACGGGATGAGTTCAATGAACTGATAAGGTCAAAACTTGATGTCGCGATGTCTCTTGTCAAAAGTATGGTCACCGACTTGAACCATAGAAATCTTTCGATTGATGGAGTGTTGCTCATCGGCGGCTCAACTCGAATTCCGTTGGTTGTTGAGAGATTGAAGGAAGTGTTGCCTGATGTCAAACATATCCATACCACCAAGACGGATACGGCGGTAGTGTGCGGAAGTGTGTGGGAAAGAACAAAAAAAGAAAATACACCGAAACGAAAAGGTAGCACCATCAAATCTCCAAGTGTTGCGCATGAAGTTAGAACATTCATTAAGGTTCCTGATAGGAGATTGAAAAATAAATTGCTAGATTTTTTCGCGATTAAATCATATGGGAGAAAAATTAGGAAGATTAAGACCGTTGGAAGAAAAACCTTATCTCTTTTTCTGTGTTTTATTTCAATTTTTGGAGTCGTTTTATTTGCTTTGTTGACTATGTTTGGGCTAGTTGTATGTCCTATATGTTTGATAGTGTCTTTGATTGAAGGAGAAATTGAAGTTGCATTGGGTTCTGTAATAGGTTTCTTTGTATTCGGCGGTCTAGGGGGGGGACACTGTAAAGATTGCTGGAGTTTTTTTGAAAGTCAAAAAGATAAATTGAATAAATTGAAATAAATAATGAT
>JAFVNW010000075.1 GCA_017506175.1 Bacteroidales bacterium | reverse complement strand
TTCATCCTGTCTATAACGAAGAGTTCGGCTATGTGGAAGTTGACGATGAAGTCTGTGAGAATGCCTCTTACAGCGGCAACGGCTTCGAGCTGACGGCTGAAGAGATTGCCGAAGCAGCCTTTGGCGACGACATCGCGGTCTTCTACGCCGAAGGTGAAACCGAGGCCGGCTGCGACAGCATCGTCATGCTGACCTTGACCATCAAACCGACGGTTTACACCGACACGACCCTCCACGTTTGCGAGAATGCCAATGCCGCGATCTATGAGATAGCAGGCGGGCAGGACATCATCCAATTGCCGGTTGAAAATGCAACGCACGAATACATCTATCAATCCGCGGCTGGCTGCGACAGCATCGTCAGCATCAGCGTAGTGGTGGATTTGATGCCGAACATCGGCGTGGAAGGCAACACCGCGCTTTGCGCTAACGAAGATCTCCAACTCGATGCTACTCCGCTCGACAATACGCCAATCGACAGCCTGAGATGGACGGACGGTCAGGAGGTACTCTCCACCGACAACATCCTTGAGCTCTCTTCCGAAGATGTTCCCGAAGAGGTAGTCCTGATTGCCTACAGCGGAACCTGCGTTGCTACGCAAACGTTCCCGATCACGGTGAACGCACCTGCGGTTGAGATCGACACGACCATCTGCTCTTATGAAACGTATGTTGCACCGCAAGACGCTGCTTACGACGAACAGACCAGTACCTACACTTGGACGGCACAGGGTATGAATGGCGATTGCGATACGGCCTACACCGTTCATGTGACGGTAGCACAGGCTCCGACCCGTACGTTTGCCGCGAGCGTTGCCATTACCGACCTCCCGTACGTATGCTATGGTGAAGAGTTCTATGAGGCTGGCACTCACGTAATCCACGTCCCGAACGACAACGGTTGCGACTCCCTCATCACGCTGCGCCTCATGGTCTATTATCCGTCAGGAACCAGTAGGGATCCGTTTATGAAGATCACGCCTGACGCCAATGACGCGAACAGCTACATCCTGCAGGCTTACCACAGCGAAAACGGCGATCCCGAAGAGAAGGTCTCCATCGTTTACAACATCTACAAAGACAACAACCTTGTTGACATAGTGGAAGACGAGTGCGGCGGTCCGATTGAAATAGGTACGGAGTTTGGTGGCACCATCTACTCACGCTCCCTGTACAACGGCACCGGCAGCATCCCGACCAACACCTTCGTGCTGGGTAGCAACCATTACGACTACTTCTACTTCTACTTCCTGAATGGTCGTCGGAATGTGATCACCCACAGCTTCACCGAGCCGGGCAACTACGAAATCGTATTCCAGCTCATGACCGAAACCGGTGGTGTGGATATCAATTCCCAATTCACCTACCAAGGTCAGGTGAGGCTCATCGGTGGCAAGAACAGTACCGACAACAACGTGCTGGCCACCCAGTCGCTGACCTTCACCGTAACGGGTGAAGCGTCTGACGATGACGAGACGGTATCCGGCACTCCGGCCTTGAACCTGTCCGCCAACAACCTGTCCGCCTTCGCGAGCACGGTTGATCTGACCTGCACGGCTGGCGACCTGGCTGGCGACACCAAGGTGGCAGTCAACTACACCATCTATGTGGATGACGAACCCATTGAGTATCTGAGCGACTATGCAAGCCGTGTTTATTTCTCAACCTACTGGCCGTATCAGAACAGATATGTGGGCAAGGTGATTACGAGCGCAACCGGCAGCATCCCGGCCAGAACATTCGCTCCGTCGTCCAACTACGCCTACAACTACTTCTATATGGACTTCCTCGCCAACACCACCAACCAGATTGAAGTTGCTTGGGCTATGCCGGGCAATTACAAGATTGCGTTCGACCTGGTTGAAATGGAGAACGGCATCGAGTTCCCGCTGACTTGGAACGGCACCGACCTCATCGGTGGCAAGGGCGCAACCCAGACCACGGTGCTGGCAACCGACACCCTGTACTACACCGTTGGAGCGCAGCCTGCGAACCCGGCACCGACCGGCATTGCTGAAAACGGCGGTGCAAGTGCCTTCGGCATCGGTCTCTACCCGAATCCGGCCAAGGAGTTCACCACGCTGACGCTGACGAAAGTGACGGAAAGCACGGTGGTGACCATCACCGACATCAACGGCAAGCTGATGGCTCAGTACAAGCCGACCGACCTGCGGGTTGAAATCGGCGTCGCCACCTGGGCACAGGGCGTTTACTTCGTGACGGTACGCGATGAAAGCAGCGTGGAAACGCAGAAGCTGATAATCGCGAAGTAGTTGAATACTAATTGAATGCAAAACTGCGCTTGATGCAAATCGGGCGCAGTTTTTTTTGTTATAAGCACGCTACTCCATCATCCTATCTTTTTTGTGACGTTAATGGTTTCCAATATCAATAGGGGAGGGCTACACACCCCTTCTCCTTTTTATGACATGTTTCCTCTTCATGACATGATTCACGGCAGGCGTAGTCCATGTTTGTGTGGCTTCATCCCAGTCAAATTGCTGAATCAAGGTGCCACTTTTTTTGCGAATCCAAGCACCGACTAATTGGTTTTGATGGTTATAATTCAAATAATCTCTTAGCTTCCTCTAACACTTTTGTGTCATGTGATAAATCTGGTTGGTTTTGTGAAACAGCCATGTTGTATATTTCTTGTGCGTTTATGACAATCTGCTTATAAAAATTAATTAGAGAATCCCCATTCGGGTCTTTCAACACTACCGGATTATCCCCACAATACGCATACGGACTCACTCCCGGGTACTTGTCACTCATCGGATCAACCGAGAGCCAAATGGAGAGGGCGGGGTTGTAGTACCTCGCTGAGGGAGGGTATAGGGAACAGGAATCTGGGGACAGGGTGGGGAGCATGGGCGGGATGCTGTTGATTTGTTGATGCGTTTATTTGTTTAGTGATGGATGGGGCAAAGGTGTTTTTCTTTTAGTTATACCTGCATTATTGCAGTCAATTGGAGTTAGAAGTAATTGGTCACCATCCTTTTCCAAATAGAAACGGGCGTGTTTGTTGTCTGTTTTGAACATCGTTGTATCAATGGCAACACCTATCCTCCTTTCGGGAGAGTAAAGCCAAGAAGCATGTATTATGTTCTTGCTGCTTGTCTCAATGAAAAACATTTGGTATGATAAGTCATCATAATCACAAGGACTTACCCCTATTATTTGTTCGATTTCACTTTGTGAAAATCCTGGAGAAAAATAAAACAAAGTATCCCATTTAAATGAGGTGATTTCTGATAGATTAACAATTACACGTTGTTTTTTGTCGTTATTCTCGCACGCCTTTTCCAAACCATTTTTAATTTGAGAAGAAGGACTGGACGAACATCCAATCAACGTAATGAGGGTGAATAGAAATATATATTTTTTCATTGGGGGCCTAAAAAATTAAATCCTGAATTAAAATTTTGTGGTTGGCTTTTCCTTCGTTCTTTTGGATAATAACCATAGTCATCCAATTGATTAAAAATATTCTTTAATTGATCGTATTTTTCATCGGACAATTGTTGTAACTGTACCTGCCAGTACCCTTTTTCTTTATTATATTTTGCTATAAATAAGCCATTGTTATGGAACTCATCTAAAGTGTATAGAGCCAATTGTCTCATTCCACATCCTTTATGTTCATTTCCTATTCGCCGTCCAATCACGTTGTTCAGCAGATCAACTGTTTGGTCGGCAGAGTATAGGTCTTCAAACCGAAGATTAGTGAGTGAAACAGAAGGGTTGTCCTCGTGGGCATCACCAGCCTCCTTTGCTATACTGGCTCCGTATTTTGATGTGATAGCCGCTTGCCACAAAGCGTGGCGGAAAGCACCATTTTCACTTCCTTCATCCTTGTCTGTCGCGGTATTCCTTGAGCCTTTCAAAATATAACCTCTTGTTGCAAAACGAACTGCTACAGTGGAAATGTTAATTCCTCCCTTAACGACCGTGCCAATATCTGCCCCTATTGAAAAATGTTTTAATATAAATTTGATATAAGACCATGGGGGGGCAATCTCCCTCCCATCCTCATCCACCAACCTCACTGGATTGTTGGCGCAATAGGCATACGGACTTACTCCGGGGTACTTATCACTCATCGGGTCCACGGAGAGCCAAATGGAGAGCGTGGGGTGGTAGTGCCGCGCCGCGGGGGAAGGTGAAAATTGAAAACGGAAAGGTGAAAATTTGTGGGGCATTGGTGGTAATCTAATCGTCAGTTATTTCACGCATCCTATTCGCAATATAAAACTATATGTTTCAGTGGATATTCAATACGATTGAGCTTATTATAGGGGGAAAATTTTTTAGCGCTATAGATCATCAGATGATTATCAGCAAATTGCCGGACATATTCAGTATTGTCACCGTTGCCAACAAAGACAAACGAAAATGATTCGTGAGGATTTATCATTTTGAAAAAGGTACTTCCTATCTTGCATATTGAAGAGGAAACATTGGATGCGTTCATCCATGCGTGCAAGCTTTCGTAGTATGTCGGTCCATAGAAATACTTCATCATCAGATCCTTAGTCGGCATCGTGCCTTTTAAGGAGTCTTCAATCCATATACAAAGAGTTTCTTCTCCCGAATTGTATATATCAAGGGTCGTCAGATGTTGTAATTGATTTTCCGTTCCATAATATGATACGTATTGAATTCTGACTTCAAAGTTTTCCTGTGCGTTAACGGGAAGCAAGGCTGTCATAACAGCAACAGCGAAAAATACACGTTTCATTGATTCATATTGTTAATGGTTTCTTTACGAGATGATAATATCATATTGACAAGTTGTCTATTGTTGTCTTTGTTGCCGGCAAAATCGTGGCCGGCACCAATTACATCATTTCCATTGCGGAGATACAAGAAGGTGAAAATTGAGAACTGAAAGTTGAAAGGTGGTGGGGCATTGGATTGTTATTTTTGAGGGTATTTGGAATTGACGGGGCAAAAGTAGGGATTTTTTGTCTTATTACATCAAATTCAGGACTGTTCTAAAAAGGGGATGTTGACATATCATCTGTTATACTGGGATGCTCTAAGGCGTCGAAACAACAACTCACATTGGGGATGTCCTTTATATTCAACTTGATGCATTATAAGATTGTTATTATACAACCTTATAAGTACTCCTCCACTTGTATAACTATATAGACTGTATCCATTTTTTACCCCATTACAATACTCGGCTAAATGAAAAGGTTGCCCATCAGTATATTCTTCCACTGTTCCATGGACCACTCCATTACAATATGTAATCAACTGTGCCGTACGGCATTTCCACGACCTATTGTCATCAAATATTACATTGTCAAAAAAGGCGAATAGTCCATGCCTTTTCCCCTCTTTAAAACCCCCACTACACACTAAATAGGCACCTTTTAAAACAGGAGGCACAGAATCTCCCCTTTTAAGATCATATAGACAATAGTAACCATCTGGCAATCCATCCTTTAATTCATAATAGGCTGATATGGCCTTTATGAAATATGTGGGGAACAAAGAGTCTTCGTCCCAAAGTGAGTGTTTTTGAAAATATGTAGTGTCATCAAGATATATCTCAATAGTGGTATCTGGGATATTCCAAATACCCTCATCTATTTCATTATTATTTTGTCCAATACAACAACACTGAAAAAAAACTATAAAGACCAGTAAACAAATTTTATTTTTCATAAACCTATATCAACTTTTTTACGTGTAACATTGATTGCATTTCCAATATTAATAGGGCGATTCTGATCATGATCAAAAAGAAAAAAACCTCTAATGTCACTTCTATTCCATTCAAAATTGTAGTAAAAATTAAATTTATCGCTAAAATAATTTTTAGAAGAAGACGTATTTCTGCTAGGATCGAATCTGACCCAATTATAAGTTTTTATATCTTCACAAAAATCAGTATTACTTTTCATCATCAGTCCGTGTGCTCTATACCCCTCATTGATTTTTACCAAGATTGTCCCTCCTTCAGGCCTTGCTGTAGGGCTAACATGACCATGTTGATTACTCCATACCCCCACGATATATGCATCCTCACTCGACAATGCCAGATATACGCAATACGCATCTTCTAAGTCTGTTTTAGAAAAGTGTTTCGCGTCTCTGCCCATATTTGCTATGAATTCTTCTTTACTTTGATGTGTTATATTTGAAGCATATTCTATGTGATCTGACTCATTCGGATTAGTAGCTTTCCTGGTATATATTTCTAGACCAAAAGCTTTATTTATAGTTCTGGGCTTAAATTGATCAAAATATTCTTGTAAGGCTTGTTCCCCTTCTTTGTTCCATGGGTCGATTGCCCTCCCATCTTCATCCACCAACCTCACTGGATTATTGGCACAATAGGTGTACGGACTCACTCCCGGGTACTTGTCACTCATCGGGTCTACCGAGAGCCAGATGGATAGCGTGGGGTGGTAGTGCCGCGCCGCGGGGGAAGGTGAAAATTGAGAACTGAAAATTGAAAGGTGGTGGGGCATGGATTGTTATTTTTGAGGGTATTTGGAATTGACGGGGCAAAAGTAGGAAAAAATGCAGTAAAACGAAAGACAATGACCTTTTCGTCTATCGCTACTGCTGTTCAATCTTTGACATGGGGATGAATAGTCTCAACACCTGATCTGGCCATATCTCCAAGAAATTGCATTCTTGCGTATCATTACAGAAGGACTGGCATTCCCGGCATTGGCACCCAGAAGTGAATTCCACTACAATTCCCCATGAATCAAACTCAATTTCCCCAAAAGAGTATTTATAGGGCATGATATTCCTATATTTTTTGTCATGCCTGATTTTTAATGGTGGCCTTTTTTCTACAAACTTTATATCAGAGATACCCAAAAGAGATGTCGTGCATACTCCCATATAAGAGCACATATAAACGAGGTCACCTATTTGCCGCAGAGGACTGTTAATGGGAGGCATTCTCATCATGCTTGTAGAGTCGGGATGTTTGAAGTGCATAAATGCGTGACTGATTTCTTTGTTTGAAAAGCGATTCGACAAGGAATCTTCAGAAAAAATTTTCAATAGTGCAAAAAAACGAGCATCCATGTTCGATGCCAGCATCAATTGCCCTTTCGGGGGAGGAGTTAAGGTCAGAAAGGAGAGAATAAACTGCTCGTCAGGAGTATCATCAGTGGCAATATAGTAAAAACTGGGGCATTCGCTCCAATTTCTGCTCAAGATGATCAGGCGTGCCTGCAAATGAGTGGTATCCACAATTCTGAAACACCGTTCATCCTGTGCTTGAAGCGTGATGGCGGTTGCCCAACATAGACTTCCAAAGATTAATAGTATTTTTGCTATTTTATTAAGGTTCATGGATGATATAAGTTCTATTCTGGTTCTTGGATGATATGAATTCTATAACCCCGGCTTGCCGTTTTCCCGCGCCACACAATATCTAAGTTCCGCTCTTGATGCAAGACGACAACTCCATGTGTTCCGGTTGGATCTTTTATCATCACTGGATTATCCGTGCAGTAGGTGTACGGACTCACTCCGGGGTACTTGTCCGCCATCGGATCCACGCTCAGCCAGATGGAGAGGGTGGGGTGGGGGAATGGCGTGTATGGGAAATTCTGTTGCATTTATGGTTTGGTTATGGGAGTGTATTCCGAATGGTATACTTTTCGATTATTATCTTGGGGACATTCAATTATTATTGATAACAATGTTCTCTACGATAAAAAAAATCGTGCCACATAGCTTTATCTTCATCTTGAAAATAACCTATCCAGTCTTCACGCGTCTTGACATCAAAAGCAAAGAGCATATGAGCATTAACATCATATATGCTATATAATACGAGATTAGTGGCCCAGTCATATCTTGGATCGTCTAACAATGAAAATATCATAGACGTATCCATTTGGGCATAATGGTCAAGTATGATTTGTCTAGGTATGTTTTCAATTATTATATGAAATTTCATAGGATGATAAACTGTGTCCTCAACGAGGTTGTATGAAGTAAAAACCATACTGAAACGTATACTGTCATTCTGTATTATTGGATTCTGTGCTATCGTGCGTACCGGAACGCTCAATAGCAGAATGATGAATAGCAATAAAACACCCTTCTTAAAAAAAAATCCCTTTTTGATTATCTCTTTGTATTTGCGCTTCTCTATATCGTTTTCCATTCTCATAATACTGTTGTTTTGTATTTATCCCAAATTCATCTTGAAAGTTTTGTTCTATAGTTGTTTTTTTACTTTAAATGTTAATCTGAACATAAGACCTGTTTTTCAATTGAGCTTTTTCCTGTTTTCATTGGAATAAATTCGAAGGTTGTCGATTTGCTGGGTGAATTGAGAGCCATTACGGGCATGGGTCACCTTAAGCTCACAACCAGGCATATATTTTCTTTGTTGATTTCTTCCAATGTAAATAACATACGATATTCAAAGTTGATTCAGATTGTTCCATTAGATGAGATGAAAGACACTCTTCCATTATTGAGCCTTTATGCTCGCTTTGAGAGTATAGAGGCACATAAAATAATGTTCCGAGAAGTATAAGAAATAGGGTTCTCATATTAAAATGCTTTCATCGGGAGGACAGCTTTTTCGTTATGGAGAGGGTAGGGGGAAGGTGAAAATTGAGAACTGAAAGTTGAAAGGTGGTGGGGCATTGACAGTTATTTTTGAGGGTATTTGGAATTGACGGGGCAAAAGTAGGAAAAAATGCAGTAAAACGAAAGACAATGACCTTTTCGTCTATCGCTACTGCTGTTCAATCTTTGACATAGGAATGAATAGTCTCAACGTGTGGTCTGGCCATTCTTCCAAAAATGAACATTCTTGAGTGTCGTTTAAAAAGCATTGGCAATTAGAAGTGAATTCCACGATGATTCCCCAAGAATCAAACTCCAAATCATAAACTTTGTATTTTGGTCTTCTTCTGCATTTGTATATCTTCTTGTATTTCATCGGAGCTTTTCGCTTGACAAAAGAAATATCAGGCAGGTCCAACAACGACAGTGTGCAATAGTCTGTGCAGAGGTAAACCAAATCGTTTATACGTCGCAAAGGGCTCTCAAGTGGAAGCTGTTTCATCATGTTGGTAGAATCAGGATGAATCCGCGACATCAATGCTCGGCTGACTTCTTGATCTGAAAAGCGACTCGACAAAGAGTCTTCAGAAAAGATTTTGAGCAGAGCAAAAAATCGAGAATCAAGAAGAGTCGCCAACATAAGCTGTCCTTGCGGAGGCGGGGTGTTTAGCCAAAATGAATTAATGGCCTGTCGCTTTTGTTCTTCATTGTTGACGATGAAATAGAAGGTCGGGCACTCTCCGCATTCCCTACGGAGGATGAACAGGTTTGCCTGAAGATGCGTCGTGTCTGTGATTTTGAAACACAATTCGTGTTGAGCGCAAAGGCTTAAATCACCTCCTAACACAAAGATTATTATTAGTGTTGTTATTATTTTATTCATTGACAATGGAAACTATATAAACTGTATCCATTTTTTACCCCATTACAATACTCGGCTAAATGAAAATGCAAACATAACCAAAAGTTTTGTACATTTGGCGGCTCAAATGTGTTTTATGAAAAATTGTTGGAATCCATCGTCCATAGATGCTGAAAATATAGGGAATTGCTCAACTATGAGAAGAATGCAATAATCTATTGAAAAAGTGCCATGTTAAAACAAACATAGTGTGAAATGTGTTTTTTTTGATTGCAACTCAAGTATAGAACCGGAACAATAAACCGCCCAATGAAGAAATTTCAAACTTATCCTTTAACTATTTTTATATCAAGCATTCTCCTTCTTTCATGCACTAACCATTTAGTAGATAAGGCTTTAGAGGAACACAAACTGTATATGGAGTCGCCGAATGCTTGGCGCGAAAAGGTTGACGATGATATTCACCGATATAATATTACCCGAGACACCAACATTCTATATAACACATTAGCCTATCTGAATGATATCCCACAAAATGATGAGAACAAGAAGGCATGTCTTAACAGAAGATTGGTTGTTTTGAGGCTCCTGCACAAATACGATATGGCTTTTGCAGTGTTAGACACTTGTCCTGACGATATCGGTAATTTTGGTAAAAAAGAACAGTTGCTGATTACAGAAATATCCCAATACAACTATTGTCACCAATATGAAGAACGAGATCAAAAGTTTGACGAATTGATTGCCTATATGGAGTATTGTTTTGAAAGGCAGAAGACGGTCACCGAAGGAGATGAATTAAAATACTTGACGAAATACGAAAACAACCAATTAGCCATGGATGCTGTGGCTACAGAGGTTGACTTTTCTGCATTGAATATATATTTGGCTATCAGACGTATGCATGGTGATAGAACAGAGGACTTAGAGCCGATAATAGAAAACTATTATCAAAAGGGTGTAATAGGTGAACTTGATAAGGATTGGCTGAAGGAATTAGTAAAAGGGGAATTTAAAGTAAAAGATTGTGACATGAATTTGTGATGATTTCACATAAAAAATCGATTTAATTGTTGTATATATGAGTCACCCGCAAATAATCGGGGTGTGGGGATTCATTCCCCATTTTTCTGGATGAGAAGGACAAAAAGTATAGAGCAATGAATACTCTTATGGAAATAATTGTCAAGTGACCCTGCCAAAACAATCCATATCTTTGCCCCGCCAATCCAACTAAACGAATCAACGAATCAATAAACAAGCCTCACCTCAATGCCACCAAACCGTTCCTCACATCCATATAACTTTACTGACTTTGAGAAAAACATGTATTTTTGCTGCGTCAAAAACCAACAATTACAAAACAAAATAAACTAATAATAACCCGTCTCGCGCGAACAGGAGTATATGGAGGCATTGGAACAGGCCAGTGTGGAAGAGAATATAGAGCCGTTTGCCCGATTCGTCGGAAGCTTGATGTGCGAGAAAAGAGTAATATAGAAGTCACCATAACTATTATGAAAAGGATATTGTTTTTGTTATTATGTTTCCCAACTTGTTTGTCCGGTCAGTTTTTCGCGAGTGAAATACAAGGGGCATACAATCAATATGTGAATGGCTATAAACATGGCGACTGGTACACTTTTGAGGATGATAGCATTGTCGCAATGAAAATCGTGTACAACATGGGGGAAATAATCTTCTTGGAAAATTATTTTATTCCGACAGGAGCCCTTGTTGAGACTGTTGAATATAAAGACGGCGTGGCCGACGGAGTTTCAAAAGAGTATTGGCCAAACGGTCAATTAAGGGGAACCGTTCCGTACAAGAAAGGGGTTGTCGAGGGTATTGTCAAAAGCTATTCCTCTTCCGGCGAATTGTTGACACAACTTTTATATGTGAACGGTGAAGAAGACTTGCATTATCCTGAAAGATATATCTCAGAAAAGATCGATTTGGATACATCATATTCTGGCTTCAACAAACCGATTTGGAAATACTACGCAAAATATGACACGTGCGTGAACACGCATTACCTCTGGATTGACAGTTTGGTGTCATATTATAAAAACGACAGTTTGTATAAAGATGAGGTTTACGATTACCAGAGAATCCGTTGTTCCATTCGTTTATACAAAAATGGCGTTTTTGATACCGTATATTCATTCTACACCAAAAAGAATTACAACGGTTTGAAATATATAAATTATTTTACGGATGGAAAATTAGTGAAATCGGTATATTATGATACCAAAGGTAGGATTTTCAAGAATCAGGAGCGGGCACAAAGACGAATTCTCGGCAGGGCGGTCTATAAATGGATGAAAGAGAGAGAAAAGAAGAATTTCGACGAATCAATAGTCCAATAAATCACCCCACCCTATGATATTAAGACGCGTAAAAAGCATTGGAATTAAGCCTCTTTCATCGACAGATTGATCCGTTTCCGTTCCACCTCTACGCCGATGACCTTCACCATTACCTTTTGGTTCAACTTCACCTCGTCATTGGGGTTCTTCACGTAGTGGTTGGCGAGCTGGCTGATGTGGACCAGCCCGTCCTGATGCACGCCGATATCGACGAAGCAGCCGAAATTGGTGATGTTGGTGATAATGCCCGGCACCACCATCCCGACTTTCACGTCGTTGATGGTGCTGATGCTCTTGTCGAACTCGAAGAGGTCGAATTGGGTGCGCGGGTCGCGGCCGGGCTTGGCCAACTCCTGCATAATGTCCTGCAAGGTGGGCAGTCCCGCCTTGTCGGTGACATACTCCTTGAGATTGATGCTTTTGCGAAGTTCCGCGTTCTGTATCAGTTCTTTGACAGAGCAGTGGCACTTTGCCGCCATCTCATCCACGATGTGGTAGCTTTCGGGATGGACGGCGCTGGAGTCCAGCGGGTTTTCCGCGTTGCGGATGCGGAGAAAGCCAGCCGCCTGCTCGAAGGCCTTGTCGCCGAAGCGAGGCACCTTCTTCAGCGCGTTGCGCGAGGCGAAAGGACCATTTTCATTGCGGTACTCCACGATGTTCTTGGCCAAGGCGGGACCAACCCCCGACACGCGCGACAGCAGTTCCTTGCTTGCGGTGTTCACCTCAACCCCCACGTAATTGACACAGCTTTCCACCGTTGTGTCCAGACTCTCTTGCAGAAGTGTCTGGTTCACATCGTGTTGGTATTGTCCTACGCCGATGGATTTGGGGTCGATTTTCACCAGTTCGGCAAGCGGGTCCATCAGTCGGCGGCCGATGGAGACGGCACCGCGCACGGTCACGTCGTAGTCGGGGAACTCGTCGCGGGCGATCTGCGAGGCGGAATAGACGGAGGCACCACTCTCGTTCACCACAATGGCCTGCACATCGCGCTCGAACGGGATTTTGCTGACGAAGTATTCAGTTTCGCGCCCGGCGGTCCCGTTGCCGATGGCGATGGCCTCCACCTGGTATTGCAGTACCATTCGCTTCAGTTTGTCGCTCGCAAGTTTGTATTCTTTTTGTGGCGGATGCGGGTAGATGGTTTCGTTGTGAAGCAGTTTGCCCTGTTTGTCAAGGATGACGACCTTGCAGCCCGTGCGAAATCCGGGGTCGATGGCCATCACGGTTTTCTGTCCGAGTGGGGGAGCGAGCAGCAACTGCCGCAGGTTGGTGACGAAGACGTTGATGGCCTCTTTGTCGGCCTTTTCCTTGAAAATCTTGCGCATTTCGGTCTCCATTTGCGGCTGGAGCAGGCGTTTGTAGGAGTCGGTCACGGCAAGGGAGACCTGTTCGCTGCAGAGGTTGTCGGCTTTGATGAAGTGTTTTTTGAGGCCGGGCAGCACGCGTATCTCGTCGGGTGCGATGCTGAGGCGGAGAAATCCCTCTTCTTCGCCGCGGAACATGGCGAGGATACGGTGTGAGGGGGCTTTGGCCAGCTTCTCGCTGAAATTGAAGTAGCCGTCATATTTCTCGCCCTCTTTCTCCTTGTCCTTCACCACTTTGGAGGTGATGATGGCCTCTTTTCGGAAGAAGGAACGCAGGCGGCTGCGTACGTTGGCGTTTTCGGACACCCATTCTGCAATGATATCGCGAGCGCCGGCCAGCGCATCTTCGGCGGTCTCCACGCCCTTTGCCTTGTTGACATGCTTCTGGGCGATGCTCATCAGGTTGGGTTCGCGCTGGCTCATGATGAGGGCGGCGAGCGGTTCCAGCCCTTTCTCCTTCGCCACGGAGGCGCGGGTCTTGCGCTTCGGACGATAGGGGAGATAGAGATCCTCCAATTCCGCCATCGTGGCCGCCTGTTCGAATTTCGACCTCAGCTCGGGAGTGAGCTTTCCCTGTTCTTCCACGCTGTCGATGATGGTGGCGCGGCGCTTGTCGAGTTCCACCAATTTGGCGTGACGATCGCGGATATTGCCGATTTGGACCTCGTCCAACGAATCCGTAGCCTCTTTGCGGTAGCGGGCAATGAAGGGAATCGTCGCCCCGGATTCAAGCAAATCTAAAACATTCTGTACCTGTTTCTCTTGTAAATCAAGCTCTTGCGCGATAATCGCAGCGTAGTTTTTTATCTCCATCTTTTTTTGGAATTTGAAAAAGCAAAATTCGTAATTTTTTTTGTAATTTCGCCAACCTTTTTTAACGAAAAGAAATGCGTGCCTCGACCCCTAAAAAAAACGAAAATCTCATTAAAACGAAGTCGAATTTCGGCGAGTTCGTGGACTACTATCTCTTCGCCCTCAAGTCACCGAAAGCTTTCACTCAGCTTGCCGTCTCCTTGGGCGAAATGTGCAATTGCACTTTCACGCTGATGAATGATTTCATCTCTCCCAACGACCCGATGCAGGCGCGCTTCAAAATGGCTTATTCGCAATTCGGAAGCCCTCATGCGACCTTCAACTGTTTCGACACGGATATCGAAAAGGTCAATGTCGTCCTTTTCCAAAACCGGACGACCGATTTCGATGTCAGCAAAGGGCCCTCCGAACTGTCTGATACAGCGGGCATGTTCCCGTTTTCCAACGAGGGACTGACCTGCTATGCGCTCAACTCATCGGGCTTGTGCATCAACCATGCCAAGGGTTTCAACGATTTCGACTATTTTGTCTTCATTTATGCGAAAAAAGACCGCGATGCAGAGAAGTTCTTCTCGTTTTTTAAGGAGCTGAACCTAATGTTGAAGGTGGATTTGACATCCTTTCTTTATAAAAAAAACGTTGCCTCCAGTTTCTTCCAATCCATCTGCTACTATTCCGACAAACAAATCGCAGGCCATTCCAAATCCAGACTGCGCTTCTTTCTGGGCAGCCTTCCGAAGCCGACGACTAACCTGCCTGGAACCCTGGTCGTTTCGACAAGGTACAACTATTAGCATATTTGAATTAAAATTAAATATTTATGAAAAAGACCATTACGATTATGTTTTTAATTGCTTGCGCGACAATGAGTTTGGCTCAAAACGACCCTGTTGACGTGAAGGCGCGCGTGGCTGAATACGCCCCTTATGACCTGAAAACGGACGTTTCTAAACTGACGAAAAACGACAAGGAGTTGATTCCTATTTTCATTCAGATTGCGGATGTGATGGATCAGCTCTTCTGGAAGCAGACTTACGGTAATCCCGCTGACTTTAAGAAGATTAAGAATGATTATGTAAAGGATTACATTAAAATCAATTATGGACCGTGGGATCGTTTGGACGACAACCGCTCTTTTGTGGATGGCATTGGCGAGAAACCTGCTGCTTGCCAGTATTATCCGCAGGATATCACTGCCGAAGAGTACGCCGCCTATAATGACCCGAACAAGGGCAGCCTCTACACCGTTCTGCGCCGCGATGGCAACGGCAAACTCAAAACGGTTTGGTACAGAGACGAATACAAAACGGAAATCGACAAGGTGTGCGAACTGTTAGACAAGGCGATTGCCATCGCCGAGGACCCTGGCATGAAGAATTATCTGATTGAACGCAAAAAGGCCTTCCAGACCGATGACTATTTTGCCAGCGATATGACTTGGATGGATATGAAAAACAGCCACTTGGATTTCGTCGTCGGTCCCATCGAGAACTACGACGACAAGTTGAACGAGGCGAAGGCATCGTACGAGGCTTTCGTGCTGGTGAAAGACGAAGAGCGAAGCAAGGAACTCGCCAAGTTTGTGGCCATGCTTCCCGATATTCAGAAGATTCTGCCCTGCGAGCCGAAATACAAGACATTCGTTCCTGGAACTTCGTCTGATTTGAATGTATACGATGCCATCTACTATGCCGGCGACTGCAATGCGGGCAGCAAGACCATCGCCATCAATCTGCCGAACGATGACCGTGTTCAAGCCCAGAAGGGTACCCGCCGTCTGCAACTCAGAAACAGTATGCAGGCGAAATTCGACAAAATCATGCTCCCCATCGGGAATTTGGTGATAAACCCCACTCAACGGAAACATCTGAAATTTGATGCATTCTTCTGGAATGTCACCTTCCATGAGGTGGCTCACGGATTGGGAGTGAAGGAAACCATCAACGGCAAAGGTTCTGTGGATGACGCCATGAAAACGGAAAAGACTTCTTGGGAAGAGGCCAAGGCTGACATTCTCGGCCTGTTTATCGTCTGCCATCTCATTGACAAAGGCGAAATCACGGGCATTACGAAAGAGGATGCCATCACGACCTTCATCGCCGGCATTTTCCGTTCCGTGCGTTTCGGAGCTGCCAGTTCTCATGGGAAAGCCAACATGATGTGTTTCAATTATCTGCAAAAAATGGGAGCTTTCTCCCGTGACGAAAAAGGCATCTATACGGTCAATTTCGACCTGGCGCCAATCGCGATCAACAGCTGGGCTTCCACCATCCTTTCGGTTCAGGGAGAAGGCAATTACGATTTTGCTGTGCAGTTCCGTTCTGAAAACGGCTTCATCAAAACCGAACTGCAGCAGGACCTCGACCGCATCAACACCACAGGCATCCCGCGCGACATCCGTTTCAACCAAGGACTGAAAACGCTGGGACTTTAATTGAACATCGTGCATGCTACACGTTTTCCCTCAAGGGAAAAGACAGAAAGCCCGGCTACTCATACGGAACGTGGGGATTTTTCCCACCATGCATTTTTTTTGAGCAGGAACTCGGATTCCATTGATATTTGTTGTACTTTTGCAATGTGGCACATCTCATTGCGTAGCCTGCCTTTGTTATAGTAAAAATACTGATTGTCAGTTGATTGTGCAATAGCTTGTGTCGTTCATTTTTGTCGTTCTGCTCATTTTCAGTTCGCTGTGTGAGCTTGTGAAACCAGAGACCAATATATTATTGTATAAGAAAATTTCCTGTTATGAATTTGAAATTAGAACGTCCGATTATTTTTTTCGATCTGGAAACAACTGGCGTAGATGTGGCCAAGGATAGCATCGTGGAGATTGCCATGATCAAGATGTTTCCGGACGGACATGAGGAGGAGAGGGTGATGCGCCTGAATCCGGGTAGGCACATACCGGAAGAGGCGTCCGCTGTTCACGGCATCTATGATGAGGATGTGAAGGACATGCCGACTTTTGCGCAGGCGGCAGACGAACTGATGAAATACTTTGACGACTGCGACCTCGCTGGCTACAACTCCAACCATTTCGACATCCCGCTGCTTGCGGAGGAGTTCCTCCGTATCGGCAAGCATTTCGACATGCGCAACCGCTCGCTGGTGGATGTGCAGCAGATTTTCCACAAGATGGAACAGCGCACATTGGTCGCCGCCCACCGATTCTATTGTGGCTGCGATTTCGACGACGCCCATTCTGCCTTGGCCGACACCCGCGCCACAGTGGACGTGCTCAAAGCACAACTCGACCGCTACAACGGCGTGGAGTATGAGGAGAAGAATGGTGTGAAGTCGTGCCCCATTGTTCCCGATGTAAAAGCCCTCGACAAATTCACCCGCCTTGTGCGCAATGTGGATTTCGCCGCCCGCATCATTCTCAATGATAAGGATGAGGAGGTTTTCAACTTCGGCAAGCATAAAGGAAAACGCGTGAAGGACGTGTTCAGAACCGAACCCGCCTTCTACGCTTGGATGATGCGCAGCGATTTCCCGCTCAACACCAAAGACGTCATCACCCGCATTTACAAAGAAGTCAAACTTGAACAGAAATTCCAAGGATAAAGCTTAATTCATCATAGCGGCTGAATTCTGTGACGGTGATTCCGTTCACTTTATGGAACGGCGCTGCATAGCACAAAAATTCACCCAAAAGACACAAACCAACCAATCAACGATTCAACAAATGAAAAGAGTACGAGTAAGATTTGCACCCAGTCCCACTGGCCCGCTCCACATTGGAGGCGTGCGCACAGCCTTGTATAACTACCTGTTTGCCAAGCAGAACGGCGGAGACTTCATCCTCCGGATTGAAGACACCGACCAGACTCGCTTTGTGCCCGGCGCCGAAGAGTACATCATCGAGGCCTTCCAGTGGCTCGGTCTCCAATTCGACGAGGGCGTCCACATCGGGGGAAAGTACGGTCCGTACAAACAGTCGGAGCGTAAGCCGATGTACAAGCAATATGCACAGCAACTCATCGACAACGGTTGGGCCTACTATGCTTTCGACACGCCCGAGGCACTCGACGCCAAGCGAAAAGAAGCCGAGGCGCAGAAGAAAACCTTCCAATACGATGCCCATACCCGTGGCGGTCTTTGCAACTCTCTGACTCTGAGCAAGGAAGAAGTCGATGCGAAAATCAACAGCGGTGAGCCTTACGTGGTCCGCTTCAAATATCCGGCAGATACCGAAATTCATGTTCACGACCTGATTCGCGGCGAAGTGAAAATCAATTCCAACTTATTGGACGACAAAGTTTTATATAAATCCGACGGGATGCCTACCTACCATCTCGCCAACATTGTGGATGACCATCTGATGGAAATCTCCCACGTGATTCGCGGCGAGGAGTGGCTGCCCAGCGCCCCTCTCCACGTGATGCTGTATAAGGCTTTCGGCTGGGAAGCCCCCGAGTTCGCGCACCTTCCGCTGTTGCTCAAACCCGACGGCAACGGCAAACTCAGCAAGCGCGACGGCGACCGCCTCGGCTTTCCTGTATTTCCGCTCCAATGGAAAGACCCTAAAAGCGGTGAAATCTCCTCCGGCT
The DNA here is from genome assembly GCA_017506175.1 of Bacteroidales bacterium. Taxonomy (GTDB): domain Bacteria; phylum Bacteroidota; class Bacteroidia; order Bacteroidales; family WCHB1-69; genus UBA1756. The sequence goes on along the minus strand of JAFVNW010000075.1, from coordinate 11,613 downwards.
ACCGCGAAAGCGGATACCTGCCCGAAGCGGTCATCAATATGCTGGCACTGCTGGGCTGGAATCCGGGTACCGAACAGGAAATCATGGATTTGAACACGCTGGTTTCGCTCTTCTCCATCGAAAAAATCAGCAAGTCGGGAGCGAAATTCGATTTGGAAAAAGCCAAGTGGTTCAACCATCAGTACATCCAGATGGCTTCCGACGAGGTGCTTTTCGGCTTTTTCAGCCAAGAACTGGAAAAGCATGGTGTTACGGCTGAAAAGGATTATGCGCTGAGAATCATGCACTTAATAAAGGAAAGAGTGCATTTCATTCCCGAATTCTGGGATCAATGCTCCTACTTCTTCGTCGCTCCAACCGAATACGACCCGCAAGCCGTTAAAAAACGTTGGAAAGCCGGTACGGAATTGCACCTGCCGAAGATGATGGAATTGATTGAGAGCGTGCAGCCCTTTAGCAAGCAAGCCGCTCACGACAAAGTGATGGATTATGTTCAAAGCAACGAACTGAACATGGGGGCCATCATGAACAGCTTCCGCCTATCCTTAGTGGGTGCAGCCAAAGGTCCCGACCTATTTGAAATCATCGATGCCATTGGCGTGGAAGAAACCGCCAAGCGTATCCGTCGCGCGGTGGAAACCATCGGACCGAGGGAATAAATAACACTCATGAAACATTTTGTAGGGACGTGGTATGCACATCTATACAAATCCATAAACATTCGAAATAACAATGAACAACGAAATCAGCAAGCTGGCAATTGAGACCCTCCAGTTGGAGGCGGATGCCTTAAGAAATCTCCAGAATTTCATTGATGAGGGGTTCGATGAAAGTGTCAATGTCATCCTCAATATGAAAGGGCGGCTGGTAGTGACCGGCATCGGCAAGAGTGCCATCGTTGCGCAGAAGATTGTGGCGACGATGAACTCCACTGGCACGCCTTCCGTGTTCATGCACGCCGCCGATGCCATCCATGGTGATCTGGGTATCATCCAGCCCGATGATGTCGTACTCTGCATTTCCAAAAGCGGCAACACACCCGAAATTTCCGTGCTGATCCCGTTTCTGAAGATGAACGGCAACAAACTCATCGCATTAGTCGGCAACATTGATTCGTTTCTTGCCAAGGAGGCGGATTATGTGCTGAACTGCACAGTAGAGCAAGAGGCGTGCCCCAACAATCTCGCCCCGACCTGCAGCTCCACCGCTCAGATGGCGATGGGTGATGCACTGGCCAGTTGTCTCATCAGTCTGCGTGGCTTCACTTCCAGGGATTTCGCAAAATATCACCCTGGCGGCATCTTGGGGAAACGTCTCTATGTGAAAGTAGAAGACCTCTACAAATTCAACGAAAAGCCCCAAGTGTCGGAGGATGAATGCATTCAGAATGTGATTCTGGAAATCTCCGGCAAATGCCTTGGCGTGACCGCCGTGGTGAAGGAGGGTAGGGTAGTGGGGGCCATCACCGATGGCGACCTCCGCCGCATGCTCCAGAAAGGCATCGATTACACTGCCCTCAAGGCTAAGGACATCATGACGAAGACCCCGAAGACCATCGCCCCGCAAACCCTCGCGGTCGAAGCCCTCGACCTTATGCGAAAAAAACACATCACAAACATCTTCGTAGTCGATAACGAACAATACCTCGGCGTCATCCATATCCATGACATTCTCAAGGAGGGAATTTTTTGATTAATGAAGGCTGTTCAAACAATCTTATTATTGCTCATCGCCAATGTCTTCATGACCTGTGCATGGTATGGTCATTTGCGTTTCAATACGGGGAAGTTGGCATTGCCCTTGATTATCCTCATCAGTTGGGGCATTGCACTCCTTGAATACTGCTTCCAAGTACCCGCCAACCGCATCGGGTTCGAGCAGAACGGCGGTCCGTTCAACCTCTGGCAACTGAAGGTCATTCAGGAAGCTATCACGTTGATCGTATTCACGTTGTTCACCGTTTTGCTCTTCAAGACACAGCGTTTTACCTACAACCACCTCATCGGTTTCGGCTTCCTGATGCTTGCGGTGTACTTCATATTCAGGAAATAACCGAAGAGTGATTTTGTTGAAAAACAATAGAATAGTGTGGCCATCCATCCTTTTTCGCGTTCTGAAGGAACGCACTCCCAGTAACCCCAGACAAGCAGAACGAAGTGAATGCGCAGTCTGGGGTGGACAATGCGCTGATAATCAGCGTGTCGGAGACACGCCACATAACTTTAAATCCCCCTACACTCCAGCGCGGTACTGTGTCGGCGAGAGTCCGGTACCGCGTTTAAAATAACGGCAGAAGGAAGCCTGGTCGGAAAAGCCAAGCCTGTCTGCAATGGCTTGTATGGCGACATCAGCATTGTACGTGAGCATCTGTTTGGCATGAAGGATGACAAAATGCCGGATCCAATGTCCGGCATTGTGTCCCGTCTGCTGCTGAATGACCTTGCTGAAATACTTCGGGGAGAGATGAAAGAGACGGGCATAAAACCACACGTCTCTGTGTAGGTGGCAATTCTCGATGATGGCATTGTAAAAGCGGTTGCTCAAGCTTTTGGTGGCATCGCCCATGGTGGCAAAAGCAGTGTCGTGGAAGAAATCAATGATCTGCGATAGGAGATACAGACATCCTCTCGTAATATCCTCTCTGCTCTTGATGTTGAGGCGGGTAATACGACGGATTGCGTCAGCAAACGACATCATGTCATCGTACTGACTATCGGCAAGGTGAAAGTGGGGAATACGTTCATACACGGATCGCTTATCTCTAAAAAAAAGTTTTCCGAACTTTGTATAGAATTCTGACGACACAGCAATCAGTGTGGCATGGTAATCGGAGGATACCCGATGAACGACAAGCGTGTGCATAGGATATACGATGGCAAGGTCTTGCGGATGAAACTGAACATTGGCGGAGTCGTATTCCGCCTCAAGACAGCCACTATGACACATCGAAATGATATAATGAGGGGAAGTATAGGGTATCTTTTGCACCGGCGTATCCGTCACATCAAAGACAGACAAACCCATTTTGACAATTTCTCCTTCATCCAATAAAGAGATGCTTTTTTCGTTTCCCATAGATTATCAACTGCTTTTGAAAGTGCAAAAATACAAAAAATCTCTTTCGGATATTACCATCCGACTTTTTGACAAATAAAACGCACTTAGTGATAGTATCTCCGTACTATATTATTTTGTACTTTTGCCGCTTAAATTAGATATGCTATCAAAACTTATTCCAATATGAAAAAAATCATCTTTGCATTCGGGCTGCTTTTTTCCAGCTTGATGTGGATGAATGCCGCCTTCGCGCAGACCATCCACACGACCAACGTCACCGTGGTCTATTCCGACAACCAGCCTGACAGCTTTTTCGAGAATGTCACCCAGTTCTCATTTTCGGGCGACAATCTGCTAATCAATCAAGGCGGGACGGTCACCCCGATTTCTCGCTCCGTCATCCGCAAGCTCACTATGGAGGATGTAACATCCTCTTCCATCGAGACTTACGATGAAAATGCCAAAATTTTCATCTACCCGAACCCCACCAGCGACAAGCTGAATATGTCGTCCGAAACTGAACAACTTGTCTTGGTGGGCATCTTCACGCTGAATGGCCAAAAGTTGATGCAGCAGCAGATGAGCACTTCTGAAAGCATTGATGTAAGTTCCTTAGCCAAAGGTATTTACATTATCAAAATTAATGAAACATCTTACAAATTCAGCAAACTCTAACCGCTATGAAAAAAATCATCATTCTACTTTTTGCCACAATTCTGGCCATCGGAACCATTTCCGCCCAAGAACGAGTCGTTTTCTATAGCGGGAGCATTCCCGTACATAGTCAAAACATTGATTATGTGGACAGCGTGAACTTTGTCAATGGCATCACCATTGTCCATAACAACATCGGCGAGACCAATTTCCAATTTCCCGTAGTCGGTATCGACAGTATTGTCTTTGCCGAAGAAGAGCCGCAGGTGGACACGGGCGAAATCATCTACATCACCTACGCAGGCAGCACCGTCTCCGTCATCAATCCTTGGGCGAACCGTGGCGTGACGGTGACCACCACTGGCGCCGACGTGACCGTGAACGCGGTTTCGGGCCAGCAGGACATCATCTACTACTTGTCGGGCACCACCACTGATGGTTCTCTCACCATCAGCAGCGACCACCGTTTCAACATGACTTTGGACGGCGTAAGCATTACCAACCCGACTGGCGCCGCCATCAAGTCGCTCCTGGATGAAAAAATCAACCTAACCCTCAAGAATACCAGCACCTTGGCCGACGGTGCTACCAGTACCGACAAGGCACCTTTCGACAGCAGGGGGCAGGTCATCATCTCCGGCAACGGTACGCTGAACCTCAACGGCACCGTAAAGCACGGCCTTTTCAGCGCCGACTACATCCGTGTGCTCAGTGGCACCGTCAATGTGACGGGCGCGGCTAACGACGGCATCCACTCCAACGACTACATCGAGATTTTCGGCGGCACCATCACCATCAACAACGCCAAGTCGGGCATTGACGGGGGCGGCCGTTACCTCAACATCTCGGGCGGCAGCATCACCGTGAACAGCTCCGTGGCTGACGGAAAGGGCCTCAAGAGCGACAGCCTCGTCACCATCACCGGCGGAACCATCAACCTGACGATGAGCGGAGACTACGCCAAGGGTATCAAGGCTGGCACGGACATCGACATTCAGGGGGGTACCATCACCATCAACGGCAGTGGCGCCACTGTGGTGACGGCCGGAGACCCGTCGCACTGCGCCGGACTCAAGAGCAACGGCAACACCATCATCAGCAGCCTTATGGGTAACACCGACCTCCACGTCACAATGGCGAGCGGTGCGGCTGGCGGCAAGGCCATCAACGCAGACGGTAATGTGGTTATCAACGGCGGAACCCTTGAGTTGAGCGTGGCAGGCGCGGGTGGCAACTATACCGACACCAACAACACCGCTAATACATACTCCTCTCATTGTATTAAAACCAACGGCGACATCACCGTCAACGGCGGGGATCTCATCCTCACCGCTGCTGGCAGGGACAGCAAGTGTCTGGCCGCCGACCAAGCCGTCACCGTCAACGGAGGCACCATCGGAATGACCATTTCTGGACAGGCCAGCAAGGGCATCAAGTCCGACCTCTCTGTCATCATTGAAAACGGCGACATCACCGCCAATGTGAGCGGGGCCACCGTGGTGGCCAACCAATCGGCCTCCAACAGCATCGCCATCAAGTCGGACGGCACGATGGAAATCAATGGCGGCACCATCACCGCCACCTGTACCTCCACATCGGGAGGTGCGAAATGCCTCTCCTGCGACGGCAATATGACTTTCAATGGAGGAAACCTCACCCTTTCGACCGCTGGCACGGGCGCCACGGTGGTCGGCAGCGGCACCAGCTGCACCGACGGCTACGCCCCCAGCTGCATCAAGAGCGACGGAAACATCACCATCAACGGCGGCGACTTCAACTGCCAGAGCACCGGTAAGGGCGGCCGCGGCATCGCCTGCGACGGCATACTGACCATCGGCACGGCCAACACCGACAACGACCTCATACACATCTACATACAGACTTCCGGCGCGGCGGTGAACGCTTCCAGTGGTGGCGGCGGCTTCCCCGGCGGCGGCTCGTCCTCCGACTATTGGAAAGGTCTGCCCAAAGGCATCAAGGCACAGGGCAACATCTACATCCACAGCGGGCATGTGCAGTCCTACTGCGCCCAGACTTCCGGCGACCCGACTGGCGAGGCCATTGAAAGCAAGGACGGCATTTACATCAACGGCGGTTTCGTGGAAGCCAACGCCTACGACGACGCCATCAACTGTGCCAACCATATTGAGGTGAACGGCGGCTACGTGTGGGCCTACTCCCGCGGCAACGATGCCATCGACTGCAATGGCGCCTACTCGCAATTTAACGGCGGCATCGTCATCGCAGCCGGCAGGGAAGAGGCCATCGATGCCAACTGCGATGGTATGGGTGGCACCCAAGGACACCTGCAAATCAATGGCGCTACCATAGTCGCCTACCGCGCCTCTAGTGGCGGTGGCGGCATGGCCCTGCTCGACAGCCCGACCTACATGAACGGCCAGAAATACCTCTCTCCGTCGAACATTACCACCGGCAACCGCTACTGCATCAAAAACAGCGGCGGCGACCCTGTCATGATTCTCAACCACCAGGCAGTTTCGGGGAACGGCTTCATGACCTCTACCTCTGGGTTGAGACCTCCGGGAGGCGGCGGCAGTTCCGCCAGCTTCATCTTCACCAGTCCGGAAGTTACCAGCGGCACCTATACCCTTTACACCAACCCGACCATCAACGGTACGGCCAATTGGCACGGGTTGTATGTCGGCGCCAGTGCTACCACCTCTGGCAGCGGAACTTCCCTTACAGCGCAATAATAGAAAATGAATACTAAATTATGAAAAAAATATTTGCAACCTTATTCGGTTTATGTTTGGCCGTTTCCCTTCTGTCGGGATGCAGCAAGGGCGAAGGGGAGGGCGGTTCTGCTACCATTGAGGGTAAAATCATGCTGGTTTTGCACGACGATGACAATTTCAATCTTACTACGGACACTGTAGTCGCCGCCAAAGTGGATGTATTCATCACCTACGGCGATGATGTGATTTACGGTGACGATATGGAAACCGGCTCCGACGGAAGCTACCGTTTCAAATACTTGAAAAGGGGCACCTACACGATTATGGCCTATTCCATACTTCCTTCAGGTGAGAAGATTGCTGTAACTGAAACAGTTACGGTCAAAACTGGTGAAACGGTCACCGCGCCCACCATCTACATCCATCAAGGGAAGGCCTACGGCACTTCAATGGTGCGTGGTCAGGTTTGGGCATCCTATATCCACAATGGCACAGACCGAGGCAGTGGTTGGGCTTATGAGCACCGCGTCTATATCCGTCGCGCCAATGAACAGTACTTCTTCGCAGATACTAGGGTCGGGGAAAATGGTTACTTCTATTTCCAAGAATTGCTTCCCGGCGATTATGTCGTCTATACTATCACGGAGAATACGAACGAGGTGCCGTCCATTGTGTCACAATCGGTTACGGTGCTGGAAGACGGTCAAGTTTATGAGGTTCCCGAATTGTTTACGGTTGTTATCAATGTTTAATTTATTGAAGATGAAAAAGGCGTTCATTCTATTACTTGTCCTCATTTTTGTAGTGCCTGTCGCTTTTTCTCAGGTCAATCCAGCCAAAAAGAACTTGGTGGTAAAGGAGTGGAATACGGCTGCCGGCTCCAAAACCCGCTATTTGGACCACCAGACGACATACAATGCCAATGGGAAAAAAGTGGAGGAAATCGAGTATGCCAACTACGGTCAGAAGTCGCGGGTGACATTCGAGTACGATGACGCCGGCCACTGCATCAAACAGGTGGTGTATGACAGCCGCAACAAGCCGGTTCGCATCCGCAAATTCGAGTACAACGCCGATGGTAGCAAAAAGAAGCAGTACAACTATCTTCCGAACGGCAAACTGGAAAGCACCAAGGTATTCGAGTACATTCTTCCCAAATAGTCAACTACAATGCAGGATTTGGAAGATTTGGTTAAGGGCTTTCAGTCTATTTCATTGGAGGAGATGAACTCCGTCAAGCTGATGAATCGGATTGACACTAAATTTTTGGCTACACGCGAGCAATTGCCTGCAATTTTGGCGCAGCTGGAGAACTGTTATTTTGTGCAGGAACTTCAAGGTTCGCGGGTGGCTCGCTACCTGACACAGTATTTCGACACCCCCGATCTCCAAATGTTTGTGGCTCACCAGGATGGCAAGTTAACCCGACAGAAATTGCGGACGCGCATCTATTGCCTGACCAACGATGCCTTTTGTGAAATCAAAAACAAGAACAATAAGAAACGAACCAAGAAGAAACGCATTCCCATTCACCCAGAACAGTGTTTGCATATCCTTGATTTTGAAGAGATCAGAGAGTTCGTTTCGGCAAAATTGCACTATGATATTTCCACTTTGGTACCGCAGGTACACAACGAATTCGAGCGAATCACACTCGTGAATTTCGGTAAGACCGAGCGTCTGACCATCGATGCCAATATCCAATTCACCAATCCCTACACGCATCAGGATGCACAAATCCCGGAACTTGTCATTATTGAGTTGAAGCAGGATGGAAATCACCCCTCTTTTTTCAAAAAAGTGCTGGCCGACATGCGAATCCGTCCTTATCGAATCAGCAAATATTGTCTCGGAACCATGCTCACCAATCCGAATGTTAGAATCAACCGATTCAAAAAGAAATTACGTTATATAGGAAGGTTAACACACAGAAAATTAATTAGTTAAATATGAAAAAAGTATTATTCGCCCTTCTCTTGCTCTTCGCATATCTACCGGCATTTGCCCAGGAAAGCGACAGCGAAATTGCATACGATCCTGAAATCGCGCATGAATTCTCCCCTGATTTGCAGGAAATCGCCTCCGCCAACGATGTGCTCGGCATCCCCGTCATCCAAAAGGACAGCTTGCTCTCTTTGGGCATCCTCTTCGTATTCAATCTCATTGTTTGCTGGGTCATTGTCCATTTCTTCTATTATCGCAAAAGCAAACGCACTGATTATTACTACACTTTCATGCTGTTCAGCGTCACGGTATTCATGCTGATGTTCTTGCTCAACAACATCAACCTCAGCATGGGCTTCGCACTCGGTTTGTTTGCCATTTTCGGTATGATTCGTTACCGCACCGAGATGGTGCCGATTCGTGAAATGACCTATCTGTTCGTCATCATTGGCATTTCCGTCATCAACGGCCTGGCTATGTCGCACGGCTATGTCAACCTATTGGCAATCAATATCTTATTCATCGCCGTAGTGTGGATTTTCGACCGCGCCCTGGATCATACGAAGGTTTCAACGAAAATTATTCTTTACGACAAGATTGAGTTAATTAAACATGGTAGGGAAGAGGAGTTGAAAGCCGATTTAGCGGAACGTACCGGATTGAAAATCATTAAAATAGAAGTCGGACACATAGATTTTCTGCGTGATGTAGCCTATATCAAAGTTTATTACGAACCGATTTTGGACATGCCTAACACCATCGACCAGATGGTGAAATATAAAGACTTCACAAGTACAAACCAGTAATTTGTTTTGTGTATGAAAAAAAACGCCTTGGCTATATTGGCTCTGTTGCTCGCTCTCTCGTCTTCATCTTTTGCGCAGACGCACGAGGCAGGAGGTCTGTTAGGTGTCGGGTTTGAGCAGAAAATCGTCAGGAATTTCCATTTTTCCACGAAAGGCGAGGTCCGATTCAATGGGAATTTCACTCATTTCAATCGTTTCAGGCTTATCGGCAGTTTTGATTACGCTTTTTGGCAGAAGCGGTTCAAACTGACGGCTGGTGGAAGTTATCTGCTTTATAATCAGGAGGATTATTGGGAAAATAGAGGCCGCGTTTTCGCCTCGCTTGGATATACGCAGAAGATCCGGCAGTTTGCGCTCAGCTACCGTGTGCGCGCCCAGTGTACTTTTTACGATGAAGTACACGGACATCATAAATTCACTCCGAAAACATATCTCCGCAACCGCTTGCAACTGGAGTACAAATTCGTTGACAAGCCTGTCAAGCTTTACGCTTCCGGCGAATTTTTCCTTCGGCTGTATAAGAAAAGCAACTATTTCATCGACGAAGTTCGCACCATTGTGGGAGTCGTCTATAAAATCGACGCAAAAAACTCCCTCGACTTCTTCTTCCGTGCCAATAACGAGGTGCAGGTGGCCAATCCGCAAAATATTTACTATATCGGCATCTCCTATACATTTGAGAATTAGGCTTGTACTTGCCTTTTGCGTGAGGGATAAATCGTGTTTTGCTTCGCAGATCAATCAAATATTTCCGTATATTTGCCCAATTAATCGAGTAAGCATAATTGATTAATAATCAATTCGTTATTCAATTATTGTTTATTTTTTTTAATAGGAATACAACATTTAAGCATTATTTGTGTTTACAAATTTGTTTAGGCTTAATATACACTCACATAAATAAATTTCGGAAATAGTTTATGAGTCTTTATCAATCTTCTGTTCACCGCCCGATTATGACCGCGTTGGTTTACGTGGCGGTCGCCATCATCGGCGTCTTTTGCCTCACCAAACTTCCCATCGACCTTTTCCCTGATATGGGAGGCAATCACATTCTGGTTTTCACAGTTTATCCCGGTTCCAGTTCCGCTGATATCGAGAATAATGTGACCAAGCCGCTAGAGAATGCGCTCAATAGCGTGAGTGATTTGAAGGAGCTCACCTCGCAGTCCAAGGAGAATTACTCTATCGTTACGCTCGAATTCGAGTACGGCATTGACATTGAGGTGGCGATGAACGATGTGCGCGACAAGTTGGATCAGATAAGTTCTGCGTTGCCGGATGATTGCAACGACCCATTCCTGTTCCGATTCAGTATGGACGACATTCCGATTTTGATGCTTTCTGTGCAGTCAGGGGAGAGTACCAACGCGCTGTACAAGATTTTGGACGACAAGGTTGCCTCCCTCATCAGCCGAATCGGCGGGGTGGGCACGGTCTCCATTTCGGGCGCACCGCAACGTGAAATCGCTGTTTACTGCGATCCGTACAAACTGGAGGAGTACAACCTCACCGTGGAAAGCATCGCCTCCATCATTTCCGCCGAGAACCGGAACCTGCCGTTAGGCTCTATCGACATCGGCTCCGAAACCTACTCTATGCGTCTGCAGCACGAGTTCACCGATGCCAGCCAATTGAACGACATCGTCATTGCCAGTGTCAACAATCAGAACGTCTTCCTGAAGGATGTGGCGGTAGTGCGCGACACCGTGCAGGAACGTATGCAGGAGGTTTACAACAATGGGGTCCGTGGTGCTATGATCATTGTTCAGAAACAGTCGGGTGCCAACTCCGTGCAAGTGTCGAAAAAAGTGATGGAGATGCTTCCCGAAATTCAAAAGACTCTGCCTTCCGATGTCAAAATCGGGGTTATCGCCAACACTTCTGACAGTATTGTCAACACCATCAACAGTTTGAAGGACTCCATCATCGTCATCCTGGTTCTCGTTGTATTGGTGGTGCTGCTCTTTTTGGGCAGATGGCGTGCCACATTCATCATCGCCATCGTCATCCCCGTTTCTCTTGTTGCAGCGTTCATTTACTTGGCATTGACGGGCAACTCATTGAATATCATCTCTTTGTCTTCATTGAGTATCGCCATCGGCATGGTGGTGGATGATGCCATTGTGGTGTTGGAAAACATCACCACGCACATTGAGCGTGGCACCAAGCCGAAAGCCGCTGCCGTATTTGCTACCAGCGAGGTCTCCCTCTCCGTCATCGCCACCACTTTGGTACTATTGGCTGTTTTCGTCCCGTTGACTTTCCTGACCGGACAATCCGGTATCTTGTTCAAGCAACTCGGGTGGACGGTCGCCATTGTCTGCTCCGTCTCCACCATCGCAGCCTTGTCGTTGACTCCGATGCTCTGTTCCCTGATGCTGAAGTCCAATCCCAGCCGCGGCAAGGTGTTCGGTGCGATTTACAAGCCGATTGAAAAATTCCTTGACTGGCTC
>JAFVNW010000074.1 GCA_017506175.1 Bacteroidales bacterium | reverse complement strand
GTTTTTCTGGCAGTAGAGCGAAAGGATCATCCACTTCACCGCCTCCGTCACCTTCCGGCTGTTCTGGTTGCAATAGTTACGGTGTATCAGACTCTCGTAGTCGGGACGGCCGCTGGCGAAATAGGCGTTGTAGCGTTCGCGAAGGCGGCGCTCGTTCGACGGAAGGGTATGCGGGAAGCGGTCGCGGCTCACGGCGTTCACGTCCGCGCTCACGCTGGCGAAGAGACCGTTTTTGCGGTTGCCGCTGATATTGCAGGCATCGCGGCGGCCCTTGCGGATCGTCAGCATATCACGCACCGCGTTCAGCACGATGGCGTTGTTGTAGTACTCGGTCTGCACGGCGGCCGGCAGAGATCTGCCGTCGGTCAACTGGTAGTCGGCATAGAAACTGCGGGCGGCGGCATCCTCGTGTATGAGGCTCTCGAACACCGAGATCTGCGGCGCACCCTCCTTCACGGCGGCCTCGCCACGGTTGGCCAGAACGCGGTCCACTTTGGTCTTCAGGTTCATCGGCAGTGTGTCGTAGGCCACCACCGCCGGAATGCCCGGCGCGGATCTGTGCAGCACCTCAATACGCTTGCGTGTCACGCTCTTGTCGTATGCGCTGCGGCTCATCAGCCCGTTGTCCCAAAGGAACGATGCCTCAAAACCCATCCGACCGCTATATGATACCAATGTATTCATCATCCGTCTCAATTTACTTATTCATATATGGCCACACCGCCGTACTCCTTCACGGCCACTGCTCTGATATTGCGTGCCGTGTCACTGTCGCCCTTTCCATTCAGCACGTTGCTCACCCATCTCGGCGACACTTGGAACCGCTTTGCCAGCATCAGTCCCGTGCCCTTTTTCGTCCAAACTTTTTTCGGTGATTTTTCCATCGTAACTTGTATTTGATTTTTTCGTATTTTTACACGCCAATTCCATTATGGAACTGCGCGGCAAAGATAGTAAAGTTTTACGAACTACCAAATATTTTTCGCAAAATTTTTCGATATATGAAAGATAGATTACGGCAAATTATTGATTATTATAATATTACGACTAATAATTTTTCGCAAAAAATTGGTGTTTCGGAGGGTGCGATACGCAAGGTGCTACTTCAAAACACCACTTTGAGGAGTGATACTTTGGATAAAATATCGCAAAACTTTACGGATATAAATATTGATTGGTTAGTCACCGGACGCGGGTCGATGCTTCGTAGCGACCTTCCTGTGGCGCACCCCGCCACGGAGCCGGGCACAGGCATCCCGCTCATCCCCATCAACGCGATGGCTGGCGCATTTACAGACAGCCAGGTAGTGCTGGAGTTGGAGTGCGAACGCTATGTGGTGCCCGTATTCAAAGAAGCCGAGTTCCTCATCACCGTCAAAGGATCCTCGATGATACCCAAGTACAACAGCGGCGACATCGTGGCCTGCAAGCGTATGCCTTTGGACACCTTCTTCCAGTGGAACAAAGTATATGTGCTCGACACCGAGCAGGGGCCGCTCATCAAGCGTGTGAAGAAGGGCACCACCGATGAAACGCTCACCATCTTCAGCGACAATCCCAAGTACGAACCCTTCGAGCTGCCACGCACCAAGATCTACCACATCGCGCTGGTGGTCGGTGTAATCCGGCTGGAGTAACGCACACGCTGCGCACCCTGCACGCCCCCTCCGCACACACCTCCACAACACCCCAAAAAGCCGCACACACACGCCAAAATCGGCAAAATTAGGTTATAATACTGATATTAAATCATTTAAGAGTATTCCAAAAGTGCAAAAGTGGTGTAAAATACCCAACTCATTTCCTCAATTTTGCCGAGTTACGCGAAAATTTTGACACAAAAACCCCTCTCAATCCAACTTTTTCGACACAAAAAATGTCCGTCTGTTGTCCGTCTGTTTGTCCGTCCATTGTCCGTCTGTTGCCAAAATCGGGCAAAAAACACCCTCGTTGCAAACCACTTTCAAGAGCATAAAAACGCGCTCGGATCCGTGCCACCGCCCGCGGTTTCACCGTCATCCCAAACACGCAAAAAGCCCGCAGAATCGGCCATTTACAGCCATTCCACGGGCAAAATACAACCTCAGTAACACCCAATTAAACTTTTGCTACAAAAAACGGGCCCTCCGCCCGCCAAAAATTAAACCAAAATATAACTTTTGGTACATTTTGATTTAAAACCATAATCCGGCAAAATTAGTCATAAATCGTTGTTTATATGCAATTTACAGGCAAATTTCAGGCAAAAAATATATGTACGATTTGATTTAGGCCCCATAGATGTCAAGCTCGTTCACCACCTCTGTGTGCTTTTTCTCGTAGTACTTCAACGAGTCTTTCATCCGGTTGATGCGGGCGTTGTCTTTGGCTGGGGTGAGGTAGTCGGTGGAGAACTCGGTGGAGGAGATGAGCACGCCGTTGGCGGTGACTTTCAGACTGCTGGTTTCAATGTAGGGGCTCAATCCCGTGATGATGACCTCCTGACTGCCGCTCTTGAGCGTGGCGGTGGCGGTCTGTGTGAGGGTGGCGCCGTAGAGATAAACCGTGGCTTTTTCCACCGTGGCGTTGGTGGTGGTCTGTGCCTGCATTCCGATATAGGAGAGCAGCATGACAAGGGTAAGGGTGATGGTTCTTTTCATGATGGGATGATATTGATAAATGTTTTGCAAAGGTAAAAATTATTTTAACAATAATTAACCTCTAAAATAATTAACCTCTAAATCGACAGCAGGAAAATCGCCGGTTGTTTGTGAAGGTCGATGGGATTCTTCTTCCATTGGGCAATGGTCTGCGATATGATCATTTCGTTCTCGCAGGTCAGGTTCGCGGCAATGCACAGCCGGAGGTTCGGCGAACAAACCGACAGTATTGATTTGAAAATGTGGTTGTTGCGATAGGGGGTTTCAATAAAAATCTGGGTTTGTTTGTACTTCACAATCTGGCTCTCCAAAACTTTCAACCTTCTTTCGCGGTCGGGTTGCTCCGCAGGCAGGTAGCCGTGGAAAGCGAAGTTCTGCCCGTTGAAACCGGATGCCATCAGCGCCATCACGATGGAGCATGGCCCGATGAGCGGCACCACCTGTATGCCCAGCCGATGCGCCTCTGCCACCACCAAATGCCCGGGGTCGGCTACGCACGGTACCCCCGCATCGGAAATCAATCCCACATTGTTCCCCTCCAAACACGGCTGCAGAAACGACTTCACATCCCAATTCCGGTTGTGCTTGTCCATCAGGAAAAACGTCAGGTTGTCAATCGGCGTTTCAATGCCGAGTTTTTTCAAAAAACGCCGTTCAGTCCGTTCGTCTTCAACAATGTAGTAGTTTATCTCGTTGATAATCCGACTGTTGAATGCCGGGAAAACCGCCTCGAAATCGCTTTCTCCAAGTGGTGAGGGAATAAGGTATAACTTTGCCATATATATTATTATCTAATTGATATCTCCTTTCTTCTAAAATCCAATAAAGTAGCCTATCAGTCCTACAATCAGCCCGAAGACGACGTTGATGGCTTTCATCATCAGGAAGCTCTTGCGGGAGTAGGCGAGGAGCGGAAGCGCGCCGTGCCCGTCCTGCACCACGGAACTCGCCAGCAGGATGCTGAACGGAATCGCCCCGCTGAAGTACATCACAACGAATACCAAGTGCGGTCCCGATTCGGGGATGATGCCCAGCAATACGGCGAGCAGCAACAGCGCCAGCGTCGCCCATTTGTGTTCCTCAATCATCGCATTCACGTCCCAGAAGTGGTAAACGGTGCCCAATACCAGCAACACACCCAATGTCCATAGTAGCACCGACAGGAAATGCTTTTTGATGACGTGCTCCCAGAGGTGCTCCTGCAGGAAATGCTCGGGCGAGAAGGCGACGATGATCAGTGTGATGATGGCGATGATGCCGAACAGGATGTTTTCCCACGAGAGTACTCCGTGGTGGTGCGCATGGGCATCCATCTCACGATCGGAGTGGTAGGTTGGGATCAGCGTCTCGTGCGCGTGGGAAAGCTCAGCGGTGGCGTGTTCGCATCCGTGTTCGTGTTCGTGTTCGTGTGTTTCGGTTTGTGCCCTTTGGTGGCCGAGGTCTGGCATCGAGCCGTGTTCGTGCGAAAGTGTGCCGGTGGAAAGGGCGATGAGATAGACCACCAGCCCGAAAATGAGTGTGGCACGGGCGAACGAGATGTTCTTGATGTTGGAGAAGGCCAGCTGGATTTTGCTGTGGTTGTGATGGCTTTCGTGGATTTCCAGTGTGTGTGTGTCTCCTGCGTAGAATGATTTGTGCTTGAAAGCGAGGTCGGTGAGTACGCCGGCAACGATGGCTACCACGAGAAGCACAGCGCATAGCATCAGCGTTGCCTTCGGACTGATGGAGAACATGATGAACGCTTCATCGCCGAAGGTTGCGATCATCCCTGCCACCAATGCGCCGAAGGTCATCAGTTTATGGGTGTAGAGCGACACGATGGTGAAGCCGCCGATGCAGCCGGGAGTCAGTCCCAGCAGGGTGGAGATGACGATTTGCAAGAACGGGCGGTGCCGCAGCCTCTCCAGTAGTTTCCCGCTCGAACTCACGTTGATGAACTCGATGAGCAGCAGCATGAGCATCACCAGACAGGTGATAGTCAGCGAGTTCTTGAGGATTCCAGGTATTTCGTGAAGGAATGACATGGCTTAGTGTTTGAGGTAACTTTGTTCAAAATCGGTGCGGCTGAGCAGGGAGCGGCCGAGTGTCACCTCATCGGTGTACTCCAGTTCCTCGCCGATGCCGATGCCGCGCGCGATGGTGGTGACAATCGGGATTTTACCACGTATGTTGTTGTAAATATAGAAGTTGGTGGTGTCGCCATCCACGGTGGCGGGCAGGGCGAGAATCACCTCGCTAATGCCGCCGTGGTCCACGCGTTCAAAAAGACTGTCGAGGTTGAGGTCCTTGGGGCCGATGCCGTCCATCGGAGCGATGATGCCGCCCAGCACGTGATAGACGCCGTTGTACTGGTGCGTGTTCTCAATCGCTACCACATCGCGGATGTCCTGCACCACGCACACAATCTGCTTGTTGCGCTTGGGATTGCCGCAAATGTCACAGATTTCCGTGTCCGACAGGTTGTGGCACTCCTTGCAGTAGCACACTTTTTCCTTCAAGGCGGTGATGGCATTGGCGAGTAGTGCCACCTCGTTGCCGTCCATCTTCAAGATGTGGAGGGCAAGCCGGAGTGCTGTCCGCTTGCCGATTCCCGGCAGTTTGGAAATCTCTAAAATAGCGTCGTCCAGTTGTTTCGAAAATCCTGTTTCCACGTTTCTGCTTCTATATTACTAGTCGTCATCTTGTCCCATCGCCCGTCGCTGGTCCTTTTCCTTGATGCTCTCGCGCTTGTCGTACATCTTTTTGCCTCGAGCCACCGCGATGTCCAATTTCGCGAAGCCGTTCTCGTTAATCCACAATCTGACAGGAACAACGGTGGTTCCGCGGTCGTTCAGCTTCGAAGCTATCTTGTTGATTTCCTTGCGGTTGAGCAGCAGCTTGCGGTCGCGTTTCGGTTCGTGGTTGTTGTAGCTGCCGTTTGCGTACTCGCTGATGTGCATGTTGTGGACCCAGAGCTCGTTGTTGATGAACGAGCAGTAGGAGTCGGTGAGGTTGGCTTTGCCGGCGCGGATGGACTTGATTTCCGTGCCCGAAAGCACGATGCCGGCGGTATAGGTGGTCAGCAGAAAATACTCGTATTCCGCTTTTCTGTTTTTGATGTTGATGCTCAAATTCGTTTTCTTTGCCACGGTGGTGAGGGTTTAGTAGGGCAGGCCGTTGTCTTCGTTGATGCTGGAGTCCAATGTCATGTATTGTTGTTCGTTAGGGGCGATGCCTGCGGTGGGGTCCAGCGGGTTTTCTGCGAAATTGTCGTCGTCATTGTCGAACTTGGTGAATTTCGAGATGAATTTCATGCGTACATTCTCCACTGAGCCGTGCCGGTTTTTGGCAATGATGATGTCGGCTTTGCCTTTCGCCGGAGTATTGTCGGGAAAGTCTTCCATCTTGTAGTATTCCGGGCGGTAGATGAATAGCACCTGGTCGGCGTCCTGTTCGATGGAGCCTGACTCGCGGAGGTCGGACAGCAACGGAATTCTGTCTCCGCCACGCACTTCCACCTGTCGGGAAAGTTGTGCCAAAGCGATCACGGGAATGTTCAAATCTTTGGCTAAGGCTTTGAGTGAACGCGAAATCTGGCTGATCTCCTGCTCGCGGTTGCCCCTTGATTTCTCTTCGCTGTTGCCTTGCATCAGCTGCAGGTAGTCGATGATGACAAGGTCGATGTCATAGCGCTGTTTGAGGCGGCGGCACTTGGCGCGGAGGTCGAAGATGGAGAGTCCGGGCGTGTCGTCGATGATGATTTTGTCGTTGATGAGGACTTGCACTTTGTCCATCAGCTGGTTCCATTCGTTCTCATCAAGGTTGGCCCTTGCGATTTTGCTGGCGTTGATGCCCGATTCGATGGAGAAGAGACGGTGTGCCAGCTGCGTACTCGACATTTCCAGTGAGAAGAAGGCGATGTGCTTGCCGTAGTCGATGGCGGCGTTGCGGGCGATGGAGAGTACGAAGGAGGTCTTGCCCATACCAGGACGTGCAGCGATGATGATGAGGTCGGAGTTCTGCCAGCCGCCCAGCGTCTCGTCGAGCTTCTTGATGCCTGTCGGAACGCCAGTGATGGCACCTTCCTCCATTCTCTCTGCCTTTTCGGCCATCTTCTGTGCCATTTCGCGGAGGGCACTCTGCGTGATGGTGCCCAACTCCTTGCTCTCGCGGCTGAAGTTGCTCTCGATGATGTTGAACAACTCGGTCTCGGCACTGTCCATCAGTTCCATCACGTCCGATGGCCCTTCGTAGGCTTTCTTCGTGATGTCGGTGCAGGTGCTGATGAGCTGGCGCAAAACAAAACGCTCCATCACGATGCGTGCGTGGTATTCAATGTTGGCCGCCGATGCCACCTGGTTGGTGAGCGAAGCCAGATAGCCCGGCCCGCCTACGAACTCCAACTTCTTTTCACTACGCAACTTGTCAGTAACAGTCAGCAAATCAATCGGTTCGTCCTTTTCTGCCAGCGCCATCATTGTGGAAAAGATGACTTGGTGGGCATCTTTGTAGAACATATTCGAACGCAGAGTGGTGGCCACATTGCTCGCCGCATCGCGGTCTATCATCATTGCGCCCAAAACCGCTTTCTCGAAATTGACGGCCTGCGGTATCACTTTGCCCGCATTGCCCAGCGCAGTGTCGATGGTATTGTATGTGAACCGTTGCTCGATCTTTCTCTCAGTGATGTTTTGATTTGGCATAAATAAAAATGTTGATGGTTGATTTTCAGGAGATTAAAGATAAATTTCTCCCGATTTTTTATGCCGCAAAAGTACAAGAAAACTTATACTTCAAGGGGTCGTTGTTGATAAGTTTAATTTTTTATCCTAACTCGCTTGAAGTTAGAATCATATATCTTTTGCGTCAATGTCTAAGTCAAAGCCTCCCTGATTTTTGGTACCAACTTGTCAATGTCGCCGGCTCCTACGGTAAGCAGCACTTCCGGACGATTCTGTTGTAAAAATGGGAGTAGCTCTTCTTTCAATAATAATCGTTTGTCGGTAGTCGCTATCATGTTGAGTAGCCATTGTGAGGTGATGCCGGGAATCGGTTCCTCGCGCGCCGGATAGATGTCGAGCAGTATGACTCGGTCGGCGAGGGCGAGCACCTCGGCGAATTGCGGCCCGAAGTCGCGGGTGCGCGTGTAGAGGTGCGGCTGGAAAACAACCGTGAGCTCACGATCGGGATAAATGCCCTTTACCGCTGTCAGTATGGAGCGTATCTCCTCAGGATGATGGGCATAGTCGTCGATATAGACGAGATCATTGCGCTCAATTTGGTAGTCGAAGCGGCGTTTCACCCCGTTGAAACCGGACATTTGCGTGCGGATTTGCTCTTCGGTCAGACCGCAAAGCAGCGCCGCCGCACAAGCCGCCGCGCTGTTCTGCACGTTGTGCCTTCCCGAAACACCGATGGAGATCTCCGCCAATATCTGGCTCGGACAATGAAGCGTGAAGAAGGCGCGATTCGCCCCCAAGCGGATGTCCGAAATCCGAAAATCACACCCTTCGCCTTCGCCATAAACCAGTTTGTGCGGATGCCGGATCTGTTCCGCCACCTTCTCATGGATGAGCAGGTACCCGCTTTTGTCTATTTGATTGGCAAATAGTTGGAATGACTCTACCAGATGATTCCTGTCTCCATAAACATCTAAATGGTCGGCATCCATTGAGGTGATGATGGCAAGGGTAGGGAAGAGGGTCAGAAAGGAACGATCGAACTCGTCCGCTTCCGCGATGACCGTGTCGAAATCTTTGTTTATCAAGAAGTTGCTGTCTATGTTCTTTGCAATTCCGCCGATGAATGCCATCACTTCCCGATATGGACGCAGCAATTGTGTGATCATTGCGGTGGTGGTGGTCTTTCCGTGCGTTCCCGCAACGGCAATCGTAGGATGCCCCTTCGCCAGGTTGCCAAGCACCTGCGAGCGCTTGTATATTGGTATCTCCTTCTCCTTAAAATATCTGAATTCCAAATGGTCGGGGTGGATGGCGGGCGTATAGACCACGAAGTCCACATCCGTGGGAATCATGGTGGGGTCCTCTTCAAAGTGAATGAACGCTCCCTCTTTCCGTAGTTGCTCTGTGATGGCGGTCTGCATGTGGTCGTAACCGTAAACTTTGTCGCCCCTTTGCATGAAAAAACGGGCGAGCGCACTCATCCCGATGCCGCCAATCCCAAGAAAATAAATCGTTTGAGCCATATTTTGCAGATGCTTGAAAACGGCGGCAAAGTTACAAAAAAAGGTCAATTGCATTGAAGCCCTTGACCTTTTTCGCATATTTGGAAATGCTTTATTTTTTCAGCAATTTATGGATGAAAGGTGTCCCCTCGTGCGGATAAATACGAAGGAAATAACAGCCTGTCGCCAACTCATTGATGTTAATAGTGCAGTTGCCGGTGTTAATATTGTCCGATTTCTTTATGATTCTGCCAGCCATGTCAACTATTTGCACCTCTCGCAAATTGCCAAAGTCTGTGCGAACGGTGACCTCTGTAGTGGCCGGATTTGGGAAGATGCTGAACTGCATGCCGTTTTCATCTATGCCCACATTTTCCAAAACAGTCAGATAGATGTGGATGATGCTGTCGCAGCTGTTCTGGTTTTCTAATGTCAAAGTATAAATCTGGTCGCCTGGGAAATTCTGGACTCCGAGATTCAAGCCGTTCGCTTCGTAAGTCTCTCCAACGTGAATCGTATCATAAATTGTCGCCTCATCGATGGCTCCGAAAACGAGCGCGATTTCCGACCGGTCGCTTTCCACATTGCGGAGGGTGTCGTAAGAGGAAACGAAGAAGAGGTTGATTTGTGTGGAAGTAAGGGTGATGCTGCTTCCAACTGCGATTGGTGTACTGTCTGTTTCGGAAATGTACCATTTGCAGGAATTGCCTCCGAAGCCTGGCGTGAGATTGACTTCTATTTCACCATTGCCGCAAACTGAAAGTTCTGTGGGTACGGGTCTTGAAATATTACTTGAATAAAGTTGATTGTCAATAATATATGCGATTTGCATTGTTTCACCATCGAGGCCGTTTTCACCGTTGCCTCCGCGACCGCCATTGCCTCCGCGACCGCCATTGCCGCCATCGCCGGAGTTGCCGGTGCTCGGACTGCTGCCTCCGCTGCCGCCATTGCCACCTACGCCTCCGTTGCCGCCAATGCCGCCAGTTCCTCCGTGTCCGGCGAGACCATTATTGATGACGGTGTTGACGATTATGGGAGTGGTGGTTTGGTAGCAGTAGATGCCGAAGCTGCCGCCGCCGCTGGTGCCGGGAGTGCCCCCTGAACCGCCTTCGCCGCCGCTTCCGCCGCCGCCGCCTGCACCGCCACAGTACTGGTTGGGAATGAATAATGTGGTGCAGCTATAGCTTGTTGGATTTTTCGTTCGTTTTTTTCTGGGGGATCAAAGTCTAACCCCAACATTTCAAAATAGTTTCTTCGTTCCATAACACACCTACC
>JAFVNW010000073.1 GCA_017506175.1 Bacteroidales bacterium | reverse complement strand
TCCCATAAGTCACACCCATCCGCCGACAATAATCCCGCCCCTTCACTTTGAAGATCCATCACAGAACTTTAGTAATAAAAAAGAGGGTGAATAAAAAAATCACTTTTTAGTCACCCCCTGGCCGAAGGCCGGGGTAGTAATATAGGAATCATTATTCCTTTTTGATATAGATTGTCCCGTTGAATATAATAGTCAGCCTTTCATCGTGCGAATCTCCGTCAAGCTCTATCACAATCCCGAACCTGTTACGTGCAAAGCCTATCAACTCACTGTTTTCAAGGAGATTATGTATATAGTGGTCTTTGATTCGAATATCGTTGATGATGGTTGTTTTTCACAAGGAATTCTGATGTTTTAGTATTACTACCCCGCCTGCCGGCACCCCTTCTAGAATAGAAGGGGAATTTCCCCGCACCAGCCCTGCAGTGCTGATGCAAGAAAATAACTTGCCACGAGAGACCAGCCCCAGCAACAAAGCAAATCTCCTGACTGAAATATTTATACACCTGCATTTATCGCATCAGTTGTGAAAATCCATAATCACGGAATCATCTGTATCGCTTTGTTTTTTTACAAGAGGTAAAGGGATCATTCCAATTCATTATGAATGTGTTAATTGCGGCACTCGGTCGTTGCACTGACAAGCATTCAAGAAAAAAAATCGGGGGGGACTTCGTTCGGTTTGGCCAAATTTGTTTACTTTTGCCGCCCCAAATTTTGAAAATATATATTAAATATTGTATGAGCAAAAATCTAATCATTGTTGAATCCCCGGCTAAAGCTAAAACCATTCAAAAGTTTATAACTAAAGACTATACGGTGATCTCCAGCAAGGGTCATGTGCGCGATTTGCCGCAGAAAGACCTCGGCATTGACGTCAGCAAGAATTTCCTTCCGCAATACGAAATCCTTCCCGATAAGAAAAAACTGATTTCCGACATCAAGAAAATGGTGAGCGATTCAGAAATCGTCTGGCTCGCAACCGATGACGACCGCGAGGGTGAGGCCATTTCCTGGCACTTGATGGAAGCCGCCAACATTCCGGAAGACAAGACCAAGCGCATTGTTTTCCACGAAATCACCAAGACGGCCATCGACAATGCGTTGTCCCACCCCCGCAAGCTCGACGTGGATTTAGTGGATGCGCAGCAGGCTCGCCGCATCCTTGACCGCCTCGTGGGCTTTGAACTCTCGCCCGTACTCTGGCGCAAGGTTAAACCCCAACTCTCCGCTGGCCGCGTGCAGTCCGTCGCCGTCAAACTCATTGTGGAACGCGAACGCAAAATCAACCAGTTCAAAACCTCCTCCGTTTACCGTGTGGTGGGGCAGTTCCAAGCCGACAACCAAGAAAAATCAGTTTTCGACGCCGAACTCAACGCCCGATTCAACTCCAAGGAAGACGCCCGCCAATTTCTCACCGACTGTATCAACAAGTCGTTCGCAGTCAGTGCGGTTGAAAAGACTCCGGGCAAAAAGTCCCCCGCTCCTCCCTTCACCACCTCCACCCTGCAACAGGAAGCGTCGCGCAAACTGGGTTTCTCCGTCAGCAAAACCATGGTGGTGGCACAACAACTCTACGAAGCCGGTTACATCACCTACATGCGTACCGACTCCGTCAACCTCTCCAACTTCGCCCTCGCCGCCGCCCACGATGAAATCGTGAAATCATACGGCGAAGAGTACGCCAAAACCCGTAAATACGTCACCAAGACCGTCGGCGCACAAGAAGCACACGAAGCCATCCGTCCGACCTCCATGGCCAACCACACCATACCGGGTGACACCTTCGCCAAACGCCTCTACGAACTGATTTGGAAACGCACTCTCGCCTCCCAAATGAGCGATGCGAAAACCGAAAAGACCACTATCGAAATCCCCGTCCCCGACAGAAGCGAAAAATTCATCGCCAATGGTGAAATCATTCTGTTTCAAGGATTTCTGAAAGTATATACCGAATCCCACGATGAAGAGGACGAGGAAGTAAAGGGGTGGCTTCCGCCCGTGGCCGTCGGCAACAGCCTGACCGCCAACGAGATCAAGGCCGTCCAGAAATTCGCCCAACCACCTGCGCGCTATACCGAAGCCAGCCTCGTGAAAAACCTCGAAGAACTCGGCATCGGTCGCCCCTCCACCTACGCCCCCACCATCTCCACCATCCTCAAACGCGGTTACGTGGTCAACGAATCCCGCCCCGGCGGCGAAAGGGAATTCTGCCAACTCTTGCTTAAAAAATCCGCCATCAAAGAGGAGATCAAGAAAGAGAAGTACGGATTTGAAAAGAACAAAATCTTCCCGACCGACATTGGCATCGTGGTGAACGAATATCTGCAAGAGAATTTCAAGGATATTATGGATTACAAATTCACCGCCAGCGTGGAAAGCGAATTTGACGAAATCGCCGAGGGCAAGCTACAATGGCAGAAGATGTTACAAGCATTCTACACCCGCTTCCACAAATCCATTGAAGACGCACTCGCCCACTCCACCAAGGCCAGCGGCGAACGCCTGCTCGGACAAGACAAAAACAACCAGAACGTCTATGTCAAGTTGGGCAAATACGGCCCCATGGCACAAATCGGCGAGAATTACGAGGACCAGAAACCCCGTTACGCCCGCCTCAAACCGCACCAGTCCATCGAAAACATCACCTTGGAAGAGGCGCTCGACCTGTTCAAACTGCCCCGTGTAGCCGGTCAATACGAAGGCAAGGACATCACCATCGGCATCGGCCGTTTCGGTCCTTACATCAAGTTCGACAACAACTTCGTTTCCATCCCCAAAACGGAAGAGCCGACCGAAATCAGCTGCGAACGCTGCATCGAACTGATTGAACTGAAACGCAAAACGGACGTGGAACGCGCCCCACGAAGCCTCGGCGAATGGGAAGGCAAGGAAATCACCGCCGCTGTCGGTCGCTTCGGCCCCTACCTCAAATACGACGACCATAACTACACCCTCGAAAAGGGCACGATGATCGTCAACTTGACTTTGGAAGAGGCCATCGAGCTCATTAAGAACTCCAAGACCAAGAACGTGCTGTGCAGCTACCCCGAAAACGAGAACATCAAGGTGATGAACGGCCGCTACGGCGCATACATCACCAACGGCGAAGACAACTTCAAGATCCCCAAGGGCACCGTCGCCGAAAACCTCTCCCTCGCCGAATGCCTCGACATCATCGCCAACACCGCACCCACCGCCAAAAAGAAGACCTTCAGAAAAAAGAAATAACGCATAGAAGCCAAAAAATCACAACAATGAAAAGAATCATCATCGCCATCGCCCTTGTCGTCGCCACCTGCGGCACCATTTACAACTCATTTGCCCAGAAGGAAATTACCGTAGCCGACATCTGGAAACGGTACGCCTTCTATCCGAACCGAGTCCCCGGCTTCGCTTCTATGCCCAACAGCGACTACTACTCCGTCTATAGCAAGGTGGACATCTGCAAATACAGCTTTGAAACCGGCAAGGAAATCGAGAAAATCATCACCTCCGCCGACCTGAAAGCCTATTCCAACGGAACACTCGACCTGATGGATATTGATGATTACTCCTTCGACGAGTCGTGTACCAAAATACTCTTCGCCTTCAATCAGGAGTACATCTACCGCCGTTCTTCATTAGCCGATTTCTATGTGTGTGATTTACAATCACATAAGATAATTCCCGTGGCCGACACCGCGAAGGGCAAAATCAGTTTCGCCGAATTTTCCAAGGACGGCAGCAAGGTCGCTTTCGTCCGCGACTACAACCTCTTCTACATTGACCTCGCCACGCAGAAGGAGACACAAATCACCTTCGACGGTAAGGAAAACGCCATCCGCAACGGCATCGCCGACTGGGTTTACGAAGAGGAACTGAGCCAGCCCAAGTATTTCGAATGGGCCCCCGACGGCAGCAAAATCGCCTTCCTCCGCTTCGACGAAAGCAACGTGAAACAATACTCGATGACCATTTGGGGAGACCTATATCCCGAAGAATATACCTACAAGTATCCCAAAGCCGGCGAAGACAACTCTCTCGTTGACGTTTTTTTCTATGACTTGAAAAACAATAAAACACAGAAAATCAACTTCGAAAACGATGACTGCTACTTCCCGCGCATCTACTGGCTGCCCAATTCCACTGACCTTATCGTGTTGAAACTCAACCGTCTGCAAAACAAATTAGACTTCTATCGCTGCAATACGCAAGCCAACACAAAGGAGATCGTGCTCTCGGACGAGAACAAGTGGTGGTTGGAAATCACCGACGACTACTATTTTCTGGAAGATAATAAAACCGTGATTTTCACCTCCGAACGCGATGGTTTCAACCACATCTACAAAGCCGAATTCGGCCAGCAACCCGTTCAACTTACCGCCGGCGAATTTGAAGTGAAACATATCTGCGCCATCGATTTCCCGAAGAAAACCATCTTCTACGTTTCCAATGAATCCCACACGCTGAACCAGGATTTGTACAGCATCAATTTCGATGGAAAGAAAAAGAGAATGCTGACCGATGGCACCGGCTGGAACGACCCGACATTCAACAGCAACGCCCATTTTTACTGCAACAACTACTCCAATGCCAATATGCCACCGGTTTACACATTGCATAATGCCAATGGCAAGAAATTGTACACCATTGAAGACAACGCCTCATTCAAAGAGCGCGTCGCTCAATACGGTTTCGCCAAGAAAGACCTCTTCTCCTTCACCACCAGCGAGGGCGTGACGCTCAACGGCTGGATGATCAAACCCGCCGATTTCAATGCGAACAAGAAATATCCCGTGCTGATGTATGTTTACGGAGGTCCTGGTTCACAACAGGTCAGCAACGCCTACGACAGTCCATTCGATTTCGCTTGGTATCAGATGTTGGCACAAAAAGGCTACATCGTGGTCTGCACCGACGGACGCGGCACGGCTGGGCGCGGCGATGACTTCAAAAAGGTGATTTACAAACAGATGGGAAAATACGAGGCCATCGACCAAATCGCAACTGCCAACTACCTGAAAACCCTCCCCTACGTTGAAAAAGATCGCATTGGCATCTGGGGATGGAGCTTCGGCGGCTACCTCTCCGCCCTCTCCATGTTCAAAGGCGAAGGTACCTTCAAGATGGCCATCTCCGTAGCCCCCGTCACCAACTGGCGCTACTACGACAACATCTACACCGAACGCTTCCTGCAAAAACCGCAGGACAACCCGAGTGGCTACGACGACAACTCGCCCTGCTTCTTCGCCAATAAACTACAAGGCAACTACCTGCTCATCCACGGCACCGCCGACGACAACGTGCACTTCCAAAACTCCATGGACCTCGTAACGCAACTCAACAAGGCCGAAAAACAATACGAGCAGTTCTTCTATCCCAACAAAAACCACTCCATTTATGGCGGCAACACCCGCTACCAACTGTACACCAAGTTAACGAATTTCATTTTGGAGAATTTGTAAAACGGGACGATCGTTTATTTCCTGACATACCAGCCAATTCCAACATTCTCAGGGGCGAATCCGAATCTGACGGATAGTTTCAGTGTGTCGTTTTCAATAGAAATTCTCCCACGATAGTCAATGCAAGGCATCATCCCTTCATCTTTTAATCTCTTCATCTTTTAATCTTTTCATCCCTCATCTATTTCACCAATTTCCAAGTACAGTTACGTTGTAGGTCACTAAATTCTACAAGTCCTTCATATCTGACAACAATGGCTTCGTTGTTATCTTTAGAAAGTCGCATGGTATCGCCTATTTCCGATATTATTTGGTCAGAGAAGGGGTCGCCTGGGAATTCTCTGTAATAATACACATCGCATGCTTTCAAGTCTAATATCAAATACTTAGGATAGCTTGCACTCATAAACACATTAAATAAGATGCTGTCATTGGTGGCATTTACAGTCATCTCTATCGGTGGACGGCATTTTTGTCCAAAAGGACACGACCAAGCTCCCGAAACGAATACTTCAGTAACCGTCAGACATGTCGTGTCCCTGTTTTCATTCGCGAAAACCAATTGCTGGTTTTCAGTATATGGGAAATACGTGACTAACGATGCGGGGAAAGGGTCGTTACGCAACCGGCATGACGTGAATCCTAATGCTACTGCGACAAATAGACATAGAACAACCATCTTTTTCATTTTGAAGCACCTTTCTCTTTTTGTATAATAATTAATTTTCAATGCAATGTAATTCATCCACAAGGACAGGTAAATTTTGGTATTTGTAAAATCCTTTTAATGAACAATATACAGGAATTGGACAATTTCTATTCTCTCGGTATTTGCAAGGGATATTTCCATAAATATAATAAACCAAATTTTGATGACAAATTGTAGAATCTTGGCGAAGTAAAACCTGTGTCAAAGAATCAATCTTTAAATTGTTTTGATTTGGAATAAAAAATGCCTTAATCCTGTAAGCCTTTTCTTGATACTTTAACTGATAAGGATTTTCAAGATATATAAAATAGCCATTCATACCATATTCGCATTTTTTTTGTTTCACACAACAGGTGAAAATTCCTCCCGCCACCACCAGCACCACAAGGAGCAAAAGGGTTTTAAAAAAGTTTCTTGTTTTCATGGTTATAGGTGTTTTATGGTTTTTTCGTTTATTCGTTTATTTGTAATCCTCACATCATCCCCTCATCCCTTAATCTTTTCATCTTTTAATCTCTTCATCCCTCAACTATTTCACCAATTTCCAAGTGCAGTTACGTTGTATGTCACTAAATTCTACAAGTCCTTCATATCTAACAACAATGGCTTCGTTGTCATCTTTAGAAAGTCGAATGGTATCGCCTATTTCAGTTATGATTTGTGAAGAAAAAGGGTCGCCTGGGATATCGTAATAATAAAAAGTATCACCAGCACTCAAAATCAAATATGGGGAGTATGAAACATTTATATACCCGTTAAAATACATGCTATCATTTTGGGCTTTGAACTCCATTGCAATATCCCAACCACATTTGGAACAATAGGATTCAGTATGTTCTTTTGAAACAAATAGTTCAGTAACTATCATACAGGTAGTATCCCCCCTTTCATTAGCATAAATGAGTCTTTGGTCTGTTGTATATGGGAAATATGTAACTAGCGCTGGTGGAAATGCTTGATAACGATGGCAGGAAACGAGTGTCACCAGTAAAATCACTCCAAAAAACAATATTTTTTTCATCTCACACCTCCTACTCTTCTAAAAACACAGGTAGCTGCACCCTCCCCACTCCATACTCTGAAAAGTATTGTATTGAAGTCATACAAATAATTGACAAAATAATATACGCCATCTTCTATGTCGGAATATGGTTCATCCATATAGCACTCATAAAGACGAGCACATATCGTGTTGTTTATTGTATCGCTATTCGGGTGTATCATATATTTCTTTTGTGTCTGGTATTCACTATAAGACCAGACCGCCAAGCCACGGGGATGCCAACCAAGTTCCAATGCGTAATCCCATAATGCATCGCAATAACCATTGACACGCTCATTGGTAAATGTGGTGTCGTAAAAGGTGACGCGTGCCTCCGCCCCAAAATTTGCCGTGTCGGTATAAAAGCCATCATTATCGCACGACACCTCCGGCAAAATATTGTCCAGAACTTCCCAGGTTGTGTTCATTAATGTATTGGCTTCTATCACACCATCGTCAAACCAGTGCGACTCCTTCAGCACCAATGTCCCGCTTTCCGCAACCGTCAGCGTTTTCGATGGCGCAATCTGCATCGTTGTGTCGTGGTAGTTGATGGTGGCATAGCTGGTGAAAGTCAGTTGGTCGCCCACCGCGAAATCGAAATAGGTGCGCGTATTTCCTTTTCCATTTTTTGGGGCCAAAGACGACCCGCTGTGCGTCCTTTCCATTCTATCGCTGCCTGCCGACTGCTGTATCAGCTTCAGCGCGGCACTTTCCGTCTGTGTTGAGATTCCCAACAGATGCAGTCCGCTGTGGGCGAACGAAACGGCGAAAGTGTGCTCGCCCGCATCCAAAGTGAATTGCTTCGACATTTCCATCTGTCCCAGTGCATTGAACGAGAAGATGGAGATTGGCTGCGGCCGCAAGAGCGTAAAAGCAATCTCGGTTTCGTTTCTGAATGGATTGGCTCCCGTAGTGCGCAACTGCAAGTCGCCGGTAGCGGAGTTGTACTCGTCGATGCCCACGTGGTGGTTCGACAGGATGGTGTCGGGATAAAAGAGCGTGCATGTAGTCCCTTGCGTCTGGTTCACCACTACGATGCTGTCGCATGGAAAGGGGTAATAGTTGAAGGTCGTCCTTACGGCTATATCAATGTCCGCCTGCCCGCTCACACTTCCCCTTGCCCACACCAGCACCGTGAGCAACAGAAGGATTCGGAAAAAGTTATGTGTTTTCATGGTTATAGGTGTTTTATGGTTTTTTCGTTTATCCATTGATTTTTTATTCGTTTATCCGTAGGAATATCATATTATGGCATTCCCACAATCATCCTCACATAATCCCCTCATCTCTTAATCTTTTCATCCCTTAATCTCTTCATCCTTTCCCGCGTGCAAACTGAAATTCTCAGTTTCCAATTTCCTCCTTTTAAAACCTCATAACAATCCTGCCGTATGCGTTAACCACGGCGGGCTGATAATCGCTATATGACCGCCAGAATGAGATAGTCTCCTGATCCAAACTCGCGAAATTGAACAAGAAAATCCCCTCTGATGAAGGAGAATCAATGTCCGTTGAATACAAACTGTGAACATTGTCGGGCGAAACCTCCATCCTGTACTTGTACTCGCCGCCCGCGAATCCATATAACAACTCGCATTCAGCGGCATATTCTGTCGGTTCCACAACCATCGTTGAATCATAAAAGGTTATTCTGTAACATGTTTTTCTGATAGTCGGATTATCATCCAACGAAGTTGATAAATGATTATAGATTTCAACTACTGTATTGCTCAAAGAGAAATCGCTAGTATCTCCCATCTGCACTGAGGAAAAGGTCAAATAACTGGTATTGTTCTGAATTGTCCTATTTATTCGCTCAACTACAACTTCTGAATTTTGAGTATAAAAAGCGTGAAACCAATATCTTTCCCCTATTCTAAAAAAATCATCTGCGATGTAGCTTTTCGGCACAAGATCCGAAGCAATCCCGATCTTTTGAATGCCAAAATTTCCTGTGGACCCTCCACCACTTTTAACAAGTTTGGCAACTGCTTTTTCCTTTCCGTCGTGGGCGATTAGAAAGAATGTGCCGGTGCTGCCCCCTGAAATGTCAAAAAGATTGACCCCTGGCTGTAGTAGAAACGACTTTCTATAAACGATTTGGCCGTTCAAGCCCATCATCTGCAATTCCACCTGTCCGCCTTGCGAAGATTGAAGTTGAATGCGGGTACTTTCAGAAAATGGGTTGGGGAAATTCTGAAAGAACGACAAACCGCCATCGTTTTCAATTATTTTTGCGGGACAATTGTAAAAAAAAGTATCGGGCCAAACATAGACTCGAGTTCCTGTTGAGTTTGAAATTGCAAGACTGTCAAACGGGGTCTGTATGTAATTCACGTATGATGAGACATGGAGGTTGATGCAGCTATCTTCCTGCCCCCGTACGCTTACCGCCGCCAGAACAATAGTCAAAAAAAAGAGTGTCTTCTTCATGAGGATGTTGTATTTAATATGATCGTCGAGATGGGTCGGATTACATTCTTGCATTTTTCTGCGATGCAAATATATGGGAAATAACTTTGTTTCGTAGCGTTAGTTTTTTAAAAATTTATATGCCTGGGAGCAATCTCCAAAGTCTATTTCACATAAATACATTCCTGTTTTCAACCCAGAAATATCTATTTCCGATGTGTTTGACACCTTCATCACCTTTTTCCCTGACGAATCATAAATGGTTATTGTATGGGGCCTAAATCAAATCGTACATATATTTTTTGCCTGAAATTTGCCTGTAAATTGCATATAAACAACGATTTATGACTAATTTTGCCGGATTGCGGTTTTAAATCAAAATGTACCAAAAGTTATATTTTGGTTTAATTTTTGACGGGCGGAAGGCCCGTTTTTTGTAGCATAAGTTTAATTGGGTGTTACTGAGGTTGTATTTTGCCCGTGGAATGGCTGTAAATGGCCGATTCTGCGGGCTTTTTGCGTGTTTTGGGATGACGGTGAAACCGCGTGCGACGGCACGGATCCGAGCGCGTTTTTATGCCCTTGAAAGTGGGTTGCAACGGGTGCGATTTGTACCCGATTTTGCCGACAGACTGACAATGGACTTACAAACAGACTTACAACAGACTTACATTTTTTGTGTCGAAAAAGTTGGATTGAGAGGGGTGTTTGCGCCTTTTTTTTCGCGTAACTCGGCAAAATCAAAGAAATGAGTGGGGTATTTTACACCACTTTTGCACATTTGAAATACTCTTAAATGGTTTAATATCAGTATTATAACCTAATTTTGCCGATTTTGGCGCGTGTGTGCGGCTTTTTGAGGTGTTGTGGAGGTGTGTGCGGAGGGTGCGTGCAGGGTGCGCAGCATGTGCGTTACTCCAGCCGGATCACACCGACCACCAGCGCGATGTGGTAGATCTTGGTGCGTGGCAGCTCGAAGGGTTCGTACTTGGGATTGTCGCTGAAGATGGTGAGCGTTTCATCGGTGGTGCCTTTCTTCACGCGCTTGATGAGCGGGCCCTGCTCGGTGTCGAGTACATATACTTTGTTCCACTGGAAGAAGGTGTCCAAAAGCATACGCTTGCAGGCCACGATGTCGCCGCTGTTGTACTTGGGTATCATCGAGGAGCCTTTGACGGTGATGAGGAACTCCGCTTCTTTGAATACGGGCACCACAT
>JAFVNW010000072.1 GCA_017506175.1 Bacteroidales bacterium | reverse complement strand
TCATGATATTACATATCCATTCATATCATTACATATTGTTTCGCATTATTGGATATCTTTTCGCGGTTTTACATATCACTAATCGATATTAAGCACTATTCTTAATTATTAATTACAACCTATCGCTTCTTTTTTATTTTTGAGAAACGCTTATATCAGACCCTACTCTTCCGTTTTGCGGGAGAGTGTGGCTCCCACCTCGGCGGCACTTGGCACACCTGGCAGGTGGCGGTTCTGACGCACATAATTCCTCAAATCACTGATTTCCATCAGGTCGTAGTCCTGTGCGAACACGTAGTCGGGCCAGCAGGGAGAACCGCTCAACGACACACGCACCTCCTTGGCGCACACGTTGCCGTCCACAGTCAGTTTCGCCTGCGGTGTGTTGGTGCCGATAAAATTGCTACTGCTGGCACTGTTGCCCGACAACGACCAATAGCTCTGTCCGTACAGCATCGTTGCGGCGAAAATGCAGAGTGCAAATAATAGTGATAGTTTTTTCATAACGGCGATTTTTTATTGTTGATTTTTATTCGTTTATCCGTAGGGATGTCATATTATGGTATCCCTACAAATCATCCTCTCATAATCCCCTCATCTTTTCATCTTTTAATCTTTTCATCCTTTCATCTCATTCCCAGGGGCAAAGTGTCAACTTATTTTAGAATAAGACAATTATGAAACATCTGAAAACAATTGTCATTATTTTGCTGAATGTCCTGTTCTGCATCATCACGATTTGGCTTTTTGTTCGCAATTCAGTTCTACGCCCATATACAGGAAGTTTGTTCAAGGAATCCCTCTCTGCGGTTCTTGTATTAGGTTCCTTGTATGCCAATTATTTCCTGCTTTATCCGCAGATTTACAAAAAGTATTCGTATGTAATCTATTGTTTGGCAGTGGTTTTCATCGCTTTAGCGGTTGCTGTTGTTGACCTTGCCATTGCTTTCCCCAATATCATGTTATGCAATGCGCAGCTCATCCAACATACCGGCTACTATAATTTTTTCTCAACAATCCTGTTTTTTACATTTGGGCGCAATCTTGCCCTGAATTTTTTCCCATACCTTTTTAGGGAGCGTCAGCAGTTGCGATTTTTGATGGAAAAAGAGGTGCAGGTTGTTTATCGGGAATTTCGCAAACTGGATGTCACCGACAAGGACAGCAATGTTCAGCTGGTTCCCGTTGACGACATCTTCTATTGTCTCCAACAACATAATTTCGCCATCGTCTATACGGTGCAAAACAAGCGTTTCACACGGCTCGGCTCCATGAAGCATCTGGATCAGTTGTTGGGAAAAGAGGAGTTCGTCCGCCTAACCAAAAATCTATTGGTGCCTTTCCGATACATCGAGTCATGCCAAGACGACAAGGTGATGATGAAACAGATGCCGTGGGAAGAATCCCCTACCATATTCACACTGGATCCCAAGACCAGTAAAGAGGTGGTCAAGCTGGTTAGGGAGGGTATTCAAAACTTTTCAGCCGTGGAGGAAGAGGAGGTTCAAGATGACAAAGGCAGTCAAAATGATGTCACCGAGTCAGACAAAGGTATTCAAAACCCTCCAACGAAGACAGATAAAAAGAGAGTCAAGGCGAAAACAGTCCGTCGGACAGGCAGACGGAAACCGATAACCCCACCGGATGATAAAATCTTGGAGGTGCTTGCCTGCATAGAAAGCCACCCCAACTGCCATTCGGCGGACATCATCGCCGAAACGCATTTTTCACAGAGCACCATCGACCGCTGCCTCCTTGAACTCAGGAAACTGGGGATGATTGAGCATGTGGGTGGCAGGAAATACGGCGGCTATTGTGTGCCTACTCCCCTCAGAAAAACGATGGACACAGAACCTCGTCCCAAAGGACGAAGAAGGTGAATAGTTTTGCTGCAATGTTTTTATCTGTCCACATTCGTATGCTCCCAGAGGGAGCAATTCTCCGTAACCCTGCATGCAATGTGGAGTTGCACAATGCCTCGTGAATCCAAGCATGCTGGAAGCATGCGCTCTCATTACACAATTGCTACTACAACATCTAATCCATCATACTGTTTACCATATCGTATTTCGCACATATTGAATATGCCGCTATTTCATATAATGGACGAGATAAGGAGATGATAGTGAATTATATACAAAATCAGAAAGAACATCACAAAATTGTCGGTTTTGAGGAAGAGTAACGTGCATTTTTGATAGAAAATGGCATTGATATCAAAGAGGAGTATTTTCTCAAAGACTGACGATTTTCGAGAGCGCGTGCCTATAGCACGCCATTGTCTGTACGACCTGCTTTCTCCCCACACTGATGTGCGGGGTTATTGAAAATGGCTCCCTCGGGAGCATATAGGAATCATCCCCCTAATCTTGGGGTATTCATAATCACAGGCTTCGTTTTTTTACAAGAGGTAAAGAGATAACTCCTTAATCTTTTAATCTTTTAATCCTTTCCTCCTTCCTCCAACCACATTTTCTTCCAAATGCGATTCACCGCCCAAATAGGAAGCAGGTTGACAATGGGCGCGAAAAAATGATTGATGAAACCCGGCACGACACTGCGTTTCTTCCGGAACATCGCCCTCAATGCCTTACGCACCAACTTTTCAGGTGTCATCACAACCCCAAGTTTTTTCCCAAGCTTGAACAACTTGTCGATTTGCGGGAGGACACTGTACAAAGATGTGTCCACCGCACCCGGGCAAATCGTGGTAACGCCCACATGGTAAGGCCTCATTTCATAATACAGCGAGCGGGAAAAACTGTAGAGGAAAGCCTTCGTCGAGCCATACGTAACCATTCCTGGAAACTGCATCTTGGCGGCCACGGAAGAGACATTGAGAATGTAGCCCCCGCCCCGCTCCTTCATCCGATTGCCGAAAATCTCGCAAAGGCGCGCCGGAGTCAATATATGCAACCGCAACATGATATCCGACTTCCTGCAATAATCCCCTTTCAATTCATGAAAAAAGAACATCCCAGCATTATTAATTAAAATATCGATTTTAAGGCCGTTTTCCTCACAATAGGAGTCCAGCTCGTCTGCGGCCTCAAGACGCGACAAATCGCAGAAAAGGGGGCGAATATCGGCAGAATATGCGGCTTTCAATTCGGCGGCACATTGTTCTAACTCATGCTGCTGGTTGCTCACCATCACCACCCCACAACCCGAAGCCGCCAACTGCCGGGCATACTCCAATCCCATCCCCGAACTCGCTCCCGTGACCAAAGCCGTACAGCCCGGCCATAAATATTTCTTGAAAGTTTTATCCATCACTTTTTGAGTATCCAATCGTACAATTCAATCAAATCCAACTTGCAAAATTACTCTTTTTTCTTGTATTCCAATAAAAATCAATAAAAAAGAGGGTTCCTTGCGAAACCCTCTTTTTGTTGCGTATCGTCAGTTATCTTTATAATCTATCTTTAGTCCTTTAAGCAACGAACAGAAGCTGCATACTCTTTTCGTATGCTACCTTCTGAGAAGTTGGAGGTTGAATAGTTCAGATATCTCACCGTAGCATTGGCATTGCTCACTTCTGTGGATGTCCAAAAGTATGCATTAACGCCGATGTGGTTGTCGGGATAGCGACCTGTCGGCAGTGCGCTGAAACCCGTGGCATTATGAACCGTTGTGGTATCGCCCGTATCGCATGAAGAGATGGATGGACGCCATCCGTAATTGCTCGCGAGTGCCTTGCTGATGCTGTTGGAACCCGAACCGCAAAGGTACTCGGACTTCGAGGCGACATAGCGATGCAATTCCATCCATTCATCAGCAGTAGGAACATGCCATCCGATAGGACAGATGCCCTGTGCACTTCCAGCCACCGCCGCAGTCCAATTATACAATACACCATAGAGTGCAATCTCACTTTCTTCCGTTGAGGGCAGATAGTAATAGGCAATGGAGTCCGACAATTCAGTACCTTCAGTAAGGATGGCATTGTCAGGGTAACGAGTAGTGCGGAGGTTTTCCTTCATCCAGCACTGGCTGCCCACCTGAACCGTGTTATACACATTGCCGTCCGCATCCGTCACTGTGGGCATGCCAGGGCAAGCGAAACCATCGGCAGTTTCCTCATCATCACGCACGCAACGCACGGAGGCAACGGAATCAGGAGCCAGCATGTCAAAAGTAACGATGGGCAAGTCGTAACCAAGACCAATAACATCGATGTCCGTGGGCTGTTCGCCAGAGCAGCTCCAGAAGCGTGTATAAGCTCCTGTGCTGTCAGAATAAGCTCCGGCAGGCATAGCTGCAAAGCCAGTGGCATTGTTGTTTTCCGGTGCATTGCCAATCGAATAAGTATAGGTGGTGTCCTGTTGCCAATTGTCGGTGGAAGCTAATGCCTTGGCAATGTTGGTACTGATGCCACCGGCATGGTAGGTGCTTTGACCTTCCAAATATCCAGTGAGTTGTTCCCATTCACCGATGCTGGGAACATGCCATCCTTCCGGACAGATGCCACGGATACCAGAGGGTTCTGCAATAGAGCGTTCAGATTCACCAGAAGCTGCACGATAGTTGTATAACAAACCATACACATCCGCCAGCACCGCCGTGCTGTCAGGGTAGTAACAGTACGCGATAGTGTCGGAATAGATCGTGATGGTGTCGATGGCAGTGGTGTCCAAGCCTGAGAACAGGAAGTTGACGGTGGTGTCCACCACGCTCACAAGGGTATCATAAAGAGTGTCGGCAGGCCACACCACCTCATAGACGAAAGTAGTGTCGTGATGAGGCACATAGCCGTTATGAGTGGAGATGTACGTGGTGGTGATATGGTCAATCAGGGCCAATGTGTCGGAATGACGGGTGATAATCGTGTCAATCTGGCTGACCGTAATATCCACCTTCACATCAAAATTACTGATACCATCCACCAAAATGTTCCCCTGATAAGCAATATGCGTGACAGTGTCCAAGTTGAAATAGGGTATAAGACTGTCAATCAATGCAATAGTATCATTATGAGCTACTGAATCAGTATAACTAAATACTGTTACCGTATCATATTGATAAACCAGACTGTCCATATCTGTGCTGTCTGTCAGTACATTGATAAAGACCTCAACCGATGCTGGTATCTGCTGGTTCACAACGACAGCCTGATCATAAACGACAAACGATTGATTCACAGAATCGACTAATGTAATCGGTATGAAATATTGTACGAGACTATCCACTCTCTCTGCGCTATAAAGAGTATCCTTCTGATCCACAAAAACATCAACAGACATTTCTCCAAACAAATAGACATCGTTCTGATGATGGATATACACCGTCGTATCAAAATAGGAATTGTAAGCCGTGTCGTATGGGATGATGATGCTATCGATCATAATCGTCGTATCGTATGTGAAAACGGTATCAGGTGTCTCGAAAAGAGAGTCTATATGATAGATATACATGTCTTCCAAATCGTTCACATTGGTGACAGACACGGAATCGTTGTAGCGAGTGGTGCGGAGGTTTTCGCGGGTCCAGCACTGACGGCCAATACGCACGGTAGCATATACATTGCCATCAGCATCCGTCACATTGGCCACAGAGCAAGGTTGGTTGTCACGCAGCTGCGAAATGGTGACGAAGACATATTCCTGTCCGAAGCTCAGACCGAACCCCGTCATCGCATAGGCGCGTACGAAGCAGGGTGTGTTGGGTTGGAGCGCATCCAATGCGGTAGAAAAATCACCGGGAATGCCCCAGAGCGTGTCGGAAGCTGCAATCAGTGTGTCGCCAAGGGGAATGCGGTTGTCCTCAAGTGTCACATTGGGATGGGTAGCCCACACGATACCCCTCTCGCCTACCAAAATACCACCATCATTGATGACGGTTCCTCCTACATAAGCAGAATGATCAGTGATAGTATCAGGAATCCAAGTCACTACCGAAGGCAGAGACACTGGGAAAGTCAGTACCACGTTTTGAAGAGAGTCCTGCAATGGATCCATAAACAACAGAACCGTGTCGCTGGCATACAACGAATCCCCAAAATGCACATAACCTGCGCACATCAGCGTGTCGCCGTAATGAAAGGCATTTTCCATCTCCATCTTGGGAGAAATCATACCGCCAAAAGCCAAGCCGAGGTAGGCGATCCTGTTTCCGTGACCGTGGCCAGCGTTCACCAACTTGATACTGGCTCGTTTTGTGCCGCATTGTGCCACAACAAGATAAGTTTGTGTCTGGGCGACATTGACTTGGAAACGATGTACCCCCTGCGGGAAACTGCCGCTGAAAGCAGCCACTTCTTTGCCCGTCAGTTCGTAAACTCTTAACAGCACATCACCGTTCTCCGGGAGCTGCAACGCCACCTCAGTCTGGCCGTTGAACGGGTTCGGACCCGTATGCGTGAAAGCGAAACCCTCAGCCGCTACATAATCATGTACTGAGGTCACTGAATCCTGCGTGGTCATGGTCAGTGTCGTATCAGGCCACGCTAAAACCAGACTGTCAACCCAAAGCGTTGAATCGCTTGACAAGTTTTTCACCTCCACATACTCCATCTGGATACGAACGCTGTCAGTACTTTGCCCCATAAATTTCAATGTTACTTGCTGACTTTGAGCAATTCCTGCCAATGTACAGAAAAGCAACAGGCTTAAGAATAAAAACTTCTTCATAATTAATTGATTTTAATTGATATATATATTCATTGTCTTCATTTTCATCTTTATAAAATAGGCATAAAAAAACCGCAAACTCTTTGTTGGAGATTGAGGCTCGGGAAAACCTACAGTACAAACAAGAAAGTTTACGGTAGAAACCGCAAACATTCTCACTTACTTCCTGTACTGTATTACGAAATTTCCCGATTTCAATCTTACCAGAAGTGAAGCGAAAACGCTTACTATTATGCTATAAAATGAATGTTATTGTTGCCTTGATATTAGATTAAGTTAAACGATCCGTTATATTTACAAGAGAGGGTTCTTTGCAGACCCCTCTCTTCATTGAAATAGACAATTATTATCTTTGAGAAATGCTGACCTTGTAATTGCGGATTGCATTTTCAGTAACAACTCTCACAACGTAGGTGCCGTTGGCGGCGTTGACGTTGATTACTTGCGGGTTGCTCTGAGCCTTGCCGGCAAATACTACGCGACCCATCAAATCGTAAACTTGGATGTCCTTGATTTGTTCTTGAGCGTTATTAACCACGTAGATGTCGTTGCCGTAGCTGTAAACGTTCATCTCGCCGAGAGTCATTTCGTAGATACCAGTGGTGTCTGAGCTAATATCTTCAAGCGTTCTGAAGGTTTGTTGTGAACTCCAGTTGCTTTCAGCTTCGTCAGCGATGCATACGGACTTGACATTCCAGATGTAGTCAGTATTCATATCGAGACCGCTCAGTTCATAGAAGTTGTCGGTAATACCGGTAACCTCGATGAAGTCGCTGGTGTCAGAAGCCTTCTTGTAACGTACAGTGTAGGAAGTGACATTCATGTCGGTCCAGTTCAGAGTTGCGCTCGTATAGTCGATGTCTTCAGTCCAAGCATAGGTCGGAACCGGACAGGTGGCAGGAACGAATACAACTTCAATGGTGTGGTTAGCGGAAACGTTACCGAAGGTATAGGTGTTGGAGGTGGTAGCGGGAACGCCGTCAACATATACTTCGAATACTCTGTAGAATTCGTCCGGAATCATCGTGAAGGTCTGGCTTGCGCCGCGAGCAACGTTGATGATGCCAGCAGGATTGATAGTACCATTGCCGCTGCGTACGGAAGCAACGATTTGGAATGTATCAACTTCGAGAGCGTGGAAGACAACTTCGATGGTGGAGTCGCCGGTTACATTTTCGAAGAAGTAGCTGCTAACAACGCCCACTGAAGTACCATTGACGAGAACGTCTTCAATTACATAGCCCGCGTTAACCGTTACGGTGTAGTTTTGAGAACCGCCGCAGTTAACAGTGGTTTCACCGAGAGGAGTAACAGTACCACCGAGAACATCACTTACAGAAGAGGTGATGGTGTAGGTCTTCACTACAGCATTAACTGCGATGATGTGGTCGGCAGTGATGCTATCGAAGGTGTAGGTAGTAATTGCACCCATTGAAACTCCGTCAACCAAAACATCGGCGATTTCGTAGCAAGAGTCAACAGTGAACGTGTAAGTAACACTTGCATTGTAATCAACCACGGTGTCGCCGAGAGCAGGTGTTGAGGTAACGCCTACGTTAGCAGTAGCGGTCAACGTGTAAGTGTACATAGCGAATTCAGCATCAATGGTGTGATCAGCATCCAAAGAACCGAAGGTGTAAGAAGTGATAATGCCTTGAGATACACCGTCAACAGTAACATCAACAATGTAGTAGCCATCATTAGGAGTGATTTCGTAGGTCGGGGTTTCACCGCAGTCGAAGGTGTCGGAAGCGGTAATCGTACCCATTACAGTATCATTTACGGAAGAGGTGATGGTGTAGGTCTTGATGGAGAAGTAAGCGGCTACTGTGTAGTCGGTATCGATAGCGGAGATGGTGTAGGTTTCAACTGCGCCAGCATTGACACCGTTTACAACCACAGAATCAATGTTGTGGCATGCATCAGCCGTGATGGTGAGTTCAACATCGGAACCACAGTTCACAACACCGCCTTCAGTGATGAAACCACCTTCAGCAGCAGTCGTCGTAACATTGTAGGTCTTAATTTGGAAGTAAGCCTGGATGTTCATATCAGACTGGATGCTGTCCAAAGTCAGGGTGTTGTCTTCAAGTTCGTTCAGGTAGGAAACGCCGTCAACCAGAACTTCGCTAACGGTGTAGCAATCATCCGGAACAAGGGTGTAAACCTGAGTACCGTTTTCAGCAACTACCACAGTGCCTTCAGGAGTAATGGTTCCGTGACCGAAGGAAGATGAGGTCAACGTGTAGTTGATATCGGTGAAGGTAACCATAATGTCGTAATCACTGTGGATGTCAGTAACCGTGTAGGTAGTCGGAGCACCGATATTGTTACCGTTTACAACCACACCTTCGATAGCGTAGCCAGCATCCGGAGTGAAGGTGTAAACCACATTGGCACCGCAATCAACCGTAGTGTCACCAGCAGGCGTGATGGTACCGTTGGCACCAGCAGCAGCGTGGATAGTGTAAGTGTTGATAGCGAAGGTGGCGTGGATGGTGTGGTCAGCTTCTACATTTTCAAATGTGAAAACATAGTAGCTGGTGTTGTCATCGAAAATAACTGACTCTACACCGTCAATTAGGATTGCACTGATGTGGTAGCAACCATTTGCAGTGATGGTGAAGTCGATGTTGTTGTTATAAGCCACGTGGTTTTCACCCGGCATAACGATAGTGCCTTCACTATCGGCAGAAGCGATGATAGTGTAGATATTGGTGGCGAAGTTCACAACTAAGGTGTGATTTTCACGAATGTTCGTGAATGAGTAGTTGAAGAGGCTATCGATGTTAGGATCGCTACTCGGAGTGAATACGTTCACACCGTCAGCCAGAACGCTTGCGATGTGGTAACCGTGTTCGGCAGTAATCGTGTAATCAACATTGGTGTCCCAAATGATACCGGCAGTGTCGCCAGGAGTGGTTGTGCCGTTACCATTGACGGTTACATCGATGCTGTAAGTATTGATAGCGAATACAACATCAATCGTAGTATCTTGGCTTACAGCTTCAACCAATTGTTCAGCGTGAATGTCTTCGTTGTTGCCATAGGTCGTGGTAACACCGTTGAAGGTAACTGATTCGATATGATAACCATTAGCAGTATCAGCATCAATCATATAGGTGTAGTCGTCACCGCAGTTTACAGTAGCTGTGGAAACCGTACCCATACCTGTGTGCGTTTCAGTCATCTCATATTCATAGATTGCGAAGTTGGCTTCAAAAGTATGAGGAGCGACAACATTGGTGAAGGTATGGGTGAATGTCGTGCTGTCTGCACCGAGAACATCCGTACCGTCAACCAGTACTTCGCTGATGTAGTAGCAAGGATCCGGAGTAACAACGAAGGTTGCATTGTCACCGTGGTTCAATGTAACATCGTCACCAGGTTCAACCGAGCCATTAGCACCAACGGTCACATCGATCGTGTAGGTATTGATGGCGAATACAGCATCTAATTGATGATCAGCCATCACATTCGTAACGGTACGAGTGAATGCGGTGGTGTAGAGGGTCTCGCTGTACGGGAAGGTTTGATCAAGAACGCCGTCCAAGTAGATGGCTTCGAGGTGATAACCATAGTTGGCAGTGATTAAGTAGTTGTAATCGGTACCGCAGTCAACGCTGTCGTCGCTGGTAACCGAACCCATCGTAGCATCATTTACAGTAGAAGCCAAGTTGTAAGTATAGATGGCTGAGTAAACGTCGATGGTGTGGTCAGCAGTGATGAATTCGAAGGTATAGGTTTGAGCAACACTGTCGTTTACAGTGGTAGCAACACCGTCAACTTCGTAATTGGTGATGTAGTAGCAAGGAACGTTGGAGGTCATTGTGATTGCCAACGTATCACCGTAACGAACATTGGTAACGCCTGCAGGAGTGATGTTCGAGTTGGCATCGGCAGTTGCAGTGATCGTGTAGTTGTTGAGTTCGAAGGTCGCGCAAATGGTGGTGTCGGAAGTAACACTGTTCAAAGTATAAGTATAAACAACGTCGCTGTTCTGACCTAAGGTAACCACGTCGC
This sequence comes from Bacteroidales bacterium, assembly GCA_017506175.1. Classification (GTDB taxonomy): domain Bacteria; phylum Bacteroidota; class Bacteroidia; order Bacteroidales; family WCHB1-69; genus UBA1756. The sequence continues at coordinate 21,364 of JAFVNW010000072.1, read as the reverse complement.
TGCCACAAGTGATGGTTTGGATGTGGTATCCGTTGACAGTATCAGCGGTGATGGTAACATCGCAAGAAGAACCGTAGTCAACAACAGCAGGATTGGCAACCAAAGTACCGCCATCTACCGTGCAAACCGTTACATCCAATGTATCGATGGCGAATACGACATCGATGCTGGTATCTTGTCTGGCAGGAGTAATGACGTAAGTAGCCGTATTGTCATCATTGGTACCGAAATGAACAGTCGTACCCGCGATAGTATATTCTTCAATGTGCCAGCCTTGGTCTGCAGTGATGGTATAAGTGTAAGTATCACCGCAGTTGACAGTAGCAGTGGTAACCGTACCGTTGCCAGTGTGCGTTTCAGCCATTTCATATTCATAGATGGCAAAGTTGGCAACGATGGCGTGCGGTGCTTGAACATCTGCAAATGTATAGGTGAAAGCAGTGCTGTCGTCACCAAGAACGTCAACATCGTCAACCAGCACCTCGCTAATATAATAGCAATCATCCGGAGTGACGGTGTAAACAATTGTATCTCCGTGGTTCAAAACGGAATCTCCTACAGGATCAATTGTTCCGTTGGCACCATTCTCTGCATGCATCGTATAGGTGTTGATGGAGAAGAAGGCGTCCAAAACGTGATCGGCGTCAACCGGATTGATCGTCACGGTATAAGTGGTGTCATAGTTGGTTTCTGAATAGGTGAATGATTGATTCATAGCACCATCCAAATAGATGGAATCGATATGATAACCGTGGGCTGCATTGATGACATAGTCGTAAGCATCGCCGCAGTTGACAGCAGGATCGCTGGTAACCGTGCCCATCGTGGCGTCATTGACTGTAGAAGCCAAATTGTAAGTGTAGATTGCGAATTGAACATCGATGGTGTGATTGTCAACCACATTGGTGAATGGGTAGGTGAATCCGGTCGTATCGTAACCAGAAATCTCAGTTCCGTCAACAGTTACAACATCAATGTAGTAGCATTCAGCCGGGGTGATGACAAATGAAGTGTCGCTGCCCCAAACGATGGTATTTTCACCAGCAACTTCGATAGTACCGTTGTCACCAGCAGTAGCGGTGATGGTGTATTCATTAAGTTCAAAGGTAGCACATACAGTAGTATCGGAGGTAATGCTGTTAATCGTGTAGTTGATAACGGTATCGATGTTGGCACCGTAGGTAGCTACGCTGTCGCCGCAAGTGATGGTCTCTATATGATAACCGTTGACATAGTTGGCGCGAACGGTTACATCATACGGATTGCCATAAGTAGCAGTGGCTGTAACAGCTGTCATAGAACCTTCGGCAGGATCCAAAGTACAGAGAGTTACATTGTAGGTGTTGATGGCGAAGAGAACCGTCAAAGTGGTATCTTGAGAAGCAGCTACGATATCAACGGTAGCGAGCGTATCATCGTTCGTGCCCAAGGTGGTAGTAACACCATTGAGAGTGTAGCTTTCGATATGAGAGCCGTGGTTGGCTACGATATTGTATTGGTAAGTTGAGTCGCATTCAACCGTACCAGCGTTTACAGTACCCAGACCAGTGCTGGCAGGATCGTAAACCACATCCATTGCATACATGATAGGAGCGAAAGTAGCAACGATGACTGCATCGGTGTCGGCAGTCCAAGTGAACTGATCGGCTACGATTTGGTCGGTAACGTCTTCATCATTCAAAGTCAGAGTGACGAGCTCATGGCAGGGGTTCATGGCTGCGAGAGTGAATGTGAGGACATCGCCATGAGAAGGAGTCAAATCGCCGTCAGGAGTGATAGTACCAAATTCGTTGGCGCTTACAGTCACATCATAAGTATTCAAAGCGAAGTCAACAATCATGTGGTGATTAGCGTGAATATCAGTAACCGTAACAACAGAATCGGCAATTCTCAGAGAGTCGATAGCCGGTTCGGTAGCATAGTCCAAAGAGATGGATGAAATGTGATAACCTTCGTTGGCATGGATTTCATAATCGTAGCTGCCGCCGCAATGTGCTTCACCTTCGGAAACAGTACCCATGTAAGGATAGTAGATACGTTTCGTCATTTGGAATACGGAATCGGCGAACACTACATGCAACGTATGGGGCTCAACCACATTGGCGATTGTGAAGTTCATTCCTTGTACGTTGGTGATGACAGCCTCTGAGCCGTCAACAATGATAGAATCAATGTAGTAGCATTCTTCAGCCGGTTCGATCACGAACGTAGCATCGTCACCATATTCCCAATCCTGAGTGGCAGGAGCCACACTACCGTTGCCCACGAGGGTAACGGTGATCGGATATTCATTCAGAGCGAACTCAACATCAACAGTCGTATCGGAAACGATGTTAGTAATTGTATAAGCGTAAGTCAAATCAGTATTGTTGCCCAACTCAACTTCGTCGGACCCGCAAGTGATGCTCGCGATATGGTAACCATTGACGCTGTCGGCAGCAATGTTGATGGTTTGGTTGTCGCCATGTTCAACTGCGTAAGTGTTGTTTTGTGCAACATTGTCAAATGAACCTTGACCAGTGGTAGCGTTAACCGTAACCGTATAGCCATTGATTGCGAATACAACATCAAGTGTAGTGTCGCTTTCCACGAATACTTCAACATCGGCAGTCACATCGGCATTGGAACCCAGAGTAGTCGTAGTTCCGCCAATCGTGTAGTTGTCAATATGCCAGCCTTCAGCAGCCTCGATGTGGTAAGTGAAGGTGCTTCCGCAATCGGCAGTCGTTGCATCCGGAGTAACGGTACCTTCACCAGTGGTGGTATAGTCCATAGTATATTGAATCGGGGAGAAGACAGCCTCAATCTCGGTAGTATCAGTAATGTTGGAAACCGTGACCGTATTGCTGGCAGGCAGCCCGACAGAAATGGTGATGTTGTCAAGGAAGAATCTGGAATTAGCACCAATACCTCGGAAGGTGACTTGAGTAGAAGCTGTACCACCATCGCCCTCAACAACAAAGTGTGACAATTCACAACCCGTGGCGGTGGACAAACCAGTTACTTGATGAGTTTCCGAGCCCACAACAACTTCCATCGTGGTTGACTCGCCGTTTCTTGCCCAAGCCTTGGCATCAAACTCAATGGTATAGTGACCACCATTAGCAGACAAATCGAAGGTTCTCGTCAAAGTACCAGCCGCACTGCCAGAGCTCAATTTAACCTTTCCATTTGCACCATAAACATTCGTTCCGCTCCAACCGGGCAGCTGTGCATTGAATCTAGCAGCATTGAATGCCGTAGTAGAAGCATCACATTGTTGGTTAGTGCTTGCATCAGTAACACTGGAAAAGTCTTCGGTAAATACCTCAGTAACATTGGCTGGAACGGCTGTTGTATTAGCCATATAATCCTCACCATTGACAGTGAGTGCGGTCAGTTCTTGACAGAAATCGGGAACCAAGGTGAAGGTTTGAGAACCGCCGTGTGCAACGGATGCATTAGCGGGAGTAACCATACCATTGATAGCCGTAGCAGTTACAGGATATTCATTGATGGCAAAGAATGCCTCCAAAGTGTGATTGTCGCGCACATCTGAAACCGTATAGGTTGCCGTTGTTTCATTGGCAGTATAGGTTTCAACAGTCGTGCCATCCAATTCAAGGTGATCAATGTGATAACCTTCGGTGGTTGCCTCAATATTATATGTATAATCGGTGCCGCAATCAGCAGTACCGCTGGTGACGGTTCCGTCAGTCGTGTTGGCAATACCCGTCATCGTGAAGTTCTGGATGGTGAAATAGGCGGTCACGGTGTGGTTTGCATCCACATCATTGAAAGCATAGGTAGCGATGGCTCCTTGATTAACGCCATCAACAACAACGGAATCAATGAAATAGCAATCGGCAGCAGTAAACGTGCATGCAGTATCCTCACCATGAGTGATTTGGAGAGTACCGGGAACTATGGTTCCATTGCCTACGCCATTAACCGTGATTTCATAAGTATTCAATGCAAATTCAACGACAATGGAAGTGTCGGAGGTTACATTTTGCAGAACATAAGCGTAGTTTATATCTTCATTGTTGCCCAACGTAACTACATTGCTGCCGGTGGTAATGGTTTGGATATGATAGCCATTGGCAGCATCGGCAGTGATGTTAAGGGTGAAATCCTGACCATACTCAATCCAACCGTTGGCAGGATCAACCGTACCGCCAATGTTGTCTTGGACGGTAGAAGTAACATACATCGTATCCAAGTTGAAGGTAACGGTGATGGTGTTGTTGGTAGCGTTGGCACTGCCGTTCCACATTTGGAAGGTCTTTTGGCTTTGACCATCGAAAGACATCGTGCCACCTCCCCAAGTGAAGTCGGAGATGTGTGAGCCTTCGCCAGCCATCATGTTGAAGAAATAGGCAGTACCACAGGTAACGGAAGTGATGGTGTCGCCAACAGGATAATCGGTCAAGCCATTGACTGTGCCAACACCATTACCCGTGTTATTAACCGTAATAGGATACATGATGTGGTCGAATGTAGCCACTGCTGAGTGGTTGGCATCGACTGCGGGGAAGGTATAGACATTATCAACTACATCGTCAACCACTTCTTCACCGTCAACCAACAAGGAGGAAAGTTCATAGCAAGCTACAGGCGCAAAAGTGTAAGCAGGTGTTGCACCGTAAACGACATCCAGATCACCGACGGGATCAACCGTTCCATTTGCGCCATTCACTACCATATTAATGGTATAATGATTAATGCTGAAATAAGCAATGATGTTGCCATCGGCGTGTACATTCGTAAAGGTGTAGGTGTCGATAACACCTTGGTTAACACCGTCAACAACAACGGAGTCGAGATGGTAACCATCGGCCGGAGTGATGGCGAAAGTGGTGTCGCTACCGCAGTCCACAACAGAAGTTGCGGTAATCGTGCCTTCGCCGTCAACACTTGAAGTGAGTGTGTAGGTATAAACTTCAAAAGAAGCTGCAATTGTGTGGTGGGCAACTATGCTGTCCAGATTGAACGTCATTCCTTCAGGAGTAGTGATTGTCTGTTCGATTCCATCCAAAGTGAGGGAGGAGATGTAGTAGCAATCGCTGGCAGGAGTGATGGTGTAGGTTTCATTGGCACCATGGTTTACGGTAGTTGCTCCTGTGATGGTTCCATTTTCACCAGCCTCAAGCGTGATCTCAAATGAACACATATCGGTGGAATTGACTGTCAAAGTCAAGTTAACTACGCTATCGCATCCTAAAGCGGTGGCATAAACCAGGGCTGTGTCTTGGGTAGTCGTTCCAACGGGGAATACGGTGGTATGGCCGTTGCCCGCGTTGTAGGTATAAGGAAGTTCATTGACGCAGATGGCGACGGCATCCGTTTCGTTATAAGTCGGATTGACATTCAACGTGTAAGTCACGATGCTGTCGCAGCCGTTTGCTGTCGTCTCATTGTAGGTATAGGTACCTGCTTCAGTCAAGTTGTGGCCTCTGAAGTTGTAAGGCAGCTCGCTGTCGCAAATCGTCTCTTCGATGGTTTCGTTATAGGTGGGGGCTACATTCAGCGTGAAGGTAACGATGCTGTCGCAGCCATTCACTGTCGTCTCATTATAGATATATGTATCAGCTTCGGTCAGCTCGTGGCCTCTGAAGTTGTACGGAAGTTCGCTGTCGCAAATGGTGACGGCAGGAACCTCTTCATTGTAAGTCGGGTTCACGTTCAATGTGAAGGTGACAATGCTGTCGCAGCCAGCTACCGTAGTCTCATTATAGGTGTAGGTATTGGCTTCCGTCAAGCTGTGGCCTCTGAAATCGTAGGGGAGCTCGCTGGCGCAGATCGTGACGGCGGAAACCTCTTCATTGTAGGTCGGGTTCACGCTCAAAGAGAAAGTCACGATGCTGTCGCAACCGTTGACTGTCGTTTCCGTGAAGACGGTATCGGTAACCGCTTCGGCGAAAGTATGGCCTCTCCAAGTATAGGGGAGCGCGTTATCGCAGACGGTCTCCTCAACCACTTCATCGGGATAGGCTTGGTAAACAGTGAGGTTCACGTGAACGGTACTGTCGCAACCGAAAGCCGACGCGAAGGTTTGGGTGATGACGCCGGTAGTGGCAGTCGCCGGAATCTCGATTTCACCCACATGAGCCGGCAACTCGTTAGAACAGAAGGTGGCATCCACGGTGATGTCACTCATAGGATGCACATTCAGTGTGAAGCGCACCGTGCTATCGCAATCGTACTGCGACATCAGGTGGAGGTTATAATCGTAAGTACCAGCCTCCAGGTCTTCGAAATGATAGTTCTGAATGTCAAACGGGAGCTCATTGATGCAGATGTCTCTCGTGTCGGTTACTACATACTCAGGTGAAACCGTCAGATTGATAACACGAATGCTGTCCATGGTACCACCAAAAGCTGCATTCGGAAGGGTATCACTATAATTTATATATACAATATCATCAATATCGGAACCATCATACATCACTTCGTTGGTGTAAGGGTTGGTATAGGGGAAACCCATACAAGTGGTGGGGGTAATCGTATAGACATTGGAGACCACCGTCAGGTTCAGCGTCAGAACGCTGTCGCAGCCGTATTGATCATAGAGAGTTTGCACATAGTTGCCTGACTCCGTGTAGGATTCCCCACCCCAAGTGTAGGTCTCTCCTTCAGGAATGGTTGCTACTTCAGCGGGAATGTTATATTCATTGCACTCGGTGGTGAAAGTTACAGTGTGATAGTCTGCTTCGCAAGTGGCCTTGATAGCAAAAGTATGTTCGGCGTTCGGAGTCAGACCTTCAGCGGTGTAGGTTTTATAATCGCCGCTGGTAGCGAAAGTGAAACCGGAAATGTCAGTGCCGTCAAGCTGGGCCATGAAGTCGGTGGCATTGCTTTTCCACTTCAAACCAGCACCGGTTGCCGTAACATTCTCGGAAACCAACTCCGTCACTTCTTGACAAGGAAGGTCGTAAGCCACCTTGATGGACTTGATGCGAAGCTGCGTGTTCGTGGTATTTGCATTTTGGAACATCAGCGTGCTGTTGGCGCTGACGCCAGAGATGGAATACACCACGCCGCTACGGGTGGCGGTCACTGCTGTTCCTCCATCTACTTTATATTTTACAGTTGGAGTATAGGCTGAACCTGAAGCGGTAATTTCAATGCCAGTAATTGTAATGCCGCCCAAGCAATTCAGCGTCAAGCTACCACCGTTTCCTGTCGAAGAATAATACAAACGTAATTCCTCGCTTGCAGCATTGTATGCAGGATTAGTAGATCCTCCGTTCCTCGCAGTGGTAAAAGAAAGGTAATCGTTAATCGTGCCGGAAGTAGCGTGGATTTCTCCCGTTCCCTCTCCGAAAACGATTGTAACTTCCTCTGCTTTTACATTACCTACCGCCAATAGCAGCATCAATGCCATGGCAAGAAAATTCCTCATCTTACTGAAAAAATGGAATTTTTGCGGTCCAAAAGTGTAAAACTTTTTCATAAATGATAATTTTGATTTGATATTAATTTTCTTTTCTATTTTTCTAACCTATTTATTTCCAATATCTTATAAATTGAAAATCTGACTTTTCAACAACTTATTCACTATGATATAAAATCTGACAAAAGTAAGAATAATTTTCATTTCAGCGCACAATTTTTTTTTTAATTTCGTTTTTTTTTGAACAAGGCAATGTGAAGAAAGCAAAGAGCCATGACCCATACGGACGTATCGGGCTGATCTGTGCTTGTTAAAAAAATAGAATTCGGAATAAACAGACTTTTCTCCTAACTGAATTTCAGTTCGCCGCAGGAACTCTCCGTCTCGTGCAAACGAAGAGAATAAAGTTTAACGCCATGCGGCAGCAAGGGGGAAATGCGCTGTGCAAAGTCGGCCAGCAAATTCTCGGTGGTGGGCTGATAGGGCATAATCCTCACCCGCTCGAAATTCTTTTGCAATACCTCTATCAATTCGGCATCAGCCTGGTCGCTCAAAACCAAGGAATGGTCGAAAATATCCACCACTGCCGTCTGCACCACCTCTTTTAACGCGTGGAAATCCATCATCATCCCCTCCGGCGCGCCAGCCACCGTCTCCCCAGCAACCGTCACCTCCAATTGATAGGAATGACCGTGAATGTTCTTGCACAAACCCTCGTATCCTAATAGGGCATGGGCCATCTCAAAGGTGAAATGTTTGGTCAGAAAGAGATTTGATGTTGTCATTGACATTGTTTTTAACATGGAGATTGACGCCCTGGTCGCAATATAATGCGTCCCTATTCGGTTTTTTTGATGAATTTTATGGTTTCAGTGGTATTTCGGGTAATTATTTTTATAAAATAACAACCTGATTTATAATCATTTACATCAATTCGAAATAATTTTCCTTCAATATTATCGATAGCATGAATCCTCTTTCCAGCCACATCATAAATCTCGATTTTCTGGATGGGCAGATAATTGCTCTTCACCTCAATATGATTGGATGCTGGATTGGGATAAATCATACTTTGTTGATAATCAGCAAGATGATACTCTTCAATGGCTGTGGAATCCCAATCCACACAAGAGGGATACCATGCCTCGCCCACTCGCTCTCCGAACAGGAAATCCACTAGCTCCGGACAATCGATGAATGGATTGCGATTGTTCTGGAAATTATAGTAAATCACGTTGTTACGACTGATTTCCTTATCGCTTACAGGGTCATTCTCATGCCAGTTGACAAACATCGGCTGTGCCCACGCTTTCAGGTTTGCACCTTGAAACATCGACTCGGAAGTCTGCCCGAGATTCTGGTCGCTGTATCTCACCGTCATGTAAAAATAGGAGCGGGCCAGGTCGCCTTTGTAGGCGTCAATCGGCTCGAAGACGGTGTTGGAATAGCCACTCACAGTGCAACTTCCTGTTTTTGAACCGTTTGTGGAAATCCAATTCGCACTTCCCACTTCCCCGTAGGGCAAATTACCTCGCTTATTGTTTACCCAACCATCGGTAGGATAGAGGTGGAAAAGGTCGGAATACATCGGCGAGGACTCCACACCGCCAAACCAGCTGTTGGGTATGGAGTGCTCCCGGTTGTAACAGTCCCCCTCTCCTGAATAATTACCGCATTTGTCAATATTGAAGGTGAACTCGTAACTTGGCGTACCACCTGGAACATCGGAATAGATATCCCAAACTATCTCGTTGCTTTTCGCATCGGTTTCTTCAAAAGCACTCCATAATCCATTGTATGATATTGGATGATAATTAGTTGTAATAATGGAATGCAATGCGGCCCGCAAAGCCCCGCCGCTTTTCCCAATGGCGGCATCGTAATAGCCGTTGGGAATTTGGGCGGAGAGCATGCCGCCGCAAAAGAGGATGTAAAACAGAAAAATGGCGGACCTTTTCATAAAACTTTGATGTTGGTTTTGACTAATGGATAAAGGGAATGGAGTATGGACTAATCGATGATAACTAACGTGTTGAAACGATTCATAAGTTGATAAATTGTTCTATTTCATCACAAGTTTGACTGTTTCAACGGCTTCGCGCACATCGTGAACGCGGAGGATGTTGGCACCTTGCAGCAGAGCGAGGGTGTTCAAAACGGTCGTGCCGTTCAAAGCGTGTTCGGGTGTGGTTTCCAACAGTTTATAAATCATTGATTTACGAGAAATTCCAACCAGAATGGGCATTTCAAAAATCTTGAATGCGTGAAGATTATGCAAGAGGAAATAATTCTGCTCCAACGTTTTTCCAAATCCGAAACCTGGGTCGAGAATAATGTCCTTACAGCCGGCTTTTTTGAAAATATCTATCTGATTTCCAAAGAATTGCATCATCTCTGCCAAAGGATTTTCACCCATGACCTGTTGTTGCATACAGTTCGGTTTGGCAGTGGTGTGCATCAGGACATACGGGACCTGATATCGTCCTACCACTTCCGCCATTCGGGCATCAAAAGTGCCACCCGAAACATCGTTGATAATGTCGGCGCCGGCCAAGATGGCACTTTCGGCCACCTCGGCGCGCCATGTGTCCACTGAGACAACCGCTTCAGGGAACTCTTTTCTTAACAGCGAGAGCAGATGCTCTACCTTCTCTCTCTCCTCCACCATTGGAATGTCAGCAGCTCCTGGACGGGTGGAAACCGCACCCACATCAATCACGTCGGCACCCTCCTTCAACATCTTTTCTGCATGTTCAAGCAATTGGAAATCAGTATGATAACGTCCGCCATCAAAAAAAGAGTCGGGAGTGAAATTCAAAATTCCCATCACCCAAGGAGTGGAAAAATCACGTAATTGCCCTTTTATTCTAATTTGGATTTTCTCAGACTTTGACATGGACTTTGAGCCAATTATCAAAAAAAAGTGACCTGCAAAGTTCAATGGTTCACAGGTCACCCATATTCATTGTTAAGAAAAATTATTTTGTAAGATTCTTGATGTTGTCGCCGCAGTCGTCAACAATCATCTTGTACCATTTTTCAGGATAGGTAGGATGTTCGGGCGACTCACATTGCGGAATAGCAGATTTGGTTTTCAGGAATTGGCCGTTGGCTTCCTTCTTCACATTGCCGTCATTATACTTAACCAACAGATATTCAAACAGATGATCCCATTCGGCGCAAACTTTTTTAGCTGCGTTGGCGGAATAATCCGTGAGATATCTTTGCGCTTCGGCAGGATTATTTTTGTACATCTGAACCATTTTATCCTGCATTCCTTTAATCTCATTCACAAAGCCGCTCTCGATTTCGTTCTGGCGGGCATTCACGTGTTTTATCATATCGGAATAGCGGGTGTAAACGAGTTGGCTGACTTTCGTGAAACGCCAATAAGCGGCGGTGGGAGAATAATCGACCATAGATCCGTTGCCCTCTTGGAGTTCATAAGGAGCGCGAAGAATGCCGCAGAACATAGGCATATAGCAGTTCGAGCCGGCATCATCCACGCCGAACCACAGGATTCCGCCAAAGCCATCGGGAAGATTCGGACGGCATTGGGCCACGAAAGAAAAGCCGGTCTGTTGGGTAGCGGTGGCACGTTCATGAATGTAGTCCTGGCCGTTGTAAGACCATGTCATCGGTCTCCAGCGATAAGGGCAAGCGAACGGGCCGGCACCGAGGTCCTTGGTCATGTCCATCGAGGTGCCTTCGTAATGGTCGCGCATAAGATGCATCACATCCTGCACGGAGATTCTATGGTCGGGTTTAATCCAAAGCGGAAAACGGTTCTGAAGGTTTTCGCCGCGGGCATAATCCTCATACTTGGCCATTTCAGCGGGATTGCAACGATAGAAGCCTGCCCAGACGCGGGCATCGCAGAAGCGGGCACCCTCAAAATTAATCGGGTTGTAGGTGTCGCAGAAACTGAATTGGGCATCGGGGGCGTCCTTGGGATAGAAACCTCTTAACTTGGCGTAGGAAATCACATCGTAGGCATACACGGTTTCCACGGTAGGGAGGAACACCTTGTCTATTTCCTTATTGGTGATGGAAGTTTTGCCGTCGCGAAGCGGGAAGGTGGAGATGCGCGCTTGATTGGCGTGACCGCAAATATAGCCGTCAGGAATGCGCCGAGCTACCCAAACGGCGCCGTTAGACCAGCCTTTCATGGTTTTTCCTTTGGCATCTTTCACTTCGGCACCCTTGCTGATGATTTCAAAAATCCAGGCTTCGTTGGGATCTACGATGGAGAAGGATTCGCCTTCGCTATGATAGCCGTAGGCATCAAGCAGTTGGCTCATCACCTTGATGGCCTCACGGGCATTCTTGGCACGTTGAAGCGTGATGTAAATCAGTGAACCATAGTCGATTAAGCCAACGCCTTGCAGCAATTCCTCCCGTCCTCCGTAGGTGGTTTCACCGATTGCCAATTGGTGCTCGTTCATATTTCCGACCACGGAATAGGTATGGGCAACTTGGGGAATTTGACCGAGACGAAGGCCGGTGTCCCACTCAATCACGTCCATCATCGTACCGGCGGGATAATCTTTGGCCGGACGATAATAGAGTTCACCGTAAAGCGTGTGTGAATCAGCGGCGTAGGAAACCATACAGGAACCATCGGCGCTGGCACCGCCCGTGATGATGAAATTTGTGCAGGCAGAGAGTCGCATCGGAAGCAACACACTGATTACCAACACAATAAACAAGGTGATTTTTTTCATAAGGCTAGATGGATTAATGATGAATAATTAACGAACGGGGGCATGATTCACATTCGGGATGACGAGCAGCGGCATCGGAGCGAAGTTCATCAACTGACGCGTGTTGCTGGCCAGCCAGAATGAAGTGATATCGTCTTCTTCCTCGCGCATGATGGCAATGAGGTTCACATCCTCGTTCTTAGCCCAAGTGACAACGGAATCGGCGAAAGAGCCGCGTACATCGATGGTGGAGGCAGAATAACGGACATTCATGCCATCGCAGATATTGGCGGCGTTATTGAGTTGGACATTGATGATATGACGGGTTTCAGACGTGCAGGGCATACAGATGCCGAGGAGGGAAACCTTGGCGGAGAAAGCCTTGGCAATCTCGCAGGAGAACTTGACTTTCTGCAATGTTTCAAAACTGGTGTCAATCGGGAGGAGGACCTTGGTCAGGTCGCGGTTGATTTGGACATGGCTTCCGATAATGAGTACGGGCACTTTCGACAGACCCACAATCTTCATGGTGTTGCTGCCGACAAACATCTCTTCAAAGCCGGAGGCACCGTGGGAGCCCACAATCAACAGTGATTCAGGGAGGTTTTCGGCGTATTGCGCAATTTTCAGATAGGGCTTGCCTTCCAAAATCACGCTGTTGATTTCATGGCCGGGAGCCTCAGCACGACTGATTTTTTCAAGTTCAGCCAATTTGGCTTGTGCCAGTTCAAGCATGTGATTATCGTCGGTAGCCCCGAGTTTTTCGCCTGAAGCAGGATTCTTAACCCATACGATATGGAGTTTTGCATTTGTTTTCAATGCGACGGCAACGCCATGACGCAATGCGTTTTCTGAATTTTTAGAGAAGTCAATCCCCACTACTATGTTTTTCATAATTTACTATGTTTTTGATGAATAATCGAAAATGCGATGGCAAAGATACGATTTTTTCAATATTACGCGCACTCTTTGTCAATCAATTTGACTAAATAATCGCCATAGCCACTTTTGCGGAGCGGTTCTGCGATTTTCCGAAGCTGGTCGGCATCGATGAAGCCTTTTCTGTAAGCGATTTCCTCGATGCAGCCCACCATCAATCCCTGGCGCTCTTCCACCACTTGAACGAACTGGGTGGCCTCCATCAGGGAGCGGAATGTGCCGGTGTCAAGCCAAGCGGTTCCTCTGTCTATCTTGCAGACTTTCAATTTTTTATGTTCCAAATAATAACGGTTTACATCGGTAATTTCATATTCACCACGCGCACTCGGCTTGATGTTCGCAGCCACATCCACTACAGAATTGTCGTAGAAATAGAGACCAGGAACGGCATAATTGGACTTCGGATGCTGGGGTTTTTCCTCAATGGATACGGCATTCATGTTCTTGTCGAACTCAACCACGCCATAACGCTGAGGGTCGGAAACGTGGTAGGCGAAAACGATGCCGCCGTCGGGGTCGTTGTTGAGGTGCAGGTTGCTCTCAAAAGCGCTTCCATAGAAAATATTATCACCCAAAACCAAGGCCACTTTGTCGTTGCCTATGAACTCTTTGCCGAGAACGAAAGCCTGAGCGAGCCCGTTCGGGACCTCCTGCACCTTATAGGAAAAGCGACAGCCAATCCGGCTTCCGTCACCGAGCAGGCGTTCGAAATGCGGCAAATCGGTAGGTGTGGAAATGATGAGCACCTCGCGGATTCCGGCCGCCAACAGCGTGGAAAGCGGATAGTAAATCATCGGCTTGTTGTAAATGGGCATCAACTGCTTGCTCATAGCAAGGGTAAGCGGGTGCAAACGGGTTCCAGATCCTCCAGCAAGTATAATTCCTTTCATATTTTGCTTAATTATTGAATTATTTGCTTGTTTAACTGATAATCATCAAATATTATCCAACATTGTTTTGATGAGATTTTCGGCACTTTCTGCGATATCGGCGATGGAAGCATCGAGCATATAACAGGGCGTGGTGAAAATCATATTCTGTTTATCGGAGATGACCTCGGTTTCCTGGGTTTGGATATGGGTAGCGCCCATTTTTTCCACATCGTGTGCGGCGGAGGATTCGCCGCCGACCGTGATGGTGATGTCGCCCAAAACCTTGGCGAGCAGAACCGGTGCGATACAGAGTGCGCCGATGGGTTTATGGAGTTTATGGGTTTCCACAATGGCCTTGCGCACTGAATCCAGAACGGTAGCATCAATGCCGTCGATAGCGTAGGTGAAGAGATTCTTAGCCGCACCATAACCGCCAGGCAACACCAATGCATCAAAGTCGTGCGGGTCGTAAGTTGAGATTTCATGGATATCGCCGCGGGCAATTCGGGCGGCTTCCACCATCATATTGCGCGTCTCATCCATCGGCTCGCGCGTCAGATGGTTCACCACATGATATTGCGGCTTGTCGGGAGCAAAAATCGTATAGGAACATCCATTTTTATCAATGGCCAGCATGGTCATCACGGATTCGTGGATTTCAGAACCGTCAAGCGGACCGCATCCATTCAATATTACAGCAAATTTTTTCATATATATAATTAGGATTAATAATCAGCTATAAACCAAGATTCTTTCATCAATTCCCGTCGGGGAGGAAGTCGGAGGAAAAGGAGAGGGGGAGTATTTCAGCGATGGAGTTGATTTTCCACACTTCGCCCTCTTCGCCAGCCAAAAGCACCTGAATCGGGCTTTTGTATAGCTGCTCATACTCGGAAAGCACCTGTCGGCAGGCACCGCAAGGCGTCACGGGTTTGGTCAGCTTCTCCTTGCGGTTGATGGCCGTAATGGCGATTTTCAAAAAGGGGACATTGGGGTAACGCGACGAAGCATAAAAGGCCGTTGTCCGCTCCGCACACAACCCTGAGGGATAAGCAGAATTCTCCTGATTGTTTCCAGTGATCACTTCCCCATTCGTTAGTAAAATGGCTGCGCCCACCTGAAAATGAGAATAAATGGCATAGGCCCGTCCGGCAGCCGCACGTGCCTTCATCAACAGGTCATAATCCTCTTTCATCAATTCATTCTCATCTTCATAAACAGTTACAGATGTTTTGACTTCAACTTTCTTCATAGCTAAGTGTTTGATAGTTTCTAAGTTGTCGATGCTTTTGTTATTGTTTAATGATTTTCAATGTCACCGATGGATACTCCTCTTCAGCAATCCTGATGAAATAAAAACCATTATTTAAACTCCTCAAATCTATTTTTGTTCGTTTTTCGGTCAATTTGAAAGTCGAAACGCATTTACCCTCAACATCATAGATAAAAGCAACTGCATTTTTGTCCATTTCGCCACATTCAATCCAGCAATACGAGTTGGTTGGATTGGGATAAACGGCAAAATGTGCAGACTTCATTTCCTCCACAGAAACCGGATTGCCCACTTCAATATTATAATGTACAATGCTATCGCAGCCATAGATGGACTGGAGGTGTTTGGTGATGTGGTATCCGCCGATGATGCTTGCTGTAAACAACTCATTTCCAGTCATATACGTTTCACCCAATGTCAGTTCCACATTCACGGTGGTGTCGTAGGTTGGATAAATGGTAAGATGGATGAAGAGAATGCTGTCGCCGCCGGTGTGGGCCGCGCCGCTGTAAACGAAGGGATAATCGCCAGAGGCGGGCAACACCTCGCCCTCATAAATGAAGGGCGGGCAGCTTTCCACAATCAAATCGGAATAGACATCGGCGGTGGAGGTCACATACACATAATAGTGGCAGATACTGTCGCAACCGTGAACGGTCTGGAAGGCGCGGTCGTAGGTATAGGTCCCAGCGGTTTGAGCCGTATATTCTTCATTTCCAATCATATAAGTTTCGCCTTCAGCCACGGTTATCGAGATAGGCATATTGTAAGTCGGATAAATCGTGAGGTTGAGATACAAAACGCTGTCAAGTCCGCCCACACCGGCATCGGGATAGAGGAAACGGTAAATGCCGGAGGTTGCGAAGACCTGCCCTTCGTAGGTAAAGGGCGGGCAGGATCCCACTTCCAAATAACCATACACCGTATCAATCGGGGCCACGGATACAAAGGCGGTCACACTGTTGCGCTCGCTCCGACAGGTGACATCATTGTCGGTGGCGACCTCTTCCAAATAAAAGGTGGTGGTTTCATTCAGCGCAGGTGTCGTATAGGTGTTGCCCACATGAAGCGGGGAGGTGGCAGTCGGCGTATTGTACCAGTAGATGTCGTGCGTGGAAGAGGCAGTGAAAGTGGCGGTTTCGCCGGCGAAAATGTGCTGGTCATCAGCAGTCGGCATAGCAACCAGCGGTTGAAGCTGCACATCGCGCGTAAGCCCCGCTCCGTCAGTGGCTGTTATCGTAAAAGTCTGTGTTTCATAGCAGTCGGCGGAAACCTCCACGGTATAGGTACCGCCTTTGATGGGACGATGGTACTTGCCGGTGGGAAGGTGCGAATAGACCTCCGAACCGAACTCGTCGTGGTTTCGGACAAAAATTTTGGCTTCGATGGGATCGCCGGTAACGGCGTCCGTCACGATGCCATGGAAACCGTTGTTGCATTCCAGAATATAGTTGAGTAGCGCATCCTTGCTATTGGTCCAATAGGTTGGCAGCTCGGAATTGGAGGTGACGACTTTACTCGTCCCCACTTCAATGGTCACCTCGCGGCAATGCTGGTA
The DNA here is from genome assembly GCA_017506175.1 of Bacteroidales bacterium. Classification (GTDB taxonomy): domain Bacteria; phylum Bacteroidota; class Bacteroidia; order Bacteroidales; family WCHB1-69; genus UBA1756. Next base: position 4,644 of record JAFVNW010000072.1, on the reverse strand, counting down.
ATAGTTCATGTAGTCCTGGCGAGAGCCTGTAATCACATACCAGTCCCCTCCCTCGGTGATTTCCGCATTGGCACCGCTTCCGGTCATAAAAGTGGGATCCATCGCCTGACAAGCATCCACATAATTTTGACTCACATAGCGGAACCATGCGTCATCGGCATGGGTTCTACTATTGCTTGCCCATGAATCCCATGGGAAGTTGGCAACTTCCGCACCACCATGAAGGTTGGCAGACATCACAAAGTATTTGTCAGACACGAACTCTATCATCGCTTGCGTTTCCGCCTGCACATTCGCACTGCCCGAAACGCCTGGCAAGAAGGGATAATTTCTATTCAAATCCACATTTCTATAATTATAACGCTGTGAGTAAGAAGAACTTATCTGTGTATCGCTTCTATAATAGGTGCCATCAGGATTTTCGAGCGGACAAATCCAAAGGTCGATGTTGGCAAGGATGTTTTGAACTGCTGGATCAGTGGTTGCATTGTTGAGGATGTAGTCGATGAGACGGAGCATCATATAAAAGCCGACCACTTCGTCGCCGTGCATGGTGGAAGAGTAGAGGAAGGCGGGTTTGGTGGTCTGCTGTCCGAGGGAGGTGGAAATGTGGGCGGCGAGGATGGAGTGCGGGCGGTTGGTGTTGCCGGCGACCTGCAAAATCGTGTCAATTTTGCATATATCAGGGAAGTTGGCTTGGAATTGCTGCATCAATTCCACATAGACCGGATAGGATGGATATTGGTTCCAGCTGCCAGTCAGTTCTGCCAGCGTGGTGGCCACCATGCCTGCCCGTTCTTCCTCAAATGGAATCATCTCAAAAGGCAAGTTCAATGCGGCAAAGGAGGCGTACTCCTGCTGCGCCAAAGCCACGCGCACCACATATTGTCCAGTCCGCTCGTCATACTGCCACGCATCTACCGAAAAATCGCGAGAAAGATTGTTTATTTCATCCTTGGAATTCAATATTGTATTGACATACAATGAATTATAAGGACTGTTCATCAGTTCGTCCACTGTATTCTGTCCGAAAAGAGGCAGCACGCAGAGAGCGAAAAGAAATGCAAGGAGGATTTGTTTTTTCATTTTTTCAGTTTTTATAATTGAACGAAGTAACAAGAGAGAAAGGAGAAGTTTTATTGAGTGTTGTTATTACGTTTTGTCATGTATTTCAAGTTATTGCCGATCTTCCAATAGAAGTTTGAACTTCTCAACCAATGTTTCGGAGACGGGGGCTTGCGGCAGGCGGAGTTGGTTTTGGATTTTGCCTTGGAGCCACATCAGGGCCTTGATGCCGGCGGGGCTTCCCTCTTTGAAACAGGCTTGGGTGAAGTCGAGGAGGGCGAGGTGGATGGCGCGGGCTTCAGCGATTTTGTCTTGGCGGGCCAAGCGCACCATCGTGCTGACCTCTTTCGGGAAGGCGTTAGCCACCACGGAAATCAGTCCATCGGCACCAGCGGCGATGAGCGGGAGGGTGATGGCGTCGTCGCCGGAAATCACGGAGAATTCGGCGGGTTTGTGCTTGACGATGCGCATAATCTGGTTGAGGTTGCCGGAAGCCTCCTTCACCGCTATGATGTTGGGGCAGTCGTTGGCCAAGCGCAGCGTAGTATCGGCTTCGATATTGCAACCCGTGCGTTTGGGTACATTGTACAAAATAATCGGGAGCGGAGAGTGGTCGGAGAGTGTATGGTAATGACGGTAAACGCCCTCTTGCGAAGGGCGGTTGTAGTAGGGTGTTACCGACAAGATGGCATCCACGCCGGTGAAGTCAAGCGTGTGAAGCTGCTCTACCAGCTCGAGGGTGTTGGGGCCGCCGAGACCGCGAAGCACCGCCACGCGTCCAGCATTGACTGCCACGACCGTCCTCACCACCTCCTCTTTCTCCTTTTGCGACAACGCCGGGGACTCGCTGGTTGTACCCAACGCCACCAAATAATCGATGCCGTTTTGAATCTCGTCTTCGACCAGTTTTTCAAGGGCAGCAAAATCTATCTGCCCATTTTTTAAAAAGGGAGTAATCAGGGCCACCCCCGTGCCTTTCAATCTATTTGTCATTTTCCGCCTCCGGTTAGGTTCTTAGTGTAAAGTTCGATGTTTTTCAGAAGTTCCGCATTGGAAAGAGGGCTTTCGGAGCTGATTATCAAGTCATAGAAATCTTTGTTTTCCGGTGCAGAGCCAACGATAAAATGGGCTGGCGAAAGCGAAAGAATCAGACGAATCACGTCCACTGGTTCATGCGTAAAGTCAATAAGTATATCAAAATCAAGATTCATAAAATCATGAATCTGTACTTTCTCAGGTTTACCATACCAATTCAAATCCTTATTACAGAAATAGTCGGCAGAGAATTGTTGCAAGCAATAGAAAGGAACTTCCTTGTCATCGATGTAACCAAGCATACTTACGGAGCGGTCGGCTGACTGTATAGAAGAAAAGACGGCATAAATGTCCTTGTAACTGTCCTCATCGGTAATCTTACATAGGATTCCCACGCGCTTGGCTTTTTGCAAAGAGGTAACGACAATATCCCTAACTGGTTTATTTTCAGCCACATACCTCTTTGTTACATACTTCTTTATAAAATTCATTTCTAGAATTTTAGTGTAAATAAATGTAAAGCGCAAAAATAATAAAAATAATTAAACATTGGCTTTTACTTTGACCTAAACTTTGATGGGAAACAACTCGCATCCAGCTTGGGTAAGGAGCGGAAAGGTTGGACACGCCATAGGCACCAGCAAGCATCTTGGAGGAGACTGGCATATAGCTGCATTTCACAAAAAGAGCTCAATTCTTCCCACGCATCGCCCGCTGCAAGCTCTTCACGTTCACCCGGATGGTGCACCCATCGTCGGTATTTTCCACCTTCTCTTGGAAATAGAAATGCTTTGGCGTCAATCCGCGGCTGATGCCTTCGTCAATCATTTTCTGGTACGCCTCAACATAGTTGTTGCCGATGTTGCCGTCGAGGATGGCGTTGCAGACTGCGTCCTTGATTTCGCCGACCGCCAGTGAGGGGCGCAGTTCGAAGGTGTTCATAATCAGCAGGCCGTCAATCGGGGGACGCCAATTACGCAGTTTGTCTTTCGCCTCAATCTCCACCAATTTGCGCCTTACGATCTGGAAATTATCCAGATACTTGCGCACTTTTTCGGGATTCTTGGAGGTGATGTCTGCATCGCAGAGCAACATCAGGTCGTCGATGTCATCGCCGGCGTCGAAAAGCAAGCGGCGCACGGCCGAGTCGGTGGCGCAGTCATCCACCAGTGCTTGCGGCCGCAAGTGGAGTCCCACCAGCTTCTGCACGTACTTCATCTTCTCGTTCGTCGGCAGTTTCAGGTTTTGGAAAATCTTGGGGATCATCTTCGCTCCTACGAACTCGTGCCCATGAAAGCTCCAGCCCACCTTGTCGTCGAAGCGCTTGGTGCGCGGCTTCGCAATGTCGTGCAGCAGTGCCGCCCAGCGCAGATACAGCTTGTCGCTGCCCGTCACAGCGGCGATTTTGTCCACTACCTCCAACGTGTGCAGGAAGTTGTCCTTGTGTCGCTTCCCCTTCATCACCTCCACCCCTTTGAGCGCGACCAGTTCAGGCAGGAACTGAACGAGCAATCCGCTTTGTTCCAACAGCTTGATGCCAATGGAGGGTTGGCGCGAGAGCATGATTTTGTTCATCTCGTCGGCGATACGCTCTCGGGAGATGATTTCGAGACGGTGGGCGTTGCGCACGATGGCGGCGAAGGTTTCGGGTACGATGGTAAAGTTGAGTTGGGTGGCGAAACGGATGGCGCGCAGCATTCGAAGCGGGTCGTCGGAGAAGGTGACGTCGGGGTCGAGGGGGGTGCGGATAAGTTTGTCTTTCAAGTCGGCCAGCCCGTGAAACATGTCGATGAGCTGCCCTTTTTGCGGGCCGTTGAGTGCGATGGCCAGTGCGTTGATGGTGAAGTCTCTGCGGCTGAGATCGTCTTGGAGGGTGCCGTTTTCCACAATGGGCTTGCGCGAGTCGTGGCTGTACGATTCACGCCGCGCACCCACGAACTCCACCATTTCGCCCTTGTAGGTGAACTGCGCGGTACCGAAGTTCTTATAGACATTCACCCGCAGCGAGGGCGAAATCCGGCGGGCCACCGCTTTCGCCAGCTCTATACCAGAACCGACCACCACGATGTCGATATCCTTGGAGGTACGGTTCAGGAAAACATCGCGCACCACCCCTCCAACAGCATAAGCAACAAGTCCGATCTCCTCGGCTACTTCGCCGACGAGCTGGTAAATCGGAGAGGAAAGTTTAACGAGTAGGTTAGTTGACATAGTATAACGATTGATGGTTGATAACAAATGATTCGAAAAGCAAAAGTACTATTTTTTTTCATCCCCTCATCCCTTAATCTTTTAATCCTTTCATCTCTTCATCTCTTTCCCGCGTGCAAAGGTAATGAAATTCTCAGTTTTCAATTCTCAATTTTCAATTCTTCACAAACCGTCCTGTTTCCACGCCTTTCTCCGTCACCACGCGCAGCAGGTAGATACCGCCTTGGAGGGAGGAGACATCCATCTGTAGAGACGCGCCATGGCACGTCTCTACGATGCCGCCGTTCGCCGTCATCATCACCCGTCCCGACAGGTCATAGACGGTGATTTCGC
>JAFVNW010000071.1 GCA_017506175.1 Bacteroidales bacterium | reverse complement strand
TGAATTCCATGGACTGATTGTTTAACGGTTTGACTTCTTGATTGTTTTGACTGTCTTGTTCAGTTTTGCAGTTACAAGCAGCCAGTGTCAGCGCGGCAGCTGCAAGAAGGATAAAAGATCTTTTCATAATGTGTTTTTTTTCGGAATTTCCTATATGTGTATGGCTCAAGTTAATCGTATCTTATTCAGTGTTTTATGGGTTTACTATCGTCTCCGCCATCCGTTTCCCAGTCTCGAAGGCTTTCTGCAAATCCTCTTGCCAATGTTCGTCGCGGTACTGCCGCTTGGCCTCCTCGGAGAATCCGCCCAACTCGTAATTGCCGTAGTTCTTCACCTGGTAGGTGTTGTAGGCCGTCAGCTTTTCGGGCTGGCCGAGGGCTTGTGCAATGCAGTGCTCCATGGAGCCATAGCCGTGGTCGTTGTTGTATTCGGGAGTGCCGTTCATGGTCTCCACCAGCACCACGGGCATCCGCTTGGGCGCCGTCAGACTGTAGTCGTTGTATGAGAGCCACGGGAAAGCCAGACGTTCAAGAAAAGTGCGCATCCGGCCGGTCACGTCGCCGAAGTATATAGGCGAACCGAGCACCAAGCCGTCAGCGATGGCAATCTCCTCCAAAACAGGAGTTATGGCATCCTTAAACTTGCAGATGTTCGAGGCTTTGCCTTTGATTTTGCAGGCCATGCACGACATGCAGCCCTTGTAGTCCAAGTCATATAGGCGGACGGTTTTCACTTCAATTTCATTGTTTACAGAGTTTGCGCCCTCGGCGAACTTCTGCAGCATGGAGGCGGTGTTGAACGTCTTGCGCGGGCCTCCGTCGATAATCATTATTTTCTTCATTATGATTGTTATTTAAGATTCTTGTTGAAGAACTCCGCCAGCGTGTCCCAAGGGATGTAGTTGCCCTCGCCGCCGTCATAAAGGTCGCAGTGTGAAGCGCCAGGGATGATGAGCAGTTGCTTGTTGTCGGGGTTGGGATTCGGTTTGCCGATGAAGTTGTAACCCTCGGCCTTGCCATCCACCATGTAGTGGTAGGCGGCCTCGCCGAAGTAGCGGCTGTGGGCCTTCTCGCCGTGCATCACCATGACGGCGGAGCGGATCTCGTTGATGTAGTAGAGGAAGCGGCTGTTGGCGTATGCCTGTGTGCCGATGACGCGCCAGCCGTCGTTGCTGTTGCCGCTGCGTTTATGGTAGCCGCGCGGGGTTTTGTAGTAGGCGTGGTAGTCCTTCACGAACTGCGGAACCTCCTCAGGCAGCGGGTCGATGACACCGCCGGCCATCGCCATCGGGTCGGTCAAGCGCTGTTTGCCCATTGCTTCGCGGGCAGCATGGCGGGCATCTTCGTTGTTGTCGCTGTCGTAGTAGCCGTTGCTGCTGATGCGGGTCATGTCGTACATCGTGCTGGCCACGGTGGCTTTGATGCGCGGGTCGGCAGCGGCGGCGTTCAAGGCGATGCCACCCCAGCCGCAAATGCCGATGATGCCGATGCGCTCGGGATCCACATTCTCTAACTGCGACAGGAAATCAACGGCAGCCATGAAGTCTTCCGTATTGATGTCGGGCGAGGCCGTGCGACGGGGCTCACCGCTGCTCTCACCGGTATAGGACGGGTCGAAGGCCAATGCCACGAAACCGCGTTCGGCCATGCGCATGGCGTAGAGGCCGCTGCTCTGCTCCTTCACGGCGCCAAATGGCCCGCTTACAGCGATGGCGGGGAGTTTGCCGTCGACATCTTTGGGTGTATAGAGGTCTGCGGCCAAGGTCAGGCCGTACTGCGTTTCAAACGTTACCTTGCGGTGGTTCACTTTGTCGCTGAGGGGGAACACCTTGTCCCACTCCTGTGTGAGGTTCAGTTCTTGTTTCATATTTTCGTTGTTTTTTGTTTCTTGTTTGTTGCCGCAGGCGGCCAGTATAAGTGCCGCTACTATTGCCGTGCATGTCGTCAGGATCTTGTTCATAGGAATAATACAATTATTAGGGTTTTTATTGGTTTTCAGCCTTTTTGACATATTTAAACGATGTGCCCTGTTCAATCAGCGGCCAGGTGGTGGAGATGAACGTCACTACCGCGGTGTCGCCTTTCAAGACTATCTCCCCTCCGATAGGGTTGCCGGCAGCATCGGTGGCGGTGAATTCCAATCCATTGTCGCCCATCACGGCAATGCCGTCATCCAGTGTGGTAAGGCGTGGAATCCCAATCTGAACATTATATTTCCCATCATTTCTGCGATATGAAATATCAAGGTTCGGTTCCCCATAATCCTCATCCAGATAACTTCCTTCAAATGGCCAAACAACTGAATTTTCATCCGACACTGTAAAATGACCGTCCTTATCTATCGTGATTCTGGCCATCAAAGTGGGCATATTCTCATAATGAAGCACCAGACCGGTCACAAATTTCACTCCGGGCACAAAATACACATAGATGTCGTCGCCGCTGATGTCGTAGAACAGCTGCTCGCCAATCCATATCGCATCCTTGTCGAAACCGCCCATATCCTTCTCTTTGTTCTCACGGACGCAGAGTTCCCGCTCGCCTGCGTAGAAGGTAATGCTCTCGTCTTTAATGGAATACCCAAATTTCTCACAGAGGGCTTTTTGCATAAGGTAAGGGTCGATGTCTTCGGCGATATAGGCTTTTCCATCCTCATTAAATTTGATATGATATAATTTTTCCACAAAAACCCCGGTGCCTTCCATCACGCCGCCTGTCAGCCAAAGGGAGTTGCTCTTCTTGTCATATCTCGCCAGCGGGTTCTTGCCGTGACAAATCTCCGGGAAAGCCGACCAGACGCCATCTTTGCGGATCACAATTCCATATCCTTCCGAAGAAGTGCCGTCTGTGAATCCCGTGATGCTATAAACTTCAACACCATCCTGCTTTTCGTCCAAAAGTATCTCATATTTTTCATCAAACCCAAATTCTTCTGCGATTTCATTTACTTTTTCGGGAACTTCTGACTTGAATACGAAATCCAAGACCCCATTCATGGGCTTGGTGAATTTCTTGTTACAGGAGGTGAGCGACACTGCTATCATCAAAATTGAAATAAATGCGACAAATAGTTTCTTCTTCATATCAATGGGTTTTGTCAATTCACGAAGTAATAAACAGCCAAAGGCTAATCAACAGCAAAGCATTAATGTCATTTCAGTTCCAGCCGCAGCAAAAGCTTGGCCTTTTCGGCGAAGGGTGTGCGCGTGAGGTTCTCCACCCCGCGATAATCTTCAGGTTGTTCAAGTCGGATAGTCATAGTTTCTAAATCAGTCATTTCTTCTGCGAACCAGCCGGAAAGAAAAGTACAGCACGTTCAGAAAGACTCCCATCAGCAGTGTCATTCCCCATGTGCGGGGATGTGCGAAGGGGTTGACGAACCTGTCGCCGATGTCGTACAGCAGTTGGAACGGCGAGGTGAGGATATCCCAACTGTTCCAACGCAGATAGCGCCCGATATAGATGCCGAAACTGCCCGCAAACAGCAGCACCACCGAAATGGCGGTTACCGCCCACGGTTTGACACCTTTGCGCAGGACGTTCTCTATGTCCCACAGGCTGAGAAATCCGAACATCAGGCCTGTCCAGGCGTACAGCAGGATGAGCACCAAATCGAACCATACCGGCATGGAGCTGTTGAGCCGCAGATGGAACAAATCGGTGAGGATGTACGGGGCGTTGGGGAAAAAGAGCAGCCACACGCACAGCAACAGTGTAAGCATCCATTTGGACTGGCGCAGGTGCGGACGCAATATCACCACACTCGACAACGCCCAAGGGACGAAAGCCAGAAACAGGTTCCAGTTCAGGAAAAGGAACACCTTGGTGTCGGTGTAAACGAAGCGGAAAAGGGATACCGCCAAGCAGAGCAGGGAAAGTCCGCCAAGGAACAATGTCTCGTTGAGTCGGTCGTTTTCTTTCAGGGTTTTCAGCAGCATAAGGCAATGATTTTGGGTATGAAAATGATGATTCCGACCACGGCGGCGGCGATGGCGCACACCAAAACCGCGGCGGCTCCGAGGTCCTTGATGTCACGTTTGCGGTCGTCGCGCTCGGCTTTTACAAAGTCGGCGGTACGCTCTATAGATGAGTTGATTATCTCGGCGGCGAACACCATACCGATGACGATGACCACGGATATCCATTCCATAGGCGAAATGCGGAAAAGAAATCCCATGGCAACGGCCAGTACCGCCGCTACTGCGTGAATCCACGAATTATGTTCTTCTCGGAATAAGACTTTCAGCCCTGCAAATGCGTAACTGAAGCTTTTTATCCTTTTCTTTATGGAGAATTTCTCGTTCTTCATCGTCTATTTGTGTTTATTGTTTGACTTAACTTTCTTGATTTCTTCCGTCAAGCTCACCGCGCATCATAGCATTTTTCTATAAACCGTTTAAAGTGTAGTATTTGCGCGCTGCGCGATGGATTGAAAAACATATGCTCGAAGTATTTCTGTTTCAGCTGTATTTCAATCATCTGTATATATTTTCATCAACAATTGTATTCGTTTTTGCAGCGCCTTGTTGCCGCTCTGCGATGCGTAAGCCGCCAGTCGATCCTTGTCCAGCTCCTCCCGCATCCACCATTCGTCGAAGCGCAGCTCCAACATAGCCTCGGCAGTGTTGTATTGCGGGTAAAGGTAGAGCAGGTCGTGGATGGCCTTCTCCGGGAAAGCCAGCAGGTAGCAGCCCTGCGGCGAAACGGGCATCTGGCGGAAGCCGAAGAAAAGATCGGGCTTGACGGTCTGGTAGCTGAAACGGCCGAAGTCGTTGTGGTAGGCCGCTGTGCGGTTGGAGGTGACACAGGTGATGTCGGTCACCGCCTCGGGGATGATGCCGTAGAACGACAGAGCGTAGTGCAGGCTGATGTACGACGGCGTGTAGATGCGCTGCGCTATGTAACGCGCCATTTCGGGAGTGCCCTTCAGGTCGCTGAAGGCATACCAATCTTGCCGCAGTTTCGACAGATAGCCCCGCTTCACCCAGCGTGTGAGGTTGCTCCGGTCGAATCCCGACTTCCACGCACGGATCTGATAGACGTTGAAGCATCCCATCCCGTGCCACTGTTCCCTGAACTCCAAGTAGGTCATTATCTCGTTTTATTCGAAAGACGCTGCAAAAATACAACTTTTCTTGAATAGAATAACTACAACAGAGATATTAATATTAAGTCCAAAGTATTACTTTTCGGGATTGACAGGCCGGATGATGTGGGCCGGACTCCCCGCCACCACCATATTGTCGGGCACATCCTTGGTGACCACACTGCCGGCGGCCACGATGGCGTTCTCGCCGATGGTGACGCCGGCCAGCACTTTCACGTCGGCGCCGAGCCAGGCGTTGCGCTTCACCACGATGGGCTTGGTGAGCAGCGTGTGGCGGTTTTCAGGGTTTTCAGGATGGTATTCGGTGGCCAACACACAGTGCGGACCGATGAAGACGCCGTCCTCAATGGTGATGCCGCCGATGGCTAACAGCGTGCAGCCGAAGTTGAGGAAACAGTCGTGGCCGAAGCGCACGCCCGGTCCGTAGTTGATGTTGAGCGGGGTGAAAACACGTACGGTGTCGGGCACCTCGCTGCGGGTAATCTCTCGCAGATAGTCGCGCACCTCGGACTCCGTGTGGTAGCCGCAGTTCATCTCGGCGCAAAGCCGCATCGTGCGCTGCACGTCGGCGTAGAGGTCGTCGCTGCCGACGTAGTCTTTTCCGGTGGGTTTGTCGTTCATATCGTTTTTTATCTGATTGAATTCACAAAAAGAAAGGTTTTTCTGATCAAATATCATTCTCGATGGTCTTGATGACTTTTGCGGGAACGCCACCGACCAGGTGTTGTCGGGCACATCTTCGGTGACCACAGCGCCGGCCGCCACCACCACATTGTTGCCGATGGTCACGCCGGGCAGGATGGTGACGTTGCCGCCAATCCACACGTCATCGCCGATGCGCACGGGTTTGGCTAAGGCGTGGTATTCGCGGCGGCTCTTGGGCGAAAGCGGGTGCCCGACCGTGGTGATCAGCGTGTTCGGGCCAATCATCACATGGTTGCCGATATGGACCTCGCGGATGTCGAGGATGGTGAGGTTGTGGTTGCCTGTGAAGTCGTCGCCGATGAAGATATTCTTGCCACGGTCGCAGTTGAAGGTCTTGGCAATCCACACGCGTTCGCCCACTGCGCCGAGCATCTGCTGCAATTGGTGATACTGCGCCACGTATTCACGTCCATCAATGGCGTTGAAGATCTCGCACTGCTGGATGGCCTCGGTCTTGAGGGTAATCAATTCCTCATCGGCATACGAGTACTCGATACCGGCGTTGCATTTTTCGAGGTTGGTCATATTGTTGTTTGGGTTTATTTCACTTTATTGTAAGTTTCGTCATCTACCGGCTCCAGCCATTGAGTTCCACTCGACTTCTGTCGCGACTCGGCAGAGCCGATGCGAGCATCACTCTGCTCTCGCTGCTCCATCAGTTCGTTGCTGGCCCCTTCCTGCACGTCCTTGTGGTAGGTGAGGTGCTGCATCCAGCTGTCTTTGGCGGCGCCGTGCCAGTGCTTCACGCCTTCGGGGATCTCGATGATCACGCCGGGCTCCAGCTTGACCGCGGGTTTGCCCCATTCCTGATACCAGCCACGACCATATACGCACACCAGCACCTGCACCTGCTTGTGGTGGATGTGCCAGTTGTTGCGGCAACCCGGCTCGAAGGTCACGTTGACCATGCCGCCGTCGTAAGGCGAGACGTAGCTGTTGCCGATGAAGTACTGCGCGTAGGCAGTGTTGGGCTCGCCCCGCCGCCAGCTTGACTTCAAATCAACGTAATTCTGGACGTATATGTCGCTGGCGATGTGGTCATTGACAGAGTCTCTGACACCCAGTTGCTGGATGGCCACGGCGACGCGATGCGCCTCCATTTTGCCCACACGCTCCTGCAACACCTTCGGGATGGCGAGCAGCTGGGCGTCGGTCAGACCCATATTCCGTGCGCCGCGCACGTGAGCGGCTAACTGGGGTTCCACGCCCTCCAGACCGGCCAAGGCGCTGACGGTCACCAACTCACGGTCGGCGTGGGTGAGCAGGTCGCGGGCGAAGATGTCGCCGAAGAGGTGCGCCTTGAGGTAGTAGTCCTCGGCGGGACAGAACTTGTAGTCGAAGGGTTGTCCCGACAGCTTGGTTTGCACTTCTGTGCCTTGTTTCAGGGCGTCGTAGTTGGAGGGTAGGGGAGTGGACTCGGTGCCGATCTCCACCTCACCGCGCTGCTCCATCACCTTCTGCAGGGTGCCTAATGCGTTGAGTGAACGCGGAAATCCTGTGTAAGCGTAGAGTTGCGAGAGGGCCTCCTTGATCTGGTTGGCGGTAAGCCCCGCGTCGAAGCCCTCGTTGATGGCAGTGGCCAACGACGCTTGGTCGCCCTGTGCCTCGTAGCAAGCGATGGCCGACATTGCCGCCGCCTGTTTCTCGTTGAATGTCAAAGTGTTCATATCTTTGTCTGTTTTTGTTGTCTTGTTGCAGCCGGCCAATAAAACGACGGCGGCGGCGAAAATAAATAATGTCTTTTCCCTCATAGTATTTAGGTGTTTGTGGATCTTCGATTTCATCGTTATTTCAAATTATGCTTGTTTAAGATTCGGCTATCAAGTCAGCAATTTCGACATTGTTCAACTCTTGGAACAGCAAGTGACTATTGCCCTTGATGCCAAGTCCGAGGACCGATGCCAGCAGGTCTTTTCTAATGTGCATTGTTTCATAATATAAATTTTATAACGCCGATAATCAGTAAATTACAAAAAAAACAACACTTGTCGTTTCTGACTGCGAAGATAAATTAAAAACCCGCAACTATGTTTTTACAAATTGCGGGAAATGTTTCACTTTTTGCACATAACGGCTCGTACCCTGTAATTTAAAACTTAAATCACTGATGAATCTCCAAAAATTTGTATCCGTTGAAGTGAATCATGTGGTCGGGATTGTCAGCTATCCAAACTTCCGTTTCCCATGCGATGTCAGTCACCCATTTTCGGAATTCTTTCTTGTTTAGAAAGGTTGTCACAAAAATTGGGATTGCTTTGCATTGTTCCAATTGCTTTTTTAATTTCCTTACACGGATTTCACTCATTGGACCCGCACTATGAACAGCTTCTATTAGGAAAAGCAGGTTCTTTTCGCGACAATAGGCAACGACATCTGGTAATTCCTCATGTTCCAATGTGAAAAAACCGATTTGATTCAAGACACCATCATTTTTATAGAGGAATTTGTCAGAAGTGTCGCCGATATACAACACTTCTGCACCCATTCCGAACCTTGTTAAGAAGTCTTCGACAATAAGTTTCTGAAGAACATTGTGCTCGCCTGCGGAAAGTTCTAACTCTATACCAGAGGGTAGTTTTACCGGTATCTTTTCCAAGATGCGTTTTCGTTCAAGTTCGTCTTTCAGAAGTTTAACCTGCTTTTTGTAATCGGTTAATTTTTTCTTCCATTTGTTTGTACCATAATGTCTTATCAATTCTGCGAATAATGGATTCAAGGCGTATCCGCGAGTTGGATTGTTTGTCGCTTGAGAGTCGAATGATGAAGAATTGAGAACAATTCGCGCTTGTACGGGCAAGAGCAAGTCCTTTCTTCTAATGTCATCATACGAACCTGGAGAAATGTTCTCTCCATAATTTGCGTTTTCGAAGGTGATGATTTCTCTTGTGGTGAGAAAACGGTTGTCGTCTGCGGATTTTACTTCGGAAAATCTAGTTCTGATGTCACCAACTGCCAAACAAGCCATAGCCATCTTTTCTAATCTTCTTGGCGTGGTATTCAATGGAATTCCAACTTCGTTCAATATGTCTAACATTAAATAAATCAAATGCTTAATTGTGTCTGATTTGTTTCCTGTCAAAGGTATCTCCATAATCAATCGAATAAGGTTAAAGGTATTTTTTTCTCTAAGATTTCTTTCTCGTTTTTCATTGGTAAAGCGTAGGTTTCTTTTATCTGCAAAGCAAGCTGATAAGCCAATAAAGGCGGAACTGCGTTTCCAATCTGGTTGAACTGTTTGATTTCAGTGCCTGTAAATTCAAACCAATCTGGGAAACTTTGCAAACGGGCTGCTTCTCGAACTACAAGTCTTCTCCTTCTGCCGTCTTTTAACCTGACACGCTGCATATCGCTCGTGCAACCCGCCAAGTTTCTGCATGTCAATGTTCTGGCGGGTCGGTCAGGATAGAGGTCACGTGGATTAATACAATAGGACTTCTTTTCATAGACGGCAATATATTCGTCCTGCCTCGGAGTCAGAATCTTGCTTTCATCTTGAATCGAGTCAATCAAGTCGCCAACGGCCTCTCCAACTGTGACTTTTTTCTGATGCATTGCGGGAAAACGGAAACTGGACTTGTGCCCCACAACAATCATCCGCTCTCGGTTCTGCGGAACTCCATAGTTGACAGCGTTTAAGCATTTGTACTCAATAAAATAGCCGAGTTTCCCGAGAGCATCGCGAATCAAATCAAAATACCATTTGTGTGAATAAGCCAAATTGCGAACATTTTCAAAAAGAAAAACTTTTGGTTGTATTTGTTTAATGGCATCAATGAAAATGGGGAAACCATCACGGGCATCTTCCATTCCTTTTTGGTTGCCAAACACGCTGAAGGGTTGGCAAGGAGGACCACCTATTACAATGTCAGCTTTGGGATATTCGAAACCAACCTCCAGTTTTTGGAAATGACATATACCTTGCAGATTCTTGTTGTAGGTGTTGACGGCATTCTCTTCAAATTCGTATCCAACAGTCTCATAACCAGCTGCTTCGAACCCCAAAGACAAGCCGCCACAGCCCGCAAAAAGATCCACTACTTTTGCCGTTTCAGTGATTTTAGGATGTAATATATTGTTTAGATTGTCTATATACATATAGCAAACGCCATGTTTTAGAATATGTTAATTTATTATCCTTTCTTATGCCCTTTCTTGTGTCCTTATCATTTTTTTGAGAGTGGAATTTGATAGTAGTACGAATTAAATATCAATATAATCAATCCGCAAAAATACTCATTTTTCCGTTACCAATGACCCAAAAAAGCTGGAGCCATAAAATAAGTGATTCCAATGTTGTTTTGTGTATTCTCAACATTGATTTTCTGTGTGATTCGTAAAACTATTTCATCTCCATCCCCACCATTGGCTTGGTGTCGATCAGCTTCAGCGATTTCACCATCTTGGCGGTGCCCTCCTTGTATTTCTTGAAATGGGCGGTCTGGATGTGGCTCTGGTAGGCCTCTTTGTCGGCGTAGATTTCCAAGATGTAGATCTTGCAGGGTTCTTCCTTGGACTGCATCGAGAAGAGGGTCAGCACGCCGGGCTCCGCCTCCACCGAGGTCTCTCCAACTTCCTTGGCGTAAACCAGATACGCTTCCAGATACTCCGGCACCACCTCGATTTCGGCGAGGCGGACAATGCGCTCGCCATAGGTGCGAAGCGGCACGTTCTCGCCGAACAGCCGGCGGGCGTTGTCGGTGAAGATGTCCTGCGGGTTCAGTCCGTGCGAGGCGAGACGCTCCTCCAAGGCCTGCTTGCCGCTGGTGAGCACTGGCTCGGCCACATAGGGGTAGTCGCTGCCGTAGAGGATATGGTCGGGCGTGGTGATGGTGAGGAGCGCGTCGAGGACGTCATCGGTGGGCGCGCCAGCCAGGTCGTAGTAGAGCCGCGACAGGTTGGCATCGACATCCACAGGCTGCATAATGCCCTGCTTCACCATCACAGGCAGCAGCGAACGGAAGCGCGGCAGGGCGTTGGGCAGGAACGAACCGCAGTGCGGCACCACCACCTTCAGGTTCGGATAACGCACCAACACGTTGTGGGCCACCATGTTGAGCACCGCACGAGAGGTCTCGGCCAGATATTCGTAGCTCGCCAACGGCACGTCGGCGATGAGCTGTGCGTTGACCGCCGAGGGTTTGTGCGGATGCAGGATGATGACGGCCTTTTGCGCATCGAGGTAGGCCATCAGCGTGTCCAAGGCAGGGTCGCCGAGGTACTGCCCGTAGCTGTTGGTGGCCAACTTGATGCCGTCGGCTTCCAACACCTCCAAGGCGTAGCGTGCCTCTTCCAAGGCGTGCGGCACATCGGGCAGGGGCAGCGCGGCGCAGAACATAAAACGCCCCGGATAGCGGGCCTTCAGCGCGGCACACTCCTCGTTATACTTGCGGCACACCGCCGCCGAAGCCTCTGCATCACCGAAGAAAGGTTGCGGTGCAGGCATCGTCAACACGGCGGTCTGGATGCCGGCCTTGTCCATGAAGGCGATGTGCTTCTCCACGTCCCAGTCCGGGATGGGAAACCCTTCGTCCATCTCGGCGCCGTTGGCCTTGATGTAGTCGAGGTAGCCCTGCGTGATGGCGTGGCTGTGGAGGTCGATCTGAGCTGAGGCGTGCGCCATAAGCAATGTCATAAAGCTGATTATCAGTGTTTTATTCATAGTGAATTTAAAGTTGCAAAATACCTCTCACACCCACTTCCTTTTCCCCATCATCCGCACGATGCTGTCCCACCAGCGGGTGGGCAGCAGCCAGTGGAAGAACACCATCGTCGAGGAGAGACGCCCGATGCGGTAGCGCGTGCGGGGACGGCGGGCGTTCACGGCACGGCAGATGGCCTTCCGGACCACGGAGGGATCGGAAATCCTTGACGATTCGTACATGCCCCGCAGGTTCTGCGCCATCATCGCGCCCGTGTCGGCGTAGGCGGTGTTCTTGGAGGTCTTTGCGAGATGGTCGGCGGCGATAATTCCCCAGTTGGTCTTGATGGCGCCAGGCTCGATGATGACCACGTCGATGCCGAACGGCTGCATCTCGATGCGGAGTGCGTCGCTCAGCGCCTCGACCGCATACTTCGACACGTGGTACCAGCCGCCATAGTAGATCACCGATTTGCCCGCCACCGATGCGATGTTGACAATGCGGCCGCTGTGTTGCTTACGCATGGCTGGCAGCACCAACTGGCAGAGCCGTGCCAAGCCGAAGATGTTGACCTCAAGCTGGTTGCGGGCATCGTCCATTGGCACGTTCTCCACCGCACCGAAGTAACCGTAGCCGGCATTGTTAATGAGCACGTCGATGCGCCCCTCGCGGTCGAGCAGGGTCTGCACCCCTTGCCGCATCGCCGCCTCGTTGGTGACATCCATCTGTATCGGCACAACGCCCCACTCCCGGAGCGGTTCCATACGTTCCACACGGCGGGCGGCGGCATACACCTTATGCCCCTGTTTCGCCAGGGCCACGGCCGTGTCGTATCCGATACCACTGCTCGCCCCGGTCAAGAGAATGATTTTATTGTTTTTATCCATATTGTATCTTTTTAGTTCACAGAATGAGTGCAAAAATACGTTTTGGGGGAAATCAAACGTTCTTTCCCATCTCATACGCTTCCTGCAGCTTGGCGTTGCCGGCAATCTCGTTCGGACCGCCCACGCCGCCGCAGAAGATGTGGCCTTTGAGTGCGGACTTGCCGTAGCAGTCGATCCAGCCGGTGAGGCCACCCTCGGCGCGTTTCGGCACAAACTCCTCGTTCTCGGCCGCAGTGGTCAGCAGATAGACATCGCGGAATTTATATTCCAGCGGATACATGGCATTCATGCGGTCGATGAGGGTCTTCATCTGGCCGCTCATCTCGTAGTAGTAGATGGGTGTGGCCCAGCAGACCACATCGGCGTTGAGCACGCTCTCCATGATGGCCGGCACATCGTCCTTGATGACGCAGGCACCCGTCTTCTGGCACGACAGGCAGCCGATGCAGAATTTGATTTCCTTGCCTCTCAGCGAGACAAACTCCACTTGATGCCCGGCGGCTTCCGCGCCCTTGGCAAACTGCTCCGCCATCGCGTGGCTGTTCGAGCCCGGGCGGATACTGGTTGAGATTACGATTACTTTTTTCATATTGGTTGTTGTTTGTTGTTTGCTAAATTGGAATTTACCTTATTACAATATTATTCTTTGGTACCGGTTTTGCGAGTTTCATTGCATATTTGGTGCCGAAAGTTCTTCTGATGATCGTCTCTACATATTTAGTGACGAGTGTTTCATCATTAATATGGGTGAAGAGTCTCAGCACTCTTGTCTGGTTATACCACACGATTTTCACAGAGTCATTCAATGTGTGGCTATGTCCGGCTATACTCAGTATACCATGTTCTTCTACTAACCTTTCGAAGTTTTTCAGACCGACTTTATTCAGATTGTACACATGAGCGAGTTCTATGCTAGAAAACACAATCCACTCTTAGAAAATAGACTCTTCCGTTTCGGTGGTGAGTAGTTCAAGTGCTTTCATTCCCATGACCGAATTGCCTTTCTCG
>JAFVNW010000070.1 GCA_017506175.1 Bacteroidales bacterium | reverse complement strand
GCAGCACGATGGAGATGTCGCCGTTGAACACCATCCCGTCGGGCAGCATGCGGTAGCCCGCCGCGTAGTCGGTCACGTTCACCATGCCCTGGTCAAGCGGCGGGAGCGTTGCCGCCGTCAGTTCGGTGACGGAAAGCTCCGTTGGGAACGGGCGCGTGCCCTCGTCACCCATGAGCCGCACTTTTCCGATGGTGTAGCTGAAGGCGGGCGTGAGGCTGACCGGCAGGGAGGTGTCCCCCACAGCCTTTGTCGGCGGTTGAACCACGTCAGGATGCGGGACGTCCGCCACAGGTGCAATGCCGTAGCTGTTTGTAAATGAGTACATTCCTCCGTCCGAAGACGGGGCTGGCTCGTAAGTGGCAATGGCAACTGCCAAAACCACACCGGCAACCAAAAGCGTGAATAAATGCAGATTTTTCATAGCGTATATTTTGATTATTTAATTTTCAACTCTCAGTTTTCAGTTTTCAACTCTCAACTTTCAACTCCTATTGTACCAGCATCTTGATCAGGTTGCGTTCCGCGTTGCTAACGATTTCAATAAGGTACTGGCCCTTCGCGGAAAGCGTCCCCTCTATGCGGTGAGTGGTGTCGCTTCCCCGCTGGTAAGTGCGCACCGTCCTGCCGTCGGCGGTATAGACGTGTACGGTGAGCGGTGTCGCCTCCGGGTACTGCGCCTCCAGCACGAAATGTCCGCTGTTGGGGTTTGGGTAGAGGGTGTATTGCCCTCCGGCACCGTTGTCCGATGCGCCACTGTTCTCGCCGTTCTCCGACACGGCGCCGCGCTCCCCGATCTGCGAGAAGTCAAGGATGTCCAGGGCGGCAAAGCAGAAACGATCGTAGCCGCTGCCGTCCGTGTCCCAGTGGATGTCGCTGAAGGTAAGCGTTTTAGCGGCGGTGTCAATCTCCGATGGAGTGAAAATCTCCAAGTCGGAGTAGCGATACTCGCCCGAGCCGCTGCGGTCAACCAGCAGGGCATAGCGGTGCAGGCTGTCGGCCCAACGCGAGGCGTCAACCCTCATAGTGAAAGGCTTTTGTGGAATGCCCGTCCCCGTCACCTTGGCAACTCCGTCACCATAACGGTTCAGGGTCTGGTCGTCCTCCAAATAGAGTTCCGATGCGGTATTGAAGGCGGCCTCTGCGCTGCCCACCATCAGGAACTCCCTGTCGGCGAGGGTGCTGCCGTGCAGGGTGTTGTCCGCCGCGATGCTGTCAAGACCGATGGTCAGCAGCCCGTCGGCGGTGCGGCTCTGCCGCTGGTGGAGCCCGAAGCGGTCGTCACGGCCGATGCCGATGACGCTTCCTGAGAACTGCCCTAAAGAGTCGAGCGGCCACGTCACCGTGCCGTCCGACGAGAGGTAGGACGTCTCATGCAGCGTTACCCCGTACTTCACAGCCAGATAGCTGCACCACTGGTAGAGGGCGGTGTCGGAGAACTCCTCGCCGCAGGGCAGCACCACCAGCTCCGCCACCATCCCGGTGAAAGCGGAGGAGTCGGTGGCTCCAACGATACCACTGCAATGAAGCGTGTCGGCCATCCTGCGCCTGCGCCACAACTGCGTGAGGCTGTTGACGATGGCGCAGCGGCTGTTCTCGTCGGCATACAATATTGTACTGTTGCTGTTCACAATCCGCCGCGTGGTCAGTGCGAGCGTGTGGGTGCTGTCGGCCTGGAACGACCACAGCGGAAGCTCCTCACCTGCCGCCGTGTCGGCCTGATAGACGATGATGACGCTGTTCGCCTCCTCCGTCACCTCAAGTGGAGGGACGGAGAGCGCGGTGCCGTCGAAGCGGAAGGCGGGGTTGAAGTTCAGCAGCGTGTCGGCACTTTTGACCGAGTCGGTGGTGAAGGAGGCATCATAGCCGTTGCCGGAGATGTCGCGCCACACTGGGGTGTCGGTTCCTGTGCTGTCGGCACGAAGCCATACGATGGGGTGGGAAACTTGCGCCACAGAGACGGCGCATGACAGAAGTGCAAATGCAAATAAGGCGATGATTTTTTGTTTCATGGCGTTTGGTTTTTGGTGTAAAAAATCGCTACAAATTTATATACAATATTTGAGATACGAATCTACTTTTTGAAAAAAACAATGATTTTTTTCACACTCCTGCGCAGAATTCCAACGTATTGTGTTTCAGTATGATTTTGGCCTCCGTCTTGTGCATATACCGTTCCGTCACCACAAGGGAGCTGTGGTCGGCGAGCTCTTTCACGTATTTGGCCGGCACGCCCCGCTCAAGGAGTTCGGTGATTCCTGTGTCTTTCAGCGAATAGAACTGGTATTTCATCGGCAGTCTGAGCTGTTCGCGCATCTGCGCCCATGTCCTTGCCGTGTCCTTCGAGGTTTTCAGCTCGGGGCCGGGAAGATAGCCTTTGGAGAAGATATAGTCGTCCGGCTCATGGTTGCGCAGGTTGTTCAGGTAGGCCATGATTTCAGACGGGACGCCTATGGTGCGGGCATTGTGGTTCTTGGCCACCTCGGCGGGCAGGTTGATGATGTTCTCCACAAAGTCTATGTCCTTGATTTTCAGCATCATAATCTCCTTGGGGCGGATAAGGCAGCGGTAGCACAGCTGCATAATATATAGGTAAGGGATTTGCCGTGTGCGGATGAAATAGTCGGCGATCTGCTGCCGTACGTGTGGCGGGATGAGGTCTCGCCGCTTCTGCTCCTCGCGCCGCTTTGCGACCCTGTTGAAAGGGTTCTCCTTCACCCAGTTGCGGTTGATGAAGTAGTTGAACAGGTTGCGGAAGAACTCAAGGTAGCTGTTGTAGGTCGCTGGGCCGATGTCGGTGCGTGTGCCCAGCTCCTTCATCGCCTTTTCGGCATCTCGGTCTGTGAAGGTCTTGACGGGCATCTGCATCTTTCCGCTCCTGTGAAGGTAATCGTTGAACCATTTGAGATAGGAGTGGTAGCTTCGGAAGGTGTCGGGGCGGACGTTCTTGCCTTTGGTCTCCAGGAACTCGCGGATGCCCTTCTGCATCGAGGTGCCGCTGAAGTAGGCGTCGTTTTCCAGAAAGGGATTCCACCCTTCGTACAGTTTCCGGTTGATTTCGCCGCAAAGTGAGCGTGCGTACCTGTCCCGTTTCTGGCCCCTGCCGACACGGTTCACCTTGATACGTTTGCGGACCAGCGTACCAGTCTCAGGGTTGAGGACGTAAAACGCTACATACGAGGATTTTCCGGCATGGTATTCCGCCGGACGGAAGTCTGAAAAAATCGTTGCCATAAATGCTATTTTTTTTATGAAAATGAAAATTTGTTGTCCCGTTTTTGTCCCGATTCTGTCCCGCTTTGTTCTTGAAGAACGGGTGTAAATCATTGCAAATTAAGTTGCTATCGTTTATTTGGTTGAATGGAAGTGCCCCAAAAGCCGTATGCAAACATAACCAAAAGTTTTGTACATTTGGCGGCTCAAATTTGTTTTATGAAAAATTGTTGGAACCCATCGTCCATGTCGGCAGCAACGGGGGCGTGTACGCGGCACTACCACCCCACGCTCTCCATTTGGCTCAGCGTGGACCCGATGAGTGACAAGTACCCGGGAGTGAGTCCGTACACGTATTGTGGGAACAATCCGGTGCGGTTGGTGGACCCGGACGGGAGGGAATATATAATTGATGGAGAAAACAGTAAAACAATAAAGGCAGCATTTGCACAACTCCAGGCATCAACAAATTTACAGTTAAAGATGGACAAAAATGGGAAAGTGAGGATAATTGGAGGTGAAGCAAGTACTGACTATGATACAAAACTGAAAGAAGCAATCAATAGTTCTATCGTTTCAGTAACAATACATGCTACTTCATATGACACTTATGAGGGTTACGTCATCCCAGGAGGAGCACACTTTGGGACACACTATGACCCCAATACTGAGACAGCGGAGGCAGAACAAGTTGTCAACCCCTATTTGCTTGCTGCTATGGATTTATCATGTGGACGTGCGATTGGTACTTCTATGGCGCATGAGGCTCTTGAAGCTTATTATTGCGGGACAAAAGCTATTGAACACCAAACTGACATTGAGAAAGCCAAACCGGGCAAACCCACATATTATTTATTTGAACAAGCCCATAATTTAGCACCTGAGCAGCCTGACTACGCGGGAGTATATGAGTGGACAGCAAAAGGATGGTATTGCTTAGCGAATTCTCTATATCTTTGCAATACAATACGGGAAAACCCTACTACACCAATACCAATTCTAATGATTAATTTTGAACATATGAAAGTGCCTTCACAGTTAAAAAGTGAAAACAAATGAATAAAAAAATTTTCATAACACTTATTATATACATGATCGGCGGAGGTTTGACAGTCTTTTCACAGAACAAAGCTTCTGTACTTGATACAATTCAAGACACTATGGTTATTGATAGTATTTGGAAGAAAACAGCCTATGTATATAAATCAGATAATCAGCCTCTAAAAAAACATCGGAATTCAACAATAAAACGGGGACAAAAAGTAATTTTAATTAAAGCGCATCTGATAGAAAATCCTTATTGGTGGGTGGAAATTATAACTTTAGATAGAAAGAAACAGTCCTCTTGTCAATTAAGAGTCGGTGAGAATTATATGATGGAATTGCACCCTCAAATGGAACATAATTTCTTGTACGGAACAAATAAATGGGCGTGGGCGACAATCGGAAAAAAAACATTCCACATAAACCTTGAAATGTGGGCGGGGAATTTGTACGTATCACCCAATTTACAAGGCATAAAGTATATAGAGTCCCCATTCCGAACGAATCGCAACCCTACACCTTCAGAATAGAATTGTCAACATCCCCTTTTTAGGACAGTTCTGAACCGAACGGCTTGAAAAAATCCATATCTTTGCCCCGTCAATTCCAAATACCCTCAAAAACAACTGTCAATGCCCCACCACCTTTCACCTTTCAATTTTCAATTTTCACCTTCCCCGGCCCGGCACTACCACCCCACGCTCTCCATCTGGCTCAGCGTGGACCCGATGGCGGACAAGTACCCGGGAGTGAGTCCGTACGTGTATTGTGGGAATAATCCGATAGTGTTGAAGGATCCGAATGGGAGGGATCCTATTTATGGAAGAGCAAATGGGGGTATCGCAAAAATAGGGGATGATGGGAAAAATGATGGAAAGTCTTATTTTGTATTAGGGAAAGTTGCGGCTGATGTGCGAAAGGCCACTTTACAGGAAGCATATTACTCTGGCGACTTGTCTCCAAGCGATCGTGTCCTTCACATACCTACAGGGGGCGTTTTGGAAGATGTGGAAAACACTGTCGAATTAACTCATTGTAGCGGCAACACAGTTGATGAAAGAGTTGAGTATGAGGGACATGCTAACAGAGGGGATGAGTGTGCACGGATTTGGGATAAGGGAGCCCCTGTAAAGATAGAAGGAACAAAAAAAACGTGGACGATAACGCCTTTTAAGATAAATGGGGAAAATCATCAGCAAGGCACGTCCAGTGCAAATAATATTATCCATATTTGGCATGTGCAACCGAATGATTCAGAGCCCAGCCAAGCTGACTACTCAGCCTTAAAATCGTGGTCTTCGCGTAGCTATGCAGGCACAACTTTTGTTATTGGTGATAACAGCCGGACAGTATCTTTTTATAATGATACAAGGACAATAATAACAATTCCGTATGAAACATTTTTAAAAATGGGCAGAAGGGAGGAACTATAATGAGAAAATTGTATGCATTTGTGGTTCTTATTTGTCTATATGCGGTCTGCGTGCAATGTATTGCCCAGAAAACAGACGACGTGCAAATTAATAAAACGAATTATAAGACTAGTGAACGGAAACTTTATGAAAGGACTTTGCGGCACATAAAATTTCTTCATTTCCAATGCGATACTATTTTTGCCTACCATTCCTCTTTTTCTCCAATTTATGAAGTATGGTACCACAAGAACAATATTTGCTATTTGCACATAATACGCCAACATTTTCCTGCCAGCAGGCAAAAGTACTACAATATTCGGTCTGTCAACATCAATGATCTAACAATACAACAGTATTTCTGCTGCGCTTTGTGTCCATGTGATGATATGCCTTGTTTTGAGGAGAAATTAGACGGTGCAGTAATAGGATTATACATTAAAGACCAAAAAGAAAGGGAAGGCTCTGTTGACGTGGAGTGTCTATATTCGGTAGACTACGAACCTGATAGTTTCGGTGCCTATATTGAACAAATTCTGAAAGAAGTTCTTCAAATTAGAATCAAAAATCCGTAAATAGAGGAAAGCTACATGACCATCATAAATTTTGGCATTCGCCATCATATTTTTCTTCATTCGGAAAAAGCGTTCCTGTCTTTCCCACCACCTCCCCCGGCGCGGCACTGTCATTCCGGCTTTGCCGGAACCTCCACGCTCTCCATCTGGCTCTCGGTGGATCCGATGGCGGATAAGTACCCTTCGACCTCTCCGTACACCTATTGTGCAAACAATCCGGTGAGGTTGGTGGATGTGGATGGGAGGGAAATAAACCCTGTTTTTAATTGGTATGGTGATTTTTTAGGATATGATGATGCAGGGAAAGGAGGAATTCCAATTATTATGGAAGGCTCTCATTTCTCTCCTGGGATGAGCCACCAGCAAGCGATGGACAACATGAAACATGATATTAATCGCGGCTTAGGACTTACGGAAGAGGGGAAAAGCAAGATAATAAATTTTTATCTTGAACATTCTGCCTCACCAGGGAGTACCTCTACAGCAGCATCATTTTGGGACAATATTAGTGACATGCTCAATCGCGTAGACATTGCCTGCCGTGGACACGCTGACAACAGCCGCTGGGAAGGCCATGGAGACTACTGGGACAGAAAATTTGCAGAAGCAGTGGAACCGTACGCGACAGCTGCTGTTTCAATGACGCCTGGCATTAGTCAAATAAATGATGTGATGACAATAAATGGAGAGGACATGTTCGGAAATCCTGCGACAACATATAATAAGGTAGGTGCAGGTGTGAGTCTGGTTACAGTTGGGACCTCTAAAATTCCAATAAAAGCTGCTCAGTTGGTATCTACCTGGATCAGCAGGGTAACAAAAGTTTATACGGCGGGAAATACATGGAATAATGAACGGAAGAAGATTGAAAGGTAAAGTATTAGTATTTATACTATCTTTTGTGGTCGGAGCAGGAGGTTATATCCTATTGCGACACTCTTATGCTAGTATGGATTCCCCTCCTCTTTCTTGGAGTGAAATATGGGATATTCGGTGGATGATAATTGTTATGGGAGTCGCAATTGGCTTGTACAGCGTTTATTTATATTCCGATTATCATAAAAACAATAAAGAGTAATTGGATTGAATTGTGGTCAAGGATATTTTAATTACAAGGACAAAAAACAATAAACGCGTACTGAAACGACTATTAACTATTGTTGCAATAGTGCAATTGTTTCCTATTACTATGAATGCTCAAGTACGTGAACCTGTTTTTTAAATTCACAACAAAAGGAACCGATTGGGTGCAAGAGAAGGAATGGGGCAAGGTGAACGGTGAGCGTTGCCCGCTGATTTTCCATCTCGTCTATCGCCATAAAATTCGTATTTTTGCCGCGTGAAAATCACATACCCCGTTTCCATGACAATTGACGAGGCATTGGAGATGGTGTACACACCCTCTCTGCCTCATACATCATATAACAAAATAACATGTTCCAGAAAATCATCAACGGCTGTGTAAAAATGGTGCAACGCTGGTTGCCCGAACCCTTCATTTTCGCCATCATCCTCACCTTGATTGCCGGCATTCTTGCGATGCCGATATGTCGGCAGACGCCCATTGAAGTGATTGAGAACTGGGGCGGCGGCGTGTGGAATCTGTTGGCCTTCGCCATGCAGATGGCGTTGGTATTGGTGAGCGGCAGTGCGCTGGCTTCGGCGCGCATTGTGAAACGCGGCATCAGTGCGCTGGCTTCGCTGCCCAAGAAACCCGCCGGCGCCATCGCGTTGGTGACGGGCGTCTCCGCCATGGCCTGCTGGCTCAACTGGGGCTTCGGACTGATTGTCGGCGTCATCTTCGCCAAAGAGATTGCGCTAAAGATGAGAGGCGTGGATTACCGGCTCCTCATCGCCAGCGCCTACAGTGGTTTCGTGGTATGGCACGCGGGCCTCTCCGGTTCCATCCCGCTCACGATGGCCACCCCTGGCGAAAGCCTGACCCAAGCCACCAACGGCGTGCTCACCGCACCCGTCCCCATCGGCGACACCATCCTCGCCCTGCCCAACCTCATCATGGTGGTGGTGGTCATCATCGCCATCGTGGCGGTAAACTCGCTGATGCACCCCAAGAACGCAATGCAGGTGGTGAGCGTGGATCCTTCGCTGCTGCTGGAGGAGAATCCAGAGGCGGAAGCATTGAAAGAGAGCGTGGAAAACGAGATGAAGGGTTTTGAGAAGGGAAGTGCCCCGATGAAAAGGAAGCCCACGCCAGCCGAACGCTTGGAGAACAGTAGCGTGCTCAGCTGGATTGTGGCCCTGATGATGGCCGGCTATCTCGTCATCCGGCTGGTATTTCGCGGCGGCACCTTTGATTTGGGCACCATCATTCTGCTGTTTCTCGCCCTTGGCATCCTGCTTCACGGAACGCCGTTGAACTATGTACATGCCTTCGCCAAGGCGGTAAGCGGAGCGGCGGGCATCATCTTGCAATTCCCGTTTTATGCCGGCATCATGGGCATCATCACGGGGGTGGGTGCCAGCGGCATCTGCTTCGGGACCGTCATCAGCGACGCCTGCATCAGCATTTCCAACGCGCAGACCTATCCCCTACTCACCTTCCTCTGCGCGGCCGTGCTCAACATGTTCGTGCCTTCCGGCGGCGGGCACTGGGCCATCCAAGCCCCCATCATGTTCTCTGCTGGCGCCAACTTGGGCGTTGATCCGGGGCTCACCGGCATTGCCATCGCTTGGGGCGACGCGTGGACCAACCTCATCCAGCCCTTTTGGGCACTGCCCGCGCTGGCCATCGCCAAACTCAATGCCAAGGACATTATGGGCTTCTGCCTCATCGACCTCGTGGTAACGGGCGTCATCATCTGCGCCGGACTGTTGTTGTGGGCGATGTAGGTGGGTGGCGAAGCGCACGCGGTAGGGATGCAAGCGATTACCCCGCAGCCGCCCCCAGAAAAATCCAAATGAACAGCGAGAGACGCGCTGTGGCGCGTCTCTCGGGATATTAAACAAAATACGGTAAGGGGCGGCGAGGAGTAAAAGCGGGCCAGCCCGACGGCGACGACGTTAAGAGT
Organism: Bacteroidales bacterium; assembly: GCA_017506175.1. Taxonomy (GTDB): domain Bacteria; phylum Bacteroidota; class Bacteroidia; order Bacteroidales; family WCHB1-69; genus UBA1756. The sequence continues at coordinate 8,518 of JAFVNW010000070.1, read as the reverse complement.
GGGAGAAAAGGAGAAAGATTTTGAGAATACGCGGCATTGGCACATTTCCCCGCAACCAAGGAGCCGGACCGCCCAAATCTGAAAAAAAAGAAAAAACTGTCGGACAGATAATTCGATGGGTGAGCAGAGATTCAGCAAAAAGCCTTATCTTTGCCGCTCCAATTCAGCATTCAATTATTAACAATAAATCGACCTATGAAACACAAAATCAACCTTCTTTTCATCGCTTTGACGATGATTTTTCTGAATGTCCGCGCCGATGAAGGCATGTGGCTTCCTTACTCTATCAACGGACAGAGCCTGGCACAGATGCAGAAACTCGGCTGCAAGCTCACCGCCGAGCAGATTTTCAGCTTCAACCAACCCAGTTTGAAGGATGCCATCGTGCAATTCGGTGGCGGCTGCACCGGCGAGCTCATCTCCGCCGAAGGGCTGCTGCTCACCAACCACCACTGCGGCCTCAGCTATGTGCAAAGCCATGCCTCGGTGGAACACGACTACCTTCAGGACGGCTTCTGGGCGCGCAGCAAAGACCAAGAACTCCCCAATGAAGGGCTCACTGTCTCCTTCCTCAACAGTATCAAGGACGTGACGGATGATGTTCTCAAAGGCTACACCGCCGACATGTCGGAGGCCGACCGCGACGAACTCATCAAGAAGAACGCCCAAACGCTCATCAAGGAGACCAAGGCCGGGCGCGATGTGGAGGTGGAAATCGTGCCTTTCTACCACGGCAACCAGTTCATCCTTTTCGAGTATGACGTTTACAAAGATGTCCGCTTGGTGGCTTGTCCGCCGTGGGGCATCGGCAAATTCGGCGCCGACACCGACAACTGGACGTGGCCGCGCCACAAGGGCGACTTCTGCATCTTCCGCGTCTATACCGCCCCCGACGGTTCGCCCGCAGAGTACAGCAAGGAGAACGTGCCGATGAAGTCGAAGCACTACCTGCCGATTTCGCTCAAGGGGGTGCAACCGGGCGACTACACCATGATTCTCGGCTACCCGGGCTCCACCGACCGCTACTCCGCATCGGGCTCGGTGAAGAATGTCATAGAGCAGGAAGGTCCCGCCATCGTAAGCTGCCGCACCACCAAGCTGGAGCAGTACCGCAAGCACATGGATGCCGACCCCGCCGTCTTCATACAGTACGCCTCCAAACAGGCCAGCGTGAGCAACTACTGGAAATACTACATTGGTCAGGTGAAGCAGCTCAAATACAACAAAGTGTACGAGAAACGCCTTGAACAAGAGAAGATCTTCCGCGAGTGGGCGGAACAGGACAAGGAACGCAAAGCCAAATACGACGGCATCTTCGATGAGATGGACAACTACTGGAACCACCAATCGAAGTACACCAAGGCGTTGATTTACCACCGCGAGGCGGGTTGGCGCGGCGGCGAGGCTGTGGCTTTTGCCCTGAATTTCAGAAGAATCAACTACGCCATCGACGAAAAAGCCGCCTCTCAAGGGGACATCGCTGCCTACACACAAGGCATGAGAGCGTCCGTCAACGACTTCTTCAAAGACTACAACAAGGCGCTTGACCGCGACGTAACCATCGCCCTGCTCAACCTCTTCTATAAGGAGGTGGACCACGCGCAACTGCCCGCCATCATCAAAAAGACGGGAGACAAGAACCACGGCGACTTCACCGCTTTTGTGGATAACGCCTTCGCCAAATCCATCTTCGTCGATAAAGACAAGCTGTACGCATGGATTGAAAATCCGAAATCGTTGGACAAAGACCCCATCTTCGCGCTGATGCAGGAGATTGTGGAGTCGTACATCGCGCTGAGCGACCAGGCCGACAAGGTGGACTGCAGCCGTGCCGACCGTCTGTACATGCAAGGACTGATGGAGATGCAGAAGGACCGCAGCTTCTATCCTGATGCCAACTTCACGATGCGCCTCACCTACGGAAGCGTGCAGGATTGCAGTCCGAAAGACGGGGTGCAGTACAACTTCTACACCACCCTTGACGGCGTGATGGCGAAATACGTGCCCGGCAACTGGGAATTCGATGTTCCGAAAGACCTCATCAAGCTGTGGGAGAACAAAGACTACGGCCGTTACGCCAATGAGAAGGGCGAGCTGGTTGTTAACTTCATCACCACCAACGACATCACGGGCGGCAACTCCGGCAGTCCAGTCATTGACGGCGAGGGCAACCTCATCGGCTTGGCCTTCGACGGCAACTGGGAGGCCATGAGCGGCGACATTTCCTTCGAGGATCAGGTGCAGCGCACCATCTGCATGGACATGCGCTACCTGCTGTTCATCATCGACAAGATGGCCAACGCCCAGAACCTGATGCAGGAGATTGAGATTGTGAAGTAATCACGCCACCCCATCCGCACCCTAAAAGCAGATTGAGATCAGGAAACGACAAACAGATTTTGGGAAAAGCACGAGAATGTCATGCTTTTCAATACAATCAAATCAATTAATTATCAACATGTTGCAAAGATTAGGAAAACAGGTGATGATTTTCGACGGTGCGTTTGGCACCGAACTTGAGAAACGCGGCATCATGTCGAAAATGCCGGAGCTGCTGAACATCACCCATCCCGACCAAATCGCGGAAATTCACAAAAGCTATATCGACGCGGGGTGTGATTTCATCACCACCAACACCTTCGGAGCCAACCGCATCAAGATGCCCGAAGAGGACCGCCGCGCCGTCATTGAGGGCGCCATCGCACTTGCCAAGCGCCATCGCACCTCCCAGTACGTGATGATGGACATCGGGCCGCTCGGCAAGATGCTCGCCCCCCTCGGCGAGCTGCCCTTCGACGAAGCCTACGAGGCGTTCAAAGAGATGGTGCTTGCCGCCCGCGACCTCGTGGACGGCTTCATCCTGGAAACCTTCTCCGACCTCTACGAACTGAAATGCGCTTTGCTCGCCGTGAAGGAGAACTGCGACAAGCCCGTCTTTACCACGATGACCTTTTCTGAAAACGGGCGCACCCTCACCGGCACCTCCCCGCGCATCATGGCGGAGCTGATGTCGAACATGGGGGCCGATGCCATTGGCGTGAACTGCTCGCTCGGCCCCAATGATTTGCGCCCCATCGTGGGCGAACTGCTCGAATACTGTTCCAAGCCCATCCTCGTGCAGCCCAACCGTGGTATTCCCAGCATTGAAAACGGCAAAGCCACGTATGTGCTTACTACTGAGGAATTTGCAACATGCATGGAGGACTTTCGCCGTCAGGGTGTCGCCATCCTCGGCGGCTGCTGTGGCACCAACCCCGAATTCATCCGCGCCATCGCCTCCAACAAGGGTATGACCATCCCCGAACGCCATATCGAACCCCGAACACGCATCACCTCCGCCACCAAAATCGTGGAGATGGAGGGCGTGCAAATCTGCGGCGAACGCATCAACCCCACTGGCAAAAAGAAACTCAAGGAGGCCATCATCAACGGCGACTTCGACTATATTTTCAAGGAGGCCATCAAACAGGAGGAGGCCGGCGCCGACCTGCTTGACGTGAACCTCGGCGTACCCAAAACCGACGATGTGACCAACATGCGCAACACCGTCGTCAAACTCAACGAAATCACCAACCTGCCGCTCCAAATCGACTCTTCCAACCCGAAAGCAATTGAGGCGGGATGCCGCTATTACAACGGTGTGCCGCTCATCAACTCCGTGAACGGCAACACCGACAACATGGCCGCCATCTTCCCCATTGCGAAGAAATACGGCGCAGTAGTGCTCGGCTTGACGATGGACGACAACGGCATACCGCAAACCGCCGAAGAGCGCTTCGCCATTGCCGAACGAATTGTGGAGGGAGCCGAGAATTACGGCATACCGCGCCACCGCATCATGTTGGACACACTGACACTGACTTGCAGCGCCCAACAACCACTGGTGAAGGAGACGCTTCGCGCCCTGCGCATGGTGACCGAAAAGCTGCACCTCAAAACCGCACTCGGCGTTTCCAACGTCAGCTTCGGCATGCCCAACCGCGAAACCATCAACAGCACCTTCCTCGCCATGGCATTGGAAAACGGCCTTACCATGCCCATCATCAACCCCTGCAACGCGATGATGAAGAACACCATTCTGGCTTACAAGGCACTGCGCGGCAATACCGATGATTTGAACAATTTCGTGGAAAATGCCGTGACTGTGGAGGCCACAGCCCAACAAGCTGCCAACCTGCCGGCCGCAACAAGCACCACTGACAATGCCAGCCCCAATTCACTTCAGGCCGCCATTCGTCGCGGAATGAAAGAGGAGAGCACCGCCCTGACCAAACAGCTTCTGGAAAGCCAGGACGCGATGAGCATCATCAACCAGATTCTGATTCCAACGTTGAACGAAGTAGGCAGCGACTTCGAGAAGCAGAAGATTTTCCTGCCACAGCTGATTTCCGCTTCCGAAGCCTGCAAAGAGGCCTTTGACGTGGTGAAATCGCAATTCTCGCAAGGCGACTCTCACAAAGGAACGGTGGTTTTGGCAACGGTTAAAGGCGATGTCCACGACATCGGCAAGAACATCGTCAAGGTGATTTTCGAATCTTACGGCTACAAGGTCATCGACTTGGGAAAAGACACACCGAAGGAGACCCTCTTGGAGGCGGACAAGAAATACAAACCCAACGTAATTGGCTTGAGCGCACTGATGACCACCACGGTGCTTTCCATGGAAGAGACGATTAAGTACCTGAAAGACAACGGTGTGAAGACTCCTATTTTCGTCGGCGGCGCCGTGCTCACGCAAATTCTCGCCGACCAAATCAAAGCCGATGGCTACACCAAAGATGCACTGGAGTTTGTGGAAACCATTGAGAAGAGGTAAAGTGAGGGGGATTACCTGTCAGTAATCATCTCCATCACAGCTTCACCAACTTCTTCACCACGCAATTCCGTTGTCCATCCGAAATTTTCAATAGATAAAAAGCAGGTTTATGGGGAAAGTCTAATTGCAGTTGCGTATCGCCGGCGGGCACAGACCGCTGCTCCATCTGCAGCAAACGACCCTCCATCGAGTAGATTTCAAAAGTCAACTTATCGTTATTCAGCAAGTTGCAGAAAACGTTCAGCCGCTGGCCCACAGGATTGGCCACGCGGACGGCGAACTCGCCGGCGATGTCGTTCACGGGCAAAGCGGCGTCAATGCGGTAGTCCATCACCACGGGCAGATGGTCCGACATCAGGTAGAGTGCATGGGCAATCTCGGTAGAAACGGCGGTGTTGGCGGGGCTCACGATAGAGCCGTTGAAGCGGCTGCCGTCCTGTCCGAAAGCGTGGTAGGTGTCATTCAGGCACTTCACCTTTTTCAGCCCGCTGTTGATGTAGTCGGAGACGAGGATGAAATCGAAGCGGTCGTCCATGCCGCCAGCGGAATAGCAGCCGTTGGTGCTGGTGTGGGTGGATTGTGTGAAAATGTCGGCGAAGCGACCGTTGTTGTTCCACTCGCCCTCCTCGTCAATTGGATCGCGGAAGCAAATCATTGCGTTGGAGTTATGAACGAGTGTCTGGTAGGCGGGTTCGGAGGCGCCGTAGAGGTTGAGGTCGCCGCTAAAAACGTAGTTGTCGGCGCGCCCCAGACTTTGCAGTTTGTTCATCACGGCTTGCACCTGCGTTTGGCGCGTGGCAACGTTGGCTTCGTCACTGCCCGCCTTAAGATGCGCCACGATGAACGTGATGAACACCGTATCGCCCTGCGTCAGCTCCTGCGAGCGGTAGTACATACGGTAACCATTGATGTATGTGGGCGAAGTGGCGACATAGAAACTGCTCTTCAGCGCCAGCTTCCGCGTGTCGTAAAAAACACGGTTTGTCGTCGTGTAAAAACTGTTCGGATTGCTCACCACTGGCAAATAGCCGTAGTAGTCCACGCCATCGGTGTTGAGCACGTTGTACAAAATGCGGTCGGCATAATAGGACTCCTTCCCTATCTCATTGACTGTCAATATATCCGGTTTTACTTCACCGATGATTTTCTTCAAGGCGGCATCCTTCCCGTCCAGATTGTTGGTTTCGGAATTGCACTCTTCCACACCATTGTCGGTATAATACAATAGATTATACTGCATTTGCCGAATAGTGTCGGCACAGGCGTCTGGACTGCGGGAAACCAGCAGAGCGAAAACCAGTAAAGTTGCAAACAGAGAAAGTTTCATTTGATTATTATTGAAATGTGTCCGTATTGGGGGTGTTTTCCAGCTCGTCGGGATCCTCGAACTCCTTGTGTTTGGCGTAATTGCGCCACTTGTCGAGCACGGCGCTCAGGTCGGCGGGCAGTTCTGAGTCGAAGAGCATGTATTCGCCTGTGACGGGGTGGGTGAAACCGAGCGACTTGGCGTGGAGTCCTTGCCGCGGCATGATTTTGAAACAGTTGTTGATGAACTGTTTGTACTTGGTGAAGGTCGTCCCCTTGATGATCTGGTCGCCGCCGTAGGTTTCATCGTTGAAAAGGGGGTGCCCTGCGTACTTCATGTGGACGCGAATCTGGTGGGTGCGTCCCGTTTCCAGTTGGCACTCCACGAGGGTGACGTAGCCGAAACGCTCAATGACGCGGTAATGGGTTACAGCGCGCTTGCCCTGCTCCCCGTCAGGGAAAACGGTCATCACCATCCGGTCTTTGGGGTTGCGCCCCACATTGCCCTCAATGGTGCCCTCGTCCTCTTTGAAGTCGCCCCACACCAGCGCATTGTACTTGCGGTTGATGGTGTGGGTGAAGAAATCGGCGGCGAGTTTGGCCTGCGCTTCCTCCGACTTGGCCACAATCATTATGCCCGAAGTGTTCTTGTCGATGCGATGCACCAGCAGCGGGCGGACGGGGTTCCCATGCTTATCCTTCTGATTCTGAAAGTGATAGGTCAGCGCATTGACGAGCGTGCCAGTGTAATTCCCGTAGGCGGGATGCACCACGAGACCAGCGGGTTTGTTGATGATGATGAGGTCATCGTCCTCGTAGGGGATGTCGAGCGGGATGTTTTCGGCGATGATTTCGATTTCGCGGGGCGGGTTGGGAAGAAGAATAGAGATGACATCGCGGGGGTGTACGCGATAATTCTGCTTCTGCGGCTTGCCGTTCACGAGGATGCAGTCGGCTTTCGCCGCTTGCTGGATGCGGTTGCGCGACGTGTTTGCCAGCATGTTCATCAAGTACTTGTCCATCCGAATCAGTTCCGTACCGGAATCAACGGTGAAGCGGAAATGCTCGTATAGCTCGTCTTTTTCCTCAACAATTCCTTCGTTTTCTTCCATAATAAATGTATTTCAGGCGGCAAAATTACAAAAAAAACGGCATCGTTCCCGAGAAAAAACGCCACAACGATGAACTGGAATGTGGGGAGCCGTGACATCGGGTAATGCACGGCACGCTACTGTTGCGATAAAATCAAAACCAAACCTTGCAACATTTTGATTCGGAACGGAATGTATATCAAGTAATCGTGCCAAAGGCACGAAATTCCAGTAACCCCAGACAAGGCCAAAATTTGGCCGCAGTCTGGGGCAGGTGCGTGCAACGGTAAAGGCGTGCGGATGGCACGCTACCCATCATCCTATCCATTTGTAGCGTGTCTTTGGCACGCTTTTTTCGCGAGTGGTGCCCTACCCCAGACTGCGCTTTCGCTTGTCTGGGGTTACTGGGAGTGCGTTCCTCTGGAACGCGAAAAAGGATAAAGAGCCACACTATTGCATTAGCAATCAAACATATTGATGAGTGTTATTGCAATAGGAGCAATATCCTATTTCAATTCCTTAGGGTTCGATTAAAAGACAGACGAAAAATAAAAGACTATTACGAATATACAAATTTCAATTCCTTATGGTTCGATTAAAAGGCAATCATGCGATGCCTCGTCAAGAACTTGGCAATGTTATTTCAATTCCTTATGGTTCGATTAAAAGTGCTTTTACTCCGTCCTTGCGCTCTGTGTATATCATATTTCAATTCCTTATGGTTCGATTAAAAGCTTGAACGACTGCTTGTCCCTTCTGTTCTTGAACTTATTTCAATTCCTTATGGTTCGATTAAAAGATTTATCGCCGCCCCGAAATGAAGTGGTTTGATAAATTTCAATTCCTTATGGTTCGATTAAAAGGACTTGAACGTCAAAGGAATGATGAAGAATCATAAGTATTTCAATTCCTTATGGTTCGATTAAAAGACAGAAGCAGTAAGAAGAAGCGAACAACCTATTTATGTATTTCAATTCCTTATGGTTCGATTAAAAGCTTTAATGTTTCACAAACAATTGCACGAGATAAGTGATTTCAATTCCTTATGGTTCGATTAAAAGCAGAAAGCATCGCGATACTGCTGATACTCTCCCTTATTTCAATTCCTTATGGTTCGATTAAAAGGCGGGCTATAGTGGAGCAGCCACGGCGGGCAAATAATTTCAATTCCTTATGGTTCGATTAAAAGCAGGCTCGTTATCTGACCCATATACTCCGCATTCTTCGATTTCAATTCCTTATGGTTCGATTAAAAGAGGAAAAGAGATTGATCAATTAGACGTAGAAATAGAAATTTCAATTCCTT
>JAFVNW010000069.1 GCA_017506175.1 Bacteroidales bacterium | reverse complement strand
TTTGAAAGTTCAGAATCAGGAGGTTAGACTTTGGTATATGGATGAGTGCGTAAGAGAAAATTGGAGCACACGCCAACTCGACAGGCAGATAAACACACTCTTTTACGAGCGTATGCTGGCAAGCCGCGACAAAGAGACTGTTCGCAAGGAGATACAGCAATCAGCATCCGAAATGTTGCAGCCGCGAGAGATAATCCGCGACCCATATATTCTTGATTTTCTCGGCATTCCGCAAGGTGAACATTTTTTGGAAAGCAATCTTGAGGAAATGCTTATCAGCAAACTGCAACATTTCTTGTTGGAATTGGGCAAAGGGTATTCGTTTGTCGCGCGGCAGAAACGAATATCGTTCGACGACAAGCATTTTTATATCGACCTTGTTTTTTACAACTATCTCGCCCGCTGCTTTGTGCTGATTGATTTGAAGACTGACGAGCTCACGCACCAGGACCTTGGGCAGATGCAGATGTATGTGAACTATTACACGCGCGAACTGATGAACCCCGGCGACAATCCGCCAATAGGCATCGTGCTTTGCGCCGACAAAAACGATACCGTGGTGCGCTACACGCTTCCCGAAGACGAAAAGCAGATTTTCGCCGCAAAATATATGACCTATCTTCCCACCAAAGAAGAATTGGCTCAATTGCTTAACCAAGAAACGATTGACAATGAAGACTGAGTGGGTGCATAAGAAATTGGGAGATTGTTGCGAAAGAATTTGTAATGGGTTAACCTATGATGTAGAAGAAACCCAAGGTTACTTTGTAACCCGAATTGAAACCATTTCTGATGGTTACATAGATTACAATAAGATTGGACATATACCTGACAAGCCGAACCAAGATTATTTAATGGTCAATGGCGATATATTATTTAGTCATATAAATAGTGTAAAGCATATTGGTAAAGTTGCATATTATGATGACTCAACTGAGTTATATCACGGAATGAATTTATTACTATTACGTGCAAATAACAACATTGATAAGCTATTCTTGTTTTATTTGTTATCATCAGATAAATATCGTAGAAAGATACGTACGTTAGCAAAATCAGCAGTTAATCAAGCAAGTATAAGCACAACAGATTTGGGGAAATTTGAAATTTCCTATCCCGCCGACCTTTCCGCCCAGCGCCGCATAGCCGCCATACTCGCTTCTGCCGACAAGGTGATAGCCGCCACGCAGAAAACCATAGCCAAATACAAGCAGATGAAGCAGGGAATGATGGAAGAGCTTTTCAATGAACAATGTACAATGAACAATGTACAATGGAGGAAGGTGAGGTTGGGGGAATGTTTAAAACAAAAGCCTGACTATGGCATAAACGCGCCAGCGGTTCCATACGACAATAATCTTCCAACATATTTGAGAATTACAGATATTACGGAGGACGGATATTATTCCAAGAAAGACATTGTATCTGTCTCAAGTCAAGATGCACTAAAATATGTTATGGAGGAGGGTGATTTAGTATTTGCGAGAACAGGTGCAAGTACTGGAAAAGCCTACCTATACAATCCAAAAGACGGGATGCTCGTATTTGCTGGATTCCTTATTAGGGTGAGAACAGATGGAAATGTATTGCTGCCAGAATACCTTAAATATCAGACGCAAACACCGCAATACAAGAATTGGATAGCCGCCAATTCTATGCGAACAGGTCAGCCTGGCATAAATGGAAATGAATACGAAGAATTTCCTATTTCCATACCTTTCAAAAACGGTAAGCCCGACCTCTCCGAGCAGTGCCGCATTGCCGCCATACTTTCTGGCATAGATGCGAAGATAGCGGCGGAGGAAAAGGTGCTGGAGAAATATGAGAAGGTGAAGAAGGGGTTGATGGAGAGGTTGCTGGAAGAAGAGAATGAACGCTAAAGAACATTTAAAATAGCAAGTTAACTTGAGTGTAAATTACAAACAGGAATTATTATGACAGAAGGAATTACTATTGCTACAATCACTGCCGTAGGCGCAATAGTTGCTGCAGTTGTCGGTGGTGTTATAAAGAAAAAATCTAATAAAAAGGGAGAACAACAAATTTCTCAAAATCAAACACAAACAGTTACAGTTAATAATTTTCTTGGTAACAAAGGTGTTTGTGCTACTGACGGACAAAAAGAATGTTCGGATACGAATAATTTGAAGCTGAATTTGCAAATCTTGTTTATAGATGATGAAAGATTTAAAATGATGGATAATATTAAAAAAGCGGGATGGCAAAATGTATCATATAAAAAAGATATCACAAATTTAGACGATGCCGCAATATTGAAAGCCAATATCATTTTTGTTGACATTAATGGTGTAGGACAAAATTTATTCCCAAAGAACCAAGGAATTGGTTTGGCTGCGGCTATTAAAAACAAATTTCCAAAGAAACAAGTTTGCATTTATTCTGCAGAGCCACATATGCTTGACCCTGATTTAAAAAAAGTTGACTATATATTGCAGAAAAATGCAGAACCTATTCAATTCTACAATTTCATTGAAGAGTTTGGACAAAAATGTTTTGAGTAATAATGGACAGAAAAATTATTGATATAGAAGACAATGTCATTCTTGACACCTTACCTCGCCAAGAGTGTGTTGAGTGCATTATATCACATATTAAAAATGAATATGCTCAAATAGAATGCAAATATGACAAATTGTCCAAACGGATAGCGTATCATTCAGGGAAAAACGGGAAATTATTTTTGTGCAGTTCTGATTCCAAAACGACAAAATTGTTCAAAGAAGAATTTTATGCGCTTATACCATGCATAAAATCATTTGCCGATATAGCCAAAGGAGTGTCTCATGAATCATTTCAAAGAACAGATCGTGTTATACATAATCTTAAATCTATTAATGGTCATGCTATTCAGGAGTTGGAGAATCTGGTGCCCCAGACAGATATAGGGAATAATCAAAATGTTGAATATGTTACAAATGTAATACGAAATAATCCCAAATCAGCTGCATTGACATTCTTTCGTATAGCGAGATTTAATCGTGCAATGAAAGCAGAGTTCACCGTTTATGATAAATTATTACATATTGATAATAATACATTGCAAAAGCAGAAACACAAAGTTCCAGATATAGTCATGTCTGTTTTACATCCTTTCTTTGCTGATTTTCATGAAAAAGAAGTTTATGTTCATGTCGATTCAATGACAACAAAAATCTTGTTGGACTTTGAAACTTTTTATGTCGCCTTATATCATTTGATTGAAAATGCGACAAAATATGTCAAGCCTAAAACTCAAATTACTATTTCTTTTAATATAGAAGACAGCAAATTCATAATTAAAATGAACATGAAAAGTTTGTATATAGAGAAAGGAGAAGAAAAAAATATATTTGACGAGGGATATTCTGGGATTTGGGCAAAAAAGACAAAACAACAAGGAAAAGGAATTGGAATGTTTCGTGCACGCAAGTTAATAGAATTGAATGATGGAACTTTAACTGTTGATGCGGGTGACGATATTTCAAAAGTAGATGGAGTGGAATATGCAACAAATACATTCATGATATCAATGCCTATTGCAGACTAATGATCGTAATACTTTAATCATGTCCGAATACACCAACGTTTAGCACCCCTTTCTCGAAAAAAACATTTCATCTGAAAAGTGTAATTTTGCAAAGTGAAAGAAGAGAGTAAGTTGTAAATCAGAAAAATGAACCCGTTAGATTCAGATAATAAAATTGTGTCACCGCTGTTGTCAAAATCTTTGGTAGAAGATTTGCGGCAGATTATAGAGCAGGCACGTGGGCGCGTGGCCGCAACGGTCAACAGCGAACTAACTATGATGTACTGGCACATTGGCGAGCGCATCAACCGCGAAGTGCTTGGCAACCAACGAGCTGAGTACGGAAAGCAGATTGTTGCGACAGTGTCTCGACAATTGCAAGAAGAATATGGAAAGAAAGGATTTGAAGAGAGAACAATCCGCCGAATGATGAAGTTTGCGGAAATATTCCCCGACTTTCAAATTGTGTCAACACTGTTGTCAAAATTGTCGTGGTCTCATTTCTTGACAGTTATGACAATTAAAGACGAATTGCAACGTGAATTTTATATTACGATGGCAGCATCGGAAAAATGGAGCGTGAGAACGCTTCAGAAGAAAATCGACGGTATGCTCTACGAGCGTACAGCCATCAGCAGCAAGCCCAATGCACTTATCAAACAAGAACTTTCGCAACTGCGCGATGAAAATGTACTCTCGCCCGATTTGGTGTTCAAAAGTCCTTACTTCCTTGAATTCACAGGTTTGAAAGGAATGTACAGCGAGAAGAGTCTGGAAGACAGCCTTGTGGCTCATCTGGAGCAGTTCATCATTGAGTTGGGCAATGGCTTCAGTTTTGTCGCCCGTCAGAAACGGATGATTATAGACGGGGAAGACTTTTATCTCGATTTGTTGTTCTATCATCGTCGTCTGCACCGACTCATTGCCATAGACTTGAAACTTGGCAGATTCAAGGCCAAATACAAGGGGCAGATGGAGCTTTACCTGCGTTGGCTGGAGCAAAACGAGATGGAGCCAGGCGAGGAAACACCGCTCGGCTTGTTGCTTTGCACTGAAGGCGGCGAAGAACAGATTGAACTGCTGCAACTCGACAAGTCTGGCATCAAGGTCGCACAGTATATGACCGAACTGCCGCCAAGAGAGGTTCTGCTGCGTCAGATTCAAAAATCATTGGAATCAGCCAAACTTCGGATTGAAAATAAAATCAATGCCGAAGAATAATATTAATTGTTAATTGCTTATGTCCGAATACACCAACGTAGAACACCCTTCTCTCGAGAAACTGCGCGAGATTGGCTGGCAAGTGATAGACAAAGGCAGCGGCGGCATTCCGCAAGACCCTGCCGAGAGTATGCGCACGTCGTTCAGCGAGGTGGTGCTTAAAGAGGAGTTCTTCAAGAAGTTGGGCGAACTCAACCCGTGGATAACCGCGGAGCAAAAGGAATACTGCTACCGCAAAGTCACCGACATCGACAAACCGCTGACCGATGCCAACCGCGAGATTCACAATATGCTGCTCGATGGCATCCATCTGCGCACCAAAAATGAACAGACCGGCGAAGAAAACCCAACAGCAAAAATCATCAACTTCGACAATTACAAGAAGAACTCTTTCATCGCCATCAACCAGTTCCGCGTCGATACCAACAACACCAAGCCGTTCATCATCCCCGACATTGTCTGCTTTGTCAACGGTCTGCCGCTGGTGGTGATTGAGTGCAAGGACGAAAATGTTTCGGAACCGATGAGCGAGGCTTACGACCAGATAAAACGCTACGCCAACCAGCGCGTCATCGACGACCCTTTTGCCGACGGCATATCGGAAGGTTGCGAGCGGCTGTTCCATACCAACCTGTTCAGCGTCATCACCCGTGGCGTTGAGGCGCGTTGCGGCACCATTTCCGCCGATTTCGATTTTTATCTCAATTGGAAAGACATCTTCCCCGAAGAGTACGCCGAAGGCACCAACATCAACCCCGCCGAACGTCAGGAAATCCTTATCAAAGGTATGTTCAACCACGAGATTCTGATTGACATCTACCGCAACTTCACGCTCTTTATGCAGAAAGGCGACAACACGGTGAAAATCATCTGCCGCTATCAGCAGTACCGCGCTGTGGGCAAGATGATTCGCCGCCTGCAGAGCGGCACCGACTGGCGCAGCCGCAGCGGCGTCATCTGGCACACGCAGGGCAGCGGCAAATCGCTCACAATGGTGTTTCTGGTCAAGAAGATGCGCCGCATTGCCGATCTTCGCGACTACCGCATACTGATGGTGGTTGACCGCCACGACTTGGAAGACCAGTTGGCCGAGACCGCCGAATACACAGGCGAGCTGCGCCACGACCCGCATACGAAGAAGGTGCAGAACATTGTGGAAAACCGTCAGGCGCTGGTGAAACTCGAAGGCGACACCGCCGACCTTAACTTGGTGATGATTCACAAGTTCGGCGAGAACAAGGAGTATTCGCTCGAATCGCTGATAAATGCAGGCATTGTGCCGCAATACGAGTCGTTCCCCGTCATCAACGAGAGCCCGAAGATTCTGGTGCTGATAGACGAGGCGCACCGCAGTCAGGGCGGCGAGATGGGCGACAACCTGTTCCAAGCCTTTCCTAATGCGGCACGCATCGGATTCACGGGCACACCGCTCATTACGCCGCGCCACAAGGCAACCACCTGCGAGCGTTTCGGTCAGCAGGCGGGAGTTTTCATCGATACCTACAAGATGAACGATTCGGTGCGCGACAACGCCACTGTTGATATAAAATACATCGGTCGCAAAAGCGACGACAGCATACCGTTCAAAGACGAGTTCGATGCTGAATTTGAACGCACATTCGCCAACCGGTCACAGGAGGAGCGCATTGAGATTCAGAAGCGTTACGGCACAATGATTGCCTACCTTGAAAGTGCCGACCGAGTGATGAAAAACGCTCGCGATATGCTTGCGCATTACGTTTCGGAAATCCTTCCAAACGGATTCAAAGCGCAAGTGGTGGCATCGTCAATAATGGCGGCGGTGCGTTACAAAATCGCTCTCGAAAAATTGATTCCCGAATTCATTGCGGCAGAAGAGCAAAAGTCGGACGACGTGCGCGACGATGTGATGCTGCAACGCCTGCGTATGCTGAAGGTTCGGGCTGTGGTGTCGAGTGCGGGCAACAACGAGGCGGCCATTGTCCGCACTGCCCGAGTAGAAGCCGACACCGACGATGCCATCACCAACTTCAAAAAGGATTTCGATGCAGAGAATCCGCTTTCGGGCATTGGCATCCTTTGTGTCTGCGACCGCCTTCTGACGGGTTTCGATGCGCCAGTTGAGCAGGTGATGTATCTCGACAAAAACCTGTCGGAGCACAACTTGATGCAGGCCATCACCCGCGTAAACCGCACCAAGAAGAACAAAAAGCACGGCATTGTGGTCGATTACTTCGGCGTCACCAAAAACCTGCACAAGGCTCTGGGCATCTACAATGCCGACGATGAGAAAGCGGCGAAAGAAGATTTGGCAGAGTTCGAAACCTATTTTTCCGCCATCGAAAAGGAGATTCCCGAGTTGGAAATGCGTTACAACAAGATTGTTCAGCGGTTCGAGAACGAGGGCATTGCCGACATCAAGGATTTTCTTGAGCAACGCACAAGCAGGGAACGCGAAAAGGAACTTTGTGAAAAGATTGTGGAAGTGGCCGAAAGCATCAAATTCCGTTCGGAGTTGGATGCCTTGTTCCGTCTGTTCTTCGACATCTTCGACCTGCTTTTCAACGAGCCCGAAACGCGCAGCCGCTATTATGTCCCCGCCAAACGAATGGCCTACATTGTGGCACTCATACGTTGGCACTACAAAGATGAGACGCTCGATTTGAAATGGGCGAGCGAGAAAGTGCGCCGCCTGCTCGATAAATACCTGAAATCAGATGGTGTGCGCGAGACAGTTCCTGAAGTGGATATCTTGTCGGATGATTTCCCAAAGATTGTTAGCAATATGTACGGCAATCCGCAGACTGTGGCTTCGGCTATGGAGCACCAAATCCGCGACCGTATCATCATAAAATTGGGTGAAGGACGGAACACCGCACTTTATCAGAAGTTCAAAGACCGGATGGAAAACATTCTCACCACATACGCTGGCAACTGGTCGGAGATGATAAGCGAATTGGAGCGTCTGCGTCAGGAATTGGCAAATCCGAAACCAGCTGTGGTATCGGAAGAAAAGGAGCCATTCTACGACAAACTCTGCCAATGCGCAGGCGTTGATTTTGAAGAGCGCCACGACAACATCGTCGCTGTCACCGACCAAGTGATGACGCTGATTTATGCTGCTATGTCCATTCCGAACATCTGGACAAAACCAACCAATGTGAACGATTTGCGAGGAAAGATTGGCACAACATTGCGCTTCTCGGGCATTCAGCAACTGAAGGAGAACAGCGAATCCATTGTTACCGAGTTGATTAAGTTAGCAAAAAGCAACGAGAGCGTGTTGAGGAAATTCATCATCAACAAAAATTAAAGTGACTTTTTGACCTTCTACTTCAAATTTTATCATAAAATCCGAAGTACAACTTCAAATTTTCACTCGAAAAATAATGTTTGTATTGTTTTTTCTTGTATCTTTGCATCCGAGAAAATATCTATTGGTATGTTAAACAGATTATTGTCACTCAGCGATATAGAAAGCGACAGCCTGTTTTTATGGGGACCTCGCCAAACGGGTAAAAGCACCTTGTTGAAACAATTGTTTTCCAATGTCCCATATTACGACTTGCTTAAATCCGACGTTTATACAAAATATAAACTCAAACCTTCTTTGTTGAGAGACGAGTGCATGATGTTGGATGAAGGCTCTGTGGTGGTTATAGACGAGGTTCAGAAGATTCCCGCCTTGTTGGATGAAGTACACTGGCTTATGACCAACAAAGACATTCGTTTCATACTTTGCGGCTCAAGTGCCAGAAAACTGAGACGAACAAGTGCCAATATGCTTGGCGGAAGGGCTATTCGTAAAGTTCTGCATCCTTTGGTAAGTGCCGAAATCCCTGATTTTGACTTGAATAAAGCAATAAACCATGGTATGCTTCCACGACATTATCTGATTGAAAACCCTCAAAAACGTCTGCAAGCATACATCGGAGATTATTTACAGCAGGAAATCATTGCAGAGGCTCTGGTTCGAAATCTTGATTCCTTCACTCGTTTCTTAGAAGTAGCGGCATTGTGTGACACCGAAATGGTTAATTACACCAAAATAGCCAGCGATTGCGGAGTGTCTTCCAAAACCATCAAGGAATATTTTACAATCCTTGAGGAGACACTGGTTGGTATGTTTATTCCTGCATATACAAAAGTGATAAAACGCAAAGTGCAGCTGGCACCAAAGTTTTATTATTTTGATGTTGGAATAACAAACTATCTCTTGCATAGAGAAAAACTTCAGCATGGCACTGCGGAATACGGACATGCTTTTGAACATCTTATCATTCAAGAGTTGGCGGCTTATCTCGATTATTCCGAATCAAACAAAAAACTGTCTTTTTGGCACACTTTAAATAATGCATACGAGGTTGATGCAGTGATAGGAGACGCCGAACTCGCCATTGAGATAAAGTCTTCCGAAAGGATCGCTTCTTCACATCTCAAAGGATTAAAGGCATTTAAAGAAGAACATCCGCAATGTAAACTTGTGGTTGTTTCGTTGGAAGAAACGCCAAGAATGTTTAATGATGTTGAAGTGTGGCCTGCAAAAGAATTTCTGTCAAGATTATGGGCTGGTAAGATTATAAGTCCAAAATAATCAAAACTTTCGTATGAAAATCGGGGACTTGGAAATAGAAATCAAGCGTTCGAAACGCCGCAAAACCATCACGGTCAATATTGAGCGTGACGGTAGTGTGAACGCGGTGGCGCCAACCGACTGCGATGATGAGACTATCCGCAAGGAACTCGAAGCCCGCGAATATCTGATTTGCAAGCACGTGGCTCACCGTAAGGCTGTAAACAAGGCGTACATCAACCGTAATTTTGTCAACGGACAGGCATTCCTCTTTATGGGAAAATCGTATAACCTGCTTATTTCCGAAACCGCCAGAAAATCGCTTGAAATAGTTGATGACAAATTCGTTTTGAACGAGAGATGTCTGCCTAAAGCCAAAGAAACATTCATCAAGTTTTACAAGAAGCAAGGCCTACCTTACTTACAGGAGCGAATTGACTATTTTTCAAAATTAGTCGGCCGCGCTCCCACTTCTATCCGTCTCATTGAATTGGGTGGGCATTGGGCATCGTGTACCCCGCAACACACCATCAATTTCCATTGGAAGTGCATTATGGCAAAACCAGAAATTGTTGATTATCTGATAGTTCACGAACTTACTCATCTGAAATATCGCCAGCACACCCGCCAGTTTTGGGATTCGGTTTTTTCCGTGATGCCCAACTACAAGGAGTGCGAGGAATGGCTGCACGATTACGGGATAACGTTGAACTTGGACGCGGAATGATGAATTTATTATGATAAAAGGTTTCGGAATCTCCCCTCCTTCAATCCTATAGTATTCATAATCACGGAATCATCTATATCGCTTTGTTTTTTTACAAGAGGTAAAGGGATTGATTCCATAACTTAACTCCACAAACAATAAATTCCGCGTTAATTAGTTATTCGATGTGAAAAATTTCGATGTAAGAAAACATGAACTTCAAACTACACTCTGAATTTGCTCCATCCGGCGACCAGCCCGCCGCCATCAAGCAACTGGTGGAAGGGCTGAACCGCGGCGACAAGGCGCAGGTGCTGCTCGGCGTGACCGGTTCCGGCAAGACCTTCACCATTGCCAATGTGCTTGCCGAAGTGAACCGCCCTACCCTGATTCTCAGCCACAACAAAACCCTCGCCGCCCAACTTTACACCGAGTTCAAACAGTTCTTCCCCGAAAACGCCGTCGAGTACTTCGTCTCCTACTACGACTACTACCAGCCGGAAGCCTACCTTCCGGTCAGCAACACCTACATCGAAAAGGACCTCTCCATCAACCAAGAGATTGAAAAACTGCGGCTGCGGGCCACCAGCGCACTGCTCTCCGGCCGTCGTGATGTGATTATTGTCGCCTCCGTATCGTGCATTTACGGCATCGGCAACCCCGACGACTTCGCCAAAAACGTCATCAACATCCATAAAGGGATGAACATTGACCGCAACCAGCTGCTGCTGGCGTTTGTGAACAGCCTCTACTCGCGTACCGAGTTGGAGCTCGAACCGGCGAAATTCCGCGTGAAAGGCGACACTGTTGACATCTTCCCGCCTTACAACGACAACGCCTATCGCATCATCTTCTGGGACAATGAAATAGAGGACATCTACGAAATCGATGCCGTTAGCGGCGGGAAAATGGGGAAGCTGGAAAAACTGACCATCTATCCCGCCAACCTCTTCGTAACCTCGCCCGACTCGCTCAACGATGCCATCACCCAAATCAAAATCGACCTCGGCGAGCAGGTCAAGTACTTCAAATCCATCGGCAAACACTTGGAAGCCAAGCGTTTGGAAGACCGCGTAACCTACGATGTGGAGATGATGAAGGAGCTGGGCTACTGTTCCGGCATTGAAAACTACTCCCGCTATTTCGACAAGCGAAAGCCCGGCGAGCGCCCGTTCTGCATCATCGACTTCTTCCCCGACGATTTTCTGCTGGTGGTGGACGAGAGCCATGTGACGGTCTCGCAGATCAGCGCCATGTTCGGCGGCGACCGCTCCCGCAAGCAGAATCTGGTGGATTACGGTTTCCGCCTGCCCGCCGCTCTCGACAACCGCCCCCTGCGCTTCAACGAGTTCGAGGCACTCACAGGACAGGCCATTTACATGAGCGCGACCCCCGCCGACTACGAGTTGGAAAAGTCGGAGGGCGTGATTGTGGAACAGGTGGTGCGCCCAACCGGCTTGCTGGACCCCATCATTGAGGTGCGCCCCGCCGACAACCAGGTGGATGACCTCTTGGATGAGATTGACAAGACCGTGAGCAAGGGCGAGCGCGTATTGGTGACAACGCTCACCAAGAAGATGGCGGAGGAGCTGAGCGGCTACCTCATCCGCATCGGCATCAAGACGCAATACATTCATTCTGACGTAGATACGCTGGAAAGGGTGGAGATTTTGCAGGATCTGCGTGCCGGTGCCATCGATGTTTTAGTGGGCGTGAACCTGTTGCGCGAGGGCCTCGACCTGCCCGAAGTTTCACTGGTTGCCATTATGGATGCCGACAAGGAGGGATTCCTACGGAGCGAACGCTCGCTGACGCAGACGGCGGGGCGGGCGGCGCGCCATGTGAACGGCCGCGTCATCTTCTACGCCAACATCATCACCAAGTCGATGCAGGCCACGTTGGACGAGACGGCGCGCCGCCGCGCCAAACAGATGGCCTACAACGAAGCGCACCACATCACGCCGACCAGCGTCAAGAAGGCGGCGGCCACCACCGACAACCTCGTCAGCGACCGCACCGAATACAACATCGCCCGCGAGCGCGAGGCCATCGCCGCCGAAAACGCCGACATCAAGTACCTGAACAGGGAACAGCTGGAAAACCGCATCAAGCAGCTTCGCAAGCAGATGGAACAGGCGGTCAAGGAACTCGACTTCATCAAGGCGGCGGAACTGCGCGACCTGCTACAGGCAGCTGAAAAACAAAGGGAAGATGAAGGCCGAGGCCTTTGAAACGTGATTTTTGGGGAATACTTCCATTCAATCTTGTAATACTCATCATCACGATGACTTTACATTGTTCCTCACATATTATTAAAAAACTATTGTGAAGGCAAATTATCAGTTCCCATAACTCTCAATGTTCCATATCAAGTCAACCTGGAAAATGGATTTATCCATTGATGGCCTCGTCTATCAATCATTAACAATGGTTGTACTAGTTTTGTTAAGAATCTTCGTTGATACCGCGTTAAAGGAGAGTATAGGAAACTGGGGGGCAGGATGGTGTGAAAAATGGTAAGAATGCTGACATATGAGTTTTAAAAGATGGATAAAATAAGATTGGGTTGAGAGGATTTTGAGGTATAGAGCGACAAAGTGAAAGAGGTAGTTTAATAATGTGTGATATGGATTATTTTGAATAGTCCTAAAGTATCACCAATATTTCTGGAGTATTTTTAACTTTTCATTCTCATCTGCCACCGTGGTCACTCTGGATATAGTTGTTTCATAAAACTGACCTGTGTCATCTCGATAATACAACCGTATGTTCCCCATAAGTTCTCTTTTTAGTTTCTTGAATTTATGTTTTAAGTCATTTTGGTACAATGAAATATCAGAAAACAGCAATCGTACGTCGTAGGCTTCCCCAAATAACTTGACAACAGCGACCGTAGAATCTGAAGTATCTATTCCGCATATCGCATATAGAGATTGCTTTTGAGTCCCAATTATTTGCGAATAGAAAACCGTATCCAACCCATCTGAATAGATAGTACATTTATTTTTTTCAAAATCTGCGTAACTCCTTAGCATTACTGAATCTATATCATATTTATTCATTTGTAGTGTTATAAAAAGATATGGGCAGCAACATTCACACAAAGCAATTTCAATGTGATTACTAGCATAACTATAACCTTCATCTATATAATATGCTTCTATAACATTGATTTTCCCTTGTGAAAATACGCAGATATTTGAGAACAGGAAGCATATTAGTAGTACATATCTATTATTTCTTAACTGGCACAAACTTATCTTTTTCATTGCTAATGTTTAAATAATCAATAATGTGTTGTTGACACTCTTTTGTGGACCTTGCAAAATTATTGTGGCGGTATAACAACTGCCATGCTATAGCATACTTTTCACATCTTGCCTTACCTCGTTCACCAAGGCTGTAAATATTGTTTAATGCATCCCAGCCAATCTCATCATAATGTGCTAAGTGCCCACTTTCGTTATCAAATAATGTCATAATATCGTAATGATTATCTAAAAAAAAGTTGTTTTTCCATGCCGAAACATTAGCGGTTACCCGAACTCCTATTTTAGTAATTCTGGTCGCTAAAAACGAACCTTGTTCTTCCTGAATAGTACATGTCTTCCCGGTTGTGTTATATTTTGCAAGAATGTTAATTATTGCATCATCAGACAAGTTTGCCGATGAGGGACGAGTAGCAAAATCAGACATCATTTTCATACCATTTTCAATATCAGCAAATTGGTTCCAATCTTGTTGCGTTACTATATAAATTTTCCCATCATCTATCCCATCAGTCCCTAAATACTTCCCTTGATAATCAAAGAAATCGCCCCAATCCCTCCCCTCCGGGTCCACCAACCGCACCGGATTGTTGGCACAATACACGTACGGACTCACTCCCGGGTACTTGTCAGACATCGGATCCACGCTCAACCAAATGGAGAGCGTGGGGTGGTAGTGCCGGGCCCCAAAATATGAAAGGCCTGTCTCTTCGTCACGTTCCTTGTCGGAGAAGGTGTAGCGGGTTTCGTAGGTGGCGCCAGATACCCGTTGGTCCACCAGCGGCTCGCCCCACGGCATGTACTGCAAGTGTTGGTAGCCCATTCCGTTGGTGTCAGTCACCCAGCTGGCACTGCCGAGGTGGTCGCTATGTTGCCAATAGGTGGTGTGGTGGTTGCTCCAATGCGCCTGCAGCTGGCGCAGAATTGCGAACCGGTTGGGCACGATGCTGTCGGGCGCGGCGGCGTTCACTTTCGCCTGCTTTGCTGCAAGCGCAGCGGCATTGGCAACATGGTTGTTGAGGCCTGAGATGGTGCCGTCGCCGAGGCGGCTGGCCAAACGCTCGCTTCCCACAAAATAATGCTTGGTGTAGCCCTGCGGGGTGCAAACCACGTAGGGGGAGGGATAAAGGACGGGATCGCCGTATTGGCGGTAAACGTATGTCTGCCCGTTCTGCGTCATCTCCGTACGCGTCCCCACGTTCCTGTAGAACCGCTCTCCGTCCGCATCGTACGCGTAGATGGCGCAGGTGTGGGCTTGCGGCATGTCGGCTGACAGCATCCTGTTCTCCTCGTCCCACGCCAACTGGAGGTACTTCCTCGTCGCAATGAGGGGATCCCCCTCAGAAAGCAGGTTCCCGTTGGCATTCCACGTGTATGCCTTGCCGCCGGCGGAATACAAGGTGTGCGGGCGGCGGCTGTTGTAAGTATAGGAGATGTCGGTGTTGAAGTTGGCAGCGCGACCGTTGAGGCGGGTCGTCCCGTTCTGCGTCTTGCGCAGGATGCGCCCGTCGGCGGCATACGTCATGGAGAGGGCGTAGTTGGCAAGGGGCTTGAGGTTGGCGAAATTGCCGGCTCCACCTGTCAGACGATACAGGCTGTCGTATTGGTAGGTGTAGGTATAGCGCCCCCCGAGTGTGGACACAGTCGTTGCGGCATTGCGGATGGTGTCGATGTTGCTCGCCTTGTCATACGTGTAGGTGATGTCCTGCAGCAGATGACGGGGACGATAATTGTCATATAGTTTAAGGTTTTCCAGTCGCTGTAAAATGTCATAGGAGTATTGAGCCTGGGTGCCGTTTCCGTACCACTGCCCGGACTTCAATTCGAACTTGTTGTAACTTATGCTGTCGATGTAGCGGTAGGTGTAGGTCGTGGAGGGCGGCGGAGTCGGGTTGAAGTCCGTGGCATCTCTCCCACCAGGGGAGGCGATAATGTTTTGCACTACCTTCCTCCCGTAAACGGATTCCAACATTCCCCCCGCGTTGTATTTGTAGTACACCATCTCCCCATCGGGATAGGAGATGTACTGCACTCGGTTCCAACTGTCGTAAGAGAACTGTGTCTTGAATGAGTATTGATAACCTTCATTTGGCAGCACGAAGGTGCGGTGTTCCTCCGTCACCTCGCCCAGTTTCCCGTACTTGTATGCACGGAAGCCGGAAGCGTCCTCCAACAGGGCGATTCTGCCACGGCGGTTGTAGGATGCCGTGCTGTCGCCGTAGGTGTAGCGCACATTGTTTTGTGGATTAATGGGATAGACGATGGAATCCAGCCGATTGTAGGTATAGTAGTAGTTGATGGTTTTGTTGGCATTGGCCAAAACCTGTGTAGAATGCGTGGTGACATTGCCTGCTCCGTCATACAGATAGGTATCGGTACCTGCGTCAGGATGCACACGTTGAACCATACGCCCCAGCATGTCGTATGCGTAGGTGGTGGAGTGGTCGCACGGGTCGGTGCTCTGCAGCAACCGGCCAAGAGGGTCGTAGGTGAAGGTGGTCACTGCGCCCAGCGGGGCTATAGTTTTCACCTGCTGTTTCCTTGTCCCCGTCAGAGTGGAAACGGCAATGCCGTTGGGATCGGTGGAGGTGGTGCGGAAATAGGTCTTGCCACCATGTGTGCCGAAGCCGTAGGCGGTCCGTGTGCTGTCGCCGTTGGGAAGTTTCACTTTCACGGGGCGGTCGAGGATGTCATAAGTGGTAGAAACGAGGGAATCAGAACTATAATGATTGTTGTAAATATAGTCATCAGGGGCACTGGCAAAGGGATAGTATTGTTTCACGGTACGACCGAAACAGTCATACTCCACGCGCCCGCTGTTGAGCAGTTTGAGCACGCCCTCCACCTCGGCATCCTTCTTGGTCTGGAGCATCCGCCCCGTGCCGTCGCAGAAAAGGAGGGTCTGTATGGGGTCGGCGGGATGCTGCGTGTCGTAATGGGAGGTGACGGCGTATGACGAGGGATCCGTGACATGGGGATCCCCACTGCTCAAATAGGGGTGATAGCGCATGGCTATGGTGTAGGGCTTGTTGGCGGAAAGCTCGTTGGGCCCAACCAGCGTGTCCAACCGTCCCCATTCGTCATAGTGGCATTTCATGGTGTTGCCGTTCAAGTCTGTAGTGGTGAGAGGCTTGCCGAAACGATAGTCGTAAGAGGCAGTCGAACTGTAGCCGAAGACATCTTTGGTGCGGACGGGGAATGTGTGGACGATGGTGTCGTACTCGTAGGCGTAACCCATCCGTTGTCCCTTGTAGTTACGGGGCAGTCGCAGGGAGTCCACACCTCCGAAAAGATTGTGGTAGAAGTCGTAGCGTGAGACGGAATCCCCGCAGAACTGTTCAATGGTGGCGAGGTTGCCAAGCGTGTCATAATGGGCAACCCGCTTCTGCAACAGCCGGTTCTGCTTGTCCTTCACTACGATGGTGTCGGGCAGGGAGATAAGGTTATGGCCGAGGTCGTGGCAGTAGGATATATCCGCAGAGAGGTACTCGTCGGTGCGGGTGGTGTCACCCTTGTTTTCGTAGTGGATAACATTACGATGGCGGTCATATTTTCTAACGATCTCGGTAACGATCTGCGGGGTGTTCTCCTGCTCGTAGTAGCGGGTGATTTCCGCTTCGTATGAGGTGAAGGCGAGGGCTATACAGTCACCTTCACCCACTGTATCTGTTGGATGCTCCCAGTCCATAATTGTGTCATGGTACAGCTTCTCGATCCACATTTTCCCATCCGCATCGCAGATGCTCTCGCTGTTCTTCCAGCCGCGCTTGAAGAAGCTGAGGTTGTTGAAGCCTTGCACCGTGAAGCGGTAAAGCGAATTGTTGTCCTCAGTG
>JAFVNW010000068.1 GCA_017506175.1 Bacteroidales bacterium | reverse complement strand
GGTAGACAGATGGAAAAAGTGAAGAAGAGGATTTTAAGCTTTATTGTCAGTCTGGCGATGGTCCTTACCACAATAATGCCGAACATGGCTGTTGTGGTCCTCGTGGTGTGGGAGTGCCAGCTGAAACCCAAGCTGCTGGAACAGACCATGGAACGCATCGAAGTGAAGTTGCAAGACTATTTCCTCCGCACATTCGGTCCGAAATCGTTGAAATACATTCTCCTTCCCGACGAGGATGTCCCCATGGCAGCAGATGCTCACGTGGAATATGGTGCCAATCTGGATGACATAGAAACCTGATTCGTTGTCGTTTATTCAAGGCCGTTGTAACTCTCAACCCTACCGTTTCAACTCTTTTTTCAAGTATTTGGCCGTGTAGCCGATGCCTTGTTTGACAATTTCTTCCGGGGTGCCTTCTGTGATGACCTTGCCTCCCGCTTTGCCTCCTTCTGGTCCCAAGTCGATAATCCAATCCGCCATTTTGATGACATCCATATTGTGTTCGATGACGAGGACGGTATTGCCCTTATCCACCAGCTTGTTCAGAACGTTGAGGAGCACGTAGATGTCCTCGAAATGCAGTCCGGTGGTGGGTTCGTCAAGGATGTAGAAGGTGTTGCCAGTGTCTTTTTTCGACAGTTCTGCGGCCAGCTTGATGCGTTGCGCCTCGCCGCCGGAAAGTGTGGTGGAGGGTTGCCCCAGTTTGATGTAGCCCAAGCCGACATCGTATAGGGTGCGTAATTTTTCGGCGATGGCCGGGATGCCCTCGAAGAAGGTGACGGCGGTCTCGATGTCCATTTCCAGCACGTCGTTGATGGATTTTCCCTTGTAGCGCACTTCCAGTGTCTCATCGTTGTAACGCTTGCCGTTACACGTCTCGCAGGTGACATATACGTCGGGCAGGAAGTTCATCTCGATGGCTTTCAGCCCGCCGCCCCTGCACTCTTCGCAACGCCCGCCGACCACGTTGAAGGAGAAACGGCCGGGCTTGTAGCCGCGGATTTTGGATTCCGGCAGATTTGCATAAAGGGCGCGAATCAGGTCGAACACGCCGATGTAGGTGACGGGGTTCGAACGCGGCGTGCGTCCGATGGGCTGCTGGTTGATTTCGATGACCTTGTCGATGTTTTTCAGCCCGTCGATTTCAATGTAGGGGAGGGGCTTTTTCTCCGCCCTGAAGAAGTGATGGTTGAGGATTGGGTAGAGCGTTTCGTTGATGAGCGTGGATTTGCCGCTTCCGGAAACGCCTGTTACACAGATGAATGTGCCCAATGGAAAGGAGACGGAAACGTCTTTCAGATTGTTCCCGCTCGCCCCCACCAGCTTCAGTTTTTGACCGTTCCCTTTTCGGCGCGTTTTGGGCGGACTGATTTTTTTCTTGCCTTTTAAGTATTGTGCGGTGAGCGAGTCGCTTGTGAGAATCTCCTTGTTGGTGCCGCTGGCCACGATTTGTCCGCCGTGTATGCCGGCGGCCGGGCCGATATCGACGATAAAGTCGGCGGCTTCCATCATGTCGCGGTCGTGTTCCACCACGATGACGGAGTTGCCGAGGTCGCGCAGTTTCTTCAGCGCTTCGATGAGTTGGTGGTTGTCGCGCTGATGCAGGCCGATGCTGGGTTCGTCGAGGATGTAGAGCACATTGACGAGGCGCGAGCTGATTTGCGTGGCAAGCCGGATGCGCTGGGCTTCACCGCCGGAAAGCGCTTTCGCAGGAAGGTTCAGCGAAAGGTATTGAATGCCGACCTCTTCCAGAAACTTCAGCCGGTACTTGATCTCGCGAAGCACTTCGTAGGCGATTTTGTTCTGCTTTTCATTCAGGAATTTATGGCAACCATTGATCCACGCGGTAAGCTCGGAAATGTCCATCATGGCAAGTTCGGCGATGTTTTTGCCGCCGATTCTGAAGTGGAGCGACTCCTTTTTCAGGCGTGCCCCATGGCATTCCGGACAGGGTATTTCATTCATGAAACTCTGAATCCATTTGCGGATGTTGGCAGGGGCGCTTTCCACATCGAAATCCTTAATGAAGTTGATGATGCCTTGATAGTT
>JAFVNW010000067.1 GCA_017506175.1 Bacteroidales bacterium | reverse complement strand
GCTGCACCCGACCAAATACGCCGAGGAGCTCGCCAAGAAACTCACCGAGCACAACGCCACCGCCTACCTCGTGAACACCGGCTGGACCGGCGGCGGCTACGGCGTGGGCAAACGCTTCTCGCTGAAAGATACCCGTACCATCATCTCGGCTATCCTCAACAACGAGCTCGTGAACTGCGAAACCACCCTCGTGAAACCATTCAACCTGTTCGTTCCGAAGCACATCAACGGTCTCGACGACAGTCTGTTGAACCCCGAGAACGCTTGGGCCGACAAGAAAGCCTACAAGGAGAGCGCCGACCAGCTGGCCTCTTTCTTCATCAAGAATTTCGAGAACTTCTCCGACACCGAACAGGGCAAGGCATTGATCGCGTTCGGGCCTACTTTGTAGGTAGGCGCTGGGAAGTACTCCGTGCCGTTTAATTCATTATTCTAAGACATCATTTTATGATCAAAAGGATTTTCAATACCAATTATGTCCGGGTGGGGTACGATAAGAACGACCTCAAGAAGGAGTATTTCCTTGAAGCGAAAATCGAGTTCGATGCCCGCGGCAACATCCTTGTCGAGGAGCATTACAACTCCGATGGCGGCGTGGAATCCACCACTCGCAACGAGTACGACGAGCAAGGACGTGTCGTCGCTTCGTCGCTTTTTGACGAGACCGGCGAACACACCCAAAAAAACACCTTCTATTATGGTGAGGACGGGCTTCTTTTTGAAAAGGGGGCCATTTATGGCGAGGGCTCTCCGGAATACATCACCCGTTGCATCTACGAGGGCAAGCTGCTCGTGCGCGAGGACTCCTACGACGAAGGCGAGTTCGTCTGTACGGAAAAAAAGTACGAGTACGATGCCGACGGTTTGCTCACGAAACTCGAAGAGTTTGACGAGGACGGGAAAATCATGTACCGCACCACCAACGAGTATAGCGGGCACAAACTCTTGAAGAAACGGCACTACGAACAGTTGCAGGAGAATGACAGCCGTACTTTTGTTTACGAATACGACGCTGATAACCACAAGACGAAGGAGCTCCTTTACAATTATGATGAAAAACTGATTGCAAAGGCGTACTATCAATATGATGAAAACGGTCACGTTTCGGAGATGGAAGAGGAGAATCTGGACATGTACCGCCGTACCGAATACGCTTACGAAGGCGATAATTGTGTAAAGATCAAACAGTTTGACAAGGAAACATTGCTTGCGTGGTCGGAATTCACCTACAATGAAAAGGGCGAGGTGCTGACGGTCAGCAACTACATTCAGGATGAGGTTTGTCCTGAGGAGTACCGTCTGGCTTCGGTGGTGACCAACGAAATGGAAGATTAGTCATGGAGGAACCTGTTCAACATCAAGCATCGAAAAACAAGTTCTGGGCGGGCTTTTCAACCGGTCTGCTTGTGGGGTTGGTCATCGCCATCTGCTTTTATTTTGTAGATAAGGCGATGAATGATCCTGTCAGGATTCTGTTGCCCAAAGTGCCCGAAACAGTTCAAACGGAACCTTCGGCGGCGGTGGAGGAAGAACAGACTCCCGTGAATCGTCCTTCGGCGCAGGGTGCAACCCGAAACAAGCCAATGCCGGAACTTGCCGATTCTTCGGTCACGGCTGTTGCAGACACTCTTTTTGAAGAGGAGGATGTGGAATTTGCCTTGGAAGAGGTCACAGAGAAAGAGGAGATTTACCAGCCGGAGTATTTGGACAAGCGATATGTTCAGGTGAAGGCGATTTCCAAAACGGAGACGCCGGCCATCACCACCTTCGAGATAGAGGAGTGGTCTCCGGTGGTCAAGAACAGGATTTCTTATCAAAGAACTGGCAATGTATTGAAAATCATGGGGATGCGTATTGCGGATTTGCGCGTTTTCTATAAGTCTGAACATTATTATTTGGAAAGCAACGGCCGTTACTACCTCATCCCTGAGAACAGCGATTTTTTGCGATTGCAGGAGGTGCAGCTTTCTGCGAATGAAGATTGATTTGCGATGACGAACACGGTGGATTTTTACAAGTTCCATGGCGCAGGCAACGATTTCGTGATGATTGACAACCGTCGGCCTCAGGCGGATTTCACGGTTGAGCAGGTTGCCCGTCTTTGTTCCCGTCGTTTCGGAATAGGAGCGGACGGGCTGATCCTTTTGCAGCATCCGATGCAGCCGGACGTGGATTTCAGTATGCGCTATTTCAATTCCGATGGCAGAGAGGCCTCGCTTTGTGGCAATGGCAGTCGCTGTGTGGTGGCTTTCGCGAATTTTCTGAAAATCATAGACAAAAAATGCCGATTCTCCGCTTTCGACGGCATCCATTCCGGTGAAATAACTGATTTCCACGATGATACGTGGGACGTTTCCATTTCAATGAACGAGGTTACCCATTTGACAAACTACGACGACGGCATCTTTCTCGATACGGGTTCTCCCCATTTTGTCGTTTTTGTGGAGGATGCGAACGCGGTGGACGTTTTCAACGAAGGCCGCAGGCTGCGCCACGATGTGCGTTTCCCCGAAGGTAGCAACATCGACTTTTGTTCGCCTGACGGCAGCAGGATTTTCATGCGCACCTACGAGCGCGGCGTGGAGGATGAAACTTGGGCGTGCGGCACGGGT
The DNA here is from genome assembly GCA_017506175.1 of Bacteroidales bacterium. Classification (GTDB taxonomy): domain Bacteria; phylum Bacteroidota; class Bacteroidia; order Bacteroidales; family WCHB1-69; genus UBA1756. The sequence goes on along the minus strand of JAFVNW010000067.1, from coordinate 31,962 downwards.
GTGACGGCCACCGCACTGGCTTGGGCGCAACAACGCCACTTCGCCGACGGCGACTACGAATTGCCCATCCGTATGCGCGGAGGAAATTTTAAAGTCGCTTTTAAAATGGCTAATTGCAGATTTTCAAGTATCTACCTGAAAGGTCCTGCCACCATTGCCTTCAAAGGGCAAGTTGTCTTGTGATTTTTTATTTTTTTTCTTATGAAAAACTACCTTATTCGGCTGCTCAAATACTTGCTCTTTATTTTTTTGCTGTTTGAGTTGGGGCGGATCGCTTTTCTGGTGACCTATCATTCATTGGCTTTTCAATCCTCTTTCGGCGAGGTGCTGAGCACCTTCTACCACGCCTTTCACTTGGATGTTTCCGCTGCAAGTTATTTGTTCGTCATCCCGTTTCTGTTGCTCACTCTCCAATTGGCCTTTCAGACGAAATGGCTGGACCGTGTCCTGGACATTTATACGTTGATCGTTGTTTTGGCGTTGACGTTGAGTTCCATCGGCGATATTTGTCTGTATGGCGAATGGGGGTTCAAACTCAACTACAAAATCTGGTACTATTTGCAGAAGCCGGATGAGGTGCTGCGTACAGCTACGTGGGTGCAGCTTATCGCGGGCGGGCTGGCCACCCTGCTCCTGACCGCTGCTCTTTTTTGGAGTTACAAGAGGTGGTTTTCAAAACCTGATTTGCTGAAAATCAACAAGTTCTATTGGCAAACATGCCTTATAGCCATCGTGGGGCTGCCTCTGATTTTTGTGGGTATGCGCGGAAAAATCACCGGAATCCCGATTTCTCAAAGCAACGCCTATTTTTCCAAGAATCCCGTGCTGAACGATGCGGCGGTGAATACGCAGTGGAACCTTTTGAAATCCACGATCCGTTTTGCCAAGTCAAACCAAAGCAATTCGTTGGCTACGATGGATGAGAAAAAAGCGGAGGAGATTGTGAGTCGGATGTATAAGGCGGAGAAGGACACCTGTATTCGTGTACTGAACGAGGAACGCCCCAATATCGTGGTTATCTTGTTGGAAAGTTGGTCGGCCGATTTGATTGAAAGCTTGGGTGGCGAAGCGGGAATCACCCCGTATTTCAGGGAATTGGAGAAGGAAGGCCTGCTTTTTACGCAGCTCTATGCCTCAGGCCGGCGTTCGCAGGAAGGGATCTCATCTCTAATCAGCGGTTTCCCGCCTCTTCAGGAGAATGTGGTGACTGACAATTTTGAAAAATACTCCCATCTGAATAGTTTGGCAACATCCTTGAAACGAGCAAGTTACACGGAAGCTTCTTTCTATTTTGGAGGTGACATCACCTACGGGAATCTCAAGGCCTACTTGATGGCAAAAGGTTTCGACAGGATTGTCAGCGAGGATGATTTTCCTTCTACGAATCCTCACGGAAAGCTCTGCATACACGATGAGTATGTGTATAATCTTCATTTACAACATCTTGAGAATAAATCCAATCCGTTTTTCACGATTCTTTTCACTGGTAGCAGCCATTCCCCTTACGATTATCCGCCGCAAAGGGTGGCGCCTTTGAAGTGGATCGGTTCGGAAGGGCAGTATGTGAATTCCGCACATTATGCCGACTGGGCTTTGGGGCGTTATTTTGCCAAAGCCAAGAAAGAGGGCTGGTACGAGCATACTTTGTTTATTCTAATCGCCGACCACAGCCATCATTCTTATAAGGAATGGAGCTACAATCAGGCTGAATATCAGCGGATTCCGATGATGTGGTTGGGTGGGGCGTTGAAGGAGGAATGGCGAGGGAAGCAGATCGAGCAACTCTGTAGTTCCTTGGACATCCCCAAGACGCTTCTAAATCAGTTGGGCTTGGAATCGTCTGAGTATCAATGGAGTAAGGATGTTATGAATCCGTATTCCCCGCAATTTGCGATGGCTCAGCACAATGCCGGCATCCTGTGGATTACTTCATTGGGGTCTTTTACCTACGAAGCGAGTACGGGGCAGCTTTACCAAAGCTCGTTTTCCGACAAGGAGGTGGAAGAGCGGGAGGTGCTCCGGGCGAAGGCTTTCTTGCAAGTCTCCTATCAAAAGTATCTGGATTTGTAAAAAAAAGCCCGCATCAAAAAAATGCGGGCCTTTTGTGATGGGGTAGGGGAGGCTACTCTTCTGTTTGGGTATCTTTCTTCTCTTCGGCAGGGGCTTCTTCTTTCTTCTCTTCCAAATCAACCAAGCCTTTGTCATTGAGGAGGTTATACCATACGATGACTTTCTTCATGTTGGATACATAAACGCGTTCGCGGTCGTAGTTTGGCAGTACTTCTGCGAAGTAGGCCTTCAATGCCTTGGCATCGCTGAGTTGGACGTTGCATTTGCCGCCAGATTCTTTCTTGTAAATCGATTGGAAAACGGTTTGCAACGGAATGTCGTCTTCCTCGGTAAAAATAGAGATATTCTCAAGATTGGCTACTCCGTCGTGAGAGAATGCAGGAAAGCGTTTGCCTTCTTCTGTCAATGATTCAACGATAAAATTGTTTTTCCCTTGCGAAATCAGTTTGTAGAGTCCGCTTCTACCCGTAATTGATAAAATTTTACTTAAATCCATTCTGCAAATTATTTTGGTTAATAGTATTCGATGGTTCTTTCAATGATGTAATGGAGTTCCCCTTGGCGCAACATTTTCTGTTTCAGCCAGTTGCCGTGCTTGTCGTGGTTTTCGAAAGTGCATAAATCTCTTTTTTGGAGCGATTGAAGCATGAGTTCGTGCGTTTGTTTCATCAGTGCACCATTTTCGGCATATTGGGAGTGGCTGCTTTCCACCTCTGCTCCGCTGGCGCTGAATGCGCGGCGGTTCACCAGTTGTCCACGGTCGTTGTAGTCCATAGTGATGTACATGAACATTCGGCCGTCGTGCCCGCATTGGTCGATGCGGGTTGGCAATCCGTAGAAGGGGCCGTCGTAAGTGTACTTGAGGATGCAGAGGTTGGTGGTTTGTACCGACATTTCCAATACATTTCCGGCCGCATCGTTTTTGTAGGTGATTTCCGTTGCGAGCGAGTCGCCTTTGTAGGTGGTTTCCTTTATGCGATATCCGTTTTTATCTATTTGAAAATCGGTGTGTTCCGTAATTGAATGTGTCGAGTCGCAAGTCTCCCGTTTCACCATGATGCCTTGGGCATTGTAGGTGACGTGTGTGTTGAAAATGGTGTCGTTCGCATCATTGGTGATGACATCTTTTAGAATCCAGCCATTTTCGTTGAAATACTGGTAGTGAATGGCGTACAATGCAACGGAGTCTGTCGTCGGAATCCGCATGTATTTCTTTTCTATGATGAGTTTGACCTTGCCCATCACTCCGTCCGCTTGAAGTGTGGTTTGTTTTGCAAGTGGCTGTACGCCAACTTCTTCTGTCTTTTTCCCATGACATGAGAAAAGAAGTGCAGCAACGGCAATGAGCAAAAGCAGGCGGACGATCTTCATTGGTTCGGTGTTTTGTTTTGAGGGCGCAAAAGTACAATTTTTTTTGGGTAAAATAATTTCCCTGTGATGCGTTTTAGTTAATGTTAACGATTGCCGGTAGAGGTAACGACAATCATCCCAAGTATTTCCACAGCCATTCCGTTGCGATGGCAGCCAGAACGCCGAAGGTGGCTACCGTAACCAGCCCGCGTTTGCGCCACGCCAGAATCATGGAGACGATGGTGGCGACAACCGCGGCTGTAATGTGCTGAACAGCAGTGCCTTCCAGAGCTTCGTTGGAACTGATGGAAGTGAAGATGGCGGGGAAGGTCATCGCTGCTAAAACGCAGTAGGGGATATAGTAGAAAAAGTCTTGAATCCACTGGTTTTCAATTTTTTTCTTGAAAAAAGCCAAAGGCAGCATACGGATGATGTACGTGGTGCCCGCCATCAAAACCATTCCGATAATCACAAACTTCTGATCCATATCTATTCTAGATTTTGATGTTCAACAACTTCGTTTTCAATGGTTCGTGCTTTGATAATAGCTTTCTGGCGGCGGTTGGCAGATTTCATGCTCGCGCCGATCGCAGCGGAGGCGATGGCCGCGATGATGACGCCCCAGCCGCCTTTTGACAATGTGTTTATATAGGGCACATAGGTGAAAATGCAGGTGAGTACCGATGCGAGGACAATCACGGCGGCAACTTTCCGGCTCTTTCTCGCCTCTGGCACGATGATGGCGATGAACATGAAGTAAAGTCCCATGCTCATGCAGCTTTGGATCGTTGGCGAGAACAGGGTGGAGGCCATCGCGCCCAAGAACGTGCCTCCCGTCCAGCCGACGATGGGCATCGTCATCAGCCCCATGTAAAACGGGAATGTGACGTCGTCTTTCTCCATTGTGGCAAAGACAAAAACCTCGTCGCAGATGCAGAAGGCCATCATACAGCGCTTCCACCACTGCATGTTAGGGACGATTTTCTGTGTCAAAGTGAATGACATCAGCATATAGCGCATGTTGATGACAAATGTGGTGACGATGATGCTGATGGCGGCGGCGTGTTCGTGAATCAGTTGCACCCCCGCCAACTGCCCCGCCGACGCCATGTTGGTGATGGCGATGATGGTAGCCTGCAAGGTGGTGAACCCCAGCCCGATAGCGGTAATGCCAAACGCAAATGAAACGGGAATGTAGCCGAGACATATCGGCATACCTCTTTTGATTCCTCTAAAATACTCCTTCATTTTCTCCCTGCCCAGACTCAATCTATAGGGTCTTTACAATTTTATGATTATCTCGTAAATTAGTGCCTTTTATAAAAGCGTGATCTGTGAATTGATTCCAATGAAAAACACTGTAGAGATGATGCGTGCCATGTCTCTACCGGATGTTATTTCATTCTTGATTCAATAAAAACCTTTCGGCCTCGAGGGCGGCCTTGCAGCCCGATGCGGCTGCGGTGATGGCCTGGCGGAAGTGCGGGTCTTGCACGTCGCCGGCAGCGAAAACGCCGTCCACGTTGGTGGCGGTGCTGTCGGGGCGGGTGCGGATGTAGCCGTGTTCATCCAAATCGATCTGACCAGCAAAGAGGTCGGTGACCGGCGTGTGCCCGATGGCGACGAAAACGCCGTCAATTGGAAGCGTGCTTGCGGTGCCGGTCTTCTTGTTGGAGATGGCCAGTCCGGTGACGAACTTGCGGAAGCCCTGTTTGCCGCCGACGATTTCCGTGGGTACGCTGTTCCACACCACCTCGATGTTGGGGGTGGCGAAGATGCGTTTCTGCATGGCTTTGGAGGCGCGGAACTCGTCGCGGCGGTGTACCAGATATACTTTGTTGCAAAGTTTGGCGAGGTAGCTGGCTTCCTCCAGTGCGGTGTCGCCGCCGCCAACCACAGCCACGTCACGGCCACGGAAGAAGTTGCCGTCGCAGGTGGCGCAGGCCGACACGCCGAAGCCGCGGTAGGTTTGTTCCGACTCCAAGCCCAACCAGCGCGCGGTGGCACCAGTGGCGATGATGACGGTTTCCGCCAGAATCTCGTCCTCGTTGTCGATGATGCAGCGGAATGGGCGTTTGGAGAAATCCACAGCGGAGACCATCCCTTCGCGCATGTCGGTGCCGAGGCGCAGGGCCTGTTCGCGGATGTCGTTCATGATGTCGGGCCCAGACTTGCCGTTGGGATAGCCCGGGAAGTTCTCCACCTCCGTGGTGATGGTGAGCTGTCCGCCCGGCTGCGGTCCTTCAATCAGCAAAGGTTTCATGTCGGCGCGTGAGGCGTAGATGCCCGCGGTATAGCCCGCCGGTCCGCCGCCGATGATCAAGCATTTTGTTGTTTCCATTTACATTAGTTAAAAGTTTTCATTATGTAGAGCTGTCATATTATGGCAGCTATCGTATGTTTTCAATATGTGGTGCCGTCATATTATGGCGGCTAATGTAGAGCCGCACGGCCGTGCGGCTAAATGGTCATGTTCTGGTAGAAGGTCGTGCGTCAAATTTCTGTTCTGGTAGAAGGTTAATCCGTTCAAAAAGGCAGTCCATAAATTGGGTTGATATGGAGCTGCAAAGGTAGGATTTTTATTTTAAATACCCCTTTCGTTGTGATATATTTTGGGAATCTTCGTAAGATGTTGAAACATAGATGAATGTGGGTTTCCGATGAAATGTGCAGAATGCAAGATATTCTATTCTTCATCGTTTAATGGAAATTTGAATGTAGAGATGTGATGAATCGCGTCTCTGCAAGCCACATCTGTAGGGCTGCCACATTGTGGAATGTAGGGCTGCCATCATCTGTAGGGCTGCCACATTGTGACAGCCCTACAACAGCAATCCCACGTCTGCGGGGAAGACCCCCGAATGGAATAAAAAAAACGCCGAAGCGGGCTTACCCAAATATTGCCAGGACCCGAAAGCCTTGGCCGATCATTAGGCGCCGCAAAAATATAACAAAAATTTGAGTACAATACCGTGAGGCTGTCGTGAAACATGAGGGTAGAATGCGATGCAACTGAATTAGAGAGTCAAACGGTCAATCATATAAGGATAACTGCCTCCAATTCCTTTGTCAATGAGGTGATTCCTTGTTGTATTTTTTCTGCCTGCTTGCGGCGGGGTTTGTGTACACCGGCGGCATAGTGCCACAGCTGCCGCTCGTTGATACCTGTAATGCGGCTCAACGCGGCCTTGGTGAATATCCCACTGTAATAGTTGATAAATGTGGCCGTATCAAGACGGAACTTCAGCTCATATTCTCCCGTGAGTATTTCACAGGGTTCCGGATTGTCCTCCAAATAGAGGTCGATGGCCTCGCGCATATTATGCTCGATTTCGCTCAAATCGTTTCCAACCGTGACAATCGGGACACCTTTGATGTATGCGCTCAAATTTTTGCCGGCGTACTCCACAATTACTTCTACTGTATTCATGATAATAAATGTATTGGTGATTATTCTTCTATTCCTGCTTGTTCCAAGATGTTGTAATATGTTCCCTCCGGGATTTTTGGTGATGGTGGTGTAGGGGGAGGGGGCTGTAGGGCTGCCACATTGTGACAGCCCTACAACGGCAACATTAAATTCTGTAATGAAGTGTGTTGATTCGTTGATTCTAAAATCGCCTCGTAACAACTGCATTGTCCATCCACAAAGTCTCCTGCATATTTTCCCTAATAATACCGAAGCCATCACAATCTCCCAATGAAATCCATAGCTCGCTATTGGTGACTTCATTAATATTTTGAGACATGGAGCAAATAAAAAAATGGTAGTAGAAATCTGACGTTTGTTCTATTCGATATTTGAATTCTCCAGAGTAGAAAAACGCATCGCTCAATTCAGAAAATTCAGTTGGAGTAGATATAAAGGTGGAGTCATAGAAAATGACATTATAGAGGATGTGGGGTGGATAAAAATTGGGGTCGTAATAAGTGGGTGTTCCCACATATTGAGAAATCTGCACATCACAATTGACTAAGGAAAAATTTTCACATCCAGTTCTTTGTGCCTCATCGAACAGAATATGATAATCTCCTGGACCATTGATATTGATAATTTGTTGAATCCTTCGGGGGTGTGAGTCGATGGTATAGAAAGCAGAGCAATAGATAACATCTCCTTCTGATATCGGCAAAGAAGGATGTAGGACAATATCCTTCATCTCGCCTATCTGTACTCCTATATTATCGATGGAAAATCTGCCTGAACAATTGCCATCGTCAAGTGCAATCAGTTTTTGAGTAAACCTTTTGCCTTCGAATTCACCAATAAAAAAGTATGTCCCACCTTTCGAAACGGTCACTCTATACTGGGATGTCCCAAGCGCAATGGCAACCTCTTTTTCGCAGCAAACTCTTCCCAGCATATCCACAATACACAATTTCCCTCTTGTATTTTGGGGTGAAACAATTTCAACTAACGCACAGGTGGAGAAAGGATTCGCTCCTTTCATCTTTATCTGAAAGTCGGAATTTGAATTGGAATGAATCCCCGTAATACAATCCCCCGTTATAGTGTCTGGGTAGTATAGACCCTCAAATACTTGTTGAGTCGAATTATACACCCCCAAGCTGTCGAATGCTCCTTGTTGGTGGTTGATCCTGGAGTGGAAGATGAGTGTGTGACATGTGTCCTGCTGTGCAACAGCAAACTGCCCGCCTGCAAAAAGTAGTAGGAAGAGGATGGCTGCTGTGGCGATGCGGTTAGTGGTGCTCATGGTGATAATTGTTTTTCGTTGAATTGTTGACTTGAGAGCTAAAATGTCGTTGATAATCTTTTCATCCTTTCATCCCTTCCTCGCATCCGCCCTCCCATACTCAACTTTCAATTCTCAACTTTCAATTCTCAACTTTCAATTCTCAACTTTCAATTCTCAGCTTACAGATCAATCTTTTTGAAAAATTTCATTGTCGGCAAGTACTTGACTTGCAGGGATATGAATGATTTTTCCATCATCGTTCATCACGACTACAGATTGTCCGTGTAGGGCCTTTTCTTCAAGCATCTGCTTCTCAGCAAGCAGTAGTCCCTTGTCTAATTTATCTTGAAATTCTTTAAATTCCTTCTCAGACATACGCTTTAATTTGTTTAAAAATTTCGCAATCAATTATTTCTGTTTCAACAGATTTTCTGCCAGTTGCCACTTTCCGTCTTGGGTTTGTACTATTGTCATAAATGCTCCATGAATCCACGATATTCATGTATAGATTGAAAAGATTTTGAATGCCCGCCACATATCGTCTTTTGATAACGTCTTGCGGAATAGTATGACCTCCGTTTTGTACACGTTCAGCCACTCGCTGAGTTGCCAAAGCAGGGTCTCGTAGCCAAAAGAATAGAAGGTTTACACAATATCCGCGCGTGTGCGCTTGACGAACAAGATGGATGTACGATTTCGTTGCCAATGTCGTCTCAATTGCAAAAGTTTCTCCTTTGTCGAGAAGCTCATGAATGCGCAAAAGCATCAATTTTCCTGCTTCGATGGCTACGCTATTGGGATTAAAAGGAGAGAGTCCCCGTGCGATTTCATCTGCATTGACGAACTCGCGACAATCAAGAATTTTAGGCAACACGGTATATGATGCCGTCGTTTTGCCCGCACCATTACAACCAGCTATAATGTATAATCTTTTCTCCATTTCAGGTGGTCGTAGTTCAGTAGTTTTCAATTCTCAATTCTCAACTCTCAATTTAAGAACGCAATCACATCCCCCTTCCGCACCTTCTCGCCTTGCTTGACCACCACCTGCAGCAATTTGCCGTCGTATAGGGCTTTCACCTCGTCTTGTCCGTAGTAGGCCTCTACGAAGCATACGAGGTCGCCTTCCTTGTAGGCGGTACCCATCGGCGGGTTCATGGCCTGGCCGGTGACGGGCACTTCCCACAGCAGGGTGCCGTCGGACGGAGAGATCACAGGTTTGGCATCAGGATGTTTTTCCTGAACGGCGGTGATCAGTTCTTCGCGTTTCACTTCGGGCAGTTTGATTTCCTTGACGATGACCTTGACGTTCGACTGCTGCTTCTTGGCTTCCAGTTCGCGCTCAAAGTTTTTCTTTGCAGCGCCGCTCTTGTAGTCGATGTACTGCGTCGGATGCATGGCGTACTCGAACAGCTCCTCTTCGTCCTCGCCGAGCTCCCAGCCCTTTTCCTCCATCAGCTTGCGGTACTTCGGCAGCTCGTCGGGATAGTTGTCCTGCGGGTTGGAGGTGAAGAACTCGTAGCCTTTCTCCTTGGCCAGCTCGAGGATTTCGGGGGCGAGGGTGCCAGGCAGAGTGCCGGCCTTGCCGAGAATCATGTCCCACTGCTTCTGGTCCATCGCGCTGAAACGCGGCTTGCCTTGCGCCATCTGCAGGATGTTCATAAGGGCAATGTTTTTGACATACTGGCTGAACGGGGTGACCAACGGTGGGTTGCCGACTTTGGGCCACACGTAGGCCACCTCCTCAAACAGCTTCACCAGGAGCTCGTCTTCGGAAAGTTCCTTGTTGCCGCTGGCTTTTAGCGACATATTGATGGCTTTGTGCACGCCTTTGAGGTCGGCCATCATGGAGCCCATCATGCCGCCGGGAAGTCCGCAGCCCACCAGCAGAGAGGTGGAGACGCGGTTTTTCGGGTCGATCCAGTAGCCGAGGAAGTCGTCCATGAACTCCTGGGTGAGGCGGCGCACTTCCATATAGGCGTTCATGTTGATGTCGGGGACATCGAATCCTGCGTCCTTCAGCATGGCCTGGATGGTGATGACGTCGGGGTGAACCATGCCCCAGGAGAGCGGTTCTACAGCCACGTCGATGATGTCGGCGCCGGCGCGGGCTACTTCGAGGGTTGAGGCAACGGAGAAGCCGGGCCCCGTGTGCCCGTGATATTGAACGCGAATGTGCGGGTATTTCTCTTTGATGGATTTTACGAGCCGGCCGAGGGTGGCGGGACGGCCCACACCGGCCATGTCCTTGAGGGCGATTTCATCGCAGCCGAAGGCCACGACTTGGTCCACCACGCCCATGTAGTACTCCACGGTGTGTATGTCGGAGTGGGTGATGCTGAGGGCGACTTGTGAAATCATGCCGGCCTCTTTGGCGAACTTGACAGAGTTCTCGAGGTTGCGCGGGTCGTTGAGGCCGCAGAACGAGCGGGCAATGTCAACGCCCTGTGCTTTCTTCACTTTGAACATCAGCTGGCGCACGTCGGCGGGCACGGGGTCCATGCGGAGGGCGTTGAGGGCGCGTTCCAGCATCTGGCACTGGATGCCGGCCTCCCGCAGCGGCTTGGTCCATGCGCGAACGGCCTTGTTGGGGTTCTCGCCGTAAAGTAGGTTCACTTGCTCGAAAGCGCCGCCGTTGGTCTCCACGCGGGAGAAGCAGCCGCAGTCGATGATGGCGGGTGCTACTCTTACCAGCTGGTCAACGCGGGGCTGGTATTTCCCTGATGATTGCCACATGTCTCTATAGACAAGACAAAATTCGATTTTTCTGCTCATATCATTTAGCTTTTAGTTATCTGCTATTTGTGTTGTTTTATTTTGCAATGATTAATTCCAACGGCAAATTTTCTGGTCCTATCAATATAAAAATGAGGCGATTAGCATTTGCCGAAAAAACCGCGCAAAGTTACAAATTTTATCCCATAAATATGGGCGCAAAATAGATTATTTTTATAGGTGATTTTTATAGAAAAATATGTAACTTTGCAAACTTTGAAATTAGGGGCGGATTTGTATTTAATTTATTGTAAATCAATGATAAATTAATGATCAAATCGTCCGATTAACTACAAAAAACGATTCATCGATTCAACAAATCATCAAATCAACAAAGTATGGAAGTTACATTAGGAAATCAAAAGGTTGAGATGGAAGATGGCTTCATGGTGCAACCTGAGCTTTGGAACAAGGAATTGGCCGAGCTGATTGCCAAGGAAGACGGCATCAACGAACTGACCGAGGATCACTGGAAGATCATCAACATCATCCGAGACACCTACAATGAGAAACAAATGGCCCCGATGGTTCGTACCATTTGCAAGGAGAGCGGTCTGAAGCTGAAACAGATTTACGAGCTTTTCCCGCTGGGGCCCGCTCGTGGAGCATGCCGTGTAGCCGGTCTCCCGAAACCTGACGGCTGCGTATAATAGTTTTGTTTTATTTATCGCTAATTTATTACTAATGAGTATTTTACTGATTATTTCATTAGCGGCTTTGGCTTTGTGTCTGACGATGCTTTTCGCTCATTTCGTCAGAATCGTCAAGTTGGGGAAACCGAAGGACTACTCCGAGCCCAGCGGCAGCGTGGCCAAAGGTGTCGTCTATTCCAATACCGCCGCCATGTCGCCGACCAACAAGGAATCGGCCTACCTGCACCTGCCGACCTACACCCTCGGAATCTTCTTTCACTTGGGCATTTTCCTGTCGTTCCTGCTTTATCTGCTCATCGTCATCCTGCATTTCTGTGGGATAGACTTCCGTGCACTCATCGCCGACAATGTGAAGTGGCTCCAATACCTGTTGGCAGCGTTCCTCCTTGCGACCACTTGCTGTGGTATCGTGTTGTTTGTCAAGCGTTTGGTTGACAAAAACCTGCACAGCTTCGCCAATCTCGACGACTATCTGTCCAACCTCTTCACCACGCTGTTCCAGTTGGGCGGCGCCCTCTATTTCATGGCTCTGCCTGGTTCGCCCGTCATCTACTTCATTCTGTGTACTATACTGTTCCTTTATATGCCTTTCGGCAAATTGAAACACCTGCTTTACTACTTTGCCGCCCGCTACCACCTCGGCTTTTTCTACGGACGTCGCAACGTGTGGCCGCCCCAAAGGAGTTAGTTTTTTTTGATTACAAATTTTATTCATATTAAAACATTCAAAAAATGCAAAGAGACAATGTTATTTTTGATTTGATTCAGCAAGAACGCGATCGCCAGACCAAAGGCATCGAGCTGATTGCTTCTGAAAATTTCGTGAGCCCGCAAGTGATGGAAGCCATGGGTTCCGTAATGACCAACAAATATGCCGAAGGTCTTCCGGGCAAGCGCTACTATGGCGGCTGCCAAATCGTTGACCAAAGCGAACAGGTTGCCATTGACCGCGTGAAAGAGCTCTTCGGCGCGGAATGGGCCAACGTACAACCGCACTCCGGCGCACAGGCCAATATGGCCGTTTTCCTGGCCTGCCTCCAACCGGGCGACACCTTCATGGGGCTTGACCTCAACCATGGCGGTCACCTTTCACATGGTTCACCAGTGAACTTCTCAGGTATGCTCTATCATCAGGTTGCCTACCAAGTTGAAGAGGCTACCGGTTGCATCAACTACGACAAGATGGAAGAGGTGGCTCTGCGCGAACAGCCGAAGTTGATCATCGGTGGTGCTTCCGCTTACAGCCGCGACTGGGATTGGAAACGCATGCGCGAAATCGCCGACAAGGTGAACGCCATCCTGATGGCCGACATTTCCCACCCCGCCGGTCTGATTGCCAAGGGCTTGTTGAACAACGCTGTGCAATACTGCCACATCGTCACCACCACCACGCACAAGACACTCCGCGGACCTCGCGGCGGCCTCATCATGATGGGCAAGGATTTTGAAAATCCGTGGGGCAAAACCACTCCGAAGGGGGTTGTGAAAATGATGTCGCAACTGCTTGATTCCGCCGTATTCCCGGGTACCCAGGGTGGGCCGCTCGAGCACGTCATCGCCGCCAAGGCCGTTGCTTTCGGCGAAGCCCTGACCGACGACTATGCAAAATACGTTATGCAAATCAAGAAGAACGCCGCCACCATGGCTGAATCCTTCATTAAGAGAGGTTACAAGGTCATCTCCAACGGTACCGACAACCACCTGATGCTGATCGACCTCCGCACCAAATTCCCGGATCTGACCGGCAAAGTTGCTGAAAACACGTTGGTTAAGGCCGACATCACCATCAACAAGAACATGGTTCCGTTCGACTCTCGTTCCGCATTCCAGACTTCCGGCATCCGCATCGGTACGCCCGCCGTTACCACTCGTGGCTTGAAGGAAGCCGATATGGACGGCATCGTCGGTATGATTGATGACATCCTCTGCGACGTCGAGAACGAAGAGCTCATCGCCAAGACCCGCAAGAAAGTCAACGAAATGATGTGCGAAAGACCTTTGTTCGCCTGGTAATCCACGTTTGTTATCATATCCTCGAGGGACGCGGCTCATCGCGTCCCTTTTTTTTGACTTTAACGTATACTGAACGACATTCAATTCTACTTGATTGCTCTTCTCGTTGCGAAATACGATTAATTCAAAGCCAATGTCAGAATGAAAAAAAATCGTACTTTTGCACCCAAATTGATTTTACTAAAATGGCAAAGAACAAACGATACTATAGAGATAACAAAAAAACGGATAAAACGACCGATCAAACTGCAGAAAAACAAGAAAACAAACAACGTTCACCACAATCTAAAAACACTCGGAAACCTGCTCCGAAATCTGCGGACCAGGACGAGGAAATAGTCAAAGCTGTTGAGCAGACCGCTTCCGTTGATGACGATTTCGAGGAAGAGACTCCTGAGGAATTGGAGAAGGATATCCAGAATTATCTTGCGGAGAAGAAGCAGAAAAGGGAGAAGAAACAAGCCGAAGCCAAGTTCCGGGAAATGGATGCCGACCATACGCAGGTCGAAAATCTGGACGAGTACCTTGATGCCGACATCCGCACCGGCATTAGCAGGGAAACCGAGAAACTCTCCGCCAACCCGTTCCTTACGCGCGGTGTGAGTGATTTGCCGAATCCCGAAGAAACCAACTGCCGCGCCTACTCCGCTGAGGCTTGCAAGTTGAGCACTTACGATTGGATGTCGAAATTGGACATCACGACCGACTATTTGGAATGTCCATACGCAGAAGTGCGCTTCAAGAACAGCCACAAGGATTTCTTCATCCTGCCTCAAGAAGGCGTTTTCCATGTTGGCGACATCGTGGCGGTGGAGGCTTCCCCCGGCCACGACATCGGTATCATCTCCATGCTCGGCAAAAACGTCTATCGCCAAATGGCGCACAAGCATGTCAAAGAGTCAGACGTTAAGAAAAAACTCTATCGCACAGCCCGTTACGCCGATATTGACAAATGGATTTCCACCGTCAAGCAGGAGCACACCACCATGCTCTCCTCCCGCTACATCGCTTGGGATCTCGGCTTGAAGATGAAGGTGAATGATGTTGAATATCAAGGAGATGGAACGAAAGCCATCTTCTATTATTCGGCGGAGGATCGTGTGGATTTCCGCGAATTGATTAAAATTTTGGCGGAGCAGTTCCGCATCCGCATTGAGATGCGCCAGATCGGGGTGCGTCAGGAAGCCGGCCGCTTGGGAGGTATTGGCACTTGCGGCCGCGAACTCTGCTGCTCCTCTTGGCTCTCCAACTTCCAATCGGTCTCTACAGCGACCGCCCGCACCCAGCAGCTCTCCCTCAACCCGCAGAAACTAGCCGGCATGTGTGGCAAGCTCAAGTGCTGCCTCAATTTCGAGCAATCCACCTATTTGGAGGAAATCAAGCAGTTCCCGCACCCTAACGTACAGCTCAAATCCAAAAAAGGAAAGGGCATCTACAACAAAATCGACATCTTCAAGAAGGTAGTATGGTACAACTATGCTGGTGACAACGGCAACATCTTCGCCATCCCACTGGACAAGGTGAATGAGATTATCGAGATGAACAAGAAGAACAAATTCCCGGAAACCCTGGAGGAGTTTGCGGTGGTGAATCAGAAGAAGGAAAACGAGACCAATTACAGCCTGGATGATTTGAAAGGCATTGAAGATAAATAAGTCATGAGAAAAACTGTCGTTCTGTACGTGCTCCTCGCGTTGGTTTGCCTGTTCGGTTCATGCAGCGATGGCGTTGTGTATGAGAAAATCCATACCATCAAGGGCGAGAAATGGCAAAAGGACAAGCCCGTTGTTTGTGAGTTCGACGTGGAGGATTCCACTGTGTTCTATACCATTTATATGGACATCCGCAACAGCGTTGATTATCCGTACCAGAACCTTTTCGTGTTCATGGATTCGCAGTCGCCGTCAGGGCAGGTGAGCCGCGACACCCTGGAGTTCATCCTTGCGGATGTTTACGGGAACTGGAAAGGGAAGGGCAGCCGCCTGAAGGACAAGCAGTACTTTTTCTATCCCAAGGTGCGTTTTCCCAATTGCGGAAAATACAAGTTCACCTTCTATCAGGCCATGCGCGAAGACGAACTCCTCGGCATCGCCAATTTCGGGATGACGGTTCAGAAATTCAACGAGAAGAAGTTCCGAAAAGAAATGGAAAAAAGATATCGCGAACAGCAGAATAAGTGACAAAAAATTCTTACTTTTGCACTCGCATTTTCGAAGAAATCTTTTACATACAATAATTTAAAAATCAATCATTATGGTAGAAAAAATTACATCCAGCAAGCAGGCAATGGAAATGGAAGACAGATATGGTGCTCATAACTATCATCCGTTGGACGTTGTAATTGCCAAAGCTAAAGGCCCTTTCATGTGGGACGTTGAAGGAAAAAAGTATTTTGATTTCTTGTCAGCATACTCGGCAGTAAACCAAGGCCACTGCCACCCGAAAATCATCCAAGCCATGATTGACCAGTGCCAAACTTTGACGCTGACCTCCCGTGCATTCTATAACGACTGCCTCGGACCATACGAAAAATACGTCACCGAAATGTTCGGCTATGATAAAGTGCTGCCGATGAACTCTGGTGCCGAAGCCGACGAAACGGCTCTGAAACTCTGCCGCAAGTGGGCTTATATGAAGAAAGGTCTTCCGGAAAACCAAGCCAAAATCATCGTTTGCGATGGCAACTTCCACGGCAGAACCATCACCATCATCTCCATGTCAACCGACCCCGAAGCATACGCTGGCTATGGTCCTTATACTCCCGGCTTCATCAAAATCCCTTACAATGACATCCCCGCGTTGGAGAAGGCATTGGAAGATCCGAACGTGGCCGGTTTCCTCGTGGAACCCATCCAAGGCGAAGCGGGCGTTTATGTTCCGGAAGACGGCTATCTGCGCAAAGCTGCCGACCTCTGCAAGGCCAAGAACGTACTCTTCATCGCCGATGAAGTTCAAACGGGTATCGCTCGTACCGGCAAAATGCTGGCATGCGACCACGAAGGCGTACGTCCAGACATCCTGTTGCTCGGCAAGGCCCTCTCCGGCGGTACGATGCCTGTATCCGCAGTTCTCGCCGATGACGACATCATGCTGAACATCAAGCCGGGCGAACACGGCTCCACTTTCGGTGGCAACCCGATTGCATGCAAGGTGGCCATCGCCGCTTTGGAAGTGGTGAAAGAGGAGAAACTCGCCGACCGCGCCGCTTACCTCGGAGAAATTTTCCGCAGCGAAATCAGCAAAATCCAAAGCGAAATGATTGAAAAAGTCCGCGGTAAAGGCTTGCTGAACGCTGTCATCATCCGTCCGCGCAACGGCAAGGAAGCTTGGGATGTCTGCGAAAAGATGAAGGAATACGGTGTGCTCGCCAAACCGACCCACCAACACATCATCCGCTTCGCTCCTCCGTTGATCATCACGGAAGAAGAACTCCGCGAAGCCATTGAACTTATCAAGAAAGCCATCCTTTCTTTTGAATAAAATGCAAATTCATTGAAACGAAAACGGGAACATTGAATGGTGCTCCCGTTTTTTGTTCCATGGATTGGTGTATGGACTCGTACACTTTATACATTCTACATTCTACATCACTATGGATCGTCTTTGGAATCGGAATTACTGCCTCGTGATGATGGCAAATTCTTTTCTCTACCTCTCGTTTTATCTTCTGATGCCGTTGCTGCCGCTCTATTTGAATGCGGAATTCGGGGCTGGGAAGGACACGATTGGGGTGGTGCTCAGCGGTTACACATTGGCGGCGCTGCTCACGCGCCCTTTCAGCGGGTATGTGGTGGATAGCTTCGCCCGTAAGAAGGTCCTGATGTTGTGTATCAGCGTTTTTAGCATATTCTTCCTTGGATATGTGGCGGCGGGTACTTTGTTGCTTTTTGCCATTGTACGCACGTTGCACGGGGTCCCGTTTGGAGCGGTGACCGTGGCCAATAGCACGGTCGCCATCGACGTGTTGGCTCCCAGTCGTCGCAAGGAGGGGATTGGACTTTACGGCTTAAGCACGAACATCCCGATGGCGCTGGCACCCTCCTTGGGCATCTATATCTATCATCTCACCAACAGTTTTGCGCCGCTTTTTTGGATTGCCTTCGGATTTTCCGCCATCGCGGTCTTGTGCGCGCATCTGGTGAAACTGAAGCCGCGCGAGGTGGTGCCCAACAAACGCAAAATATCCCTCGACCGATTTTTTCTCACGCGGGCTTGGCTCTTGGCCATCAACATCGCCCTCTTCGGGTCGTGTTTCGGCACGCTCAGCAACTTCCTCGCCATCTACAGTCGCGATGAACTGGGCATCACCAGCGGGACGGGCACCTATTTCATGCTCCTGTCCATCGGTTTGATTGTATCTCGTTTGCAGGGTAGCAAGGCTCTGCGAGAAGGCAGGCTCACGCAAAATTGCGCGATGGGGGTGGGCGTTTCGTTGACGGGCTATGTGCTTTTTGTCGCCTGCCCGCATCCATGGGCCTATTATCTTTCCGCCATCCTCATCGGGTTGGGAAACGGACACATGTATCCAGCGTTCCTCAATATGTTTGTGGCGATGGCGCGTCACGACCAGCGCGGTACCGCCAATAGCAGCATTCTTACCTCGTGGGACATGGGGTTCGGACTGGGCGTGCTTGTTGGGGGGCTAATTGCCGAAAACATCAGTTACCAGGCGGCGTTCTGGTTCGTTGCGGCGGTCAATGCCATCGGAGTCGTTCTTTTCTTTGCCGCCACACGCCGCTTCTTTTTGGAGCGACAACTTGAAGAACAATGAGTCACGTGGTCTCTCGCCTCCATCAGCCTCTAAGCCTGTTTTTTGCAATTTGAAAATTGGAATACTACATTAATAAATGAAAAAAGAGATGGAACAAACGCCGTTTGTGTCGCCCAATAGGGAAGTGCTTCGATTGGCTGTACCCAGCATTCTCGCTAACATCACCATCCCGTTGGTGGGCATTGTGGATGTGGCTATTGTGGGGCACGTGTCGGATGCGGCGGGCATTGGCGGCATAGCCATTGGCACGATGCTGTTCGACTTGCTGTACTGGAATTTCGGCTTCCTGCGGCTGGGGGCTAGTGGTCTGACTGCGCAGGCATACGGTCGTGGCGACATGCGTGAGGCGGTGGGTATTTTCAAGCAGACCGGCTTCATCGCGGGGTGTTCCGCGTTGGCAGTGTGGGCGTTGCAGTGGCTCTTCCTTTTTGCCGTGATGTCGTTTGTGCCTTGTTCGGAAGCAGTGGCTGCCTTCGCCCGCGAATACTTCTTCATCCGTATCTGGGCGGCCCCCGCCACGCTCGGACTCATGGTTTACAAAGGGTGGTTCATCGGCATGCAGAATACCGTTGCCCCTATGGTGTGCGACATCGCGGTCAATGTGGTCAACATGATGGTGAGTTATGTGCTGGCAGTTCACACGCCGCTCGGCATCATGGGCGTGGCCTATGGGACACTCTGCGCCCAGTACACGGGCTTGCTTCTTGCAACTGCTTTGTTATGGTATCGCTATGGACGGATTTTTTGCGACCATTGGCGGCAGGCCAGGCTCTTCCAAGGCATCAGGAAGGTTTTCCGGCTGTCGGGGGACCTGTTTGTGCGGTCGTTGTGCTTTATTGTCATTTATGTCGGCTTCACCTCTTTGGCCTCGAAATACGGCGACCAACAGTTGGCGGTTGGCACCATTATGATGAAGCTCTTCATGTTCTTCTCGTACTTCATCGATGGTTTTGCCTACGCGGGGGAAGCGTTGGCGGGGCGGTTTATTGGCGAGCGCAACAGCGATGGTTTGACGCGGGCGGTGCGTGTGCTTTTCCGCTGGACCCTTGGCGTGGGGCTGCTGTTCACGGTCGCATACGCCGTTTCGGGAGATTGGTCGGTGCGGGTGATGACCAACGACCCGTCGGTAATCGCGTCATCGCGGCCGTTTTTGCACTGGCTGGTGCTGATGCCGCTCATCAGTTGCCTCGCTTTCATGTGGGATGGCATCTATATCGGGGCCACGGCGGGGAAGTCGGTGCGCAACTGTATGATATGGGCTGCGGTGGGCTTCGTTGCAACCTACTTCGTGTGCGCACGGTGGTTTGGCGTCCAGGCCATCTACATCGGCTACTTCGTCCATTTGCTTGTGCGTACCATTTATCTTTCCGTGAAGTGGAAACGTACCCGTAGTACGGCGATGTGGCAGCCGCCCGTTTAGGATAGGAAGCGGTCAATGTTGCTTCCCCTCTCCTAAATGGACACGAATAGTGTCACCTGTGATTAATTGTTTTCAAGAGGACTTATAATATGGGGATGCTTACACATCAACGATTATAACGACCATCAATGCTCGAATCATTTCCCGCTTTTCCTGCGGTTGCACTCGCGGCAAAGCATCTGGCAGTTGTCAGCGATGGTGCGGCCTCCGTCGTGCCATGGTGTGATGTGGTCGGCCTCCATCTGCGATAGGTCGAAGTTTTTGCCGCAATCGGCGCAGATGCCGCCCTGACGCTCGTAGGCCGCCAACTTCTGCGCATCGGTGAAAGCTCTGATTGACAGATATTTCTCTTTTCGGGTAAGAATATAGGGGTAAATGCCTGTCTTCTTCGTTACATCATCATCTAAGATGAGACGCTTGACTTCTTCATCAATCTTCTGATAATCAAATACTTCATCCTTAAACTGCTTGTAAAGCATTCCCCAATCCACGCCCTTCATAATCTTCTTACGCTCACGGTTGGGGCGGAATGAGGTTTCTATCCACGTGATGACGGCTTGGAAGAATTGCCACAGCGGAGCCGCACTCGCGTCGTGCTGATGGTGGGCCATATACACCTCGATATTGCCGTCGGACATCCACGAGATGGCGGTTTCGAGGTAGTCCTGCCGGATGGCGGATCCTGTGAGGTAGTCGCTGCCGATTTTGGCCGCAGGTGCGCCGTTCTTGCTGAAGTAGCGTTTGGCGTCGCTCACCCAGCTGCCGGCATACACGGCGTTGCGCAGCTCCTGTTCGGTCAATTCCTCGCCCGCTATATTGATGGTTTTGAACCACTTGAGTTTTTCGCTGTCGGATCCGCTACAGATATAGACTTGCAGTTCGTAATCGAGGATCTGCTTCTGCTCGTCGGGCTGGAGGTTGTGGAAGTAGCGGAACATATAGGCGAAGTCGCCGTTCACATACTGACAGATGGAGATGGTGCGCTGCTGGCCGTCGATAATTTCGAAGGTGCCATCATCGCGCACGGCCCAGTACATCACGTTCAGGGGGAATCCCTGCGTGAGGGTGTCGATGACGGCGTCGCGTTGTTTCTCCTTATAGACAAATTCGCGCTGGTAGGGTGGGCGCACGTCGAGGCGGCCGCCGTAGGCGCGCACGCCGTTCTCGTTGTTGTCTTGGTAGCCCGCGGTCAGTTCGCGGACGGTGATGCGGTGCAGTTGGATTTGCATGGTATGGTTTTTATTTATTCCCAATCGTCGTCACAGCACAATTCCAAATTGCCAGCATAGAGGGCATTGATGGGAAAATTCAAGTCCGCATGCTTACCCCACATCACATTGCCGTTGCGAAGCCAAAATTTTTTGAATTCCGATTCCTTGGCGTATTTATTGTATTGTGGGTGAGGATGATTTTTGAAAAAACCAGAAAAATCAATCTGCTGCCTTTTGCCGTCGCTGAACAGCAAAGACAAGACCAGTCCCTCCACATATTCTGCCTCTTTAACGAAAATCTGTTCCATTACAATTTGGTTTTAATATCTGTGCATCTGATTCTTTTCTTGTAAACAAAGAAATTAATCCATTTTTCAACAATGTTTTCCCAATATTTTCGGATAAATTCCACTGCTATTTTTTCGTCCTTTCCCGACAAGGGATTCCCTTTGTCGCGTCTGCGGATTTCAAGGAGCTTCCCGTCCACGATAATGAGGTCAAAAATGCTCATTTTGTTTTTGTGTTCCACATGGACGTGTATGGGTTCGTGTTCGTTGGAGTAGAAGGAGAAAATGAATCCAAAGTAGGTGAAAATGTCAGGCATAACTCGATAGTTTTGTTAGTAATTATTATTCTGCAAAAATAGGCTTTTTTTTAATACTAACGTCATTTGCTATTGTATTCCGCATCCGGTTCGGCGGCCATTGGCAGGGCGGGGGCGGATTGGGGATAGGGGTGGGGTTGTTCCGTCCGTAGAGACGCGCCATGGCACGTCTCTACAACATCACCCGTTCGTTGCTGACGCCGACGAATCAAAATGCGAGCGTATGTTTCCTTGCCATTTATGGTGAAACGATGCCCATATTTGGGGTTGTCTTCCACATATCGGTCTAATCCAATGATCTCAAACTGTTCCGGATTGTATTTATCCAAAAACGTAATCGGCACGCCCATCATGCCATCATAATCCATTGGGATTTCGGAGGTCTTATCCACATTGATGGCATCGTAATTGTCATACTTCGGATAGTCATCAGGATTATACATTTTATAGAGTATCAAATCCTCATGACGTTCTTTGTAATCCAAGTTCGTAAACCATCTAACACCTTTCACCCGTATGAATTTATTGCCTTTTGCATCTTGACGGCATCCCGCAGCGTTCAATGGATAATCGTTGGGCACGCCAAATTCTCTGTCGCCACTATGGATGCTTGCTCCAAGCCAAAGCTGATTGTTTTTTATGTATTGGAAAGTTTCTTTGTAAGAAACGGCATTTACATTCCCGATAATGAGAAACTTCTTCTCATACTTCATCAGCTGTGCCACATATTCACGGAAAAGAGAAAATGGTGGATTGGTCACCACAATGTCGGCCTCTTTCAGCAATTCGATACACTCCTGTGAACGGAAATCGCCATCTCCATTCAAATAGTGAATACCAATCTCTTCGGGATCGGGTACGCGGTTGTTGTTCTTGTCGCCGAAATATTCTAACCAAATGGCTCTTTCTGAATCATTTTGTGAGAACAAATCGCGATTCTGGTTTTTGTAGCAGGTGGTGATGAGCTTTTTCAGCCCCAACTGCTCAAAATTGTAGCTGAAATAGTGGAAGAAATTGCTCACTCGCGGGTCGTCGCAGTTGCATAGCACGGTTTTACCTTTGAAATGGGCTTTGTAATGCTTTAATTCATTCTCAATATCAACAAGTTGGGTGTAAAACTCGTCCTTTTTAGCGTTCTTTGCCGCATTCAGATTTTGGTTGGCCATACGGATAACAGTTATCGCATTTCCATTATCCGCAACGCAAAAAGAAAGGTGCTTTCCTTATTGCGCTACCAAGGCAACCCTGCAAGGAGACCTTCTACCGATAATAAGTACTCACACCTCTTGGGTATGAGCATAGCTTATTATACATCGGTATAAGGTTGCTTGCAATGGCAAACCTCACATATTATTTCTGTGTTTTATCTCCGTAAATCTTGCAGGGTTTTCGGTAAACGCGAAATAATAGCTAATGCTTTGTTTTACAATATGTTATTTATAATTTTTCTTTTGTTCTTTTTATACTATTTTAATTATGATTCATTGCATATTTCCGAAGCCCATTCGGGTATGTTTTCAACGTTGTGTTTGATCATTCGGTCCGGCCACCACAATCAAGATGGGCTTTCTATCTGATGGAGCTGCAGTTTTTCCCATACTTTTGCTGGTAAATATCGTTTATTTCATTAAAATACCGATCCATAGCCTCCTCATTCGTTCTGCGCGCCTCTTCCGCCACCTCGTGCATGATATAGGCCAGCATCTCGTCGGTCGGCTCCTCCGTGTCGGTCAGTCTGTACTGGTTGATTTCTCGCTCGGACATGATTAATGCTTTGTTTTACAATGTGTTCCTAAAATTATCTTACAATAACGATATAGTTGGGTTATTACTCAAAAAATCAGGGGCAAATATACAAAAATAATGGAAAAGAGGAATTAAAAATGTGCAATTGAAGAGAAGTAATAGTACTACAACTCTTTGCTCGCAATAAAGCAACACTTGGAGAATTTTCTATTATTTCAAATTTTTTTTTCGATACCAAAGCCATGCAGTGAAAAATCGTCACAGGGCGGGCAGAACGAGACGAATGGACTGTGGAAGGATATCTACCGTAAAGCGGGTCCCGGGCAGCAATTCTCCGTCCAAACACATGGATATCAGTTTTTTGGATGAGACCTCTATGTGGCGTACTTGTCGGTAGGTGATCTTCCGCATTGCAGATTGATCGGGATGAACGTGCTCGCCTTTGCGGTATTTCGGCATGGTGAAAAGGAATCGTAGCAGCGACATTGGGCGAATGTGGCAGAGATCGATGAGCCCGTCGTCGCATTTCGACAGGGGGGCGCATCGAAATTCTCCTCCGACATACTGCCCGTTGTTCAACGTGCAGAGGTTCATCCAATTGTGCCCGATGCGCTTGCCGTCGGCGACGACGCGGATGCGATTGAATCGCGAGGTGAGAATGGCACGTATCACGCCTCTCCGATAGGGATTGTTTTTCCCGAGTTCCGACAGATAATTGGCTTCCGAGGCCACCACCGAGTCGAAGCCCATCTGGCAGGAGTTCAGGGCGTAGTTGTCGTTCACCTGCATGATGTCGATGATCTTCTCTTCGCCGGCCAGCATCTTGCGGATGTTGTGGAAGTCCCTGTCGGGAAAGCACTTGGTGAAGTCGTTGCTGGTTCCGGCGGCGAAGATCGCCATCCGCTTGTTTGGCTCTTTGACGATGCCCGACGCCACCTCGTTGCACGTTCCCGACCCGCCGCAGGCCACGAAGCAGACCTCCTCCTTGGGGTGCAGGTCGCAGTAGATCTTCACATAGCGTGTCCCATCGCCCACTCCGGTCGTGTGGTAGATCCGATAGGGGATGGGCAAATCGCGAAGTTGCTCCGTCAATGCCGTGTCAATGCGTTTGGCAAGGTCGGCCCTGCCATTGACGATGAAAATGTAGTTCATTGTCGTAAAATAATGTCTTACAATTTGTTACACGATCTTGATGATGTTGGAGAAGCCGGTGATGTCGAAGACCTCCTTGACGTGCGGCTGCATCCGTGTGAGCACGAGTTTCCCCTGGTGTGCGGTGACGTTCTTCTGCAGTTGCAGGAAGACGCGCAAACCCTGCGACGAGGTGTACTCCATGGCGCTGCAATCTATTTCTATGTCCGGTTGCGGGGCCTCCATCAGCACGGCTACGTCTTTCTGGAATTGGTCGGCGTTGGTGGTGTCCACGCGACCTTCCAAGGTTACAGAGTACTTGTTTTCTTCTTGATTGATAGTGACTTTCATAATATGAAGTGATTGATGGTTTTCATGAATCGAGTTCGATGGCAAAAATGGTGATGTCGTCGTTTTGGACGGCGTCGCCCGTGAACTCTTTGATTTTTGTATAAAGTTGCTTGACAATTTCTTGCGGATTCTCTTCAGGCTTGATGGCGCGTGTGAAATCCAGCAGGCGTTCGTCGCCGAACTGGGCTTTGCTGCTGTCCTCCGCTTCCGTGACGCCGTCGGTATAGATCAGAAGGCGGGAGTGGGGTGCGAGGTCCATCTCTTCAGTCTGGTATTTGAACTCGCTGATGATGCCGGCGGCGATGTTGGACTTGGCGTGCAGGAATTCGCTGGTGCCGTCGGGGGAGATGATGATGATGGGGTTGTGTCCAGCGTTGCAGTATTCGAAGTGTCTGGTTTTCAGGTTGATTTTTCCGATGAAGAGGGTGACGAACATGTTGTTTTCGTTGCCGTCGGAGATGGCTTGGTTGATGAGGATGGTGAGGTCGTCGGTGGGGGTCTTGCGGGCGGCGAGGAAGCGGAAGGCGGATCTTGTCATGGCCATGAAGAGGGCGGCGGGGACGCCCTTGCCAGACACGTCGCCGACGGCGAAGTAAAGGGAGTCGCCGTGGAAGACGAAGTCGTACAGGTCGCCGCCCACCTCGCGTGCCGGACGTAGCAGGGCGCTCAGGTGGCAGTCGGGGCGCTCCGGAAATTCCTGCGGCACCATGCCCATCTGGATCTTGCGGGCGATGTTCAACTCACTCTCAAAACGCTCGTTTTGTATCGTAGTTGACTTTAACTCAGTAATATAACTTGTGATGGACTTCTGCATGTACTCGAAGGAGTCGTGCAGTTTCCGGATTTCGTCCTGGGTCTTCACCTCGGGCAGGCGCGCCTTGAAGTTCCCCTTGGCCATGTTGAGGGCGACCACGGAGAACTCGGTGATGGGCTGGGTGAGCTTCCGGATGGTGCGCACGCAGGCGGCGAACAGGAAGAAAAGCCCGAAGGCCGCCACGAGGATGATGATCAGGTTCATCCGCATCATCGGTGCGAAGACATCCTTGTAGGGGCTTATGATGGCGGCAGACCAGGCGTCGCCGACGGGACCATAGACGGCGAACACGATGTCGCCGTTGAGTCGGAATTTCTCCACGCCGGTCTCCTGCGCCACCATTTTGTGGGCAAGCCCAGCCAAATTCATGTTGTCGCTCCGTTTCGCTTCGCTGAAAAGGTTGTCGTTCAGTATCTTCTTGGGGTCTTGGTGGGAGATGTAGTGTCCGCTTTTCCCGATCAATATCGTGTAGGAGTTGGCGTAGGGTTTGGTGGCTAATATCTTTTCGGACAGCCACTCTAAGTTGATGTCGGCGGTCAGGATGGCGAAGGTTTCGCCCTTCTCGTCCTTCAGCGGGATGGAGTAGGTGGTCATGAGTTGCTCACCTCCTCCCTCGTCGAAGTAAGGCTCGCTCCAGTGCGGCTTCCCGCTCTCCATCGGCGCGGTGTACCACTCCATCTGGAAATAATCGTATTGCGGGGTGCCTAATTGTTTTGACAGGATCTCGTCGGATTGCGACTTCCGGTAGGAGTAGGGGGAGAAGAAGTGTTTGCCGGCGTGGTATTCGGAGCGGAAGGCGATGGCGCTGCCCACGATGTTGGGGCGGCTCTCCAACAATTCGCGTGTGATGTGGTACATCATGGCGGTGTCGTCGCGGTGTTCCAGGATCACCCACTGCAGTTCACCGGCGGCCACTTCGACTTCCCTCAGCGTCTGCTCAATGTCCAATTTGGTCGATCTCAGTGCGTTGGCGGCGCTGTTCTGGGCTTCTTCGCCGATGAGCCGGTGCGAAAAGAACGACACTACTGTGATGGCCGCCAGAAACAGAATGGAGGTGTTGAACAGGATGGCGGACGTCAGGCGGGCGGAAAATGAGCGGCTGTATCGCATATCGTTTTATGTTTTTTTTAGACAGATGAAATGCCAATATTGGGCATTATAGATTCTTCTTCATGGTGAACACGTTGCAGTGGTCGATGTAATTGTAGGAGAGGTCGTCCATCATCTGGTGGCAGAGGAAGATGCCCAGACCGCCGATGGGACGTTGGTCGGCGGGGAGCGACAGGTCGGGGACCGGGCGTTCCAAGGGATTGAAGGGCGTCCCTGCGTCTTTCAGTGTGATCGTCAGCGTGTGCCCGTCGGCGGAGCGGTCGGTGCTGACCTCCACATAGCCGGCGCCGTCGTGATAGGCGTAACTCACGATGTTGACGACGGCCTCTTCCACCGCCAGCCGGATCTTCAACGTCACCGCCATGTCCGTCGGCATGTCGGGGGAACTCATCAACCATTCGATGATTTCGGAACTTCTGTCCAAAATAGGTTCAAAACGCTTGCTTATCATTTTATAATACTTTGATTTTTAATGTGTTGCTATTTGTTTTCCACAATCCAACGGTCAATGTCTCGGTTGCTGACGATGGGGGCGAGGGCGATGATGCCCGACCGACCGATGCGTTTGCGCAGGGCTTTCAACTCCGCGATTTTGGCGCGGTTGTCCTTCACCGGCAAGGGAGGCATTCCCGCCTGCCGTAGGAGCAGGTTGCTCTTTGCCGCGATGGAGAGCTCGAGGTAACTGGCCATGTAACAGCACATGTCGAAGAAGACCAGCGGGTCAAGACTCTCCTTCAGGTTCAGCAGATATTCACCTGCATGGGTGGTCGAGAGTTCCCCTTTGCGGATGGCCGACAACAGCGCGACCTCGTTGTTGAGGCAGTCGTCGATCCAGGCGTGGATGAATCGTTCGTTCTTCTTGAAAAGCGAGTACTTGCTGATGATGAAGTATATGATGAGGACTACCGTGACGATGAGTGGTGGGATGTAGTGGTGCGCGAGGTTGTGGAGGTAGTGGATGAGGATGGCGAGCACGAAGCTGATCGCGATGGCGATTCCTTTATTCCAACGTAACTGGCCGAACTTCCCCTGCCAGGCCATGATCAGCATCATGGCGAGGGTGGAGGTGCATCCGATGTGCATCACCGCCGCCTCCAGTCCCATCGATATCGCCTCCCACGCATCCACGTAGGCCGTGCCTGATGCGAGGTGCAAGATGTTCTCCAACAGACCGAAACCCGCGCCCACGCATGCTCCGTAGATGGTGGTGTCGCCCAAAAGCGCGGCCTTTCTGCGCCCGATAAGAAACAGAACGACCAGCCCTTTCACCCCCTCTTCGATCACGGCGTCGCCCAAGGGACTCTCCCAGTATTCCAACAACGTGAAACTCACGGCACAGCAAGCCATGCCGGCAAGAAAGGTTGCTATTATCAGTCTCCATTTCGTGAGAGAAAAGGAATCCATCACCAAAAGCGCCACGACAAACAGCGCAAGCGGCACGAACGAGAGGATGTAGGGTAGCGGCCCCATGATTTGTATTTTGTTGATATTCAGATGTTTGAAAATGTCAGATACAATCTCTGATCATCTTGTAAATCAAGCAGCAAAGTTAAGAAAAATGACGGAATCGGCCTGCCTTTTTTATGGCTTTTTTACTTGAACTTATACAAGCAATAATTCCACTAAAACAAGGATTAAGACAATTTCTTTCTTCACGATTATGCCATCACTGACAACTCCGAGACCATCTTGGCTACGCCCATTTTGGGCTGCGCCTCAGCAGTCCGAGTGAGCTCGACTGCGTTCGGCTTGCACAAAAATCCCACCAAAACAAGGGTCTTAAACTGAAAGTTGAAAATTGAGAAATGGAACTGAGAACTGAAAACTGGTTTCACCCAATCCGCACCTCCAACCCCTCGTTCGCTAACGATGTGTTGGGAAATATGCGCAGCGCCTCTTGCAATAGCTCATCTTCTCCATTGAGACGGGAGGAGAAGTGCCCTAATAGTAGTCTCTTGGCATGACATTGTATCGCAAATGTGGCTGCCTCCTCGGCTGTTGAATGAAACACCTCTACAGCAAGGCTTTGGTAATGATTGGAATAGGTGGCTTCGTGGTAAAGCAAATCCACCCCGTTAAGCAGTTCGGCCCACCTCATTACCGGGCGGGTGTCGGAACAGTAAGCATAACTGCGTGCTGATGCCGGGGGCTCGGTCAGGTCTGCATTCGGGATGACCACCCCGTTTGAAAGCGTATAATCCGCTCCACATTTGATCTCCTTAATACGATCATAAGGAATATGATACTGTGTTATACAATCCTTTTTGATATGTCGTTCTCCCATATTTTCTTGGAAAAGAAAGCCGTAGCACGGGACACGGTGGTTTAATGGAAAAGCAGTGACTTTCAGTTTCGCATCTGTATAGATAACGGTAGGATGTTGGCAGTCAATAGAATGAAAGATGATTTCGAAACTGGCGTTATGGATGAAAAATGAAATCTGATTTTGTAAAAACTCAATCAAATCGGAAGACGCATAAATATTGAGGTCGTATGAACGGCCTTCCAGCGCAAAAGAGGAAAGCATCGGTACCAAGCCCAAGCAGTGGTCTCCATGCGAATGACTAATGAAAACATGGCGCAATTTTCCCTGTCGGAATCCGCATTTTACCAATTGCATTTGTGTGCCTTCCCCGCAATCAATCATATAGAAGGTTCCTCCGTGATTCACTATTTGCGAAGATGGCTGGTGCCGCAAGGTGGGCTTGGCACTTCCACATCCCAGAATAGTTACATTGAAATCCACCATAATTATTTTTTTGCAAAAATAGACAAATATACTGAAATAGACATCGGCTTGAAAATGGTATTGATGTTGTGTGATTTTGCTGGGTGGATTTTGTAGGACGAGATTAAATATCTCTTCGCTGCCGCGGGCATCCTTGCAGTTCATCAATCAAAAGTCCTGCGGGACAACTTTTTGATTTGAAGCCCCTTCTTTCGACAGCGAGCTGTCGCCGAATGGCTTCAAATCAAAAAGGAGCGAAGCCATGCTTCACTCCTTTGATTGATGAACTGCGGAGAGGGCGAGATTCGAACTCGCGGTAGGATTACTCCTACGTCAGTTTAGCAAACTGGTGGTTTAAGCCACTCACCCACCTCTCCGGGTTGCTGCTTAATTGAGGCTGCAAAATTACATTTTTTTCCTTTGCGAACCACATGTTTGAAGGATTTTTTTTATCCTTTCTAAATTGTTTATTATCAAATTATTATAGACTATGTGGTGTAAATTCTCCGACAACTATGCTTGTCTGCCAATGGGATTTCTCGCAGAATTTCCCGCCCTCATACGCTCTTTTGCCTCAAAGCCCAACCTTATTTGTCCCAGTTCCATTGTTTGTTCAACTTGAACTTCTCAATGGTGTAGCTTTTCTTGCCGCTCATTCCGAAGTAGATGTCCTGGCCGTCAATCAGCCAGATGTCGTGGAATACGGCCGCGTTTTTGTTGGGCGCCATCACCATTTTCTTATCCACGCTATAGTCTATCTTGGTCAGCACCACGCACATTTCGTCCCCTTTGTCCACATTGGCTGCGTCCCAATCGTTGTTGTTTTCATCGAAATTGGAGAACTTGTC
The DNA here is from genome assembly GCA_017506175.1 of Bacteroidales bacterium. Lineage (GTDB taxonomy): Bacteria > Bacteroidota > Bacteroidia > Bacteroidales > WCHB1-69 > UBA1756. The sequence goes on along the minus strand of JAFVNW010000067.1, from coordinate 1,670 downwards.
GGCATACATCACGTACATTTCGTTGTTCATCTGAATCGGGCGGTAGGAGAGGCACAGACTCTCGAAAGTGGGGTTCTTTTCGAATGGCTTCTTTGCGTTGATGAGGTATCCGCCGATGCGTTCGCCTTCATCGTGTGTGGTGAGCACGTCTGCGGCGTGTGCGCTCAAGTGCTTGTTTACCTTAATGAGTCCCAAATCGGTGCCTGCCAGTGTGAATTTGTGGCAGTAGATGTCGTTGGTGTGATGGGTGAATGCGATGGAACTCTTGTCGCCGTTCGTCTGCACGCTGGTGTATTGCTCGCCCATCATCAGTATGATTTTGTCCTTCAATTCATACAGATAGTCGCACTTGAGCAGGTAGTCTTTGTTTGTAAAACCTTCGTATTCAATATCCTCGCGGTTGCTGAACGCCTCGTGGTTCTTGGCGGTGATGCGCAGCGGGTCTTCCTTTACGGTGTAGTTGAACCAGCCGGTGGTATTGGTCTGGATGCTTGCGTTATAATAGCCGCCAATGAAAATGTCGCCGCTTTTCAAGCGCAGCATCTTCATGGAGTTGATCAAGCCGTAGTCGAGCTCTTCGGAAACGGAGGTGATGTTCTGGTGTTTGCATTTGAATAGTTGCAGGGTAGGGTGTTGCACGCTTTCGTTTTTGCCCTTGATTGCGTTTACGAGGATGAAGAGTTCGGCTTTGTCGCTCAGCTGAAGGTCGTGGATGGTGAATTTGTTGCCTTCGATGGTGGGCAGAAACTTGTCGTACCAGATCTCCTTTCCCGTGTTGTCGTACACATAGCAATAGAAATAGGGTGCTTGGTTGCGGTCGTTGGGGGCGATGAAGGTGATGGCGAACTTGGTTTCGTCAGGGCTCACGGCCACATATTTGAGCACCTCGCCGCGGCCGGTGAGGTCGATGGCAAGGCGGCTTTCGGGGTTGATGTTGCGGATGCCATCGGTGCTTTTCTTTTGCGGAAATTGAGCGATGCTGTATTCAAAAGCATGTTTTTCGCGGTTGAAGCGGTAGTAGTAGCCGTAGTAGTCGTTGCCGATGGCGCGTACGTACAGCGGACGATAGCCGTCGGGGGCGATGATTTTTTCGGCATAGCTGGTGTTGGTCTGCTTGTTGTAGGTGACGATGCCCTGGTACTGCAACTTGGGGTTCGTGCTGTAGGTGTGCATGTAGAAGATGGCCGACTTGTCATCGTTGCGGAGCAGCATTTTGTCCGACATCTTAGCATTGCAGTTCTCCACCACAGGACCTCCGCCTTCTGTTAGAGGTGTCTGGGCTTCGGAATGAAACGGGAAAAAAGACAGGGAAATCAGCAGGAATAGGGATAAGGACTTTAGTTTGCTCATCATATTTTGTTTTAAAAATTGCCGCAAAATTACGAAATTAATCCATTTTTCTAACCATTTCTTCAAAAAAAATGGTAGGGAGCTATGGGGCCTAAATCAAATCGTACATATATTTTTTGCCTGAAATTTGCCTGTAAATTGCATATAAACAACGATTTATGACTAATTTTGCCTGATTATGGTTTTTAATCAAAATGTACCTAAAGTTATATTTTGGTTTAATTTTTGGCGGGCGGAGGGCCCGTTTTTTGTAGCAAAAGTTTAATTGGGTGTTACTGAGGTTGTATTTTGCCCGTGGAATGGCTGTAAATGGCCGATTC
>JAFVNW010000066.1 GCA_017506175.1 Bacteroidales bacterium | reverse complement strand
TGTCGGAGGTCGGGTAGTATTCGTACTGCTTCATCACTTTGCCGATTTGCGGGGCCCATGAGGAGAAGTGGTGTACGTTGGCTCCGAAGGAGTTCTTCTGATTCTGCAGATTGTGGAACGAGAAGTCGAGCAGGGGAGTGATGGGGTAGCCGAAGCCGACTTTCAGAAAGTTGCGGTACATCTTGTCGAGTCCTTCGGGCGACACTTTGTTGTACTTGATGGGGGTGGGCTGGAAGGTCGCATCGAAGCGTTCGGGTACTATATAATAACTAAAGTGGACTTTTTCGGTGACGGTGTCCTTTAGTGACGGCTGTTGGTTCAGTTTCTTGCTTGGTGTGAGTTTAGGGGTGTATTGGAGGCGGAAGTGGGCTGTGTCAACGGTTTGGGCGCTCAGACACAAGGCTGCCATCAGAATGATTCCGGTTAAAATATATCTTTTCATTTTCAATGGTTTTTAAGGTTATTCTTCATCGTCTTGTTCTGGTTCTAAATCGGGATCTACACTGTCGGTGGCCGGGTTTTCCAGTCTATCGAGTTGTGCAATGCGTTCGCGGGCCACGGTGCGCAGGTCGTCTCCGTCGTAGTTGTCAACGATGCTTTGGTAGGTGTGGCGAGCCTGGAAGGTGTTGCCCTTGGCGGCATACAGGTCTCCGTAAAGGATGAAGGTTTGGGCGAGCCAGTAGGACGAGGTGTAGTTCGCCTCCAGCACGTCGGTGATGGCGTTTTCGCACTCATCGTAATGTCCCTGTTTAAATTCCGACAATGCGCAGTAGTAGGCGGCTTCCGCTGCGAGGTCGTTGGTGCTGCTCTCGGCAAGCGGTTTCAGGAATTTCTTTGCACCGGAGTAGTCGCGGAGCTGGAAGGAGGACTTGCCTGCGATGAGCTTGGCGTCTTCCGACAGCTCGGGGTCGGCGTTCTTGGAGGCGATGTAGCCCTTCGCGCCCTCGAGTGCGTCCTTGTAGTTGTTCAGCTCGTAGGCGCAGCGCATGATGCCGTTATATGCGTAGGCGGTGTTCACCTCGCTGGTGGAGCTGCTCAGGAGTTCGTTGAAGAGGTTGAGCGCCTTGTTGAAGTCGTTTTTGTTGAAGCGGATGGTCGCGGCTTTCTTCAGTGCGATTTCGTTGTTGTCGGTGCGGTAGTTTTCAATGAGATATTCATAGTCGGAGAGGGCCTCTTCGTAGCTGTTCCTGCCGTAAGCGCATTCGCCTTTGTAGAAGTGTGCTTCTGCTGCGAAGTACCCGTTGGGGAAGTCGCGCAGGTAGTTGGCGAAGCGCGGACTGGCGTCTTCACAGTTTCCTTTTTCGTACTTGGTGAAGGCCGACTTATAGGTGATGGAGTCCTGATGCTCTGGAGTGACGCTGTTGATGCCCTTCGACCGGATGTAGTCGAAGAAATCGCCGGTGTTGCCCTGCTCGGTGTAGATGTCTTCCAGGCTGGTCAGCGCGTCCTTTGCCTCTTGGGAGCCTGGGTATTTCTCCACCACCTTTTTGTAGGTGGCGATGGACTTTTCTGTCTCCTGTGCGTTGAGGTAGGCCTGTGCCATGCGGTTGTACGCCTTGCTTACGTATGGGCTTTTGGGGTATTTGTTGATGAATTCCTGATAGGAGTTGATGGCCTGCTTGTATTGTCCTTCCGCGTGGTAGGTACTGGCCAGTTCGAATTGTGCCTTGTCGATGTAGGAGGAGCGGCCGTACAGGTTGGCGAATTTCTCAAGCAATGCCATCTTCTTGCTATTGTTCTGCAGATATCCGTAGCAGGTGCTCTCCTGGTACAGCGCGTAGTCGGCGTTGAGGGATTTCATCTTTTCGCATTTGTCGTAGTTTGTGATGGCGGATTTCAGGTTTTTCTGCATATAGAAGCAGTCGCCCAAGCGGGCGTATGCGTCTGCGATGTATTTTTCATCCTCAATGGTTTTGGCGTAGGTTAGGAATTTCTCGAAAGCTTGTTGGCCCTCTTTGTATTTTTCAAGGTTGATGTCGGTATAGCCCAAGGAATAGAATGAGATGGGATAGTTGGGGTCGCTTGTGGCGCCGCTTGCTTTCTGGTAGATGAGGAAGTCCTTGTAGGCTTGGTCATAGCTTCCGGAACGGTATTCGGCTTCGGCTTTCCAGTAGAGGTTTTGCACCTGGATTTTGGGGTCGATTTGGTACATCATTGATTTGTCAATCATCTTGGCTGCGTTCTTGTATTCTTTGTTTTCAATGAGTTCCATCGCGCGGAAGTGAGTGCAGCGCTGGTAGGAGCGGAGCAGCTGAGGCGTCTTGGTGTCCAATTTCTCGATGGACTTGATGGCTTCCTGATAGTTTTTGGTGGAGGCGTAAATGGTGGCGAGGTAGGAAGTAGCCTCTGCACTGCGGGTGGAATGCGGGTATCTGGCTATGTAGTCCTCAAGTGCCTTGATGGCGCTGGCAAAGGGGAGTGAGGAGGTCTCGTACTGCAATTTCGCGTAATTGTAGTACGCGTCTTCTTGGATTTCAGCATCAAACTCCATTTGGGAGGCTTTGAGGAAGCTTTGGGCGGCTTGGCGCGACTGTTTTAGCTTCAGTTGACAGTCGCCGATGACATAGAAGGCGTTTTGGGCGAGGGCGTCGGTGCTGTCGGTCGCTTTGGCGAGATAGGTGACCGCGTCGCCATATTCTTGCGTCTTGTAGCATGTGTAGCCGATGGCGTAGTTGTCGGCCCTTGAGATGGTGGCGGTGCTCTTCTTGTTGCTCTCGTTGAGTCTCAGGAATTCGTTGAAGTGAGGGAGTGCCTTGCTGTATTGTCCGAGGTTGTAATAGGAAAGGCCGATAATACGGTTCAATTCCGCCTTGTCGGTGCTCTCTTCCATGAGCGAGGGAGCAGTCGCAATCACCGTGTCGTATTGTTTCTCAATGAAATGGATTTGAGTGATATAGAACGGGACCACTTTGGCGTATTCCTTTTCGTTTTGCAGGGATTTGAAATCCGTCAGCGCCGTTTCGTAATAGCCGTCCTCGTAGGCAAGATGGGCGAGGTAGTAGATGGCCTTTTTCTGATATTCCCCCTCGTATTTGCGGGCCTCACGGAAAAGGTACTTGGCATCGTCGCGGTCGCCAGCGACGAGGCTGGAGTAGCCCTTCTTGAAGTTGAACTCCGCCAAATCGGCCTCTTTCACCGTGCGTTCGTCAATTTCGTTGAAGCTGTTCAGCGCTTTTTTGTACTGCTTTTTGTAGAAGTAAAAGCGCGCCACGTACATGTAGGCATCGGGCACGAAGGTGTGGAAGGGGTATCTGCGGATGAAATCCTTCAGCAGGAAGGCCGCGTTCTCGTTGTTGAGGTGCGCCGCGCAGGCCCCCTCGTAAAAATAGGAGTTCGATTTCATGTCCTGCTGCTGCTCCGTCGTGTTCTCCACCACATAGTGAAAATACTCTTGCGCAGCCCCGTACTGCCTCTTCTGGAAAAGCTCCAGCGCATTGTTGTATTCGCGATTCGGCGAATCATAAATCACCGGACGTTGCGCCTGTACCGCCATCGTAGCGGCCACAAAAACGGAAATCATCCAAATTTTAATTGCTAATCTCTTCATAATCAATTGATTTCAACTTGTGATATTGTTTACAAAATTATAAAAGTGTTTTGAGCTATATTGCCGGTCCCAAGTAAATATATTAACATTGTATTTTTAATAAAAGAAAGCGTTAAAAATACTGAAAAAAAAGTCTTTTTTTCAAAAGCATCGCAGAATTGTTTTATATTTGCAGCCGTTTTAAAAGAATTTCAATTATGATAGGTGTGAATTTGAAATACAGCGTTGTCAAAGAACTCATAACGTCTTTTTTTTGCATGCTGTCAATTCTCTCACTTTCTGCACAGGACTCCTATTCTTCATTGAGTAGGGAGTATGCACCGGGGGCTCTTGAATCTCTCTCCCCAAGCGGCGGCAATTATGTGGAAACCGCCATGGGACTGAACCTGCGTATGGTCTTTGTGGATGGTGGAACATTTGAAATGGGCGCTACCGCGGAACAGGCGAAGGATGCCGCCAACACGGAAAGGCCGGTTCGGAAAATCACCATGTCGCCCTATTATATTGGGATGTTTGAAATCACGCAGGAGCAATGGAAGAAGGTGATGGGGACGACCGTCCAGGATTTGGGGCACGATATGCGTGGCGTAGGAGAGGATTTCCCGATGTACTATGTGAGCTGGGATGATGCGATGGAGTTCTGCCAAAAACTGAGCGAGCAGTCGGGCAAGACCTACACGCTTCCTACAGAGGCACAGTGGGAATTTGCGGCCCGCTGCGGTGTGTATAGCAAGAAAACCAAGTACAGCGGCAGCCCCTATGCCAATGTGGTCTCGTGGAATGCCGACAATAGCGTCAAGAAAACCCATGCCGTGGGAACAAAGGCAGGTAATGAACTGGGAATCTATGACATGTGCGGCAATGTATGGGAATGGTGCCTCGACTGGTACGGCGATTACCGCGTCTATGACACTTCCGACCCCCAAGGAGCCGCCTCTGGCACCACGAGGGTCAACCGCGGCGGCAGCTGGCTCAGCAGCGCAAAGTTCTGCCGCGTCTCCACCCGCGACAACGACAAACCCACCCTCCGCGGCAACAACCTCGGCTTCCGTGTGGTGATGATCCCCTGATTCAGGTAGGAGCTGTTTTGAACATCGAAATGGTTTAACTAAACAAATACTATCAATTATGAAGACTCTAAAAGTTTTGATCCCTGTGTGCTTTGTTCTGGTTACTGTGGCATGCAACGGACAGAAAACCAATGCCAGTCCAGACTTGGCAACAGTGACCCCCACAGAAACAATTGTCTCGGCTTCGACTGCCGAACCCGAACAAATCGTGGCTTTTGTCAAGCAGTACTTTCCTAAAGCCACCATTTCCAGCTGCATCAAGGATGGCAATGAGTATGAGGTGATTCTGAGTGACGGCACGCAACTGGAGTTTGACAGATCTTGCGTATGGAAAGAGATCGACTGCAGCCATGCAACCGTTTATACTGCGGTCCCCGCAGGCCTTGTCCCAGCGAAAATATCCTCCCATGTCGCTTCCAAATTTGCTGGGAAGAACATTGTAAAGCTCACCCGCGACGGTAGGAAATGGGATGTTGAACTCAGCAGCGGGCTGGAGATCGAATTCGATTCCAATTTCAATGTCAGGGAAGTTGACGTGGATTAACAAAACAGTTGGCAAGTCCCACCTGTAATCAATTAAAGCATCGGGCGACCGATGCTTTTTTTATGATTATCCGCATGGGTCGTGCATTGCAAAGGTAACGGAAATCCGCGAGTTGAAAAAAACTGATAAAAATGAATATTGCCCTATCTGAATCGTAAAATACCTCAGTTTTTTTTCGTAATTTTGCGCCCGCAAAACGCATCAAGAAACAATCCTTTTTATTAATCAAAAATAGTTGAAAATGAGCAATGTAAAGTATGTTTACACCTTCGGGGGCAAGACCGCCGAGGGCAAAGCCGAAATGAAGAATTTGTTAGGCGGCAAGGGTGCCAACCTTGCGGAAATGTGTCTGCTGGGTCTTCCCGTTCCCGCCGGCTTCACCATCACCACCGAATGCTGCACCGCTTATTACGCCAACGGCTGCAAGCTTCCCGAATCCCTGATGGCAGAAGTTTGGGAAGGCATGAAGAATGTTGAGAAGATTATGGGACGCAAATATGACGACGCTGAAAACCCGCTGCTGATTTCCTGCCGCTCCGGTGCCCGCAGCTCTATGCCTGGTATGATGGACACGGTCCTCAACATCGGCCTCAGCTCCAAAACACTCCCTGGTCTGATCAAGAAGACGGGCAACCCCCGTTTCGTATATGACTCCTACCGTCGTCTGATTATGATGTACGCCGATGTGGTAATGGAAAAAGCCGAGGGCATTGAACCCGCCGACGGCAAGGGCATCCGCAAGCAGCTCGACGACATGCTTGACGAATACAAGGCGAAAAAAGGCTATACGGTCGATACTGAAATCACCGCCGATGAGTTGCTTGAACTTGCCAACGCTTTCAAACAGAGAATCAAAGAGGTACTCGGTACCGAATTCCCGGATGACGCCAAGGCACAACTCGAAGGCGGCATCAAGGCCGTTTTCAAGAGCTGGGACGGCAAGAAGGCCGTCGCCTACCGTCGCATTGAAGGCATTCCCGATGATTGGGGTACTGCAGTGAACGTACAAGCGATGGTGTTCGGCAACATGGGCGAGACTTCCGCCACAGGCGTTGCCTTTACCCGCGACCCCGCAACTGGCGACAACAAGTTCTACGGCGAATGGCTCGTCAACGCACAGGGAGAAGACGTGGTGGCTGGCATCCGCACCCCCAACCCGTTGAACGACGACACCAAAAATGAACAAAACAAGCATCTCCACTCCATGCAGGAGTTGATGCCTGAAACCTATAAGGAACTTTTCGACATCCGCAATATCCTTGAAAACCACTACAAGGATATGATGGACATTGAGTTCACTATCCAGGAAGGCAGCCTGTTCATGCTTCAATGCCGTGTCGGCAAACGTACTGGCCGCGCTGCCGTGAAGATGGCGCTCGACATGATGCACGCTGGTTGGATTGACGAAAAAGAGGCCGTGCTGCGTGTTCCCGCCGACAAGGTGATTGAACTGATTCTCCCCATTCTGGACCCCAATGTTGAAAAACAGCACAAGTCCATCGCCAAAGGTCTGCCGGCAGGTCCTGGTGGATCAGTGGGCAGAATCGCCCTCACCAGCGAAAAGGCCATGGAATACAAGTCCAAGAAAATCAACAATATCATTGTGCGCGAAGAGACCAATCCAGAGGATGTGGAAGGCATGCGTGCCGCCAACGGCATCCTTACCGCCCGTGGAGGCATGACCTCTCACGCCGCACTGGTGGCCCGCGGATGGGGCAAGTCCTGCATCGTGGGTTGCTCAGCTGTCCATATCAACCTGGAAAAGGGCGAAGTGAAAATCGGTGACAAACTCTTCCACGAAGGCGATGTCATCTCCCTGAACGGCACCCTCGGCAACGTTTATGACGTTGAGATGCCACTGATTATTCCGGACATCGAACATGATCCCCTCTATCAGGAATTCATGTCCATCGTTGACAAATATCGCAAGATGGGCGTACGTACTAATGCCGACACTCCGAAGGATGCAACCAACGCCCTCCGTTTCGGTGCCGAAGGTATCGGCCTGTTCCGTATTGAGCACATGTTCTACGGCGAGGACGGCAAAGAGCCACTCGTCAAATTGCGCAATATGATTTTGGCCAATACGACCCAAGAACGCGTTGCCGCGCTGGCCGAACTCGAGCCTTTCATCCGTAAGGCCGCCAAGGCGACTTTGAAGGTGATGGACGGCAAACCGCTCACTTTCCGTCTGATGGACCCGCCGTTGCACGAATTCGTTCCCAGCGAAGAGGAAAAACAACATGAACTCGCTGTTGAACGCGGCATGGAACTCGGCGAACTGAAGAAACGTATCGACGCACTGCACGAAGTGAACCCGATGATGGGCCTGCGTGGCGTACGCCTCGGCATCCTCTATTCCGAAATCACTGAGACCCAGTTCCGCGCCCTGTTCGAGGCCACAGCCGAACTGCTGAAGGAAGGTATGCATCCGCAACTCGAAATCATGGTTCCGCTGACCATCAACGTAAAGGAACTGCAACATCAGAAAACCATCGCCGACCACGTCTTGGCAGAAGTTGAAGCCAAGTTCGGTCTGAAGATCGAGTACAAATACGGTACGATGATTGAAATCCCGCGTGCCACTTTGGTCGCCGACGAAATCGCCAAGGTCGCTGAATTCTTCTCATTCGGTACGAACGACC
>JAFVNW010000065.1 GCA_017506175.1 Bacteroidales bacterium | reverse complement strand
CCGTAATCGTGAACACATCGAGGCCGAAGACCGCACGCAAAGTGTGATTTTCCGTCACGTTGGTAAAGGTGTAGGTATCGGCAAGTGCCACAATCTGGCCGTCAACAATCAGTGAATCAAGATGATAGCAATCGTTTGGAGTGATTGAAACCGTGGCGTCGCTGCCATGAGAAATTGTGGTAGTGACAGGGGTAACAGTGCCACCCATACCGGCAGAGGCGGTAATTTGATAACGGTAAACAGAGAAAATCGGTCGGATGGAATGGTCTGAATCAATATTTTCAAAGGTGAAAGTCGGTGACGGTGCTACATTTTCCCCATCAACAAGCAATCCTGAAAGATAATAACCCTCGTTGGGAGTAAATGTGTAAACCACTGATTCACCGCAATTTACGATTCTATTACCAGTGGGTGAAATGGAACCATTCGCAGAAGCGATGGCAGAAATCGTGAACTGGTCAACAGCAAAGGCTGCACGTAACGTGTGATTTTCCGTCACATTGGTAAAGGTGTAGGTATCAGACACTTCAACGCTCTGTCCATCCACAACGAGAGAGGTCAAGTGGTAACACTCGTCTGCGGCTATATGAATGGTAGCAGACGCCCCGTGAGCGACTTCAGCAATGGTAGGAAGTATTTGCCCGCCTTCGCCAGCCGATGAAACGATTTGATATTCAACAAGGGAGAACACAGGCCTAATTACGTGATTATCAACAATATTATTAAAAACATAAGTACCTACAGGCGCGACGCTTTCACCATCCACAAACAAGCTGTCAAGATAGTAGCCCTCGTTCGGTGTTATATTGTAAACCAGTGATCCATCGCAATTTATGTTGGTCACGCCCGATGGGGTAATTTGTCCGTTGGCAGCTGGAAGCGCAGTAAGAGCATACTGGTTGATCGCAAAAGCTGCACGAAGCGTGTGATTTTCATCAATATCGCTAAAAGTATAGGAATCAGATACTTCCACACTCTGACCATCTACAAAAAGCGAAGCAATATGGTAGCATTCCTGCGGTACAATCATCACAGTAAGATCTTCACCTTGGGAGATGTTGGCGAAGGTCGGGGAAACGGAACCACCCTCGCCCGCAATTGCAGAAATCAAGAACTCATATCTATCAAAATGAGGTCTAATCGTATGATTTTCAGCAATATTAGTAAATGTAAAGGTCAAAGTCGGCGAAACGCTTTCGCCATCCACAAACAAACTGTCAAGATAGTAGCCCTCGTTCGGCGTTATAGTGTAAGCAATTGATTCTCCGCAATTTACGACACTCTCACCCGTCGGTGAGATTTCACCATTTGCAGCAGAAATCGCCGTAATCGTGAATGTCTCAAGGGCAAAAACCGCGTGCAACGTGTGATTTCCCGTCACATTGGTAAAGGTGTAGCTATCGGCAAGCTCCACACTTCGCCCGTCAACGATCAGTGAATCAAGATGATAGCAGTTGTCTGCAGCAATTGAGAGCGTTGCTTCACCGCCAAACCCCACCATTTGGGAAGTCGGTGCAACCGAACCGCCAACACCAGCAGAAGCCGCAACCTGAAATTCATCAAGGGCGAAAACAGGTCTAATTGTATGATTTTCAACTACATTTGAGAAAGTATAGGTCGGAGTGGGCGCTACGCTACTGCCATCTACAAACAGACTGTCAAGATGGTAACCTTCGTTCGGGGAAATATCGTAAGATATTGATTCGCCGCACGTTACAGAGGTTGAACCAGATGGAGAAATAAACCCGTTTTCCGCATCCTCGGCCACGACCGTATAACTACTGATAGCGAAGACCGCCCGTAAAGTATGGTCTTCAGAAATATCGGAAAACGTGTAAGCACCTGATAATTCGACACTTACACCATCCACAAACAAAGAATCAAGATGATAACAATTGCGCGGAGAAATCGTAATCGTCGTATTTCCTCCGTAAGGAACCGTCGTCAACATCGGGGAAACAGAGCCGCCGAAGTTGGCCGAAGAGACAATTCTATAGCGGTTCAAGGCAAAAGTCGGAAGGATTGTATGATTGGCATTAACATTCTCAAATGTATAGGTCAAGGTTGGCGTTACGCTCACCCCATCCACAAGCAAAGATTCCAAATGATAGCCATCATTAGGAGTGATGGTGTAGGCAATTGATTCTCCGCAATTTACGATACTTTCCCCTACAGGCGAAATCTGTCCGTTCTGGACAGCAACCGCATTCACTGTGTATTCATCAATGGCGAAAACCGCACGCAAATCGTGATCCCCTGTCACATGAGCAAATGTGTAGGATTCGGAAAGTGCTACACTCTGACCATCAACAATCAATGAATCCAGATGATAGCAATCATCAGGAATGATGTCAACTGTCACCTGCCCGCCGTATTGCACATTTGAAGAAGAGAGAGAAACCGCACCGCCGGCATTTGAAACTGCAGTGATTTGATATTCATAAATCGCAAATACAGGTCTAATATTGTGATTTTCAACCACATTACTAAATGTATAACTCAAAACGGGAATCACACTTTCACCATCAACATACAAACTGTCCAAATAGTAACCTGCATTCGGAATAATATTATAAGTAATTGATTCTCCGCAATTTACGGCACTTGCGCCCGATGGGGTGATTTGTCCGTTTTCAGCCGTTGAAGCTGTTATCAAGAATTCATTCATGGCAAAGACTGCCCGCAAGTCGTGATTATCAGTCACATTAGCGAAGATGTAAGAACTGGAAAGCGTCATACTCTGACCATCAACAATCAGAGAATCAAGATGATGGCATTCATCCGGAGCAATGGAGACGGTCACATCGGAACCATATTCTACAATAATAGATTCCGGAGAAACCGCCCCACCTTCGTTCGACGAAGCAGTTATCCGATACTCAAGAATGGAGAAAAGCGGTCGGATTGTATGATTTCCAACCACATTTTCAAATGAATAACTTAATGTCGGGGCAACTCTTTCACCATCCACAAACAGAGCATCCAAATCATAGCCCTCATTCGGAACAATATCATAAGTAATTGATTGTCCGCAAATTACGATGCTATCTCCAAGGGGGAAAATCTGTCCGTTCTGAGCAGGCTGCGATGTTACGGTATATTCATTGACAGAAAATACAGCACGAAGGGTGTGATTGGAGAAAATCGATGTAAAAGAATAATTATCAACAAGTTCTGAAATTTCATCATCCACAATGAGCGAATCAAGATGATGACAATTCCAACTCAACGGGATTTGAACATCGCTGCCGCAAGCCACATTCATCGTATCGCTCAAGAGAATTTCAGTGTCACTATTGAATAGCACAACAATTTGTTTATCAACGACTGGGGCATAATCAACGCGAAAAACGACATTCTCCGTCAAGGCATTGATTGTGTAAACCGCCGTATCTGGAAGGTGCGGGTTCACATTCGGATGAAATTCCAGCAACTCCGTGACATTCATATCATTAACATAGACCTCACTGATTCTTTCGCACGCCGACGGGATAATCGTGAAAGAGACCGTTCCAGCGCAGTTCATACCGCTTTGCCCTAAAACGACCTGCCCTTGACCATTATTCTCAACTTGCAACTGGTATAAGATGCCGCGGAAATGCACGCGCAAACGGCAATCCTCACGAATATTGGCGAGCGAATAGGTGTAAACATCCAAATCATCGTCAAAAATCAGACTGGAGATCTCAATCAGACTGTCGTTCAACCAAACGGAGTCAATTTCATAGCAATCCAATGGGTCAATTTCAAATGTGACGTTCGAACCGCAAAGCGGCTGGATGAACATAGGTGAAACCGTGCCCCCGAAATTGGCGTTTGCCGTGCAAGTATAGCGAATCGGTTCGAAAAGTATCCTCACACTCGTATCCTCGACCAAAGAATCAAAATTCAAAACAAAGTGATCATCGACAATTTGCAACAATGAATCGCCATCCACATTATTCACGAACACCCGACGGAGGCGACTACAGTCGGCGGGGAAAATTGAAGTAGAGAATGCAGAGCCACAACTCAACAGATGTTCGCCAAGGTTGGTAGCCGTTCCATATAGGGAATCCTCTACCAACACCTTTACACGCACGTTACGCATCTTGAATGTTGCGTGGACGAAATGTGAAGCGTGGATATACCTCAATGTGTAAGCTGAGTCATCTCCGACGTATTCGCCGTCAATCCAAACAGAATCAACTTGATAGCAGGGGGCTGGCGTAAAAACCACCTCCACAGTCTCACCATATTCAGCAATTAAAGTGGCTGGCGTGACGCTACCATTTGAGCCACAGGAAGTTACGATTTCGTAAGTATAATGTCCGACCACGACACTAACGGTATGGTCAGCGTGCAGATTTTCAAAAACATAATAATCCGCCCCCGGAATCGTATCCCCGTCTATAATCAGATTTTCAATAAAATAACCCTCCTCAACATTGAAATGGCAACGTACGGTATCACCACAACTAAATGTAGAAGATGGTCCCGGAGAGACTTCACAATGGTCGGCAAGGAGGCAGTCAACCGTAAAGAATTGCCGATGCATGAAAACCGAGAACTTGACTTCCCCACTCACAATTTCAACCTGATATGTATCTTGCAAAGGCTGAACATCATTGTTAATCATCACGGAATCAACCACATAGCAATCGTCAGTCCAAATTGCCGACAATGTCGTGTCCGTTCCACAGGCAATCGAATCCCATCTTTCAAAAAGCACTTCATCCTGCGTAACGAACTGAATTCCAAGAGGATAATAAAAGGACGAGGAAACGATTTCTATTAGATGATCAGCATTGACATGCGGCAGCTGGAACAGAACCGTATCGCCACGATGAGAAAGTTCAAAAGTTTCCGCCCCATCCACAATAAAATGAGAGATGAAATGGCAGTCGTCGGTAAGAATAGAAATCTCAAAATCTTCACCACAAGGAACTTGTGAGATTTCAGGAACATTAACGATGACATTTTCATCGGCACGCACAACTACATCGTAGTTAATTTTAGAAAAATGAGCACGAAGCACATGCGACGAGCTCAGACCTTCAAAAACAAAGGCGGTGATATTTCCAGCAAGCGTATCCAATTGACTATTAACACATTCTCCGTCCACCCAAACGGAATCCAAGCGCGCGCAATCAGCAGGGATGAAGGAGAACGAAACCGTATCGCCACAATACAATCCTATCGTCGGCGCAAGCACATGCCCCCACTCGTTGGAAACCACATCCACATCAAACTGCAACACTTCAAAAGTGATATGGATATTCAAATCCTGCGTCACATCATTGATTATCAACAATGAATCATTCCATTCGGGAAGCAGAATGCCATTGACGACAATCGCAGCAACACCATAGCACGCTTCCGGGGACAATTCAACTTCCAACGTATCTCCGCAAAGAATCGAAGTCTGGTGATCCCCAAAGGTATAGGTCCCATGGCCGTTTGTCAGTATGTTGACATTTTGAGTGAGGCGGGAGGTGAAAACAGCGAAATCGACATCGGTATCCACCGACAATTCCAGCCAGCAGGTGTCGCCAACCCTGGTCAATTCACCCAATTGCGATGCATCCGCATAGGTCCGGCCATTCATCACATAATGGTCGATGGTATGACATTCATCCATCATGAAATAGACATTCAGCGTTGTCCCGCAGGGAACCAGCGTGTCGGTAATGGAGAGCGGTTCACCCGCAGTACTTACAAAATGCTGTGTATCTTCGGAATAAAACGCGCTCACATTCAAGTCCTCTCTGACATTTTCAACGGTATATAGCGATTCAAGACCCTCGGTTTCAAACCCATCCGCAAGAATGACTTGATCATTCACGCGAATGGAATCGAGGTGGTAGCAGGCATAGGGACGAAAACGCAGGGTCGTGGAATCCCCGCACCTTACACTCTGCTCCGCACTGATATAACCGTTCTCCGCAGGCAGGGTAGCAATCGTGTGAAAAATGTCCGCAAAACTAACGCCAAAAGCCATGTTCTCATGCGCGAAGGGAACGGAAATTGTGGCCACACCCTGCCCGTCCAACGAATAGTCATAAAAATAATCACCATTGTAATAAACAGTGCGAATATATTGGCAATCCGACGGCGTTATCGTAAGCGAAACCGGTTCCGAACAGGTAACGCGATCACCTTCAACATTGGAAGCCATCTCGCCATAACCTTGATAAATCGTGGTAGTAAGAGCGTAAGTAATTGGAGTAAAGGAAGTTGTAATTGTATGAGGGGCAGAAATGTTCGTAAGGGAATAGAAAGCGGAATCGCCGGTCGTTGCACTGGCATTCCTGCGATAGGTCAGTAAATCATTGATGGGCGTCCCATCCAACCAGACGGTATCAAGGGTATAGCAGTTGTCTGGCACAAAAGTAAACTCCATCGACTGACCGCAATCCACGACAGAATCTTGCGAAGGGGTAACGGTTCCGTTCGGAGCTGATTCAATATCAATAAGATAGGTATCAAATTCCGTCACAGCCGAAAGCGTATGGTTAGAATGGATGGCATCAACAGAACAAACGGCCGTATTTCCATTCCATTCCACTTCATCCAAAATGGAAACCCCGTCGAAAGTAATTTGCGTAATTGAATAACAGGGTGCCGGGCTAATTGTAAATTGTTGACTATCACCACAATTCAGGTAAGAAGAAGGTGAAATCGACCCCAATCCGACTAACGAGGTGACCACCGTATCCTTGAACTGTCGATAGGTAACAACAATGGTATAATCCTGTGCGATGTTGTTCAAATCAAACGAAACCGTATCCCCAAAGCCTTCACCGGCACAAGGGGACCAAATAGCTAAATCTCGGGCTGAGCGTCCGTTAATTGAAAGATTATCAACATAATAACATTCATTTGGAATGATTTCAAAATGAAGGGAAGTGCCGCAATCCACCACACCTGAACCTTGGTTGATGGTGCCAAAGCCATTGTCTGAAACCGAGATATTGTAGGTAATCCTCTCAAAATCAGCGGAGAATGTCATATTCTCCGACACGCTGGAAATAATGGCGTACACCGCCCCTAACGAGCCGCGAATCAAGTCATCACGCTGAATGCCATTGACATAAAAATGTGTCGCTTGATAGCAATCCTCTGGAACCATGTTGATGACGGCAGTACCTCCGCAAGAATAGCGTGGATTACAGGACAAAGTACCGTGCTCCGCAGCCAACGCAGTCGCCGTGTAATAAATGGTTCCGAAAAAGACTTGCAAAAAATGATTCCCGTTAAGACGAGTCAATTTTAAGGTGTCCGAAACCGGCAAATGCCCACCATCTAACTTAATGGAATCCACTCTTACACAATGAGATGGCGACAGAATGAAAGTGGCCGTATCAAGGTAGGGGACGTCAGTGACGGACAAAGGCGCCAAGGAACCGTTGCCGTAAGCGGTGGCGGCGATACTGAACGAAAGGGGTGTGAAAGAGACCCGAACCATGTGCGACGCTGCGATATTGCGAAGGATGTACGGATTGTCCGCGCCAACGGACACACCGTCCAGCAAAATGTCATCCACTACGTAGCCCAACTCCGGCAACAAGTTGAATACCAACGAATCCCCATAGAGAACGCGCACGCTATCCTGCCCAACGGACGAACCGCCAACGATTTCCAACTCGCCACCGGCACTATGAACGGCACACACAAGGTAACTTTGACGCGCAAAAGCGGCCGAAATCGTATGGTCTGCATCCACCTCCGAGAAAGTGTAGATGTAGCCCTGATGATTCACCTCACTCAGTGCAACACCATCCACCCAAACCGTATCAATCAGGTAGCCTGTAGAGGGAATGATGGTAAAGGTAATATCATTTCCCAGTTGCACAGGCACGCTGCCTGACGGGGAAATCGTACCGCCCGCACCAGCCGTCGCAACGATTGTAAACTCATTCAAAGCGAATGTAACGTAAATCGAGTGGTTCTCGCGCACATTCGTAAAGGTATATGAAGAAACGGAGCCGAGATGCAAGTAATTGTCTATCAAGACATCATTGACATGGTAGCCAGAATCGGGCATGAAACGGAAGACCGTATCCGTAGCCCAGGGCACCAGAATCTGATGAATCTGACCGCCATCGGGAATAACCGTGCCACCCACACCTGAAACGATGGAAATTGAGTATTCCAGAATGGCAAAAGTAACCGTAACTGTATGAGCAGCAACGATATCCGACAATGTAAAAGCAAAACTATCTACATTGACGGAGCCCGCCAACGTTTCGCCATCGAGCTGAACAGAGACAATTCGATAGCCCTCATCGGCGGAAACCTGAAAATCAAGGTTGGAACCGGTCATTACGGAGGTAGTGGTCGGGGTGACGGTGCCGCCTGCATTGGCATTCACGATAATGGGCCAATAATCCTCGGCTGCCGCAGTACTCAACTGAATGTTATCAAGATAGAGAAAAAGCTGGGGCGATGTCACATTATAGTCAATCACAACATACTGAGCGTCAGCGGGAAGATTGACTTCGAAATTCTGCCACGCAGCCTCAAGTGCCTCCACGGTTTCGGTTTGCCATTGGAAATCTGAAGGAGAAGCGTACGTATTCGCAGTCACATAGCCAATACGAAATGTCTCCGTATGTGCATAAACCCACTCGTCATCTTCCGAAAAATACTTGAAACTCAGTCTGATAGAATCATTCGTGCTATTCACAATGCGTGGAGAGACGAGGTATTGGTTGTAGTCGGTTGCCGTGAAGCCGGAAGTGAACGACCAGACATTGGGAGCGGAATAGGGGTTGATGAAAGCATCGGTCACGCCCGTGAAAGAGGGGTCACTGTTCAGCGAACTCGGATCCCCATGGATAACACTCCAGCCATCAGTCAGAGTAGCAGCCCCATCGAAATCGTAGGAGTACGGGAGCGGCACCTGACAGAAGGCGATTAGACTTGAAAAAAATACTAAAAGGGAGAGTGTTGTTTTTTTCATCATAATGAATATTTGAACATGAAAGAAACCTGTCGTTTACAAACGACAATCCATTATTAAGCAATAAATTATGGGCAGTCAAGCCGACAAGGTGCATTTCACAGCATTTTACAAAATCGGTGGCAAATTTACAAAAAAAGATGGGGAAAGAGATGGAAGGACATAAAAAAAGAAAAGCCGGAATGGAGACCATTCCGGACTTTTCCAACGCCATGAAAAAAAATATTACTTTTTAGATAAAAAGTCCTTAATTTGTGTGGATTCGACAATTGCTTCTTTGAATGTGTAAGCACCTGTCTTTGGGGAGCGTTCCATGCGAATCACGCGGCTATAGGAAACGCCACCTTCTTTCTTTAATGTTGCAACAACTTTCTTTGCCATCTCTTATGATTTTTAATTATTTAACTTCTTTATGGATTGTATAACGTTTCAGATAGGGATTATATTTCTTCAATTCCAATCTCTCAGTCGTATTCTTGCGGTTTTTGGTGGTGATGTATCTTGACATACCCGGAACACCGCTTGCTTTTTGTTCCGTACATTCCAAAATCACTTGTTGACGTGCTTCTTTATTTTTCTTTGCCATCTCTCTATTTTTTAAGCGTTTTGTCTTTCAATAATTGGACTGCAAAAATACACTTTTTTTCAATGCTGACATCCCCGTCGGGAAAAATTTCTAAAAAAATATTCAATCCATTAAAAATCAATTATTTAATTCAATTATCATAGAATAAATTATCAACAATCAACCGTTGTTTATTGAAGGGAGCAGGTCATATTATCACTATTTTGCAGAAAAAAGACACAACAATGTGCTATTTGATCACGGTAACCACGCCTTTGTAAATATGTCCTTCCCCATCCTTGTCATAAACCTGGATGTGATATACATAACTTCCGATTGGCACTTTTTTCCCCTTAATGCTACCGTCCCATCCCTGGTTGACATTGGTCGTGTGGAACATCATTCTACCAGTACGGTCATAAATGCTCATCTCGTAAGTGTCTTCGTTGAAGCCATAGCCCTGCGGCAGGAAAACCTCGTTGATGCCGTCGCCCTGGGGCGTAAAGCCACTCGGGATATAGAAATAGAACGGGGTGGGGATACGGATGTTCTGATAGGTAGAGTCGCCGCAGCCCTCGCCTGTCTCCACGCTCAAGACGATGGTGTAGTTTCCGCTCTCCTCGTAAGTGTGCGGTCCCTCGAAATCCTCGCTCGACTGTCCATCTCCATAATTCCAGTTCCAAGTAACGACATCGCCCGCGCCGAAGATGCTGACATCTGTTGTATTGGTAAAATCATACTCGGCACCGCCTTCAATGCCCGCTGAAATCAGCGTTGCGACAAAACTGGCGTGGGGCTGCGCATACACATTGATGACATCCTCGCGGTAAATCGTGTCGGAACACCCACCGGAAGTGGATACGATCAGCTGTACATTGTACAATCCCTGCAATTGCAACGTCAACGAGGGGTTCGCATCCATGGAGGTGAATACCACCGTGTTGGTCGAGTTGGTGACCGTCCATTGGTAACTCAGCGGGAACTCCGTATGCGGCAGTCCATCCACAAACGAGCAGTTCTGATGCAGTGTCGTACTGAGCGGCGCACAGCCGGAGGTGGGGGAAACAAAGAAGTCGGCAACTGGCATCGGCTGCAAGGAGACATACACCGTATCGCTCACGAAACAGGAAACCGAACGGTCGGCATTGTAGGTGACGATGTCAACCGTGTAAAGTCCTGTATCCGATACGGAGATGATTTCGCCGGAAGCGCCGTTGTTCCAAGAATAGTCAACAAGATTGGGGTCGCCGGTATAGTTGTCGTTCACGTCCAATGTGGCGGATTCGGAGCCAGTGCAAATGCTGAGTTCCTCAGGCAAGGCGGGTTCGGGAATCTGAACGACCGTAACCGGAAGGTCTCGGGAGTACTCACAACCGAACTCATCGGTCAGTGTGAAAGTGTAGGTATAAACGCCCGCTTGGTCGTTCAGCGCCACCGCCGTGGAGTCGGAGGTTTCGGTGATATTGCCGCCCGACCACGAAACCGACTCAATGCCAACATCATACGTCCACGACTGTGGCATCAACGATGGGTCGAGGGAGAGTTCCCACTCGAAGATATAGCCGTTGTCGCTGCCCCACGTATCGCAAATGCGGATGCTCCACAAGCCGTTCAGCGGACAGCCAATCAGGCTTGAGAACGACTGCGTGGGCTGGTAGTACTGCAAGCGGGCCGCCACATTGGAAGAATCAACCGTGGTTTCCACCATATTCCCCACATTGGCGTCATCATAGCAATTGCCAACCAGTTGAGCATAGTTGGAATTCTCACTCCAACAATAGTTCCAGCCCGTACCCTGCGGGTTGTCGGACGCATCGCAATAGCTGCCGTCGGGTTCGTAATAGATTCCGAAGAACGCGTAGTTGTTTACATCGTTATGGTCGGGCATCAGCAGGGCGGAATTGCCGTTCGGACAAACCAGCGAGATGTTGATGTCGCCGATGAAGGAGTGTTCCAGGTTGAGGCGCACCGCTAGGATATCGGAGGCGCTGGTAACCGTCGCATTCGCAGGAAACGAAGTGAAATTGACAGAAGAGCTGTAGCATTCCGTTGCACAGTTAGGCCCGTCGGGGATGAATACGGTGGAGTCAACCGTCAGACTGGATTCCTGCGTGGCACCGACGTGCCCCACGACAATGTTGCCCACATTGGCATCATAACTGACAACGAAAGGGATTTCCGTCCCTTGGCAAACGTCGGTCAGGGAAGGCACGGAGGTGAGCGGGTCGGCGGAACCGCGCACTCGGATAGCAACGGGTGTCATGGAGTGGCAGCCCCGCTGGTCAACCAAGTTGAGGATCACTTCGGAGCCACGGCCGGGTGTGAACACGGAAGATACGGTGCGGAAATTGACACCAGAGTACTCCTCTCCCTCCAACTCCCAATTGAAGGTCGTGTTCACATCAGACTGATGGTAACTGTAATCATTATCTACATATTCGCCATAGCAAGAAAAACGGAGCGTGTCGCCCGGACAGAAGTCCATGTAATAGTAGCCGTCGTTCAACTCCTCGTCGAAATGCGGGGTGGGAACGGTATTGGCGAAATCGATTTGCGTGTAGATGCGCTGGCAGGGCTGTTCGCAGGTGATTTGCAGTTCGAATCCAGAGGCGGTGGTAGAGTTGGCGGCGGAAACGAAATGCAACGTCAGCGCGCCATTCGGATTTTGGATAGTGGCAGCCGTCTGCTGCTCCCCGATCTGTATCGGGTTGGAGTTGTTCACCCAATTGACAGCCCGCCCGCCAATTTGCAACGGATAGGGGTCATTGTTCGGATCGCTGCTATTATAAATATATAGTGTATCGGTGGGAAGCACGTTGAATTCCATAAAACGGATGGTCACGGCACCGTTACCCGGATAGATGGTCAGCCAATCGTTGCGGCCGGCTCCGTAATTATTACTTGCACCACCATTATCATAAACAATAGCATTACAAGTAGTTACACTCCCAGTGGTTGCCCCCATCGTGTAAACAGTTTGGGCGTTGGTGACGAAAAAAGCGGTTAATAGAAATAATGTTGTGAAAAAACATCGAATCTGCACGTTCATTTTTTACTCATAAATTTCAACAAAAAAAACTTCAAATACAGAAAACTCTGCATTTGCAATAACTTATACGTTAAAGATTCAAAAATGTTGCCCTGTCATCAAAAAAACATTGTAGGGATCACCTCCTCAATGTTGAAGGACGTTTCCGCAATCGTCTGTTAAAAAAAACCGCGCTTCCGCCATCCAGATTTTTCGCAAAAAATCGTAACTTTGCGGCCGAATTATTAACAGACTCATGAAAGAAGAAAAGGACCAGTTTCCAGACGATGAAAAGACAGAAAACGTGGAAGACACGAATGAAGGAGAATCCACGGACACGAACACGGTAGATAACACTGACGAGAAGATTCACAATGTGGTGTATGTGCAGTCGATGTTTGAAAACTGGTTTCTGGACTACGCCTCCTACGTGATTGTGGACCGTGCCCTTCCGGATGTAATGGACGGCCTGAAGCCTGTACAGCGTCGTATTCTGCACTCGATGAGCGAGTTGGAGGACGGACGCTACAACAAGGTCGCAAACATCGTGGGTAACACGATGAAATACCACCCCCACGGCGACGCCTCCATCAAGGATGCCATCGTTGTTCTCGGGCAGAAGGAGCTCACCATTGACACGCAGGGAAACTGGGGCAACATCTTCACCGGCGACAGCGCCGCCGCCGCCCGTTACATTGAGGCGCGTCTCAGCAAGTTCGCCCTCGAAGTAGTCTTCGACCCTAAAATCACCCAATGGCAGGTGTCGTACGACGGGCGCAACAAGGAGCCCATCCTACTGCCCATCCGCTTTCCCCTCCTGCTGGCGCAAGGTGTGCAAGGCATCGCCGTCGGCATGTCCACCCGCATCCTGCCCCACAACTTCAACGAATTGCTCGACGCCTCCATCGCTGTCCTTGAGAACAAGCCCTTCCAACTCTATCCCGACTTCCCAACTGGAGGCTACATCGATGTGAGCAAATACAACGACGGACAGCAGGGCGGCCGCGTCATCAACCGTGCCAAGATCACCATACAAGACAATAAGACATTGGTTATCAATGAGATACCATTTGAAACCAACACACTCAACCTCATCCAGAAATCCATCACTCCCGCCATTGAGAAAGGCAAACTCAAAATCCGCAAAATCGATGACAACACGGCGGCCAACGTGGAAATCGTGCTGCACCTCCAGCCCGGCACCTCCCCCGACCAAACCATCGATGCGCTCTACGCTTTCACCGACTGCCAAGTATCGCACGCGACTATGCCGTGGGTCATCTACAACGGCAAGCCCGTCAAAATGTCCATCTCCGAAATCCTGCGCATCAACACCGAAAACACCCTCAACCTGCTACGCCAACAATTGGAGATTTTCCTGAAAGAACTTGAAAGCCAGTGGCATTGGATGTCTTTGGAAAAGATTTTCTTTGAAAAAAGAATCTACAAGGAACTGGAAAAAGACACCGACACGTGGGACACCCAGATTGACAACATCGAAAAGGCGTTCATCCCCTACCATAAACTGTTCAAGCGCGAAATCTCCCGCGAGGACATTCTGAAACTGTGCGAAAAGCCCGTACGCAAAATCTCCAAATTCGACATCAAGAAAGCGGAAGAGGCCATCGCCAATACGGAACTGCAAATTGAGGAGACTCAAAACCACCTCGACAACATCGTTGACTATACTAAAAACTACTTCCTCCAACTGAAGAAAAAGTACGGCAAAGGGCGCGAACGCAGAACCGAAATCAAGAATTTCGACACGATTGACGTGGTAAACGTCGCCGCCGTGAACGAAAAACTGTACGTCAACAAGACAGAAGGCTTCATCGGTACCGCCCTCAAGAAGGACGACAACACCGAGTTCGCCTGCGAATGCTCTGACATCGACGACATCATCGTATTCCTGCGCAACGGAAAGTTCATGGTCACCAAAGTCACCAACAAACAGTTCATCGGCAAGAACATCATCCACGTGGAGGTGTTCAAACGCAACGACGACCGCACCGTCTATAACATGATTTATTCCAAAGGCAAAGGCGGCATGGCCATGGTGAAACGTTTCAATGTGGGCGGCATAACCCGCAACAAAGAGTACGACCTCACCACCGGCGAAGCGGGCACCGAAGTACTCTACTTCACCTCTAATCCCAACGGCGAGGCGGAAAAGGTGAAGGTCTATATGAAACCCAAAAAGGGCATCAAGAAGAAGAACCTCGAATTCGACTTCGGCACGCTCGCCATCAAGGGCCGCAGCGCCAAAGGCAACATCTTGTCGCGCAATCCAGTGGCCCGCGTGGAATTGAGCCAAAAGGGTATCTCCACCCTATCCGCCCTCAGCGTCTATTTCGACAAAATCACCATGCGCCTCAACACCGAAGAGCGCGGAGAACTGCTCGGCAAGTTCAAAGAGGACGACAAAATAATTTCCATCTATAAATCCGGGGTTTACAGAACAACCGGCTACGAACTCAGCACGCATTTTGAAGACGACCTCGAACTCATCCAGAAATACAAGGAAATCCGCATCCTTACCGCCGTCTATTACAGCAAAAAAGACGACAAGTATTTCGTCAAACGCTGCAATCCGCAGGCCAGCGTGAAACCGATCGAGTTCATACCGACGGAAAAAGGCAACAAGCTGATGCTGGTTTCAATGGATTACCTCCCTCAATTGGAAGTCAAGTATTACAAGAAAGACCCGAAAGAAATCCTCACCGAAGTGATTTCCGTGGCCGAATTTGTTGAAATACAGGGTGTCAAGGCCCGCGGGAAAAAAATCGGCATGGGGCACGTCAAAAGCTTGAAATGGTTGGAACCGCTCCCCTACGAAGAACCGGAAGAGATGGCGGTGAACAACGAAGAGATGACGGAAGAGGATGACGACATGCTGGAGGGCTCAAGCCTTGAGGAATTGGCTCAAGCAGAGGCGAAAGAGATTTTCGACAACGTGGACGAACAAAAGAAAAAAAATCCCGATGAATCACCTTCCTGTGGCGAAGGCGAACAACTGGAGTTGTTGTTTTAGACACACTGACAAAAAAAGGGACGTAAAATTTCACGTCCCTTCTTTTTTTAGATTTTCATTTTCTTGTCGATAGCATCAATGTCGGCCTTCATTTTTTTATCTGTTTCATACAGATCGGAGATCACGCGACAAGCGTGAAGCACAGTCGCGTGATCCTTGTTCCCGCAATTGTGGCCGATGGTGCTCAGTGGCAGTTTGGTGTATTTCTTAGCAAAATACATACAAATCTGCCGGGGCTGAGCAACTTCGCGGCGGCGGGTGGAAGTATTAATGGTATCAACGGGAATATTAAAATAATCGGAAACGATTTTCTGAATGTATTCGATGGATATTTCGCGAGCAGTGCTACGCACGTACTTGTCCACCATTTCCTTCGCCAAATCAATGGTGATATCTCTGTGATTCAGAGAGGATTGTGCCAGTATGGCGATCATTGCGCCCTCCAATTCGCGCACATTCTGGGTCACACGAAGCGCGAGGTATTCGGTCACTTCCTTCGGGAATTCTATGCCGTTGTTCTCCAGCTTCTTGTTCAGGATGGCAATGCGGGTTTCGTAATCTGGCTGGGTGAGTTCAGCCACCAAGCTCCACTTGAAACGCGCCAAAACACGGGCCTCAAAACCTGAGATTTCGGCCGGAGACTTGTCGGCAGTGAGGATAATCTGTTTCTTCCTCTGCTGCAGATGGTTGAAAATATGGAAGAAGGCCTCTTGCGTTCTTTCCTTGCCCGCAAGGAATTGAATGTCATCAATGATAAGGACATCCACATTCTGATAAAAGAAGATGAAGTCGTTCTTGTTTCCTGCACGCGCCGCTTCGATGAACTGCTGGCAGAACATGTCGGAGTTGACGTAGAGGACTACTCTGTCAGGGAAGTTCTCCTTGATTCTCAAGCCAATGGCATTGGCGAGGTGCGTTTTCCCCAAACCAGTGTTCGAATAGATGAAGAACGGGTTGTAGGGAGTGGTGCCTGGTGCGGCCTGAGAGATGGTCAAACCGGCCAGACGGGCGAACTGATTGCATTCGCCCTCGACGAAATTGTCGAAATTCAATGTCTCAACCAGATTGTCAGGGATCTGCGGCAACGGCAGCCCAGGAAGCACATCCGGATTCGGGATTTTTTCTGGCTGTTCAAACGGATTAATGGGTTTGCGCGGAGGGTTCTTGGCGGGTTGTCCCGGACTTGACGGCAGGGTTATGCCCTTGTCTGACGTTATCATAATATTATAAGCCAGCTTGCCGTTTTCACCCAACTCTTTTTTAATCACCGTCTTAAGCAGTTTATATGCATTTTTTTCCAGCCACTCATAATATACGTAACCAGGCACGCCGACGACCAGCTTGTTGTCGTTCAATGAAACTGCTTGGATGGGTTTGAACCACATATCATAGGTTATAGCATTGACGTTGTCCTTGATGAATGCCAAGCATTTGTTCCATACCGACTGGGGGTCTAAAAGTGTATTTGCCATAATTGCGCTTTATTACAAATGGTGAAAACAATAAGTTGCTATAAATAAGGTGATTAAAAACCGGGGGCTCCCCCGATTTCAGTGGTGCAAAAATCAACTAAAAAAAGTTAAAAAAAAAACAGTTCTGCCCTTGATTTTTTACTTTTTTTGTATAAGTTATGCCGGGCGAAAAAACGATTTTCTGAGCATTTTCAAGGGGTTCAGCGTTTTCAAAAAAGACCAAACACTCCAACATCAAAACAATCAACGAATTACAAAAAATCACTCGCTGAACATCATCAGATAAGCCTTGATGAAATCATCCAAATCACCGTCCAGCACTGCATTCACATTCGAAGTTTCATACTGCGTCCGCAGGTCTTTCACCATTTTGTATGGATGGAGCACATAGCTGCGGATTTGCGACCCCCACTCGATTTTCTTCTTGCTACTTTCAATCTCCGTGATTTTCTCCCTCTTCTTTTCCAACTCAATCTGATAGAGTTGGGATTTCAACATTTGGAGTGCCTTCTCGCGGTTCTGCTGTTGGGAGCGCGTCTCCTGGCATTCGACGATGATGCCCGACGGGGCGTGGTGCAACCGCACCGCCGTCTCCACCTTGTTCACATTCTGGCCACCGGGGCCGCTGCTTCGATAGGTATCCCAAGTCAAGTCGGAAGGATTGATTTCAATGTTGATATCCTCATTGATAATGGGATATGCGAACACGGAGGCAAAAGAGGTATGGCGACGGTTAGCAGAGTCGAAGGGCGAAAGGCGCACCAGACGATGCACACCGTTTTCACTCTTCATATACCCGTAACCGTAAGGCCCATCCAACTCAAGCGTTGCCGACTTGATGCCCGCAACATCGCCCTCTTGGCGGTCAAGCAGCTTGATGCCGTACTTGTTGCGCTCTCCCCAACGAATGTACATACGGAGCAGCATTTCGGCCCAATCACAACTCTCCGTGCCGCCTGCACCGGAATTGACCGTCAGAATCACACTCATTGCATCCTCTTCATTCCGCATCATATTCCGGAACTCAAGCTTCTCAATGGTTTTCAACGCCGACTGATAGCTTTTGTCCACCTCCTCTTCGGTGGCATCGCCCTCGTTGAAGAAATCAAAGGTCACCGTACACTCGTCGAACTTCTCGCTCGCCTTCTCAAAATCGGTCACCCACGACTTCGTAAAACTGATTTTCTTGAAAATCTGCTCCGCCTTCTTGGGATCGTCCCAAAAATCAGGACGATGCGTAATCTCTTCTTGTTCAGCTATTTCTTTCTTCTTCCCATCAATGTCAAAGACACCTCCTTAGCTCACTGAGTCTCTTTGACAGTTCCTTGATTTCATCTGCTAACAACATACTATATATTTTTATTAATGACTATTTAGAATTGCGTTGATATCGCCCATCTCATAACCTTTGCTCAAAAGGAATTTCATCAGCTTGACCTTCTCCCCTTGCGGATTCTCGCGCGACCATTTTTCAACCAAATAACGCAGATTGGCGAAGTATTGTTCATCGTCGATTTCATCAAATTTTTGATTGATGATCTCGTCGGAGATTCCTCGCTGATGCAGCTCAACCCTCATCTTAACCTTTCCCCACCGCTTGATGTTCATCTTTCCACGGATGAAACTCTCGGCGAAACGCTCGTCGCTTACGAAATTCATCTCTACCAAATCCGCCAACAACCTTTCGGCTTCGGCCGGTGGCATCTTCAACGCGGCCATCTTGCGGCGCACCTCCAACCGGCTGCGTTCCTGGTAACTGCAGAATTTCATCACCTTATCAGCAAGTGTCTGCATATCTGTTGAATCGTTTGTTGTGTCTAATTCTTCACGACAAATTTACGCACGATCCACTGATTGCCGTTCCAGACTTTCAGCAGATACATACCGTCATTGAAATTGGCAAGTGAGATGGCGATTTGCGTTCCGTTAACCTCTTTGCTGTAGCAGATTTGCCCCAGCATATTTGTGATTTCAATTCGGTTGAACAATTCTTCTGAAACAATCGTCAGGCTTTCGCGCGCCGGATTCGGATAAATCTTCAAAGCGGCAGCATTCTCGTAATCGTCCATTCCCACGACACAAGAACTATTGGAAATCGCGCCTTCTCCCGTGATGCAAACTGGAGCCACCGTGTAGCAAACGCTATTCGTAAGAGGTTGATTATCGACATAGTGCGTCGAAGTAATATAGGATGCGATTTCTTGATTGTCGCGATAGACCACATAGCTTGAGGCATCCTCGATGGCAGTCCACGTCAGCGAGGCATGACCGCCACTATTGGTTGCCGTCAGCACGGGTGCTTCACTGCAATCCTCACCACAGACGGGCGAAGCAGTCAGGAACGTTCCTCCTGCCATCGTCTGGTCGGCTGGGTGAGTGTACAGTGTATTGTTCTCGCTATCCACAATTTGGAAAGCATAGCCCTCCTCGTATGTCCCCGTAAAGAAGGCATAGGTTATCGGGGCGGCGGAACAGGTGTAGATCAAGGTGTCGAATGCCCATTGTCCGTTCGGGACCGTGGCCGCGCCAATTTGATCTCCGCCCTGATACATTGCGATCCGCGCGCCATTCCAAGCGCTATTGGTGGTGACGTTCTGTAAGTGCAACGTCACATAGCAGTTGCAGAGTTCCGTTGTGAAATAGCCGTTCACCCAGTTGCTCATCTGGTTGTTGCCACAATCGGAAGCAATATAATAGTAATATGTAGTATTGCCGATGAGGTAATCCACGCTAAAGGTCGTGGCGGAGATGACCGTATCCAGCACATTAGCGACACCGCTCATACTGACAAGCGGAACATCGGAAATTTTAAGATGCCAGTCAGCGGGTTGATCGTTGATGTCTGTCCAGGAAATGGTTGCGGAATTGCCGGTCACATTGCTGACAATCGGATTCACCGCGTCCCAACAATCGGCGGCATATTGTATAATCACTTGGTCCACAAGGCAATAGCGCAAGTCGGAGGCACCGGTATGACGGAAAGCGATATGGTAACCCGTGCCGGTGACAGCGGCATCGGCGAAGGATATTCTATGGCAAACCCACACGCCCTGCGAAGTCGGCGTAATGGTTTCAACCGATTGGAAAGTCGCATAATCGCTCGGGTCGCTCATGAGGCCGATTTCCATCGTACCTGAAAGCGGCTGGTTTTCAAAATAGAGGAAGAAGGTCATCGCCACATGGCTGATGTCCTCGGCGATACCGGGGGTGATGGCGTAGATCTGGCCGTTGGAGGCGGAGCAGAAGAGCAGGCTATTTCCGCCCGAGTAGGCGGATAGGTCGGTGGCGGAAGGCGTGGTGCAACCGTTGGCGGAATAGGTATAGGTCATCGGGCGAGTCCAGCATTCCGGAAAAGCAGAAGAGCAGGTGCCATAATCATCAAAATCCTCGCGGTAAGGCAGGTACAGGATGTTGCCGCAACCCGTGGTGAATACAGCGGCAGGCGACCAGTTGCTATGCTCGGTGGCGGAGCAATTCGCCTGAACATAAGCATAATAGGTGGTGCGCGGATTCAAATTATTGGCGGAATAGGAAGTTGTGTTAACGGTTATCGGAGTCTGGGAGGAGAAATCGGAAATCGGCGTTTCCGAAATCACGAGATTCCAGGAATTTGCAAATCCGACTTCCGTCCACGAGAAATCGGCGGAATTGCCTTGAACGTTGGTGGCCACCAAACCGGCCGGGGTGTAACAACCGGAAGCGGCTTGGAAAGTGACATTGTCGAGATAGCAGTTGCTGCCACGTCCAGAGGTAAACAAGAAGCCGACATAGACGCGAGAATGATTACCTACTTCGGGAATGATTACGTGATATTCAGTCCATCCCGTGTAGATATCGCTATAGCGGAGAATTTGGCCATGGGAGCTGTTTGTCCAATTGGTTCCGTCGAAAGAGTACTGCAAGCGCACCCCTTCATTCATGGCAGTCGGGGCAGCCAAATCGTGGAACCACCAGAAATCGACATCCAGAGCGGAGGCACCCATCGTTGAAAGGGCGTTGGAAATCAGACGGATTTGCGCCCCGCTTTGGGCAATGGCACTATTCAATTGAATCATACCTGTGCCCGACTGGGGCATAATGGTGGCATCGCCGCTGGTCACACTCAGGCCGAGGGAGCCACTAACCAAGACCTTATCCCAGCACGATGGCAGCGATCCGCCGATCGTATAGGCGAAATCCTCGGTTGCAGGAAGGATGCTCACACCGCATTGCGTTGTAAATGTCAGGGACGACCAGTCGCTATAGTCGTTCCCGCCGCAAACCGACTGAACATAGAAATAGTAGGTTGTATTGGCCAGCAGATTACTTGCATTATAGCTGGGGTAAGAGGCCGTTTGCGGATTTTGGTTGTTGAAGTTGGTGATGGGGGTAGTGGAAATCAGGGTGCGCCATTGCGTCGCGGTACCCGACTCCGTCCAAGTAATTGTGGCTTGGTTAGCCGATAGGCTCGACACGGTGAGGTTGACTGGGTTCAAACAGCCCAACATTTCTTCAACATGGATGTCATCGATGTAGAAATTCTGATTGGAGTTGCCGGAATAGCGGAAAGCGATATTATGACCGCTACCGGAATAGGTGTTCAGATGCATCTCATGATTGCTCCAAGCGTAGGTGGAGCTGAGGGTCACCGAACCAATCGAATCGAAAGTGGAGAGGTCATTCGGGTCGGTCATCACGCCGACAACGATGGCGGTCCCAGCGGCATCGGTCATAGCGGAAAAACTGATTCTCAGCGTGTTGATTGGATTTGAAAGGGTCGGAAGGGCGGCACAGGTCTGGTTACGGAAGTTGAGTGCACGGGCAGTACCAATGTTGTTAACCAGCGGGAACGTATGGCCTGCGGAGACAGAGGTTTCAGCGAACATCCAGCAGTCGGGCTGGGCGAATGAGGTATAGGCATCAAAATTCTCGCTATAGGGAGCTGCGATGGTGGCGCAGGCGGTACGGAAAGAAATCGTTGCATAGCCCTCACTGATCGAGGTGGAAGAACAAGATGTCCACACATAGCAATTATAAGCAGTCCCCGGCTGCAAACCTGTCAGGGTGCAATTGACATCCATAGGATCGGTCGCATTGCAACTCACCTGTGTGCCATTGGCGGGGTTCGGATTCGTGAGGTTGGAAGTTGAGTAGAGCACTATCCAATGAAGCTGCGCAGTGGGCTCCATCTCCAAGTTCGGGTCATACCAATGAAGCGTAGCCGAGTTTGTCGTGATATTATCTACGGAAGGGGTGCCGAAGACCTCCTCCAAAGGATAGGGTTGATAGCAATCCTGCGCCGAGGCTTCAATAGATCCCAAAAGCAACAACACAATGATTGTCACAATGTTACAAAACATATTTTTCATAAAAACAAACTTTAAATTGAAGTTGCAAACTTACAAAAATTTTCAATCGAACGCAAGATAGGGACTTAGTTTTTGCATCAATTCTGCGTATGCGTGAGTCACTTGGCGGAACTCCTGCAAATCCTTGATTTTCCCATTCTGGGAGCGATACTGCAAAATCGTTTTCACAAGATAAGCATCGAAATAGGGATGCGAAACCATCTCTTTGTAAGAGGCGCTATTCACATGTATTTTCTTGATTTCCTGTTGATTGACATAAAAATACTTCTCACAGTATTTTAAATCGACATTTTGAAGGATATAGATTTCATGCAATTGGTTCAAAGAATGGAAACCGCCCAATTTCTTGCGGTACTCCACGATTTTCTGGGCACGCTTGCTTCCGAATTGCGGCACACGCATGATGTCCGAGGTATCGCAATCGTTGAGGTCCACCTTGAGGATTGAATAGGACTTTTTCTTATCAAGCGGCCTCAGCTTAGTTGTATCATATTGATAATTAGAATATTGATACTGATTTTTGTATTTCGGGTAATGATGGGAGAAGTGATTCCTACTCTGTGCATAACGACGGGCGAATGCGGAATCGCGGGCCGCACGCGCCGCCGCCATTGAATCGGCATAAGCCTGCTGCTGCGCATAGAATTCTTCCACTTTGAGCTGGAATTCAGTGAAATCCGTCTCACGAACTCGCTTATTATCATAAGTGAAAAAAAAGACAAAAGAGGCAAGAATTAAAAGAAGCAGGGTGATGGTGGCGAAAAACTCACCGCGGGAAGTTCCAAAAAAGTTCTTCATTGTTCTGATAGTTAACGAGTTATAAAAGTTCGCGTTTCTTTCAACGAGAGCACAAAGATACTGCTTTTTGTTGAATCGACGACTTGTTGATTTGTAGATTCAACAAGCAGATGCAACAAAATCACAATCCGCTGTTCACGGATGCCTATTCACAACAATGCGCAATCACCAATTAAACAATCAGTGATGCAATCTGGAAGAACAGCATACTCATCACCCATGCCAGCGCGATGGTGTAGAATACGGTGAAGAGAGCCCATTTCCACTTGCCGCTCTCGTTCTTGATGGCGATGATGGTGGAGATGCACGGCATATACAGCAATACGAAAATGAGCATGGAGGCGGCGGAGAGTGGTGTCATATTGCTGCGCACCAACTGTGAAATCCGCAGACTGTCATCCTCCTCATCCAGTTCCTCATCGCTCGAATTGTAGAGCACGCCCATCGTGGAGGCCACCACCTCTTTGGCCGCCGCACCCGCAAGCAGCGAAATGCTCTGTTGCCAGTCGAAGCCGCAGGGGCGCATCACCGGCTCTATGGTCTTGCCAACCTTGCCGAGATAACTGTTCTCCATCTGCTCCTGCGCCGTTGAGTATTGGTCGTGGTTTGGGAAATAGCCCAGTGCCCACACAATGATCGAAGCACCGAGAATGATGGTGCCCATCTTTTTGAGGTACTCCTTGCCCTTTTCCCACGTGTGGCGTCCCACCGCCTTGGCCGTTGGCAGACGATAGGGAGGCAACTCCATCACAAAAGGAAGGCTCTCCCCTTTCACCACATAACGGCTGAACAGTTTGGCCATCAGCACAGACATAATCATGCCAATGATATAAAGTCCGGTAAGTATCAATGCAGCGTAACGATTGAAAAACGCCCCGACCAAAATCACGTAGGTGGGAATACGAGCCGAGCAACTCATCATCGGGATGACCAACATCGTAAGCAGCCGGCTCTTGCGGTCCTCGATGGTGCGCGTTGCCATAATGGCAGGCACGTTGCAGCCGAACCCCATAATCATCGGGATGAAACTCTTGCCGTGCAGCCCCATCTTGTGCATCAGTTTGTCCATAATGAAGGCGGCGCGGGCCATATACCCGCTATCTTCCATAAAGGAAATAAAGAGGTACAAAATCAAGATGTTAGGCAGAAACACGGCAACGCTGCCCACACCACCGATGACTCCGTCAACCAACAGACTGCGCAGCGGCCCCTCATCCATCGAATTCTCAACCAGTCCGCCAAGCCACCCGAACAGGGCGTCTATCCAGTCCATCGGGTACTGTCCCACGAAGAAAGTGCAGAAGAAGGTGATGAACATAAAGACGATAAAGATGGGATAACTGAGCCAGCGGTGCGTCAGCACAGAGTCAATCTTGTCGCTCGTCTGATGGGAATTTTTCTTCTCGTTTTTCTGATACACTTCAGCCAGGGCACCGCGCACGAAACCATATTTTGCATCCGTCAAGGCACTTTCAATGTCTTGCCCGTTACGTTCCTGATATTCATTGGCAATACTCGCTCGCAACTTCATGATGCTACCGTCATCGTCCTTGGTCTGGACAAAATTCTCCATCTCGCTATCGTTCTCCAAGAGCTTAATGCTCAGAAAACGGGTGGAGATCTCGTCGCTAAAGCCGTGATGGTAGAGTTCTTCACGCAACAGGTCAATCTGTTGTTCAAGGATCTGTCCATGATTGACGTGGATGTGGCGGGAATGCTTCTCGCGCCCTTCAAAAACCGCGATAATGGCATTGAAAAGGGTGTCAATACCTTTACCATTGCGGCCGGTAGTCGGAATTATCGGCATACCGAGCAGCTGCGACAACTGCTC
This sequence comes from Bacteroidales bacterium, assembly GCA_017506175.1. Classification (GTDB taxonomy): domain Bacteria; phylum Bacteroidota; class Bacteroidia; order Bacteroidales; family WCHB1-69; genus UBA1756. The sequence goes on along the minus strand of JAFVNW010000065.1, from coordinate 6,275 downwards.
GACATCGAGTTTGTCGCCGCTTTTTTCAAGTTCATCGCTCATATTCAGCGCCATTACCATGGCCAAGTCCATGTCAATCAGCTGGGTGGAGAGATAGAGGTTGCGTTCAAGGTTGGTGCCGTCAACGACGTTGAGGATGATGTCGGGGCGTTTTTCGACGATGTGCTTGCGAACGTACAGTTCCTCGGGGCTGTAAGCGCTGAGGCTGTAGGTGCCGGGGAGGTCACAAAGGTTGAAGGTGTAACCACCGTACTCGAAAGTGCCTATTTTCTCGTCAACCGTCACACCGCTGTAGTTGCCCACATGCTCATGGGCGTGGGCGGCGATGTTGAAGATGGAGGTCTTGCCGCAATTGGGGTTGCCGACCAGTGCCACGTTAATGGTGTGGGTTTTCTTCTCCACGAGGCGCTCTACTGCAGGGCGGGGGTCATCCACTTCAAGAGGCGGTTGTTCCATCTTTCCAAGACCGGAAGCGTCCCCATTGTTGAGATTGGCCCACTCTTCTGCCTCCTTGAGCGTCACGATTTCCACCTTTTCGGCATCCGCCCGACGAAGGCTCACCTCGAAGTTCATAATCCTATACTTGATGGGATCGTTGAGCGGAGCGTTCATCATGCACTGCACTTTCACCCCCTTGATGAAGCCCATCTCGATGATGCGCTTGCGGAAATGTCCGTGACCTGAAACGCGCACCACCACGCCTTCCTCACCGGTTTGTAATTCAGATAGAAACATGGTATATTGGTTGATTCATTAATTCATTCGATTTGCCGCAGCGGCTCAAAGTTTCTTTAGTTTAAAGGATTCCATCCACTTTAAGGATGCAAAAGTACACAAATCCTCCTCATCGCCGATTCACCAATTATGATGAATTCACGCAATCGCCATCGCCCATAATGGCTATTCACCACTAATGATGAATTCTGAATCCACAGTCGCCACAATTGATTAAGAATCCACATCGGAAAAATGCGTACTTTTGCGCTCGATAAATCATTTAAAACCGACATTATGTTTTTCACCTCAAAAATGAAGCTTTCCGACGTGCTCATCAGCAACCACAGTCTGGTGCTGACACTGCAACGCTTCAAAATCGAACTCGGATTTGGAGAGAAGACCGTTGCTGAAGTGTGCCGGCTCAACAGCATCGACCCGCAATTTTTTCTCTTGATATGCAACGTCTATAGCGACAGCCACTACCTGCCTACGGAGGAGGAAATTGCCCACACTGACATGTCAGGACTGCTCCCCTACCTGATTGCTTCGCACAATTATTACCTGTGCGAAAGAATCCCGCACATCGAGCAGCACCTCAACCGCATCGCCGATGCCTGCAAGCCCAACCATAAGGGCATTCTGCTGCGCTTCTTCGGCGAATACAAAAACGAGGTGCAAAACCACTTCCTCTACGAAGAGAAAACCGTTTTCCCCTACATCGTCAGTCTGTGCGACAACCGGAAGTCGGAGGGCTACTCAATCAACCAGTTTGAGGAAAACCATAGCAATATCGAGGACAAACTCGAGGATTTGACCAACATCCTCATCAAATATCTGCCTGGCGACATCATGCCCAAGGAACGCATTTCGCTGCTGTTCGACCTGTTCCAACTCTCCAGCGACCTCAACACGCACGCACTGATAGAGGACAAAATCCTGATACCCTATGTTGAATCTTTGGAAAACAAAACGGCAGCACAATGAAAACAAAAGTTTTTTTGATTGAAAAATCCCCGATTGTGACGGCCGGCTTCTGCCAAATGTTGCAGGAAAACGCACAATTTGATGTGGACGCCACCGCCGACACGATGGACCGTATTGCGGAACGTCTCATCGTGGTCAAGCCAGACATCATCGTGCTGAACCCGCAACTGATCGACAATTCCAAACTTTTCACATTTAGGTCTCTCTTTCAAGACCTGCCGAACGTTCCCATCATCGCATTGGTTTACAACTACTTCGATTCCCAAGTTCTCAAGCATTTCGATGGAATGGTCGAGATTGACGACAATCTGCCCAAAATCGTGAGCAAACTGACAGAAGCGTTGGAGTCAGCGAGTGGACACAGCGAGAGTCCCGACATCTACGACCTTTCCGACCGCGAACGCGCCGTACTCATAAAGCTGGCGAAAGGCATGACCAACAAGGCTATCGCCACCGACATGCACCTCTCCGTCCACACCATCATCACCCATCGCAAAAACATCGTCAAGAAAACCGGCATCAAGTCTATCGCCGGCCTCACTGTGTATGCCATGCTGAACAACCTAATTGAAGAATAACCCGGACGCGGCATACCGGCCACACGAAAAAAGCCGGGGACGTGAAATTTCACCCGGCTTTCTTTTATCAGATGCAGTGGTAAATAGCGAATAGCATTCACTATTCTCCAAGAATTATCTTCCCGCCAGTTCTTTGTCGATATTGTACAAGCCGTTTTTGTCGCCTTCCATGAACTTGAGCTTGGCGATGATGGTTCGCACATTGCCCTCCTCCTCAATCTGCTCGTCGATGAACCATGCCAGCATGTTCTGGGCAGCGCGATCGTTGTCAGCTTCGGCAATCTCGCAGAGGTTGTTGATCATGGCCGTCACCTTCTGCTCGTGCTCGAGTGTTTCAGTAAAGATGTCCAGGATGGACTTCCATTCGGTTTGCACCTTGGCAATAGGTGCCAATACCACCTTAGTGTCTTGAGAATGAAGATAGTCGATGAACTTCTCGGCGTGTTCCTGTTCCTCGGCAAATTGATGTTTGAACCAATGGGAAGCCCCCATATAACCCTTGTTGAAAGCATCTTGCGACATGCTCAGATAAAGATAGGCTGACCACATTTCAGCATTGATTTGGTCGTTGATGGCTTTTGCTAATTTTTTGCTAATCATACTATTATAAATTAAATTGGTTGTTTTTAAATAAGGGACGATCGGATATCGTTCAACCATGAAAGCGAACTGCCCGCAAAGCACCACCTCCGCATTCTATACGCGATTGGGGAACGGCAAACTGAAAGGGGAAAACCGGTTCTAACTACTTTCCCCTAATCCAGTTCACTGTTTTCTCATTTCAGTTTACTTTTATCCCAGTGGTACAATGGAGGATAATCGTTTTACAATTCGGCTTTCCACAAACCGTGGAGGTTGCAGTACTCGTAGGCGGCAATGGCCTTTTCGCCATCGGCCAGCACGAACACGGCTTTGGGAGCGTCGCCGGCCTTGAGATAGCGGAATTGCACACCATTCTCTGTATGCAGGGCAATCCACTGGATGTAATGAGCTGGGAGAGAGGGATGCTGCACGCTACCAACCTCAACAGTCACCTCCTGTCCGTTCACTTTCACAACGGGAACGTGTTTTTCGCCCGCGCCATCGGAAGTGTTGGGAATCAGTTCGGCCATTGGTTCTCCGCAGCAAACCACTTTCACACCGCTGCTGAACAGATGGGTGATGATATTGCCGCAATGCTTGCAGATGAAAAATTTAAGATCCATGATTTTATTGATTTGTTTATTTGTTTATGTTTATAAGCTGTTATCTGTTAGCGACATCATAGCCAGCTTTGAGGCAGGCGAGGTTTGTGTTCACCACCTGTTCGCCTTTGCGTTCGAATTGTGCTTTTACGGCTGCTTCTATTTCCGCGTAGTCCATCTTCAGGAAGGGGGCGGCGGCACCGAGGATGACCATATTGGCAGAGCGCGCGCTACCGAGGTCAGCAGCAATTTTGTCGGCGTTCAAAACCACCTTGTGCGGCAGCTTGTCGAACTCGGCCTTCAAAGCGTCCAGTTCAGGATAGTTCGGGATGTTGATGAAGGGTTGGTCATTGGTGATGATCCAGCCGTCTTTTGCCAGCCACGGCATGTAACGCAGCGATTCCATCGGCTCAACAGCGATGACGAGGTCGGCCTTGCCCATCGGGATCAGGTCGGAAGCGATCTCGTAATCGGCCAGACGCAAGTGGGACTGCACGTCGCCACCACGTTGGCTCATACCATGAACCTCGGCCTGTTTCAAATATAAACCTTTCTTTACAGCAGCCATACCGATGACGGAAGCGATGGACAAGATGCCCTGACCGCCAACACCTGCTAAAATTATATCTACTTTCATTGTTTAATCTTTTTTGTGGACATTGATTTGCAATTAGTGAACTGTACGGCACTTTAGCAAATCAATGTCCAATTATTTATTGTTTCTATTATTATTTGTCAATTTCCAACATCTGTACAGGTCACAGATTATTTTTTATTCTGCTGGGCTTTCATTCTGCGGCTCAAAGTCTGGATGCACTCGCGTGTGGGGACGATGACCGAAACGCCTTGGTAAGCCAGTTCTTCCTTGATTACCTGCACGTTTTCGGCATGTTTGTTCTTCAGCGGGGTGATGATGCGGATGTGTTTCTCATCCACGCCCAATCCCTTGCAGATGTTGCCGATACGACCGAGCGCGTGGGAATCCTGACCGCCTGTCATACCTGTGGTGCTGTTGTCAAGAATCATCACAGTAATGGAGGCGTTTTCGTAGATGGCGTCCAGCAGAGAGGTCATACCGCTGTGGGTGAAGGTGGAGTCACCGATAACAGCCAGAACCGGGCTGACGCCAGCATCGGCTGCACCCTTGGCCATCGTGATGGAAGCTCCCATGTCAACAGTGGTGTAGATGGCTTTGTAGGGCGGAAGTGCTCCGAGTGTGTAGCATCCGATGTCGGCGAACACCTTGCCGGGGCCGTATTCAGCCATCGCTTCGTTGATGGCGAGGTAGGTGTCAATGTGAGGGCAGCCGTTGCAGAGCGCAGGCGGACGGGGAGCGACGATGCTCGGAACGGGGGCGCCGCAAGTGTCCTCCATACCGAGGCTCTTGGCCAACAGGTTGGGGTTGAGTTCACCATCGCGCGGAAGGGTACCGTCCATGCGGCCGTGGATGTTGCCAGTACGGTTGAGCAGGCCGCGGAGTTGATCTTCAATGACCGGATAGCCCTCTTCGGCCACGAGAACGCTTTCGCATTCATCAACCATCTTGGCGACCAATTTGGCCGGGGCAGGATATTGCGAAATTTTCAGTACCGGATAGGGGCAGGTCTTGCCGACAAAATTCTCCATCAAGTAGTTGTAAGCGATACCTGTGGCGATGATCCCCATCGACTTGTCTGTTCCATCGATATATTTGTTGAAGGGTGATTTTTCGGATTCTTCCTCAAAGTGGGGTTGTTTGGCGAGCAGATCGCGGTAGAAGCCACGTGCGTTGGCGGGGAGCAGGATGTACTGCTTCGGATTGGGGCAGATGCTGAGTTCATTTTGTGGACGAGCTTCCTTGCGTTCAACGCCCGAGCGGGAGTGTGCCAGACGGGTGGTCACGCGAAGGAGGACCGGTGTGTGGTATTTTTCGGAGAAATCGAAAGCGTAGCGAGTCAGGTCATAGGCTTCCTGCTGGTTGGAGGGTTCAAAAGCCGGGATCATCGCGAACTTGGCATAGCAGCGGGAGTCCTGTTCGTCTTGTGAGGAGTGCATGGAGGGGTCGTCGGCCACAAGCACCACCAAACCGCCGTGAGCACCCGTGATGGAGGCGTTCATGAAGGGGTCGGCAGCCACATTGAGACCCACGTGTTTCATGCAGACCAATGCACGCTTGCCGGCGTAGGACATGCCGATAGCGGACTCCATAGCGGTTTTTTCATTGCCGCACCAGATGCTGTGGATGTGTCCTTCCTTGGCCTGTTTCGAGGCTTGGATGTACTCCGTGATTTCAGTGGAGGGCGTGCCCGGATAGGCATACACGCCCGACAAGCCAGCGTCAAGAGCGCCCTGCGCAATGGCTTCGTCACCTAACAAAAGAATTTTTGACATAAAGATGATTTTATTTTTATTGATTTATAATAGATTAGATTTTTCCTGCAAATTATGCGAACGGCTGCAAAGGTACGAAATTAATTCATAATTCTCAATACCTAATTCATATTTATTTTAACGATGACATTGAGAATGCGACTGGCGGGCAACACACAATTTGCACTATGCGCTATCCCAACAATTCTCCCTCCGACAGACCGGTGACCTTGACAACATCGGAGAGGGAAAAGCCCATCTCCAATAGCCTTTTCGCGGTTTGCAGGAGAGTCTCTTCGCGGCCCTTCTTCATCCCTTTCTCCATTCCTTTTCTGTAGCCGTCGTTGAAACCTTCGTCCTTCCCCAGCTTGCGCTGGTATGCCAGAGCCTCCTGCACGTCTTAGTACTCTAAGATGCTTTTCTCATACTCTTGTTTTTCCATATCGTTCAAATTTTTAACCTT
>JAFVNW010000064.1 GCA_017506175.1 Bacteroidales bacterium | reverse complement strand
TCCTACTTGGCGGTATCCAAAAACGTGAAGACGGCCTTCGGTTTGGGCGTAGCGGTGAGTTTTGTACTTGTCGTCACGGTCCCCGTAAACTACCTGATAAACAGATATTTACTTGGAGAAGGTGCGCTAACTTGGCTCAATTCGCACTTTGCGACAGTCGATTTGTCGTTCCTTTCCCTCATCATCTTCATCTCCGTGATTGCGGGCATTGTGCAACTGCTGGAGATGATCATTGAGCGGTTCTCGCCGGTTTTATATCAGGCATTGGGGATTTTCCTACCGTTAATTGCTGTTAATTGTGCCATTTTAGGGGCTTCTCTTTTCATGCAGGAGAAGAATTTCCCGACCGTGGCGCACAGCTTCTCCTACGCGCTGGGCTCCGGCATCGGCTGGCTTTTGGCCATCGTTGCTTTCGCAGCCATTCGCGAACGACTCAAATACTCAAACATCCCCAAGGGCTTGCAGGGCAACGGCATAGCCTACATCATCACAGGTTTGTTAGGAATAGGATTCATGGCATTTTTAGGGATTTAAATGATGGGAAGTATGGATTTTTGGACAATCATCGCAGCGGTCGGCATTTTTCTGGTCATTATATGGATTCTGGTAGCGATATTGCTTTACGCACGGAAGAAAATGGTGCCGGAAGGCAAGGTGAAAATCACCATCAACGGCGAGAAGGAGATTGAACACGAACGCGGTTGCTCTTTGCTGCAAGCGCTTTCCGACGAGAAGGTTTTCGTGCCGTCGGCGTGTGGCGGAAGCGGTACCTGTGGCACCTGCAAAGGGAAAGTACTTTCCGGCGGCGGGACAATCCTTCCGACCGAATTAACGCACATCTCCCGCAAGATGGCCGCCGAAAACTACCGGCTTTTCTGTCAGGTGAAGGTGCGCGAAGACTTGCAAATCGAGATCCCGAAAGAGTTCTTCGGAATCAAGAAATGGAAATGCAAAGTACTGTCCAACAACAATGTAGCCACCTTCATCAAAGAGCTGGTGCTGGAACTGCCCGAGGGCGAAAACATCGATTTCAAGTCGGGAGGATACGTGCAACTGGACATTCCCGCCTGCACGGTCCTTTTCTCGGAGATGGACATTCCGCAGCCTTTCAGAGAAGATTGGGAGAAAATGGGATTGTTCGGGCTGGTGATGAAGAACAGCACCCCAACGGTGCGCGCTTACTCAATGGCGAACCATCCATCTGAAAATCACATTGTTATGCTCAATGTACGCATTGCGACTCCGCCGTTCAACCGCAAGAAAGGGAGAATGGAGAAGGTGAATCCAGGTACTGCATCCTCATACATATATGGTTTAAAGCCGGGTGACGAGGTGATGGTTTCCGGGCCGTACGGCGAATTTTTCGTACAAGACACCAACAACGAGATGATGTTCATTGGCGGCGGCGCGGGCATGGCCCCGATGCGCTCCCACATCTTCGACCAATTCAAGAATCTGCATACACAACGGAAAACCACTTTCTGGTATGGCGGACGCTCTCGCAAAGAGTTGTTCTATATGGATGATTTCCAGCAGATTGCGGATAACAATGGGAATTTTGAATTTCACGTTGCACTCTCCGATCCGCAGCCCGACGACCATTGGAACGGCTACACCGGCTTCATCCATCAAGTGATTTTCGACAATTATCTAAAAAAACATCCCGCGCCCGAAGACATCGAGTACTACATCTGCGGGCCTCCCATGATGCTAC
>JAFVNW010000063.1 GCA_017506175.1 Bacteroidales bacterium | reverse complement strand
GCCGATTCATTTAAATTATTTTTTGGAGGAAATCGTAAATGTCAGATACAGTTAAAAAACCGATTAAAATTACGGAAACTATTTTACGTGATGCTCATCAGTCTCTGATTGCTACCAGAATGCCTACCGATTTTATGCTTCCTATTTTGGAGAAAATGGATAAAGTTGGATATCATTCCGTAGAGTGCTGGGGTGGAGCTACCTTTGATGCTTCTCTTCGTTTCTTAAAGGAAGATCCATGGGAACGTCTTCGTAAGCTCCGTGCAGGCTTCAAAAATACAAAATTACAGATGTTATTCCGTGGACAGAATATCTTAGGTTTTTAGTCACCCTCAATATTCGCGACTGCACTTGTTGTGCGTCAAACGGAATTGATTTCAAATCATAAATTCGACAAATATCTATAACACTCTGTGCATCAAGGCTTTTTAGTGGTTTTTAAAGATTATCGCATCAGTAGTGATTTTTAATCATTAATGTTCCTCATTCACATGGCATTTTTTTTGTGAATTTCGGAGGGATTGTGAAAACGTATTAAATAAAAGTGTACTTTTGCAAACTTGTTCTACAAAGAGTGACATTTTACATAAATAGGTATGGTGCGTAGGTTTTTCTTGTTTTTCCTGGCTTTTTGGATGCTTGTTAGTCAGCTCAGTGCCCAAAGTACCAACACTTTATGTTTGCAAGCTTATCCGTTCTGTACCGATGAGAACCCCTACGGCATAACCTATCCCGCTGGCACCTCTTCCGAAGACACACCCGATCTTCCTTACGATAGTTATGGCTGTTTGGGCAGCACCCCTTCGCCGGCATGGTACGTGATGCAGATTAACCACCCCGGCGACATGCTGATTTACATGACGCACAGCGGCGGATACGACATCGACTTCGCCTGCTGGGGGCCCTTTACAGGTTATGGCAGTTATTCGCAAGTGCTCCAGGCCGTGTGCACCTCGCAGCTTTATGGCGAAGGCAGTTCGCATCGCCCCGACAACGGGTACCATAATCCCAACGATCCTTCCACTTGGGGAGGCTATCCTGACGGCACCCTCATCGATTGCAGCTATACCGCGCAGTCAACGGAGTGGTGCTACATTCCCAACGCCCAAACCGGACAGTGGTATATCTTTCTGATTTGCAATTACTCCGAAATGGCGGGCAATATATCTTTCAGCGTGCAGTCGGGCACCGCCACCACCGATTGCTCTATCACCGCACCCATCACCGGCGACGAGGTGTGCGAAGGACAGACGGCCACGCTTGTGGCGCAACCGCCCCCGAATGCGGTACAGTACCTTTGGACTGGCCCCAACAATTTCGCCCAAATTACCACCTCCAACATACTCACCATCCCCTTTGTGACGCTGGCGCAGGCGGGCACTTACAGCGTGCAGGTTTGGAACGGTTCCTCCTACGGAAACACAACCACCTGCCAGTTGATCGTTCACCCGAACCCCACACTGACCGTTTCCTCCACATCCACTTCTCTGTGTCAGGGAGAATCGGCCACCCTCACTTCTGGCGGCGCTGAAACCTACCTTTGGAGCACGGGTTCCACTGCCTCCTCCATTACGGTCGCTCCCACCGCTTCCACTACCTACACGGTAACGGGAACGAATGGCGGAATGTGCACAGCGACCTCTTCCATCACTGTCAATGTGTATCCACACTACAACTTTACTTTCAACGAATCCATCTGTCAGGGAAGCGGTTACAACGACCACGGCGTCAACCTTACTGCTGCCCAGACCAACACGCCGGGCACCTATGACTTTACCAACAATTTCCTGACCCAGCATCAGTGCGACAGCATCATCACACTCCATCTGACCATCAATCCGGCGGCGACCATCAACCGCACAGCGGCAATCTGTCAGGGCGAAAGCTATACGCTTGGAAATCAAACCTATACGACTTCAGAAACTTATACTTACACCTCGCAGACTCTTGGCGGCTGCGACAGCGTCATCATCCTTGACCTGACGGTTTATCCTGCTTATAATCAAGAGGAGACGATTGACATTTGCGAGACGGAACTTCCGTATTATTATGCCGTTGAGAATGTGACTTTCCCAGTCGGCACCACGAGCGGTGACCACTTGTATGCACATCAGACCATCCACGGGTGTGACAGCAACCGCACGCTGCATCTCCGGGTACATTCCGATTACGACTTCACCTTCAATGAGACGATTTGTCAGGGAAGCGGGTACAACGCGCACGGCGTGGTCTTGTCGCCGGCGGAAACCGAGGAGACGGGGACGTTTACTTTCGCTCACACCTATCAGTCGGCTTATGGCTGCGACAGCTCGGTGACGGTGAATCTCACTATCAACCCGATTACTACGGTGAATCTGGTGGCTGAGATTTGTCAGGGCGAGAGTTACACGCTTGGTAACCAATCCTATACAACTTCTGGAACCTACACTTATACGACGGAGGGAAGCAACGGCTGCGACAGCACCACAGTGGTTGATTTGACGGTGCATCCCACCTATAATCAAGAAGAATCGGTCGGTATCTGCATCAGTGAGTTGCCATATTATTATGCCGCCGACGACACGACTTTTGCGGTGGGAACCACAAGTGGTGTCTATCGTTTTCATTATCAAACAATTAATGGATGCGACAGCAACCGGACGCTGCGTCTGTCGGTGAATCCCGAGTACGACATTGTGAAGAACCTCACCATCTGCTCTTCCAAACTGCCCTACCATTACGGACCCTTGAACATCACCTTCGATGAGAATTCACCTGCGGAATCCACTCACCACCAGTATCTTACCACCCGTGCGGGCTGCGACAGCAATATCACCACCAACGTAACCATCATTGACGATGCCTTGACTTTGGAAAATCTCACCCCTGACTTGTGTGACGAGAACAGGGCGGTTCTGCACGTCACGACCTCTTTGCAGAACATCCAATGGTCCACCGGTGAACGCAACACGGACGAAATCACCATCACGCACGGAGGCGTTTTCATTGTGAGCGCCTCGACGGAGCCTTGCCGCAACAGTGCCCAACTCTACATCGAACCCTGCAAGCTCTACGTCTATCTGCCTAACGCCATCACCCCGACGCTCAACGACGGGGTGAACGATGTGTTCTGCTTGCCCGATTTCACCGCCAATCAGATGATGGGGGACGGCTTCGAGATTATGATTTTCGACAGATGGGGAATGTTGGTTTACCGTTCGGAAGACCCCCATTTCAGATGGAATGGCACTATTAAAGGCAAAATCGCCGCTAACAATACATTCACTTATGTGATGAATTACAAGGATTTGATGGGTATGAAATATGTGAAGAAGGGTTGGCTGAGCGTTTTGTGATCGGCTTGAAAACTTTTCTTCTTTTCCTCGTTTTTTATCAGTTATTGTTCTTTTGCAGGCAACAATTTTTTTGGCTTTATGTAAAATGAAATGTCAAAAAAAACGTTACTTTTGCACACTTTCCCTATTTGGGTTAAAACAACGCCAACAATCAGATTATCAACCATTTGCAAAACAATCAATCAGATATGACAAGAAAAATTTTTACGCTCGCCAGCATTTTGTTGTTAGGTGTCCTTCAACTTCAGTCCCAAATTGATGTTTGCAATGGGTTTGAAGATGCCGATGAAAGAGCGGCTTGGACACTGGTCAATGGATCACAGACGAACCAATGGGTGATGAGTACCGCTGTGAATAACGGTGGCAGTTATTCACTTTATGTCTCCAATTCTCCTACCAGCACGGTACCTGCCCACAGCTATACGATTTCCTCCTCAAGCAATGTCTGGGCCTACATTGATGTGGAATTCCCTGAATGCGACGAGAATTTCACCCTGAGTTTCGATTGGTTGTGCTATGGCGAAAGCTGTTGCGATTACATATATCTTTATATTGGTGAGGCGACGGTCGTGCCCACAGCAGGATCCAACACGGCACCGACGGGTGCCACCCAGATACAGGGTCCCAACAGCGGTAAATTCAATCTCCAGTCCTCATGGCAGCACTTCTCCACCACGCTGGCTGCCGCCACCTATGCCGGTCAGGTGAAGCGAATTTTCTTCTTGTGGCACAACGATAGTTCCGTTGGCACGATGCCGCCTGCCGCCATCGACAATTTTTGCATCAACGAGTGTGTGCCCTGCGATCAGCCGGTTGTAGCCATCAACCCTTCTTCCGCCATCGTTTGCAGCGGTGAAAGCGTCACGTTGACCGCCTCCGCTTCCGGCGGCGCAGGCAACTACACCTATCAGTGGTCACCCTCCACCGGACTCAGTTCGACCAACACTGCCACTACAGTGGCCTCACCCAATACCACTACCACATACACCCTCCGCGTGACCGACGGTGCCAACTGCCCCAAGAGTGTGCGCGTGACCGTTGAGGTGGCTGGCACTACACTCTCTGTCACCTCTTCCCCGCAAGTATATTGCCGCGGAACAGACCCTGTGACCTTGAACGCCAACCTCAACGTGGTGGGTTCGTGTAGTGACTACTCTTTCCAATGGAGCAACGGAGCCACTGGCAATGTCATTACCGACGTTCCGCAGCAAACAACCACTTACACGGTAACTGCCACCCCCGCCGACCCCAGCTGTTGCACGTTGACGGCCAGCCATGAAGTGACAGTCAATGACTGCAACAATGAGTGCAGTGGCTTTGAAACTGCTGGCGACCGCGCCGAATGGACCTTCGTGAACGGCACAGAGACCAACCAGTGGGTGATGGGTACCGCTACCAACCATGGAGGCCAATACGCCATGTACGTCTCCAATTCCCCTACTTCTGCCACTCCGCCGAATGCTTACACCAATATGGCCAGCACTGTATGGGCATATAAGGAATTTGAATTTCCCGAATGCGATGACGACTTCGTCCTGAGTTTCGATTGGAAGTGCGGTGGCGAGTCGTCTTGCGACTATATGTCGGCTTTCATAGGCGAGTATGTGCCTGTAACCGCGGGAAGCAACACCCAGCCCACCGGCACCACCCGCCTGCTCAATATGGATGCCACCTCTTCTTCCTACCAGAATTATTTCAACACCTACGGAAACTATAATGATACCTGGCACCATTGCGAAATCATTTTAAATAATGAAGACTATTCCGGCCAAATCATGACACTCTATTTCATGTGGCATAATGATGGTTCCGTGCAGAATTATTCGCCCATCGCCATCGACAATGTTTGCATGCTTACGTGTGTGCCTTGTGACCAGCCGGTCGTGACGGTGCAACCCACCTCTCTTGTGCTCTGTCAAGGGGAAAGTGCCACTATCACCGCCTCTGCTACGGGCGGTAGCGGTACGGGCTACACCTACACCTGGACTCCGGAAGCGACCTGCAACCCCACTACAGGCGAAACGGTCACCGTATCGCCAGAAGAGACCACCATCTATCGTGTGCGCGTGGAGGACAGCGAAGGGTGCGCCAAGACGGTGAGAATCCCCGCTGAGATTTCCGGCACCCGACTGACTCTGACAGCCGACCCGCCCGGCTTCTGCAACACCGCCCCCGAACCAGTGACCATCACTGCGAACCTGCATGTGGAGGGTTCCTGTAGCAGCTACACCTACTCGTGGAATACCGGTGCCGTCGGCACCTCCATCGTGGTCACCCCGAACCTCACCACCACCTACTCCGTAACCGCAACCCCCACTGACCCGAGCTGCTGCGAACTGACTGCCAGTGTACTCGTGGCCGTCATGGACTGTCAGGCAGACGGCTGCCCCAGCGTTACACCTGCGGAGTTAGGAACCAACAATGTGAATATCTCCCTTGACTGCGCCTCGCAACAAGAGGTGACGCTGAGCGCCAACGTTATTGCCACTGCCGTGGAAGCCGACGACTACTTCGTCATCTCCATCCCTTATAACCCACCCTACGGCTTCACCGACGGTACCCGCATCTTCGCCAATGCCACCGATGACGTTTGGAACACAGCAATCAACCTTCCGTTTACTTTCTGCTTCTATGGACAAACCTTTACGCAAATTGTTGCCGGTGCCAATGCCGTGGCTACTTTCAATACCCAAGTTGCTGGACAGGGTTGCGGTTGGTCTTTCGATGAATCCATCCCCGATCCGAATCTCTTCCCAAATTGCATCTTTGCCTGCTATCGCGATATCTATCCGTCAACCAGCGATTTTGTGCCCGCCACTGGCACGGGCGGCATTTTTGAGGGAGTGCTCGGTGAGTACCCGTGTCGCAGTTACGTGTTGAGTTTCAATAATATCAAACTCTTCTCCTGCACCGAAATCCGCACTTTCTCCACGATGATTGTACTTTACGAAGGCACCAATATCATTGATATTTACGTTCGGGATGCTCCAACTTGTTTGGATTGGAATGACGGCAATGGTCTCATTGGAATTCAGAATGCCGATGGCACTCGTGGTGTCACACCTCCAGGCAGAAATACAGGGCCTTGGACAGCGCACAATGAGGCTTGGCGTTTTATGCCGACTGGGCAACCCCACTATGATGTGACTTGGTACAGAGGCACCGATACCAGTGCTACGGGCACTGTTCTTGGACGCGGCGATCTGCTCACTGTCCTACCTGAGGAGACCTCGCAATATACCGCTCGTCTGCAATATACCGCCTGCAACGGCGACTATTTCGATATTGTCAACACTTGCCAGATTACCGTCAACACCAACACTCCGGATGTGGATGTGGTAGCAAGCAAGGACACACTCTGTTGGGATGAGGAAACCACCATCTCACTGGTTACCGACACCACCGGCGGCATCACTTACGAGTGGAACAATGGCGAAACAGGAACGCAGTTCACCACCACTCCCGACAGTACCCTAACCACATACTCCGTCACGGTCACCTTCGACAACGGATGTTCCAAGAGCGACAGCTTGACTGTCTATACCGCCCCACCCATCAACCCGCCAGTATTCACCTCGGAGCCCGCCAGCGCTGAAGTCTGCGCCGGTGAATGCGTTACTATCACTTCCGACGAACACTTCGGCTACCTTTGGAGCACGGGAGCCACCACGCCCTCTATTCATGTATGCCCGCAAACCACGACCAATTATGCTTTGACCATCAGCGACGAAATCGGCTGCACCTCTTCCGCCGAAACGCAGGTCATTGTACATCCCAATCCCGTCGCTTCTTTCAGCCCTGAACAATTCTTGACCTTCCTTGACGAGGGTGAGGCGAATGTCCACTTTATTGACAACTCCACTGAGGCGTTCACCTGGCTTTGGGATTTTGGCGACATCTATTCCTCCAGCAACTCCTCCACTGATCAGTCTCCCGACCACATCTACACCATGGCAGGTATCTACACGGTGTATCAGTATGTGACCTCCGACTTTGGCTGCTCCGACTCCACCTCGCATCAGGTTTCCATCCAAAAACCGTTCTATTTCTATGTTCCGAACGCTTTCACCCCCGATGGTGACGGCATTAACGAGGTATGGCTGCCACGCGGCGAGGGCGTTGATGAGTCCAATTACATCTGCACTGTCTATGATCGGTTCGGACGCCTGGTGTTCTCAACCAATACCCTCACACAAGGATGGGACGGAACGGAAAAGGGCAAAAAACTCCCCATGGGCAGTTATGTTTATGTCATCCAGACTGCTACGATGGACGACATTCCGAAAGAGTTCGTCGGAACAGTCACATTGATTCGATAATATGTTGAAATTTAAGATATTGTGCATATTAATGCTGTTGGGCGGGACTTTGGCTTCCGCCCAATCTGCAATGGAGGTTGTCAGAATTTCAAGTGACAACATTCAAATCAACACTGAAAACCTTGAGAAACTTAAAAATGGGATTTCCCAGCCCGATAGCATTTTAAATATCTATGTCAAGGATGCCGGTTATCAATGGATTTCCTACCAGATGAAGGTGAATCTGAAAAAAGATGATCAGGAACTCGCTTTCCAATGCTTTTTTGTCAATCGCATCGACAGCTTGATATACTTGAACCTCCACAAGTCGGGCATTGAGTTGGCGCGGCTGGTGTTGACACCTGATTCTCTGATTTATGTCAACAAACTTAACAAAGAGTATTATCGCGGCGGTTACGGTTTTTTGAATGCGGTATTGGGGCTTCCGTTGGATTTCCAGATGATTCAGGCCTTGCTGAATGCCTGCGATTTTCCTCATTTCGATGCCATACGGTATCAGATGGAGGCAGACGGGAATTGGCGTTATATTTCGCCTTTGCGCATACGTCAGAATCAAACCTGTTCGTTAATGCAAGAGATTGACATACAATTATTTACGCGACATATCGTAAAGAATGACATCACCGATTTGAAATCCCTTCGCGATGTGGTTATCCGTTACGATGATTATGGGCCGGTTGCTGAAGGCGATTCCACCTATATGTCTTTTTATAAAATGATTGTTGAAATTGGGGATGAGGATGTGCTTCTTCAAGCTGATTTGAAGAACGTCCGCTTGGATGTTCCAGGCCCCACTTCCATTAAAATACCGGACACATTTTCTGAAATTGAACTAAAGTAGCTCTCAGCTGATTAAAGTTCCTCTATCTTCTGGGCTTTCTTTTTCTGCGCTGGTGTCAGCGTTTTGAAGCGTTGCCAAATAGGGTTCTTCATATTTTCCGTCATTGAGTGCAGATAGTTGAGTTCTGGGCAGTTGTCAATGGACACGGTTTTCAGTTTTTTCGCTTTGTTTCTTAAATCCTTGTAGGCTTCAAAATCGTTGCTGCCACTATGAACGAGGTTCCAGAAGTCTGCTTGGAATTGTTCTGTTTCAGTGCGCGGCTGGGAAGTTGGTTTAGTGGGTTGAGTTGTCGGTACAGCTGGGGTAGCGGCGGGCGTTTGCTCGGCTGGGCGGGCGCTTTCGACTGAAATTCCCAGACGTTGGCAAATAGGAGTGCGGACATTGGAAACCAAGGCCAAGTCCGACAATTGAAGATTGTCAATGCGTTGAAGTAAACGTTTGTAGGTGCTGTCGGCGGTTGTTGAGTCCTTTGAAACCTGTTCGTAAGTACGTTTGATTTCAAGGAATTTGGATACATTAATGATGAATGTGCCTACTTGCGGTATGGTCAGGTCGGATGTGTGTGCGGCGGGGTCTTTCAAAGCTCCGCTGATGTCTTCAATTTCAGAATGATTGATACTTTTCAGTACAAAATAGAGAGAAGAATCTTGTGGAAAATAGTTGTTTTGTGCCAAGGCTATGTCGCCGCCATCCACTGCATTGCGCCATGTGATTGCACAATCCAATTGCTCTTGCAAATCCACATATTTTTGGGCTTGCTGCTTCGTCTCCGGGGTGGCTTCTGTCAGCAGAATGGTTTCAGCATCCTTGCATGAATCCAAATAAATTGATAATATGTTGATGTTCAATGAATTGTCATTGAGATAAAGCTGAACTCTTTCAGAGGAGATATAAGGTGGAATTTTGGATTCTCTATTGCCGAAGAAGAAAATGCTCAATGCGACAATGCCGCCAATTACCGCGACAAGCAGGAAAGAGACGAGTACCTTCAGGCCGATTTTGGGATTGGTTTTGACGTAACCACCGCCAGTAAATGGATTTTCGGTGCTGCTGCCCTTGGTTTTTCCGGGCTGGATTTCTTTTTCCATCTTGACGACAAAAATGTCATTACAGGTCTCAGGCGAGAAGAGCGAGAACTGTTCGGCATAGCCGTCGCAGGCGATGCTCAGTTGGAAGTGTCTTTTGAGTTCGTCAGCCTCAAAAATACGCTGATTACCTTCCAACACTTCCGTATTTCCATTGTAAGTAATCCTAATGGTGACGTTCTCCAGTTCCGTGTTCGACTTTTTAGCGTCTATCACTTTGAAAGTCACTACTTTGCGCTTGTGCAGGCGCAGAACAACGGAGGGGAGAACCTGATCGGTATAGTCGGAAGGCTTGAAAGTGTCGGAAATCATGTTCCCGTTGGCTGTCATCACCATCCACAAATCCTCCATTTCAGCCCCTTCAAACGAAATCATTCCGCTTCGGAAGGTCATTTCGGTTTCCCCTTGCTCGCTGATGCGGACCAAGGACACTTCTGGAACGGCATTTCCCATTTCATCTACCACGGTAAGCGAAAGTGTTACCTCGTTTTTCTTGTTAACGGGTAGTTTCACTACTTCGGGTTTTGCAGATTCATTCTCTATAATAGAGGGATTCTCAGTTGTTTTTGTGGGAGTTCCAGCTTCGTTGTTTGGGGTGGGGGATGTCGGCGTGAGGTTCTGCGTGTCGTCGTGGCGGAGTGAGCGAAGTGGGTTGGACGGTAAATCCTTTAAATCGCTGCTAACAAAAAACACTTGGCGGTAGTGCTGGTAATATGGCCAGTGCTGTTCCATGCAATATTCAAGCTGGTTGTTTGAGGTGTAGTAGAAGTAGGCGGGCTCTTGCGTGCCAGCCGACATGGCCACCGCCTCTTCCGGTGTGCGCTGGCTGACAAGACTTTCGTAGGGGGCAATGACGTGCGCGACGAAATCCCAGTTTTCCTTTTCCTCCTCTATTTTCCCGTCTGGCGTCAGTTTACCCATTTGTCCATCGTGAATGTAGTGAACGGCAAATTCTTCCGACAAATTATCCAACAAAGTGTGGATCTCTGCCCCCGACATTTTTTCATTCTTGCTTAAATAAAGCAGAAAAGCGACATTGCCCACCGTGGCATAAGTCTCAGTTCCATTGTATGCTAAATTTTTGGTAATGAGATACTTGGTGAACGTAAAACCGTCGTTGACGGAGGCAACTGCGTAGGCACTCTGCCCGATGCTTGCCTTGTCGGGATTCTCAACGCGCGCATCATACACCCAGCTTAACGATGCTCCGTCAGTCCGATAAAGAACTCTAAATCCCTCTTTTATGCCGTAAATGATTATTTCCATGTCAAATTTTGTCAGAACCCCAATCGTATAATACAATCTTTTTTAATTATAATTGATTGAATGTCAATCTTTTATAATAAAACAGGATGGTTTTTAATAAGTTACAAAATTAGAGTTTTTTTTAATAAAAAACTAATATCCAAAAATATCTTTCAGGTTCAGGTGCTGAACCGGTCCGAACTTTTCTTTCAAGGATCGGAAATCAATGTCGTCCTGTCGGGCCACCATCATATAGATTTTGGGTTTGTCTTTGACGTATTCGGCATTGAATTTGCTGATATTGTCCAAAGAGAAGCCGTCGATGGCGTTATAAACATCCTTGCGGTAGTCGTAGTTGTAGCCTTTTTTCTGGTTGCTGATGTAGGAGGTGAGGATTCCCATTTTGGTGTAACGTGTTGAGGCAAGGGTGGTTTTGAGGTTTTCTTTCGCTAAAGTGAAAGCGCTTTCCGAAAGTGGCATTTGGTTGAAAAGTCCGTCAAATGCCTCCCATGCATCGATTACTTTGTCGTTTTGGGTGCCGATGAATGAGTAGTTGTAGAAAATCTCGTCTTTTTCAGCAGGGGTGATGAAGGAGGATTGGGCGGTGTAGGCGAGGGAGCGTTTTTCGCGCATCTCTTGGAAAACGATGGCGTTCATCCCGCCGCCAAAGTAGGTGTTGTACATCGTTACCACTGGCACGAGTCCCGCATTGAAAAGCGGACCGTTGGAGTAGGTGACCAAACGCGACTGTTTGGCATCGTATGGGACGAAAAGTACTTGGTTTTCAGTTACTTCACGATGCTTGAACTCCGCTTTCGGTTTGATGGGTA
This sequence comes from Bacteroidales bacterium, assembly GCA_017506175.1. Classification (GTDB taxonomy): domain Bacteria; phylum Bacteroidota; class Bacteroidia; order Bacteroidales; family WCHB1-69; genus UBA1756. The sequence continues at coordinate 48,107 of JAFVNW010000063.1, read as the reverse complement.
GAAATTCCGCCGGCAGTTTGTAGAAGTTCTTGTCCAACGATTTTTTCAGTTTGGCGTTGGTAAGCGGACCGTAATAGAATATTTTGAAGGTGTTCTTTTTCAGTTCTTGCCATGTGTTGAAAATCTCTTGTTCCGATAGCGCTTTCATTTCGTCGGGTTTCAGAGAGTATTTCACCAGTTCAGGGCCGTATTCCCCATAAATTCTGAGGGCGGAGAGCACGTTGTCCTGTTTGTGTTGCGCGTCGTACATGTTTTTGACTCTCGTTTCAATCATCTTGCTGAAATCATCGTTGTCGCTCATCACGGCATTTTCCATCAGGTCGGTGGTGAGTTGCAGTGCTTTGTCGAAATTCTCCGAAAGGCCGGAGAGCCGGATGACAAATTCATCGTCGCTGCAGTAGGCGGAGAAGTTGCAGGCCAATTCGTAGAAAAGCTGCTTGATCTCACTCTGTGAGTGGTTTTTTGTACTCAAAAAATTGGTGTAATCGGCCACAATCGGCATGTTTTTATCCATCATTTCACCGATGGGATACACGATTCTCAGGTCGAAAGTGCTGTTTTCAACGTTCTTGACGGATGCGACGGGCATTTTGTGAAAATCGGCAAATTGGATTGCCGACGGATAGTCAACGAATACGGGTTCGATGGGGGTGACTTTGGCCTGCTTCAGCTGTTTGAAAAAGTCGGATTCCGAATCGCGATTGATTTGGATAGGCGTGATGGGTGGCTTCTTAACCGTCTGGATGTCAGATGGTTGTGATTTGATTTTCCGAACGATGATGCATTTGTCGGGGTCTAAGTACTTTTTAGCGAAGGCCAAGATGTCTTCCTTGGAGATTTTCTCGTACTCTTTCATGGGGTTGCAGGCCTCTTCCCAAGGGATGTTGTTCATGAAAGCGTTTGACATTTTGGAGGCGCGGGAGGAGTTGCTTTCGATTTGGCGCATCTCTTGCAGGCGGATGTTGTTGAGGGCGGCTCTCATCAGCGATTCGTCGAATTGGCCGTTGCGTAAGATGCGCACTTGGTCGAGCAGGATTTCGGCTACTTCGTCCAGATTCTGCGTTTCGCGCGGTTTGCCTGTGAGAATGAAGGCGGAATTGTCGCAAAGGATGTAGGGATAAGAGGAGGCGGAGGAGAGACGCTGTTTGAGGTTGATATTCAAGTCGATAAGACCTGATTTCCCGTTGCTGAGGATGTAGTCGAGCATGCGCAGGATGTACATCTCCTTGTCGTTGGCGGGCTTGTTGATGGGGAAGGCGATGGTGAGAAATTCGGCTTCGTTGCCGGCCACTTCCACGTTGACCTGGCTTTGTGGGAATACGTTGCCGCTTGTGGAACGCGCGGGCGGAAGCTCCTTGGGCTGCATGTCGCCGAAGTATTTCTCGATGATGGCGACGGCTTCGTCGGGATCGAAATCGCCGGCGAGACAGATGGCCATGTTGTTGGGAACGTAGTAGGTGTCAACGAATTTCTTGATGTTTACGAGGGAAGGGTTGCGCAGGTGCTCAGCGGTGCCCAAGGTGGTTTGGGTGCCGTAGGGGTGATTGGGGAAGAGTGCGGCGAGCATCGCTTCGCTGGCTCTACGGTTGTCGTTGGTGAGGGAACGGTTCTTCTCTTCATAAATCGTTTCCAATTCAGTATGGAAAAGGCGGAAAACCTGGTTCTTGAAGCGGTCGCCTTGGATCATTGCCCAGTTCTCCAGTTGGTCCGACGGAATCTGCTCCAGATAAACGGTGTTGTCGTTGGAGGTCCATGCGTTGGTTCCGGTCGAACCGATGTATTTCATCATCTTCACATACTCGTTGGGTATGGCATAGCTGCTGGCAAGGTAGGAAATACTGTCAATCTCTTTGTAAATGGCAGCGCGCTTCTCCTCGTTCGTTGTCTGGCGATAGACCTCAAAAAGGTTCTCAATCTGGTCGAGTAGCGGTTTCTCCTTGGCAAAATCACTGGTGCCGAAGTGCGAGGTGCCTTTGAACATCAGATGTTCGAGGTAGTGTGCCAGACCGGTCGTCTCTGGCGGGTCGTTTTTGCTTCCAGTGCGTACGACGATGTAGGTTTGTATCCTCGGAACATCTTTATACACAGATAAATATACTTTCAATCCGTTGCTCAAAGTATAGATTTTGGCTTGTAGCGGATCGCCTGGAACGGTTTCATACTTGTAGCTCTTCTGTCCAAATGCAGGAACGAAGGTGACAGCAATTAACGCGAAAAAAAACAGTCTTAATTTGCAATTCATTTTATAATTGATAATGTTGTTGTATTACTCCTAACCTATTTACTGAACATGGCGTCGCTCATCACGAGGCGGACGTAGGCGCCGTAGTTGAAGTGGAAGTCCTTGTAGCCTTCCAAGCCGATTTTCCCGAAGGAGATATAGAAGCAGGGGTCGATGGAAACGGCCTTGCTGAAGGCGAATTTGATGCCGGTTGAGGCCATCACGGCAAAGCCTGGGCCGCCATATTTTTTGTCAATCTCTTGCATGTCAACGCCTTGCACGTATGTGTTGCCGCCGTAGATGTCCAAGAGGTTGAACTCGCGGTCGTAGATTTTGGTCTCGAAACTCTTCACCCGCACGAAGTTGAATTGTGCGCCAAACTCGATGTATGGTTTCACGATTTTGTGCACTTGAAACGTATAAGAGCCTGTCAAGTCAAAAAACGAGCGGTTTTCCTTGCCAACGATGGGGCAGTTGATGATATTGTCGTTCAGGTTTCCCAATGTGCCGTCGAAGGTGAGGGTGAAGAAATTGCTCGCCACCAGTCGGGCGAACGAGTAGTAGATGGAGATGCGCCAGTGTTTGTCGAAGCGGTACGAGGCGCCCAAGGTGATGGACATTGCCGGCTTGTAACCGATGTTCAGCGGATAGTCGCCAATGCGCAGCGTTGTGTCGTTGATGGAGAAATGGTTGTTGTTGGCAGCAATCTCCTCCAAAATCTGTTTGTGCCACGAATAGTTCTCAAAAATGTAGTTCACGTTGTTTTCGTTGTCGGGAATCCCGTTGTAGTAGCCGGCAGTCTTCTTGCTTCCGAAGTATATACCCGCTCCGATGATGAAATCCACACCTGGCTCTACCTCGTCGCCCGGTGCCATCTCATAATCGTCACTATTTCTGTCGTGATGCTTCTGCGCCTGCGCAGGCTGCACAAACAGCATGCACAGGAGGAGAAAGGAGAGTGGAAAAAGAATGAATTTTCTCATAGTCAAGGGTCAATCGTTGTTGGTTTTCAGTCTTCTTTTGAACTTCGCCAGATTCACCATAAAGATGATGAGTACGGTGAGCGTGACGGCAGCCCCGATGCTGTAGGAGATGATAGGGGAGAGCCCGAATCCGCCGTTGGGGGCGATGAAGATGAAGGTGGAAACGACCATGGTCATGAAGACGGCGGGTATCAATGTGATATAGAAGCACTTGCGCTGTTGGTACAGGTACACGCTGATGGCCCATAGCGTGACGGTTGCCAGGATCTGGTTCGCCCATGCAAAGTAGCGCCAGATGATGTTGAAACCGTTTTTGTCCAACATGCTGAAAACAAGGATGCCGATGCCTGCGGCAAAGAGCGGGAGTGCGATGATCAGGCGGTTGCGGATGGGTTTTTGGTTCAGATGGGTGAAGTCGCTGACGATGAGGCGAGCGGAGCGGAAGGCGGTGTCGCCGGAGGTGATGGGGGCGGCCACTACGCCGAGCAGTGCCAGAATGGCACCGGCGGTTCCCAACCAGTGGCGGCTGATTTTATCCACAATTGTGCCTGCGTCTGTGGTATAGGCATCGCTGGGGTCGATTCCGAATTCCGCGGATTTGGCGAAGAAGCAGGTGGCAGCAGCCGCCCATACCAGCGCCACAATGCCCTCGGTTATCATCGCCCCGTAGAAAATCGGCCGCCCCTGTTTCTCATTGACCATGCAGCGCGCCATCAGTGGCGACTGCGTGGCGTGGAATCCCGAAATGGCACCGCAGGCGATGGAAATAAACATCATCGGGAAAATCGGATTCGCATCGGCCTGAGGGTGAGTGTTCGGCATCCCTTCCCAGATTTCGGGCAGCTCCGGCTGGTACCAGAAGATGGCGAACATGATGCTTACAACCATGAATAACAGACAGATACCGAATATTGGATAGATTTTGCCGATGATTTTGTCGATCGGAAGAAGTGTGGCGATGGCATAATAGACGAAGATGATGATGATCCAGTAAATCATCTTCCAGGAGGTGAGGCTGGACAGCAGGCTGGCGGGGGCGGATACGAAGACCGCGCCGACCAGAATCATCAGGATGACCATAAAACCGCGCATGAACTGCTTCACACCGTTGCCCAAGTACTTGCCGTGTATTTCCGGCAGACTTGCGCCGTCCATCCGGAGGGAAATCATGCCGGAGAGGTAGTCGTGGACCGCGCCGGCAAAGATGGAACCGAACACAATCCACAAAAACGAGGCCGTGCCGAACTGTGCACCCATAATGGCCCCGAAAATCGGTCCGACCCCCGCGATATTCAGAAACTGAATCAAAAAGATCTTCCACGGCTTCATCGGAATGTAGTCCACTCCGTCCTGTTTGGTGGTGGCGCAGGTCGCTCGCTTGGGATCAATCCCGAAAATGCGCTCTATCAGCCGGCCATACAGGAAATATCCGGCAACGAGAAGAATGATGGAAATGATGAATGTAATCATGCTGCGTTATTTTTCGTTCGGGTTGTTGTCTGTGATTTCTTCCACAAGATAAATGGGCCGCCCCTTGATCTCGTCAAAAAGGTAGCCGATGTATTGGCCGATGAGGCCGGTGACAAAGAGTTGGATGCTGGCAAAAGCGCAGAGAAAGATGATAAGCGTGGTGTAGCCGGAAACGGGGGTGGCGAAAATCCACATGATCAGGGAGTAGATGATGAGAATGATGCTGATAATCCCGAAGACGACTCCGCTGATGATGCCTAAAAGTAATGGGATTTTGGAAAATGAGGCGATGGCCGTGAAAGAGAGCTTCATCAATTTCCAGAATGAGTACTTGCTTTCGCCGGCTGCCCGTTTTGCGGCTTCGTATTCCAAAGTTGTCCTGCGGAAGCCGACCATCTGAATTATGCCGCGCAGAAACCGTGTGCGCTCACGGAAATCACTCTTCAGAATCTCCGCTACTCTGCGTGAAATCAAAAAGAAATCAGAGGCGTTTTCTGTTAATTTAATGTCCGAAATGCGATTGATGAGACGGTAAAAAAAACGCGAGTTGAACGATTCCCGGGCATTCTGATCCCCGTTTTTCGTGCGAACCATATTCACGACCTCATATCCTTCATTGAATTTCTCCAGCATCTTCCCAATCTCTTTTGGCGGATGCTGCAAATCACTGTCCAAACAGATGACAGCATCGCCGCTGCTGTAGTCAATCCCTGCAATCATGGCGGATTCATGTCCGTAATTTCTTGAAAATGAAATGATTTTGACACGAGTGTCGTTGGATGTAATCTCCTTTAAAATCTCTTTGCTTCGATCAGTGCTCCCATCATTGACAAAAATAATCTCAAAATCTGCATTCAAATTGGCTATCTCATTGAGTATGGTCTTGTAAAACAGTTCAATTCCTGCTTCTTCGTTATAAACCGGAACGACGAGTGTGCAAGTTGGATGTGCGTTTGCTGGCATGGGTTGGCTGATTAAGCTTATCTTGGAAAAAACCTGCAAAGATACGTTTTTTCCTCAGTATTAAGGCGAAGAGACATGCTAAAAATGCAAAAATCTCGACAAAAAATGTTGCAATCAGCAGCGGCCGACGGTAGATAAAGGTAACCTCTTGTTGGCCGGATGGTACTTTCACCGCCATCATAAAGCGATTTATAATGTTGATATTCAGCTGTTCCCCGTTTTTCGCATAGGCTTTCCAGCCGGGATAATAGTTCTGACAGAGTGCAATCGTATGTGCCTCCTCTCCGCTGCTTTCCAATACCATTCTATTTGGCTCGAAAATGCGGATGCGGACAACCGATTTTTCATTGTAACTTGCTGATTCATCGCGAGTTGATACGTAAGCAGTATCGGAATTCAGAAAAGTCGCCGCGTTGTCGCAGAGGAGTGTGCGCGGACAAAAGGCAATGGGGAGGTTGAGGGTTTGGTCGTGTTCGCTGTAGAAGTTTGTCATCTCGCGCTGCGCCGACATCCGGAACGGGTTCCAACTGTACCATTCCACCTCCTTCGCAAAGCATCCGGCATTCATCCAAATGGAGTACCAGCCCTTCTCCTGAATGATTTTTTCCGGCGTCTTCAACGAGTCGGGTACCGGATAGTGCTGAACGGTCGTTACCGCCGCCAAATCCTTGTGCGTTTTTTTCACATCCCGAACCGTCATTGGTGCGCAAAAATTGGCACCGATAATCATATTCGCCATCATAATGATAGCAAGATAAAGAGCTGTCTTCTTGCTTTTCAATAAAATAAGACAAATAAGCAACGCGGCCGACAACCCGGCACCAATCAGGCATTCCACGAATATTTTTTGCGAAACGGCTCCCCCTAACCAATTGTCAAAGTTGAAGTTCGAGGATTTGAAAAGCAGAAGGATGATCGCCATAGCAATCAATGCCAATAATTCAATGACTATTATGATTATCAGCCACTTGCGATATTTTTCAAGATTCTGTAAAATGGCTGTGAGTCCGTACGCCGCTATCAGCAGCACTGGAATGATGAAGAAAATTCGGAAGATGCTGGCAATTTGGATGAAATTGATCAGCGGTAAGAAGCGGAATGCCAGTCGGTGAAATGGAAGTGCATCGCCGAAAGCGCAGAGAAAACTGAAAATCCCGAATGCGCCGATAAGCCATAACACGTTGTTTTTCACATTTTTACAACCGATTAAAAATAAAATGGGTGTAAAGATGCCAACGAAGACGCTTGCCATTGAGATGTCCGTTTTTATGAAGTCGGGAGAGCTGCATACGGTGAACGGGAAAAAAAAGGAGAGCAGGCTTTGAAAGGTCAGGGGGCACGAGATGCGCGCTGTGCCAACCGCCTCGCCGCGGGTAATGTACATTTTCGCTTCAACAAATGAGTAGAGTGCGGGAAAAGAGAGCATGACCAGCAGAACCCCGGCCATGATTCCAAATAGCAGAATCCTTTTGAGCTGTTGTACATTGTTTCTGTATTTTATTAAATACCAGATGATTAGGAGAATGATGAGATAGATGAGGATGAAAAGGAATCCTGGATAGCCTCCCGTCAGCATGAGCGAGGCCGATAAGGCAAGGATGATGGACGCCTTCAAGGTCGGTTCCTCAAAGAGCAGCAAACAGCCCCAAAGCACCCATGGTAGCCAGGCTCCTGCAATAATCCACGAGAGGTGCTGCGCATTTCCGATGAAGAAACCAGAAAGCATGTAGCAGATGCTGATGATGAAGGCGGCATTTTTATCCTTGGTGAAAAAATGGGATAGAAAGTAGAACCCAACTCCACCCATGAAAACGTGGAAAATATACTCGATGGCGCAACAAACGGAGGTATAGGGACCGAAGATGGCAAAAAGCCATGCGGGAAGATAGAATACGCCCGCCTGCGGATCGGCATGTATCGGAATGCCGATGGATTGATAAGGGCACCAGAGCGGGAAATGTCCGTTTCGGATGCTGTCAATCATAAAGTAGCGCCCAGGGAAAAATTCGTTGATGAAGTCGTTGATGGGCGCAAAGTGAAAATAGCTGCAAAAGGTAGCAATAGAAATAACCAAAAGCCACAGGGCGTAGGTCCAGTGGCTTTTGTGAAACTTAGAAAAACTTTCTTGAAGGTATGTCAATGGCGGCATGTCTATTTTTTAGCAATTTTCTTCATTATGATGCCATCGCCTGTAGTTATTCTGATGGCATAAATGCCTGAAGGATAATTGGATAGGTTGATTTCGAAGAGGTTGTTGCTTTCCGTGAGCTCCCATTTACCCATCAGTTTACCAGAAACGTCAAATATTTCAATTTGTTGCATTTGAACGCCCTTGATGCTAATCACATCGGTAGCAGGGTTCGGGAAGATGTTGGCTTCCAAATTGTTTTCAGTGATAGCCACGTCCGCAGCGAAATTGGCATAGTAGGTCATATTGCCGGTGACGGTGATGGTGCGCGGGTTGCTTGTGTTGCCGTCGCTCCAGTTGGTGAAATGATAGCCTGTGTTGGCATTGGCGGAAATGGTAGTGGTGCTGTTGTATGGGAAGGTGCCGCCCCCGGAAGCCGTACCCATGTTCGGCATGTTGCTCAATACTGTGATGGTGTAGCTGGCGGTGCTGAAGAAGGCGGTGAAGGTGCTATCGCTGGTAACGGTGATGGTGCGCGGGTTCTGTGTGTTGCCATCGTTCCAATGGTCGAACTGGTAGGCGGCGGAGCCCGGTGTGGCATAGAGCGATGTGGTGGAACCGTAGGTGAAGGTGCCACCGCCGCTAACACTGCCCTGTGTCGGGTCGTCGGGAACGGCGGTGATAGTGTAGTCGATGCCGACGAACATGGCCATGTAGGTGGCATCGCCCGTTACGGTTTCAGTACGCGGGTTGGTGGTCACGCCATCGCTCCACTGCACGAAGCGGTAGCCGGAAAATGGCGTAGCCGTCAGGGTTACAATGTCGCCGTAGAAATAGGAGCCGCCGCCGCTGACCGAACCCATGGAGAGTTGCGAGAAGTCGAGGTTGGCTAAATCAATGTAGGCCGTGGCTGTGATGGTGAAGGTGTCTTGTACGAAGAAGGCTGTATAGTCGGCATCGCCCGTGACGGTGAGGTTGCGGACCGGCGAGGTGACATTGTCGCTCCAATGACTGAAGGAGTTCCCTGGGTTAGGTGTGGCGCGGAGCGTGAGGTTGGCGTTGATGGGGAAGCTGCCGCCACCAGTTGCGGTACCCCAAGCGTTGTTGTTGCTGCTCACGTTGATGTTGTAGTGTACGCCGTCGTCAACGATGAAGTTGGCAGTGTAGGTGGCGTCTCCACGAGCAGGGAATTGGCGCGGATTGTCGGTGATGCCGTCATTCCAGTTTACAAAGAAATATCCCGGGTTGGCAGTGGCGGAGATAGTGACGGTGCTGTTGTAGTTGTAGCTGCCGCTGCCGGTTGTCGTTCCCATGGTTGCATCGTTCGGAATTACTGTAATGTTGTAAACATCGTTGGTGCTGTCGTGCATGATGATATCGACATCGTCCACATACAGCTGGGTGTTGGCACTGGCTGTAGTGTTGGTGGCCGTGGTGAAAATCACATTCAGTGTGTCGGGGGAGACTCCAGCAACAAGGGTGTTGATGGGGACTTGTACTTGTGTGTAGTTGGCGATGCTGTTGAAGTTGGTGTATTCGCCAGACGCAACGGTGATGCGCTCGGTTCCGTTCCAATGGGTGGCGAGCACAAAGATGCGCATGGTGTCATTGCCGTCGGGAATGAACTTGATCCATGCGTTAAGTTTTTCAGGAACTTCCGTGAAGGGAATGCCGCCGGTGACAAAATCCTCGATATTGAAATCGGTGAGTCCCAACAGTGAGCTCATCCCGTCTAAATTGCTGGAGCCCAACTGCATTACACCGGGGATGTTGTAGGTGATGAATCCCATGAAGGTAATGCTTTCGCCGGTAAGCAGCGCAGCATACGAGCCCGTGTTAGCCTGAGATGTCTGCTGAATACAACCGGATCCGGGAGCAAACAATGCACCGAATCCGCTCATTGCACCGCAATTCCAGCTGTCGGGTGTGAGTGTTGTGGAAGAGGTGCCGGTACTCCAATTCTCAAAACTCGGGTTCGGAATGGGATTCTGCGCCCGTACGTTAAACAGGATTGTTGCAAGCAACATTAAAATGGTAAGGAACTTCTTCATTTTCATAATTTTATAATTGTTTTTGATGAATTAAAAAAAATGCATTGATTCATTCAACTCCTTTATTGAAAGAAATTTATGAAATTATTAAAAGATTTGTCCTGCGTTTCTATGAGGCGCCAAAAATACTAAAATTAATTTAAAAGAGGACAATTTGATAAGAATAATTTTAAAAGTAGAAAACAATGTCACTCCTATATGTGCACATCTGTATTTTAAAAGTGAATTAGTGGACTGTAAACCGTATTCAGATACGGGATGTTAATGCTACAATCCACTAATTTTAGTTAATTATTCTTTCATTACTTTACAATTCGTTACTCCCTCTTTAGTTAAAACTCTTACCATATAAATTCCTGATGATGAATTGGTTAAGTTGATTTCTGGATTCAACAAAGAGGATTCGTCCTTGGTCATGATCTTTTTTCCATTCATATCGTAGATGTCGATTTGTTGGATGCCAGCCCCTTGGACGAAAAATTTCCCTGTTGTTGGATTGGGATAGACGGAGATGGTTTCGAGATTGGTGTCGTCGATGCTGGTGGAGATGGCGAAGTAGGCGGTATAGGAGGCGTTGCCTGTGACAGTGATGGTGCGTGTGGCGTTGGTGTTGCCGTCATTCCAGCGGATAAACTGGTAGCCGCTGTTCGGGGTGGCACTCAGGGTGACTTGAGTGCCGGCTGTATAGGTGCCGCCGCCGCTTACCGTTCCGTAGTTGTTGTTCGAGGAATTGACTGAAATCGTGTAGGTGGGTGCGTTCGGGCGCGTGATGGTCAAACAGGCGGTGTTGTTGCCCAAGTCGGGATCAACCGTACCTGTGCTGCTGACGATGCGGATGGTGTAGCAGAATTGGAAGGATCCGTAAAGACCGGCATTGTTCATTTCCGCCGCCGTCATAATTGGAGAGTCGGAGTAGATGGCTGTGCCGTTGCCAGCACTGAGTGCCGAGAAATCGCTTCCGAGTCCGTACAAATTGTCGTAGAATTGATTGTTGATGTAGATGTCGAAATAGATGCTGTCGGAAGCGGAGACCACGCTCGGTCCGTTGTTATAGACGACGAGGTAGGGGTTGAGGCCGTCGGTTGCGCTGAGCGAAAGTGAAGTGATATAGTTCTGGCTGTTGGGACCGGCAATGTATCCGTAGGCTTGATAATCGACTTCGTTGGCGTTTTCGTCGTCGTCGCCGCCACCACCGCCGCCGCCGTTGTCGGGCTCAATGCCCACGAGGCAGCTTTGGTTGTAACTGAAGTCGTAGGAACCGCCGCCAATGCCGCCCCCTCCAGGATTCAGCGAACTGATGGCGAAGTAGCCGTCGTAGTAGCCGCTCCATCCCCAGTTGAAATGGAATTCGTCGCTGGTGTTATAGCCGTCACAAACGAAGCAGTGCCCGCCAGAATAGTTCTCGTCATTGCCGCTGTATATAATCGGGCGGCCGGCATCCAACTCGGCTTTCAGCAGGTTTATCCAATTGGCTTCTGTATAATTGGTGCGGGCGCGGTAGGCGATGCTGTTTTTGTAGCCAAAATAGGTTTTCAAAGCCTTGTAGGCGGAAGGTTGCGAGTTATAATAATACATGTAAGCGCCGCTTCCCTCCGGGCTGTAGTCCATCGCCACAGACACCCCGCAGTGGAACATCAGCGTGGCGACGGCTGTCTTTTGCGTGGAATTGCTCCAGTTCGTCAGATTGTTCGGCATGTTGCTCCAATTGTACGTGGTGCTGCCAAAATCGGCGGACAAAGTGCCGTAATCGTCCTCCTCGTAGGAGTAGGAGCCAGTACCGGTGGTGGGCCATTCCCAAAACTTCATCACCTGTGCCATGGCGGTGGCTACGCAGCCGACGGCGGAACCGCTCGGACAAAGGTTGTTGTAGGGTGCCGATTGATCCCATGTGGTGGAAATCAGTGGCGAAACCGCCCGCAAACTGCGGTTCTCAGCAGGCATCTCCTGACCGTTCACCAAGGCGGTCCATTGTGCTTGCGTCTCGGCTCCGGCGGTGAAGCCATGCTCAATGGCATAAAGGATTTCACGTTCGTAGCCGTGTAGCCAGTTTTTCAGGTTTTCCGGCATGTTGTCGGGGTCGAAATAGCCGTTTTCGGAATAGCCCAGGATTGGTCGGCAGCGGTCGTCGCCGGCAACAATCACAAAACCGTCAGGAAATGCCGAAAAAACATAAAACGCATGGACAACCTGCGAATCGGAAAAGTCGGGATAACTCTCCGTATAATACACCAAGTTCACATTCGAGATAGTCGAACGTTTGATTTGGCTTAAAAAGTTCTGACCCACCTGCTCGGCAGTCTGCACACTGACAGGTGCTGCGGTAACGTTATACAGCGTACATACCGCAACAATTAACAAAAATATGATTTTTTTCATCGGATTTGGTTAAAATACGTCCGCAAAAATACAAATTCTTAGTACATGATGTCACAATTCAATGACTTTTTTTGACTTTTTTTGATGGCTGCCATCATGCCATCCGCATATAATCCATTCTATTCCCCATCTTCCACTTTGGCCGCCCTGCTTCGGTTCACCAATACCACGCCTCCTACAATGGCCGCCGCAGCCACCAGCTTCTGCCATGTCAGCTGGTCCATCCCCAAGTAGATGCTGATAACAGAAGCGACCAACGGCTGCACGTAGGTGTAAAGGCTGACGATGGTGGGGCGCAGAACCTTCTGCCCGACAGGAATCAGGAAGTAGGCAGTGAAGGTGGCGAAAAAGATCAAGAAGCCCACTCGCCAATAGTAATCGGCGGGCAGCGCGGCGTAATTCACCGCGAAAACCTCCTTGGCGCAGAGCGGAAACGAGAGCAGCGTCGCAAACAGAAACATCCACTTCATGAAGATCACCACGCTGTAGCGAGAGATGAGCGGACGGAAAATGCCGAGGTAAAGGGCGAAGCAGAGCGCGTTGAGAATGAGCAACACCACCCCTAACGGCTTCGTGGTAGTGGCTCCGCCGCCCAAAGATACACTATTGAAAATCAATAAAATAACGCCAACAAAACTGAGTGCTACACCGCCTGCCTTCTTCAAAGTGATTGGTTCTTTCAAGACAATTGCCGCCACAAACATCGTGAAAATCGGCGTGAGAATCACTAACAGCGAGCAGTCGAGCGGGGTGGTCAACGAGATGCCCTCCAAAAAAGTGAGCTGCGGGAATACCAGCCCGACCACCGACGCCCCTAAAATCGCCAGCAGGTCCTTCGTCGGCACCTTCTCCGCCTTCTCTTTTGTGCCGGCATTGAACACATTGCGCGGGACAAACAGCGACAGCAGCCAGAACAACGCCCCCGCACCCACCGACCGGAAGAAAAACAACCCCATCGGCGACATATAGGCTGATAGCATGATTTCTTTGCAGACAATGATGTTGAATGCGAAGATCATGTAGGCCGCAAACAACGACAGATGGCCGATGAATCGTTGGTTGTTCATGGTTGTGATGCGGGGATGCAAATTCTTGCGTTTATGAATAGACGCAAGGTTTTGCATCCCCGTGATTTTGCATCGTTGCTACAGTCTGGCATCAACAGCTTTAATCAAACGCGTTTTGATGCGGTGCGCTTTATCGACATATTCGCGAGCTTCACCGACGATCTTGTCTGCGAACTCCCTGTCTTTCAAGGAGGAAGCGTTGATTTTCACGTTGAGGTAGGCACCGGTGACGGCGGCTTCGGCGCAGAGTACGCCCACCGCGGCGTCAGTTACGGAGTTCGGGTTGCCTTTCTTGATCATCGCTTCGCAAAGAGCAAACACCTCGAAGGATTTCTGAACGGTCTTGAAGGGAACCTCCGTAGCGAACTTGGTGGCTTCCTGAATGGCTTTTGAGCGGGCGGCTTTCTCTTCGTCGGTGCCTTTCGGCAAACCGAAAGCATTCATGATCAGGTTGAAAGCGTTAGTGTCTTCATCAACCAGGTTGATGAGGTCTTCTTTAATCTGCTGACCTTTGACGGCGAAATCGGAGAAGTACTCCCATTTGCTGTCCCAGCCGGGTTTGTGGGAGGAGAGGTTGGCGACCATGGTGCCGAGGGCTGCGCCGAGTGCTCCCATATAAGCGGAGATGGAACCGCCGCCAGGCGCCGGACTCTCGGAGGCCGTCTCGTTGGCAAATCCTTCGCAGGTCATATCTACCAAGCGGTTGCCGGATTTGTCGCGAATCATGTACTCAATCACTTTCTCTTCGGGGTCGAATGGCTTGAGGTCGTCGAGCCCCATCGACTTGATGGCGATTTTCATCAGCTCGGGCTCGTCGATGCCGAGGGAGCGTTTCTGTTTGCGGAGGAAGTATTTGCCGGCTTCTACCAATGCGGACTTGGGGACGAGGCCGACGATTTCGGTGCCCGTGACGCGGATGCCGCGCGCACCGGCTTTTTTGCAAACCTCTTCAAAAGCAATGTGCAGCGGAGTGAGCGTCGTGTTGGTGATGTTCATGGAAACTTGGGCGATGCCATATTCCTTGATGAACCAGCCGATGGCCTTGGTTCCTTTCAGCGTGCCGGGAATCATGATGGGTTCACCGTTGGCGTCCTTCATGATCTTGCCGGTGATGGGGTTGCCTTCGCGTTGCGGGCGGCCCTTTTCGCGCACGTCAAAGGCGATGGCGTTGGCGCGGCGCGTGGAGGTGGTGTTGAGGTTGAAGTTGACGGCGATGAGGAAGTCGCGGGCGCCAATGGCGGAGGCACCGCTCTTGGCCACGCTCTCCGTGAACTTGTTCGGACCGAAGTCGGGCTTCCACTCCTTGCTGGTGATGCGCTCCTTCAGGGCCTCGTACTCACCTTGACGGCAGTTGGCGAGGTTGCGGCGCTCCGGCTTGAAAGCCGAATTCTCGTAGCAATAAACGGGAATGCCGAGTTCATCGCCCACGCGTTTGGCTAACTGGCGGGCATATTCGGCGGTCTCTTCCATGGTGATGCCAGCTACGGGTACGAGCGGACATACGTCGGTGGCACCGAAACGCGGGTGGTCGCCGTGATGATTGCGCATGTCAATCAATTCCTGCGCTTTGCGGATGACGCGGAATGCGGACTCTACCACGAGTTGCGGCTCGCCCACAAACGTAACCACCGTGCGGTTGGTGGAAGCACCCGGGTCAACATCCAGTAATTTAACGCCTTCCACGGTTTCCACTTCCGCCGTGATTTGTTTGATGATTTCAGGATTCCGTCCCTCGCTGAAATTCGGGACACATTCAATTAATTGTTTCATTGTATCTGTTTTTTTTGATTTTTTGTAATCGGTGAAAAGCGAACTGCGATATGATTGGGAAGTCCGTTGTTGGATGAGATGATTTGTTTTATTTTAATTATTTGATAATTAATAATTTATAAATTCAATTTTGAATTTCCAAAAGTACTAAATTAATTCATAATACATGATTATCAATGCAGAATTATTTGGGGAAATCGTGGTGGGGTTTATAGTCAAAAAAATCTCAACCACCACCAGTCAAATCTCAATTAATTTTGTAACTTTGCACCGCTTTATGGAAATCCATTAATCAATTTTAAATAATTTCAAAAATGAAAGTATTAGTAATTAACTGCGGCAGTTCGTCCATTAAGTATCAGTTGATTGACATGGCGAACAATGCCGAGCTGAAAGCAAAAGGTTTGGTCGAACGTATTGGTTTGGAGATGGGGGAGTTCACCCACAAGCCAGTTGGTAAGGACAAGTATTACACGCAAACTCCTATTCCGGACCATGCAGCCGGCATCAAGCTCGTACTGGATGCGCTTACCGACCCGAAGATGGGTGTGATTTCCTCTCTGAACGAAATCGGTGCCGTAGGTCATCGCGTTGCACACGGCGGCGAGTATTTCAAACAAAGCTGCATTATTGATGCCAAAGCAATCGAGGAGATTGAAAAACTCTGCAAAATCGCCCCGCTGCACAATCCCGCCAGTTTGGTCGGCATCAACACGATGATGAAACTGCTGCCCAATGTTAAACACGTGGCTGTTTTCGACACCTCTTTCCACCAGACGATGCCCGCTCAGGCTTACTTGTATGCTATACCTTATAAATATTATGAAGAAGACCGCGTGCGCCGCTACGGTTTCCACGGTACCAGCCACAAGTACGTCGGCCCCAAGGCGGCTGAACTCGCTGGCATCCCATACGAAAAGGCGAAAATCATCAGCTGCCATCTCGGTAGTGGCGCCTCAATCTGCGCTATCAAGAACGGCCAGTCGGTTGACACTACCATGGGTTTCACCCCTGTGGAAGGTTTGATGATGGGTACCCGCTGCGGCGACCTCGACATTGGCGCGCTGCTTTACATCGCTGAAAAAGAGGGCATGGACTACAAGCGCATGACCACTTTCATCAACAAAGAGTGCGGCTTGAAAGGCGTTTCGGGCAAGGGCGTTGACATGCGCGACATCCGCGCCGGCAAAGATGCAGGCGATGAGCGCTCCACCTATGCTTTCGATATGTTCTCCTACAGAGTGAAGAAATACATCGGCGCCTACGCGGCAGCCATGGGCGGCGTGGATGTCATCCTCTTCACGGGCGGCATCGGCGAGAACGCCTTCTTCCAGCGCGAACCCATCTGCGAAGGACTTGAATTCCTCGGCGCCAAACTCGACAAGGAACTCAACAAGAAAATCATCGGCGAGGATGCCGTGATTTCCACACCCGACTCCAAAGTCAAAATCGTGGTTGTTGCTACCAACGAAGAGTTGGTGATCGCAACCGACACCTACAATCTTGCCATGGGCAAGTAGGAAAAGATAGCATTGGTTTATTGTCATGACAAAGTCAGCTGCGGATCGTCTGTGGCTGACTTTGTAACATTAGCGGGTGCGTTGTCGTATGATCGCTTAAATTTGTGGGATAGTGAAGCACGTCGCACTAAGCAGTTTTTGTGCATTTATGATGTTGTTCTGTCCGGTATTAAAGGGACAGGACTATAGCGTATTGTTTCGTGGGGATACGCTTATGGTACAGGTTGACACGTTGCCCTATTTGCTTTACAACTTTGATACATTGGATGATAAAGTTGAATTGCCACTTGTGATTTTTCTGCATGGTGCTGGAGAAAGAGGCGATGACAATCGTTCTCAACTAAGGCATTGTGTGCGTTATTTCATGCAGGATACAATTCGTAGTCAGTATGCCTTTAGGATGTTGATACCTCAGTGTGGAAATGCCTATCGCTGGGCAGAGACTGACTGGACTTTGCCATCTCATACGATGGAAAAGACTCCTTCACATCCCATGTCGGCTTTGATGTATCTGATAGACAGCTTGATTTCCACTCACATGGTGGATACCTGTCGTATCTATGCGGTTGGCATTTCGATGGGGGGATTTGGCGTGTGGGATTTAATGCAGCGCCGCCCCAATCTGTTGGCAGCAGCAGTGCCGATATGTGGTGGCGGCGATCCTTCATACGCCATGCAACTCACCTCTATTCCTATTAGAATTTTCCATGGCAAGAGGGACCGGTTGGTAATGCCCTCACGCAGTGTGCAAATGTACGAGGCTATCCGCAGTTATGGTGGACAACAGGTTTCGTTGGAATTGTTTGAGGATCTGGGGCATGCTTGTTGGAATCGTCCATTTGAGCAATGTGGTATCATTGAATGGCTTTTCAGTCAGCGTAAATAACCTTTGAAATGAAAAGAAGGTACAAATATATTCTCCCTAAAAGAAATTACTTTCAGTATCTGGCATTGTTATGCTTTGCTTTTGTGCTGTTTACAGCGTATGCCTTGATGCCGGATGATATCCAGTTTTCATTCTCCTTGAAAAAACAGAAACTTCCTTTGGAGAATAGAAATGATCATGTCAACCAGAAGCCCATTGCGAAAATGACCAAGCAGGACACAAGTGGAATTGAGCAAAGTGTGGAGTGTGCTGATGTCTTCGAACTTTTGGGTACGCTTGACACTTCGCGTCAACGTTTCCTGCTGATAGGAGACTCTATGGGCGAGTATCTGCGGCTGCGTCTCAACGACTACTGCGCAAAAAATGGGCATACGATGAAGTCGGTTATCTGGTACAGTTCCTCTACTGAAATCTATGGCTCATGCGACACGTTGAGTCATTTCGTTGAAACTTATCATCCCACCTATGTTTTGTTAGTTTTGGGCTCCAATGAGTTGTTTATCAGGGATATTAAAGATAAAAGAGATGCGTATGTAAAGCATATTCTTGCTGAAATTGGCGACTTGCCCTATATTTGGATTGGTCCCCCGAATTGGAAGGAGGATACAGGGATTAACGATTTGATTGTGGAAAATGTAGGTCCGGGGCATTATTTCGAGTCCAAGCGCCTCTCATACGTGCGTGGGAGCGACAATGCTCATCCTGTCAAGTCATCGGCTTATATGTGGATGGATAGTATAGCCCATTACCTGTATCATGACGCCGCTCATCGTGTAGTGATGGAGATTCCAGATCACTCGATTTCAAAGACCCCGCCCACGGTACTGATTCCGCCCAAAAGAAGCTAAACATGGAACTGATAAAGCATATTTTCCTCTATCATCCGGAAGCCCCGTTGATGTTCAACAGCTTCCTGTTCATGTTTCTCTTCGTTTTTGTACTGTCAATCTATGCGGCTATTTATCGTAACCGATTGAGCCGCACACTTTTCCTTTTTGCTTTCAGCCTCTTTTTCTATTATAAGACAAGCGGTATTTTTGTTCTTCTTTTGTTGGGAACCCTGGTCGCTACCTATTGGCTTGTAAAATGGATGAATCATCAGGAAAATGGAAAAAGGAAATGGATTCTTTCTATTGTCATTCTTCTGATAATCGGTATATTAGGTTATTTTAAGTATGCTAATTTCGCGTATGAGAATGTTTGTGCTTTGTTGAAACATGAGTATCATCCACTTGATATCTTCCTGCCTGTTGGCATCTCGTTTTATTCATTCCAGCTATTGAGCTATGCGATTGATGTGTATCGTAAGGATCTGAAAGAAGAAGCCAGCTTTTGGAACTATGCTTTTTATATCACTTTTTTCCCGCAACTCGTGGCAGGCCCGATTGTGAGAGCCAAAGATTTTCTTCCTCAGCTCCGGAAATCAGTGAATATCAAGGTGACAGAGATTGAAAAGGGTTTTTTCCTCATAATGCAAGGACTGTTCAAAAAAGCGGTGGCAGACTATTTGGCGCAATATAACGACTTGGTTTTTGGCAATCCGGCAGGTTATAGCGGGGTAGAGGCGTTGATGGCAATTCTGGGCTACACGATACAGATATATTGTGATTTTTCCGGTTACACGGATATGGCCATCGGTATGGCGAAAATGATGGGCTTTGACTTGGGAATTAATTTCAACAAACCCTATCAGTCTGTTTCGATAACTGATTTTTGGAGGCGTTGGCATATAAGCCTTTCTTCTTGGTTGCGAGACTATCTTTACATTCCGTTAGGTGGAAATAGGAAGGGGCGTTTTCGTACCTATCTGAACCTGATGGTCACAATGCTGATTGGTGGGTTGTGGCATGGTGCCAATTGGAAATTTGTATTTTGGGGTGGCATGCATGGTGTCGGATTAGTGCTGGACAAGCTTTGGCGACGTATTACTGGTGGCAGGATGGAACAGCTTTTTTGGGGACGTCTTGTGGGGTGGTTGTCCACCCTGGTTTTTGTCTCTGCATTATGGGTGTTTTTCCGTGCGGATAGTTTTTCGGATGCATTGCTGTTGTTGCGGCAGTGCGGAAGTGGGTATAGCTGGCCAATGTTGGTGGCTTTTGTACAGGCCCGTCCGCTATTCGTTATTCTGATGCTGGTGATGATAGCTATTCATGCTATTCCGTCCTCGCAATTCCATAAAGTGGAGGAACTATACATCCGTACCCCTTTTATAGTGAAGGCTATTGCTTTTATACTATTGATACAATGTATATTGCAGCTTCAATCGGAGGAAGTACAACCCTTTATCTATTTCCAATTTTAATCATCATCACCTTTCGGCGACTTCCACGTATTAATAAATTTTTTTTGTAGGGCTGTCATAATATGGCATCCCTACCGCCATAATATGACAGCCCTACTATCACGCTCCCTCAATGGGGAAAACGATGCCGCGAATTCTTTGTCGGAGTTCTTGCAGTCGCAAAAATGCCGCGTTTCCCTTCTTCTGGTAGCACCGGTACCGCCATTGACCGCAAAATTTGATGAAGCTCTTCTTGTATCTGAAGTAAAGAAACAGGCAAGCGAAGGTGGCTGCCACATACAATATCGCTATCCACCAATTGGCGAGGCATAGCACCACAATGAACAGGATGAGGTACCAAAGCGGGAAAACCAGGATGACGGGCAGCGCAAAGTTGACCGTGGAGGCAAAGGCTTGGTCCTTCAGTTTCCGTGTGATGGGGTTGGGGCTTTTGAACGGAATGAAATTGTTGATGAGGCCGAAAAGGTAGAAGGGGAATCCAATGACATACAATAGTATTTTAAGTATCAATGTCTTGAAGGCGATGGCGGGTTGGTCGAACAGCCAGTCGCGGAGGCGAAGCTTTTCCAGTCCCGCGCGGTATTCTGTGGCCAGGTCCATCAACTCCGCGAAGGTTTCCGGCTGGTTCTCCTTGATGGCGTCCACGCGGGCCACCGTCTTCTTGTCGGCCTGCAACGCCGAATAAGGCTCCTTTTCCGGCAATTTTTGCAGGGCGATTTCCTTGGAGCGGCACACGGTCATCAGCGTATCGTACTGCGAGTAGTGGTCGTGGTCGGTCACGTCGATGCCTAATGCGCGCACCCGCTCTCTCGCCTTTTCGTTCATTTGCAAGTAGGCGCGGTTGGGTTCCGTTTTGTAGAGCTCGTAAAACTCCTCGATAGAGAAAGGTTCGCCGATGACGACAACCTGCTTCTCGCCGCAGTGATGTTGCTCGGTGTAGTAAATGTACATCGGCACAATCCTGAAATCAAGCTTATAATCAGATACTTCCGCAGCGCGGAAGGCGATTCTGGGAAACCCTTTCTTGAAGGAGACGAAATAGCGCCCCTGCTGGTGACCGGCTTCGGGGAACATCATCAACGTGCCCTTTTCATTGAGGATGCGCGCCGCTAAATCGAAGGTCAATTCGTTGCTGCGAACATCGCTCCTGCTTCCATCGCGACTGCGGAACGTGGGCAGGATTTTCAGAAAACGCAGGATTTTGGCAATGAAATCGCTCTTTTTGAAAATATCGCCTCGGGCAATGAACACCGGTTGCCGCTTGTCCTTGAAAAGATAGAGAATCGCCAGCGGATCCATCAATGCGTTGAGGTGGTTGGAAATTACAAAGATGGGATAGCCTTTCGGCGGAAGATTTTCATAGCCGATTATTTGTATCTGTTTGTAATAAAGTTTGTTATGAGCCCATCTGAAATAATGGTTCCACACGTGGTACAACCGGTCGAACTCGTTGATTTTATCGAAACTGATCATTTTTTTAGACGTTGATTTGGATGTGGAAACGCGGGTGTCGCGTCCCTACAGGGCGCTGCTTCTTTCTTCTATTAGTCAATCGTCATTTCGTTAATCAGATTCTGGGCGTTGGCGAACTTGTCCACGATGAACAGGAAGTAGCGCACGTCGAGGGAGATGTTGCGGCAGCGGTCCACATCGTAGTTGATGTCGCTCATAGTGCCTTCCCACACGCGGTCGAAGTTGATGCCGATCAGCTCTCCGTCAGCGTTGATGACGGGGCTGCCGGAGTTGCCACCGGTGGTATGGTTGCTCGCGATGAAGCAGACGGGCAGCTCGCCTTTTTCGTTGGCATAGCGGCCGTAGTCCTTTTTCTGGTAAAGCTCCTTCAGACGCGGTTCCACCTTATAGTCGAAAATGTCGGGATTCTCCTTCTCCATAATGCCGTCGATGGTGGTGTAATAAACATAGTCCACGCCGTCCTTCGGCTGGAAGCCTTTCACTTGCCCATAAGTAACGCGCATTGTAAGGTTCGCATCGGGATAGAAGGTCTTGTCGGTCTCCTTCTCCATCAGCCCTTTAACGTATTGTCGGTAAAGCAGATCCAGCTTCTTGCGGGTCTCCGACAACTTGTTGTAGTTCTCGAAGTATTGGTTGAAGGCGGGCAGCATCAGTTTGAACATCTCGTGGTCGCGCATCTTCACGAAATCCTTGCGTTTGGCGTTCTTCACAAAATTGATGAACTTGTCGCCGTTCGCGAAGTATGGCGTCTTGTTTTCGGCCCTTGCGTACATCGCCTGCCAGCTTTCCTTGGGGGTGTTCACGAAGTGAAGAAGTTCCTGCGGAACGAGGTTCGGGTCTTGGGTGGAGAAATAGTAGTACATCAGTTCGGTGAAGCACTCCGCATCGATATCGGAGTTGTAGTTTTGGAAGAATGCCTCGGCCTGTTGCACCAGTTTGTCGCGTTTGGCATTGAAGGTCGCATCGTCGATGTCGGCGCTGGCTGCCGTGTTGATGACTGGAAGGACTTTGGAATAGAGGAATACGATGATTTCCGTGCCGATGAACGTTTCGCTGAGGTAGGTGTCGGTTTTCACCATGTTGCGGTAGTCGGCATAAACATCTTTCATTTGGCGGAGCAGGAGCCCGTATTGCTCTTGGCGCTGCTGCGTGGTGCGGGTCCAGTTCAGAAAGTCGAATTCTTCCAACTTCTTCTTCTCTAATACATTGCATTCGTTGATGCCCTTGATTTCGCCCTGCCATTTCTTCCATCCGTTGCTGATGGAGTTGGCTTTGGCGGAGTACATCAGGCGGGTGGCGACCGATTTGTCCATCTGGCGTTTCATGGCGGCTAAGCGCAGGTCGCGGGCGTGGATCGCGATGGGGTCCTGCACGTTGGCGATGATATCAACGGCATCGGAAATCAAGAACTGCTGGGTGGTACCCGGATAGCCGAACACAAGCGTGAAGTCGTTTTCCTTGACCCCCTTGCTGGAGATGGTGAAGAATTTCTTCGACTTCAGAGGGATGTTGTTTTCTGAATACTCGGCAGGCTTGCCGTCGGGGCCGGTATAGACGCGCCAAAGAGAGAAGTCGCCAGTGTGGCGGGGCCACATCCAATTGTCGGTGTCACCACCGAATTTGCCGATGTCCTCCGGCGGAACGCCCACCAAACGGATGTCCTTGAACACTTCATTCACAAACAGGAAATACTGGTTGCCATAGAAGAAAGGCTTCACCACGGCTTCGTAATGAGTGCCTTCGGTGGCAGAAGCCTTGATTGCCTTGATGTTGGTCTCTATCTGTTTACTTCGTTCCGCTTCGGTCATCGAAGCGGTGACTCCTTTGAGAGCTGCTGCAGTCACATCTTCCATTCTCACGAGGAACGTGACGGAAAGCCCCTTGCAGGCGATTTCCTCATCGCGGTTCCGTGACCAGAATCCGTTGTGCAAGTAGTTGTGTTCCAGTGTGCTGTGGCTCTGTACGTAGCTGTATCCGCAGTGGTGGTTGGTGACGAGCAGCCCCTCGGGCGAAATCAGCTCGCCAGTGCAGCCGCCGCCGAACAGCACAATGCCGTCCTTCATGCTGTGATGGTTGACGCTGTAAACATCATCGGCTGTAAGTCGGAATCCCATCTGATGCATTTCCGCTTCGTTATAGCCCAAAAAAAGGGGAATCCACATTCCCTCATCTGCAAATGCAATAATCCTACAGAATAAAATTGCAGTTAATAAGAAGATTTTTTTCATTTTGAATATTTATATGGGATGAATTGTGCTTAAGGCGTTTTAATTGAGAATGCGTGTCTGTGTTAAATATTTAATTAACGAATGCCTCGGGTTTAGAAATCATGGAGTATATTGGCTTTTCAATGCTGTCATGGCTAATCCGATTCTTTTGCATGTTTTTTTATGTTGCAAAAGTACATTTTTTTACGTAAATGCGAATTCTATTTAAACAAATTTTCATATTTTTGCGCCTCTGATTTTCCTTCTCTACAAGTTGCCGATGACTACTGATGCAATAATTAAAATTTCTCTTAAAACAGCAACTTCCATATTGGAAGTGTTTTTGCTTTTTTCCGATTTACAGAAGTGGCATGGATTCTTGCTTCCAACCACCTCTACAACGAATAAACGATAAACGAATAAAACGACTTGACAACTCAATAATTCTATTTTATGAAGGCAAAACACGTCTATATTGGCATTTTTGGGAAGCGGAACCAGGGAAAGAGTGCGCTGATTAATGCGATTGCCGGACAGGATATCGCGATTGTCGCAGATGTTGCCGGCACCACTACCGACCCCGTGAAGAAGAGCATCGAGATTTTCGGGATAGGCCCTTCGGTGCTGGTGGATACTGCGGGGATTGACGACGAGGGCGAAATCGGCCGGAAGCGCGTGCAGAAGACTTTTGAGGCGGCGAAGACGGTTGATGTCGCATTGCTGGTGATTTCCGAAAACCAGTTCGGCGCTTCGGAAACAGCGATGATTCAGAAATTCAGAGAGTACAATACTCCTTTTCTGATTGTGCAGAACAAGGCGGATGTGATGCCTCTTTCCGCCGATTTGAAACAGGAACTGCTCTCCTTCAACGTTCCCGTTTTGGAGTGCAGCGCCATAAATCATCATGGAATTGATGAACTGGTGAAGGCGATAGTTCAAATCACCCCGCCCTCCGCCCATCAACCTGACACGTTGGTCGGCGATTTGGTGAAAAGGGGAGACCTCGTGGTGCTGGTCATGCCGCAGGATTCCGAAGCCCCCGAAGGACGGTTGATTCTCCCGCAAGTCCAAGTGATACGTGATTTGCTTGATAATCATGCCGTTGCCATTGCACTGCAGACGGAAGAATTGTCGGATTTCCTGCGAACCCAAACCCCGAAATTGATCATTACCGACAGCCAGGTCTTTGCGCAAGTGTCGCAAATTGTAACGACGGTGGAGCAGGCCACGCCCGGGAAACATCTGCCTCTCACCAGTTTCAGCATCATCCTTTCGCGCGCGAAGGGCAATTTCGAACTTTTCCTGCAAGGAGTGCCCGCCATTGAGAATCTCAAGGACGGCGACCGCATCCTGATGATGGAGTCCTGTACACATGTCACTTCATGCGAGGACATCGGTCGGCATAAAATCCCGGCTTTATTGCGGAAATCAACCGGGAAAAAATTGGATTTCACTTTTGTCGCAGCTTTGGAGCCGCTGCCGCACAACCTGTCGGAATATGCGTTGGCAATCCAGTGCGGTGGTTGTATGGTGACTAAAAAACAGTTGCAAAACCGAGTCGAACAAGTGCGCAAATCAGGCGTCCCCATTACGAATTACGGAATGTCAATTGCTTGGTTGACAAATATTTATAAACGAGTAACAGAAATTTTCACAAACAATGAATCCTGTTAAAACCATGAAAAAAATCGAAGAGCGCAAGCTCCATCAGCTGTTCCTACTTTACTCACAAAAGGGATTTGATTATACGGTTGAACAGATAGCCGCTATGCTTGGTGTAACCCCAAAAACCATCTACAATCGCTATCAGACCAAGGAAAAGATGGAGCAGTGCGTGGTTGACTATTGGGAACTCCGCATTTGCCGCTCCCTCGAGTCCAAAATCACAAGCTCCAACAGCGCAGTGGAATCCGTCCTTGTGTTCATGTATGAGCTCTACCTTTCCAAAAAAGAAAGTTATCCCATTTTCCGGCTCAAGGCTCAGCAGGTTGCCTTAAAAGACACATCTGGATTTCAAAAACTTGCGAAAACGATGCGCGCTATCATCGCCAAGGGAATGGAAGACGGCGATTTCCGCGAGAATCTGAACGTCTCCTCTTACATGATGTTCCTACTGGTGAACACGATTTATTTCATCATTTTCGATTGCTTGGACTCGGAAATGATCCATTATCTCATGTCCCCGTTGCTCACCCCCGATGGGCAGCACAAACTGAACGAGATCGATTTGGAATCCTACTTTTCTACACGGCCCTTCTTCCCAATCCACCGGTAGTAAATATCAACCTCCGTTTGTTGAGTTCTTTTTCTTTCCATAATTGATAACCGGCAAAGAAAGCGTTAACTTTGCGGCGCACTTTTTGTATCCATTTAAATATTGTATAAATGAAGAAAATCAAGTACGCCATTTCCATTCTGTCATTCCTCATCGCCCAGTCGCTGTTTGCACAATATACCGTGAACGATATTTATGCCTACATCGACCAATATAAAGAATTGGCTATCAATAAAATGTATGAATACAAAATCCCTGCGAGCATTACCATGGCGCAGGGGATTCTGGAAAGCGCATGCGGGAAAAGCCGCCTTGCCGTGGAAGGCAACAACCACTTCGGCATCAAATGCCATACCGACTGGGCCGGCGACACTATTCTGATAGACGATGACGAGCTGCAGGAGTGCTTCCGCAAATACGACAATGTGGTGGGGTCATACAACGACCATTCGCTGTTCTTGAAAAACCGTTCGCGCTACAAGGCCCTGTTCGACCTCGACATAATGGATTACGAGGCGTGGGCGAAGGGTCTGAAGGCTGCCGGTTACGCCACCAATCCCGAATATGCCAACATCCTCATCGGCTCAATACAGCGCTACAATCTGGCGAAACTGGACACGATTTATCAGGAACGCCTCGCAGCAGGCTATTTCAAAGATTACCCGAATGTACACCCCGAAGTGCTTGCTGAAAACAATGTGAACAGCACTACTCCTCCCAAAAATACAAACGGGAAGGAACAGCCCGCCGACCAAATTGCTCCCGCACAAACCAGCCGCCCTGAATCCCAACCGTCGCAACCGCGCAAAATCAAGTGGTCCGCAACGAAGGATAAGCAGAAGTCCAAACCTGATGTCGGCAGCGTGCCCCCAAAAAACAATGCCCCCGCACAATCGCGCCCTGCACAACGGCCGTCTGATAATCCCAAACCCACATCTGTACCCGAGCCTCATGCGGTAGCCCCTGAAGACCCGCATGCATTCACCACTACGGAGGACGAATACCCCATCGCGGAATATCCCTTCACCGAACGGAAAGTGTTTGTAAATAACCGCACCTATTTCGTTGTGGCCAAGGAAGGAGACAGCTTTTACAAGATAGCCGAAGATGTGCAAGCCACAGCCAAGCAATTGCAAAAGTTCAACGATATCAGTGGCTCTACCAAACTGAAGGTAGGACAGGTCGTTTATATCGAAAGGAAATCCAAGAGCGGAAGTCGCGAGTACTATAAAGTCGGAGAAGATGAAACACTGCAGTATGTTGCGCAAAAAAACGGGGTCAGATTGAGCAAAATATGTAAGTACAATGGCTTGAAACCCGATGCAAAAATCAAGAAGGGGGATGTGATTAAGCTGAAAAGATAACCGACAATGAGCCAGAATTTCTACTATTTCAACACAAAAACGCTTACTTTCGAGAAAAAAGAGTTTTCTTGGAGGTCGGCCGTCAAGCGCGTGTTATGGTGGATGGCCACGGTGGTCGCCTTTTCCGCAATCGTGATCTGGATCTCCTTTTATCTGATTGATTCACCCAAGGAGCTGATGCTCAAGCGGGAAAACAATCAGCTGAAGCGGGAACTTTCAAATTTGGACAAACGGTATGATCAGCTGTTGGAGGTGACGAAGGATATTCAGAATCGCGACGACAAGGTGTACCGCACGATTTTTGAAACGGCGCCGGTTCCGATGAGTGAGCGATATCCGTTTCTTGTGCATGAACAGGGCTACGAGGATATTTCCAGTCCCGAAGTCGTTTCCATGCTGAACGCAGTGAAGTTGAAGGCCGACAAACTTTGTGTGGAGCTGGCGGTTCAGTCGCGTTCTTTTGATACGATATCGCAATTGGTGGGGAAGAAGGCGGAGATGCTACGTCGCATACCGGCCATCCGCCCGTTGCCGAACATGTACGAGATTTCCTCTGGCTTCGGCCGCCGTTATCACCCGATTCTGAAGGTGTTGCGTGCCCATACCGGCATTGACATCGCCGCGGCGAAAGGCACGCCTGTGTATGCCACCGCCGACGGAACAGTCTCCAGCCAGACTCCCGGGGGCGGCTACGGCAATGTCATCGTTATCAACCACGGCTACTCCTACCAGACTTTGTATGCGCATCTGTCCAAAAAAGCGGTCCGCCCTGGCCAGAAAGTCACCCGTGGCGAAGTCATCGGCTATGTGGGGAGCACCGGCATGTCGTCTGGTCCGCACCTGCACTACGAGGTGATCAAGGATGGTGTGCGCGTCAATCCGGTCCACTATTTTTTCAACGACATTACCCCCGAGGAGTACGACGCCATTCTCAAGAGCTCTCGCAAGGTCAATCAGGCCTTATCGTAAGGGGTTATTGTTAAAAGGTTGTCGCTTTCATCGTTGTGGTTGCTTTTTTAATTGCATAAAATGTTTTTTTTTCAACAAAAAATGCGCAATTCTGAAATAAAGTGTATCTTTGCACGCTGTTCTTTTTGACAGGATTCGTCAATGGTTTCTGCGGAGCACGCCTTTGTTTTGCGGAAATTTGTGTTGACAATCCTTCCGAACGGCAAGGCATAATTAACTTTTCGAAAGTATTATGTCGAACGATGGGTCGTTAGAGAAATCGGCAAACCGCTGATTTCTCTAACTTTTTTAAGGGGAAAATGATGAAAAAATAATTTTGAAAAAAAAGTGAATAGGGCTGTGAATGCGTAAAGAAAAAAAGTGTATTTTTGCAGCCCAAAAATTAAAAAAGTTTTAATCATTTAAAAGTATGCCGACAATACAACAATTAGTCAGAAAAGGAAGAAAGAAAATGACTTCGCAGAGCAAGTCAAAAGCGTTGGACTCATGTCCGCAAAAACGTGGCGTATGCTTGAGAGTTTACACCACCACCCCTAAGAAACCTAACTCCGCCATGCGTAAAGTAGCGCGTGTGCGCCTCCAGAACCAGAAGGAAGTGAACGCCTACATTCCGGGCGAAGGACACAACCTCCAGGAACACAGCATCGTGCTGGTTCGCGGTGGCCGTGTGAAGGACCTTCCGGGTGTAAGATATCACATCGTGCGCGGTGCTTTGGATTCCGCCGGCGTTGAAGGCCGCCTCCAAGGCCGTTCCAAATACGGTGCGAAACGTCCGAAGAAGAAATAATGCATAATAATATTATAGTATTAGTAAATTGAGCACTAAAATGGGTGTTCTCAAGAGTAAATAATCAAAGAATTTATTGAAGCTAACTAATTATGAGAAAAGCAAAACCAAAAGCGAGGATTATCCTTCCCGACCCGAAATTCAATGATGTAATGGTGACCAAATTCGCCAACAACATCATGTTGAAAGGTAAAAAACAAACCGCATTCCAGATTTTCTACGATGCCATCGATATCATCGAGGAGAAAATGCAAGGCGAAAACGGCATTGAAGTCTGGAAAACCGCATTAGCAAACGTTACCCCCTCTTTGGAAGTTAAGAGTAGAAGAATTGGTGGTGCAACCTTCCAAATCCCTACCGAACTCCGCCCGGCCCGTAAACAATCCGTCGGCATGAAGAACCTGATCAACTTCGCACGCAAACGCCACGAGAAATCCATGGCAGCCAAGTTGGCAGCAGAAATTATGGCCGCATACAAAGAAGAGGGTGCCGCATTCAAACGCAAGGAAGATACCCACAGAATGGCTGAAGCCAACAAGGCTTTCTCCCACTTCAGATTCTAAAAATCATTGCCACATACGCTTATCTACATTTTGCTGTATAGCTAAAAAAAGGATCTTTTATGTCGGAAAACTTGTCAAATATCAGGAATATTGGTATTATGGCTCATATCGATGCCGGTAAGACAACCACTACCGAGCGCATCCTTTTTTATACTGGCAAGAATTACAAAATCGGCGAAGTCGATGAAGGTACGGCGACAATGGATTGGATGGTTCAAGAGCAAGAACGCGGAATCACCATTACCAGTGCCGCCACTACTGTTTTTTGGAAACACCTCGGTGAGGAGTTCAAAATCAACATCATCGACACCCCCGGTCATGTGGACTTTACCGTCGAGGTGGAACGTGCCCTGCGCGTGCTGGATGGCGCTGTCGCCATCTTCTGCGCTGTAGGCGGCGTCCAGCCACAGTCGGAAACCGTTTGGCATCAAGCCAACAAATACAATGTGCCCCGCATCTGTTACGTCAACAAAATGGACAGACAGGGCGCTGACTTCTATTCCGTGGTTTCCCAAATCCGCGAAAAACTCCGTGCCAACCCCGTTGTGCTTTCCCTCCCCATCGGCGCTGAGGACTCCTTCTCTGGCATCATCGATTTGCTGGACATGAAAGCCTACGTCTGGAACGAGGATGACCAGGGGCAGACTTACGAGGCCTACGAAATCCCCGACGACATGGCCGCCGAAGCCGCTGAATACCGCACCAAACTCCTTGAAGCCATCGCCGAACTCGACGATGCACTGATGGAAAAGTACTTCGACAACCCCGACAGCCTCACCAAAGAGGAACTGGTCGCCGCATTGCGAAAAGCTACCATCGAAGAGAAAATCCAACCCGTGATTTGCGGCTCCTCTTTTAAAAACAAAGGCGTTCAAAAACTGATCGATGCGGTGATTATGTACCTTCCTTCCCCGATTGACCTTCCGGCCATCGTCGGCGTCAATCCGAAAACGGAAAAGGAGGAAACGCGTACTGCCGACCCCAACGGACCGTTTGCCGCCTTGGCTTTCAAAATCGCCGTTGATCCCTTCGTCGGGAAACTTACGTTCATCAAGGTCTATTCAGGCACCCTGAAAACCGGCACCACTATCTGGAATGTCAAGACCGAGAAACGTGAGCGCGTGGCCAAAATCCTCCAGATGCACTCCAACAAACAACTGCCGCTGGAGAGCGTGGAGGCCGGCAACATTGTCGCCCTCGTAGGTATGAAGGAAATCCAAACCGGCGACACCATCACCGACGACAAACACCCAATCATCCTTGAAAACATTGTCTTCCCCGAACCTGTCATCTCCATTGCTGTGGAACCGAAAACGAAGGACGAGGAAGAAAAACTGATGGGTGCTTTGAACCGCTTGGCCGATGAGGACCCGACTTTTACGGTGCGCGTGAATGAGGAGTCAGGGCAGACCATCATCAGCGGTATGGGTGAACTTCATCTCGACATTCTGCTCGACCGCCTCAAGCGCGAGTTCAATGTGGAGTGCAACCATGGCAAGCCGCGTGTCGCTTATAAAGAAGAAATCACCCAACCCATTCGCCATCGCGAAGTTTACAAGAAGCAGAGCGGCGGCAGGGGTTCTTTCGCCGATATCGAGTTCGAACTTTCCCCGCTTCCGTTGGAGCAACAGGGACTGCAGTTTGAGAGCAAAGTGGCAGGCGGCAACATCCCGAAAGAGTTTATTCCAGCCATTGAAAAAGGTTTCAAGCAGGCGATGACCAATGGTGTAATGGCTGGATTCCCGCTTGAAAATCTGAAAGTTGTCGTTTTGGACGGCAGTTATCACAGCGTGGACTCTGATGCCTTGGCTTTTGAAATCTGTGCCAAAATTGGCTTCCGCGAGGCTTGCCGCAAAGTCTCTTCCATCATCCTGGAGCCGATTATGAACATCGAAATAGACACCCCCGACGAGTATATCGGCAATGTTACCAGCGACTTGAACCGCCGTCGTGCCGTTGTTGAACAGATTGAAGCCAAAATCGGCCGCCAGCTGATTAAGGCGCAAGTTCCGTTGGCCGAGATGTTCGGCTACGTCACCAGTTTGCGCTCACTTACCTCCGGCCGCGCCAACTTCAGCATGGAATTCCTCAAATATGAACAAGTTACCGCCGATATCCAAGACTATATTATGAACGTGGGGAGATATTCGTTGCTATAGACTTGTGATTAATGACCCAAGATAGCAAATCCTAAGCCAATAAATGAATCAATAAATAAACCAATCAACACAATCATGAGCGAAAGAATTAGAATTAAATTGAAATCGTTCGACCACAATCTGGTTGACAAATCCGCAGAAAAAATCGTCAAGACCATCAATGCAGTTAAAGATGGTAAAGTGGTAGTTGTCGGACCTATTCCGCTTCCGACCCACAAGAAAATCTTTACCGTTAACCGTTCCACCTTCGTTAACAAGAAAGCAAGAGAGCAATTCGAACTCTCCACTTACAAAAGATTGCTCGACATCTACGGAACTACCAGCAAAACCATCGATGCACTTATGCGTCTGGAACTGCCCAGTGGCGTTGACGTAGAAATCAAAGCCTAAGTGGATCGCAATGTCAATGAATAGCCCGTATTTCGGTTCTATTCATTGACAATTAATTTGTTATTTATCAAGCCGTTGTTGAATTGTTGAATGACGGCTTTCATTGTTTTCTCCCAACTCGTAAGTCCGGGAACATCCTTTGGATCCGTTTCACGTGCCTCGGCAGGTTTTGATAAATCCCAAACGTATTTTATATTCTCCCCATCGAATTCCACAAGATAATGGTCGAAGTAGAATTCGTATGTTCCTGAAAGATAATTGATTGCAAAACGCTGTGACTGTTCATCGAACACATTTTGGCCGAACGATGCAAATGTCCCCTCTATCCCGCAATAGGCCATGATGGACGGCATGATGTCAACCTGCTGCATAATCCTGTCAAACCGATAGCCTTTCTGTAGTTGCGGATGGTAGAAGATAATTGGTACGGAGTATCTGTGTCGCTGGAAATCAATGTCTTTGGCATCGTCGAAGGTGGTGTGGTCGGAGACGATTACGAAGAGCGTGTTCTTAAACCAACTGTATGTGGAAACCTTGGAGAAGAATTGTTGCAGTGCCAAATCCGTGTAGGCGACGCAGTGCTGCATCGGGAAGTCCCCTTTTTTGACTTTGCTGTCGTGCTCTTTGGGAACCACAAATGGGTGGTGCGATGAAAGGGTGAAGATGGTGGAGAAAAATGGACGTTTCTTTTGGTTTAATTCATTTGCAACATATTGTAAATAAGGCATATCCGCAATTCCCCACGAGCCGTCGTAGTCATTGTCGCTACCCGTGTACTCATTCATCCCGTAGTATTGGTCGATTCCCACTACCTTGCAGCAACGGTCAAATCCCATCGTGCCGTTCATCCCGCCATGATAGAACGAAGTGTTGTATCCATGTTTTTTGAGTATTGGGATGGGATATGAGATGCGGTTGGTGGCATATTGCGATTGAACGAACGGGCGGTCCATCAGTGAAGGAATGCCGCCCAAGATGGAGGATACCGCTTCAATAGAGTGTTGGCCGTTGGCAAAGCCTCTGAATACGATGCTTTTTTGCGCAAGACTGTCAAGAAACGGGGTGTAGCCGGCTACGTTTTTGGGTTCTTCGGCCAAATAGGCTGAGTACTCGCTCGAAATCCCCTCCAGAATTATGATAACGATGTTTTCTGTTTCGGGAAAAGTGTCGGCTGTTGCAGTATTGTTTTGCTGCGTATTGAAAATCCGGCTGCACTCCTCTTCCGAGAAGTATTTTTTCACTTCCAGTTGGTCGCTTTGTGTGGTGCGAATGAGGGAGTAGGGGGAGTTGAGAATCAGCGCGGCATTCTCGATTCCTCCGGTTTCGGCTGCTGCAGCAGGATTCAGCGGGCGCAGCTGCCAGCCGCCTCGTATGCCTGTCAGTACTCCGAATGCCAACACCAAACGAAGCCCGATTTGGGCGAAAATCCACACGTTTTTTTGCGCAAATCGTTGGTAATCAATTTTATCGGTGAATCGTATCAGTAAAATGACAAAGCAAATGAATGCTGCCATCACGAAAATCATGTAGAAATAGTCTTTGAGGAAAACAGGGACGAGTGTGCCGATGTTGTTGGTCTCGCCAATGAAGGCGAAAATGTCCATCGTCATTCTCCGCATGGAAAACGGATAGTAACAGGTGTCGATGATGTTGACGAGTAATGCAAAAGAGTTGACGATGCCCAAGTACCAGTTTCCGATGGCTCTGAATAGCTTGGATGAAATGAAGTTGAAGGGAAGAAGCATGAAAATGAAGTAAGGGATGTTGATAATCAACAACATCGCCACATCAAATCGGATGCCGGCCAGAAAATAGATGGGTTTTGCATCAGGAAAGGCCGTTGAGTTGAATAGAAAGAATGTCAGTCGCGAAAGCGAAAAGATGAGGATCAGCCCCAAAAACCGAAGAATCAAAACGCTTAGAGGCGAATGGAGTATCCTGCTTTGTAGTTTTAAGTCGTTCATTTTTTGCGTTTTTTGGATTTGTTGTAAAATTCTTCGTATAGGAGTTGAACACGCGGGTCTTTCTTCACGCAGTTGCAGTCTTCCATCTCCTTTGCCGAAATCAGATGCTGCTTGGCGCGTTCCGTTTGCCCGTTCAAAAGGTTGTACAGGGCGTCGATGATGAGATTGTCGTAAATCAATTGCTGCGCCGTATCCATCACTAAAGGTCTCGGCGTGATGTCAATGGGGGAGGACGCCGTTGTGTCTGTCGGAACCTCCTCCGTAACAACCGTCTCTGGGAGCTTTGGTTCATTCACCGGTGCATTCTGTGTGCTTTCATTGTCTATGTTGAAATCACTGCGCCTGCTTTCCAATTCATTGATGAAATTGATGAATTTGCTGGAGGTCTCGATTTCATCGATGTTTGCCGACTGATAGTCGTAGGCGTAATCCAGGAATTTGTATGCCAAGTCATAGTTCTTGCGTTTCCATGCCACTTGGGCGATGGTTAGATATGATTCGTAAATTCCTGATTTTGAACGAATTATTCCGTGGTAATAGTCGTCGTTGCAATAGGAGGTCGGCATGTTGTGGCAAAAGTTCTCCAAAGTCTGGAAAATCGGGAGCGCATCGGATGCGTGCCCAAGTTTGACCAAAGAGTCGCCCATCGTGAAGAGATGGTCGTAAAACAGGGCGGTGAAATCCGACATTTCGTTTTCATGACGGCGGAGCAGAGGAGCTTCATTGTAAATGATATGAATGGCTTCGATACATTCGTCGTATTTTCCGAGGTCGAATAGTATTTTGGTCTTTAGAATCAGCGCGTCAGTGTTCAACGGGTTGAATTGCAGAGAGCGGTCGAGGTAGTATTCTGCGAGTGCGGTGTCTAAAAGTTCAATTTCTTCCACAGCCATCTGGTAGAACATGGTGTCAACGCGATGACGTTGGATTTCCAATGTGTCTTTCAGTCGCAGCAATTGTTGCTCTAGCGTATCGCAGCGGCGGATAGTGGGATAGTAGTCGATTTGGTCGCAGAAATGCAGGTTGGGGATGCTGTTTTTACGGAAATCGGACATTTGCTCCAGCATGTCCTCTACAAAAAGATAGTGGAGCGACACCGCTTCCGGATTGTCGATGCTGATTTTGGCGATTCTTTTCTTGAGGTCTGGGACGAAACGCTCCGCCTTTTCGCAATTAAAATTGTTTTGTGAAAAGGCAAAAAAAGAAACCATCGTCAAACAAATGGCGATGGGGATTCGATAGGTCGTTGATTTACGAAACATCAATTCAAAAGAAGTTTTTGAATGGTCTCTTCTAATTCATCGTGAGACATTGCACCGACCACGCTTTGGGGTTGCTTCGTGGGATGGAAAAACAGTAAGGTCGGGATGCCTTCAACCCCGAAGGCCTGAGCCAAGTCGGTATGGCGATCAACATTGACTTTGTAGATGATGATTTGTCCGGAATACTTCTTGGCGAATTCTTCCATAAAGGGGGCTATACTGCGGCATGGACCGCACCAATCGGCATAGAAATCAACGATGGCGGGCAGTTTGCCTTTGAATTTGACTCCTTTTTCCTCGTCAAATTCGCATACTTTCTTGGTGAATTCGGCCGTGGAGTTAATCACTTGAACGGTCTCAATCACCTTACTGCTTTCCGCTTCTATGCTTTGATTCTCAGCGACTTCAATTTCTGTCTGGGTGGTCTCTTCCGATGGTTCAGAGGCCGTGGCATCGGAATTCGATACACTTGGACGGCAAGCTCCTAGTATCAAACCGATGGATAGAAGCCCCCAAAATGCTTTGATTTTCAAGCTTGACATAATCTGATTTTTAATGGTTAATGGCAAAGGAATGTTATTTTTTTCTGGCCCGGATGATGGCGCCGGTTTTGGTTTTGGCGATTCGGAGCCAGTCTAAAAGCGGGCGGTAGGCGGGGCAGGTGAACTGGCAGCAACCGCATTCGAGGCAGTTCATGATGCCGTACTTTTCGCAGTCGTCGTAGCGGGCCGCTTCGCTGAAGGCCTGCAGCTTGTAAGGTTCCAACCCCATTGGGCAGGCTTGGACGCACTTGCCGCAGCGGATGCAGTTGAGCGCCTTGCCTCGTTTGGATTCGCTTTCGTCCATAAACAAGATGCTGGACATTCCCTTGACGATGAAGGCGTTCGGATTGGTCATTGCTTTGCCCATCATTGGTCCGCCGCTGATGATTTTGCCAGTGTTTTCAGGGATGCCGACTGTTTCGTAAATGTCTTGGAGCGGGGTTCCGATTCTGATTTGGAAGTTGTGTCTGTGTTCGAGATTCTTTCCAGAGACCGTGGTGTAAATTTCTACTAGGGGCTTGTTTTTCTGAACCGCTTCGTAAACGGCATGGGCGGTGGTGAGGTTATTGACAATGCAACCGGCGTCAATCGGAAGTTTCCCGCTGGGTACCTCGCGACCAGTGATGGATTTAATCAATTGTTTTTCAGCACCTTGCGGATATTTTGTTTTCAACATGTAAACCTCGATGCCGGGGATGTTTTTCGTTTTTTCTTTCAGTAAGGCTACTGCATCGGGTTTGTTGCTTTCAATGCCGATACAGACGTGTGCTGCGTCGGAGGCCTTTTGCAGGGCTTGGATGCCAATGATGCACTCGTCGGCTTTTTCCATCAGCAGTCGGTAGTCGGTGGTGATGTAGGGTTCGCATTCGGCGGCATTGATGAGCAGATAGTCAACCTTTTGTTCGGGTTTGAGCATATACTTGATGTGTGTGGGGAAGCAGGCGCCGCCCAAGCCGACGATGCCGCACTCTTTCATTCGGTTGATGATTTCCTGTTTTGAGAGGGTGATTTCGGTTTTCAGTTCAGAGGAGGTGTCGATGCCCTCCATCCATTCGTCACCCTCCACATCGATGACGACGGCGGTTTTTTTGTATCCGGTGATGTCAGCCACCATATCCACTTTGTTGACGGTGCCGGAGAAGGGACTGTGGATATTGGCACACATGAAGGCTTCGGCTTTTCCGATGAGTTGTCCGACCTTCACTTTATCTCCTTTTTGCACGGCCGGAGTGGCGGGTGCGCCGAGGTGCTGTCCCATGAAAATGGTCGCTTGTTTCGGCAAGGGGAAAACTTCGAATGCTTCATTCTTGGCTAATTTATTATCATTCGGGTGTACGCCACCCATTGGGAAAGTCTTCATGATTTATCAATTATTTAACTATTTAACGGTTGCGCTTATGGTTTCAGCGGTTTTTTCTACTGGTTTTTCCACCGGAGCTTCAACGGGTTTGGGTGCGGGGAAGTTGACGGCGACGATGGCGCCTTTCGGGCACTCTTTCACGCACAGTCTGCACATTTTGCACTTGGCTGGGTCGATGTGGGCGAGGTTGTTTTCGACGGTGATGGCTTCGAACTTGCAGACTTTGGTGCATTTCCCGCAACCGATGCAGGATGCTTTGCAGTTCTTCATCGCCACGGCACCTTTTTCCTTGTTGTTGCAGGCTACATAAACGCGCCTGTCTTTTAATCCTTTAGGTCTGATTTCTATGACTCCGCGCGGGCAGGTCTTGGCGCATGCGCCGCAGCCCACGCATTGGGTCTCATCCACAAAGGGCAATTGGGTGGCGGGGTCAATGGTGATGGCTCCGAAATTGCAGGCTTTGGTGCAGTCGCCGCAGCCCAGGCATCCGTTAGGGCAGAAGTTCTCGCCTGAGAAGATGCTGTTGGCAAGGAAGCAGGAGGTGGTCCCGTCGTAATTCACTTTGGCGGGGGCGTTTTCGCAATTCCCTTGACAGCGCACGATCGCCACCATGGGGGTGCTGTCGGCGGCCTCCGTTCCCAAAATGGCAGCAATCTGCTGGTTTTTCTCCTTCGTGTTGCTCGGACAGGTGCAGCCCTCCATCGTGCCGCGCTGAATCATCGTCTCCGCCAGGTTCTTGCAGCCGGCATAACCGCAGCCGCCGCAGTTCGCCCCCGGTAGCAACTCCACAATTTGGTCAATCCGCGGATCTTCTTCTACATGAAATTTCTTGGAAATGAAAAACAGGACAATGGCGGCCAGCACGCCAATAGCCGCCAGCACGCCAACGGCCTTCAAAAGGATTGCTGCACTTAAAAGAACTATCATCTTTTATTATTTTTTTAAATGTGACGGCAAAAATACGGAAAATCTTAAAATTGTCATGGCTTTGAATAGAATTTTCTGTTTTTTTCTCTTATTTCTTTCATCTCGTGACCTAAATGAAGAATTTCAACATTTTACTTTTGAAAAAAATCGGCTCTAAAAGCCGGCCTTTCAGCAAAAAGCCGTATCTTTGCAAGAATTTTGAAAAAATGAAAAGGTTTATTCCGCTCATTATTGTATTGATATTCAGTTTCTTGCAAGGCTTCGCACAGGATCAGCCGAATCCCGACGGGTACAATGTCTTCTATTACCCTAACGGAAAAAAGTCCAGCGAGGGTGCTTTCGTGAATGGACAGCCCGATGGCTGGTGGAAATCCTATAACGAAAAGGGGACGTTGGTTTCGGAGGGGAACCGCAGGAACGGACAGCTGGATAGTACGTGGTTCTTCTATGGCGATAATGGCGATACTACCCTGATTATCAATTATAAGGAGGGAAAAAAGAACGGGAAGAGAATCCAGTTCTATGCGGACGAGTCGGTGGTGGAGGTGTGGGATGCCGATTCGCTCACCTCTCCGGTTTGCGTTTTTGACCGCGCGGGCCATCTCAGGCGCACAACCCCGATTTTGGAAGGAAAACCGCATGGAATGGAAAAATCCTTCGATACAGCAGGCCATATCGTCCAACTCGCCATTTACCATCGCGGCATCCTCACCCGCCGCGAGACCATCAACCGCACCGACAATTTCGGCTACAAGCAGGGAATGTGGAAGTGGTTCTGGCCCAATGGCAACCTCAAACTTGAAGGTACTTTTGTGAACGACAAGCGCGACGGCTATTTCAAGCAGTATGATGAGGATGGGAATTTCCTGCTTGTAGAAAAGTATGAAAACGACTATCTTGTGGCCGATGCCAAGGAAACCAAGCAGTTGGAACGGAAAGTGTCCTATCATCCCAATGGCCAGCCATCAGTGATTGCCACTTTTTACAATGGTAAGGCAGAGGGGGTGCGGCGCGAATTTGATGCCGAGGGAAATGTAGTGAAGGGTTATGTCTTTGAAAATGGCATCATGCTGTTCGAAGGCATCACTGATATGGAGGGACATCGGCAGGGAAAATGGAAGGAGTTCTATCCGACCGGCGAACTGAAATCGGAGGGGACCTACAAGAACAGCAACCGAATTGGCGCGTGGAAGTATTATTTCCCTGATAAAAGTATCGAAGTGTCAGGGAGTTATGATAGCAAAGGGAGACAGGACGGCACGTGGCGCTGGTATTATGCGAATGGGCAGCTGATGCGCGAGGAAATCTACGAAAACGGGGTCCTGGACGGCGAATTTGTGGAGTATGACGAGCGGGGGAATGAGATAACGAAAGGGAAGTACGTCGAAGGGGCCGAGGAGGGCTATTGGTTTTATCAGCGCAACCAGGCGATTGAGGAGGGCAATTACTATGACGGGATGCGCACCGGCCTTTGGAAAACGTGGTTCGAAAAAGGGAATATCTCTTCCGAAATCGAATACGACCAAGATTTGATGAACGGGAAATATACGATTTATTACGATAATCACGTTGTAAAACGCACCGGGAAATGCATCAACGGCGAACGCGACGGTGTGTGGTATGACTATAATGACAATGGCGAACTTATTTTGACTACTTTATATAAGGATGGGGTGGAAGTGAGATGGAACAACTACAAAATCGATTACGAATGAAGTATTTAGCACGACTTGCGACTCTTTTTTCATGTCTTTTTATAACCATTGCCCTGATAGCGCAGAACGATAGCGTGGCTCCTCAAGCCGTAACGAGAACGCAGGATATGATTGATTATGAAAAGGTGCTTGACAAGGGGATGGAAAATATGTTGAATGAATATTATGTGAAAAGAGAGCGAGCAAACTCCACCAGCGTCCTCTCTTCCTATTCGGATGAGGAGCAGATTGCGGAAACCGAGGGAGTTGATATGGATTCCGTCTATGAGGCGCGGGTGCATCGCATGAACCGAATTGTCCAGTTGGGTTATAGTCCTGCGGTTCGCAATTACATAGAATTATATGCGAATAAGCGCAAACGATCCTCTTCTGCAATTCTGGGGCTTGCCCAGCATTATTACCCGATGATGAAGGAGATCTTTGACAAATACGACCTGCCCGAAGAGTTGGTTTATCTCACCATCATTGAATCCAGTTTGAATCCGACTGCGGTGTCGCCTGCAGGCGCCACGGGTATCTGGCAGTTCATGTACACCACAGGAAAGACCTACGGACTGAAGGCGAACAGTTTTGTGGATGACCGCCGCGACCCTTACAAGGCAACCGATGCCGCCGCCCGGCATCTCCGCGATTTGTATGGCATCTTCAACGATTGGGGGCTTGCCATCTCCGCCTACAACTGTGGCGCAGGCAATGTCAGGAAGGCTATTGCGCGTTCAGGCGGAAAAAACACTTTCTGGGAAATCCGCAGCTTTCTGCCGAAAGAAACCCAGAACTATTTCCCCGCCTACATCGGCGCCTTTTATATGATGAAGTATTACAAAGTACACGGAATCAAGCCGGCCAACATCAGCATCCCGACTGATGTGGATACGATCATCGTGAAAAAAGAGGTCCATTTTGAGCAGATTGCGCATGTGCTTGGAATAGATGAAAAGGAGATTGAAGCGCTGAATCCGCAGTACAAGCGCAAGGTGATTCCCGCTTTTGAAGGCGGAAATTACGCGCTGCGACTGCGAAGCAAAGACATCATCCGCTTCATGTCATTGGAGGATTCAATCTACCGCTATGACTACGACACCTATTTCCAGCCCTTGCAGATGTATGTCAGCGCGTTTACCGGCAAGCCCGCCAGCGGCTCGCAGGGAACCAAAAAATACCATACGGTGAAAAGCGGCGAAACATTGGCCAAGGTGGCCACCAAATACGGCATCTCGGTAGAGGAACTGAAAAAGATGAACGGAATGAAAAGCAATTATG
The DNA here is from genome assembly GCA_017506175.1 of Bacteroidales bacterium. Taxonomy (GTDB): domain Bacteria; phylum Bacteroidota; class Bacteroidia; order Bacteroidales; family WCHB1-69; genus UBA1756. The sequence continues at coordinate 7,153 of JAFVNW010000063.1, read as the reverse complement.
TTAAAACCGGTCAGAAATTGGTAGTGGGCTATGAATCAAAGGCCCCCGCTTCAACTGCCACCGATAAGACCGATAAAACCGATACAGAGGCCTCCTCGTCGTCATCCGCATCTTCAACCTCAACCTCATCTTCACCTTCTTACATAGTTCATACTGTTAAAAAAGGCGAGACTTTGATTTTTATCGCCAACAAGTACCATACTTCTTACCAGAAAATTGCGAAAGACAACGGTATAAAGAACATTAATAGTTTAGTAGTCGGGCAAAAACTCAAAATTTATAAGTAAAATGCGCAGGATTATTCTGTTTCTCTTTGCAATTTGTTGTTTGGCCGGCTGTGCAAAAATCGTGACCCCGGTCGGTGGACCGAAGGATGTGACGCCTCCGGAGGTTGTCAAGGAGGTGCCACCCAGCGGGCAGACGCATTTTACCGGCAATGTAATCAAAATCAGCTTTAATGAGTTTGTCACATTGGAAAACACGATGGAAAATGTGCTGATTTCCCCCCCTCTTGAGCATCAGCCGACATTTACACTCTCAGGCAAAACTTTGACAATTAAAATTCTGGACACGCTACAGCCCGATCGAACCTACAATTTCGGTTTTGCAGATTGTATTCGCGACTTCACCGAGGGGAATCCGATTCCCTACTACAATTATGCATTTTCAACGGGGGATTACGTGGATTCCATGCAGCTTCGCGGCAAGGTGACGGATGCGCTGACAGGCCAGCCTGTTAGCGACTGCTTTGTCTTCGCTTATTCGGAAAATGTTGATTCCCTGCCGCTTACCACCCGACCGCAGTTCGTCACCAAGACCCGAAAGGACGGCTCATTCACAATTAAGAATATCAAGAGCGGCGATTTCAAGATTTTCGCCCTCAAGGATATCAACAACAACCTGATTTTTGATTTACCCAATGAGTCGATCGCATTTGCTGATGAATGCTACTCCTCAATTTATATTCCTGATACTAAGAATACTACGGTCACGGATTCCACCTCAAGCCCTGCGAACGTTGATTCCCTGAAAGATGCGGCCCCCGTTGAGTATCCGAGCATCTCCCTTCAATTGTTTACCGAAAAGGATTCTACTCAGGCTTTGGTTAAAATGCAGAATAAGGAAGCGGGAAAATATGAGTTTTTCTACAAGAGTTCAATCAAAAAATTGCAGAAAAACTTTCTCTCCGACACTGTCCCCGATTATTGGGAAGTCTTACATGGCGATACCCTCACTTGGTATTTGAAAGAGCCGATTTCGGATACACTTCGTGTTGCGCTGACGGTGAATGACACGGTTTGCGATACCTTGCAACTTACTCCTTTCAAAGGAAAGGAAAAAGCAGGCAGGCAGCGTCAGTCAAAGCCTAAATACTTGAGCGTCAGTGCTAAAAATCAAGGAGAACTCTATAAGACAATTCTCCTTCAGTTTGGTTATCCTATTCGCCCCGTGGATGAATTTGAGGCAATGCTGGTAAGCAAGCACAAATACTCGGGAAACGACACATCCTATCTAAAGTTCTCGGTTCCAGATAGTTTTGTGATGGAGCTCCCGCTTCCGATGAAGGTGGATGAGAAGGTGGTTTATTCGCTGCTCATCCGTGATTCCGTTTTCCAAGGCTATAACGGCTTGGCAAGTGATACCCTCAAGTTGGATTTTACCACTAAGACGGAAAAGGATTATGGTACGTTGAGAATGAAGTACATCTTGCCTGACAACGGATTCCAGTACCTTGCAACATTGTCGGACTCCAAAGGAAAACCGGTGGCCGTGGATATTCTTTCGGAGAGTAAAGAGTTGACTTACAACAACTTGTTGGCTGGTAATTATAGTCTGAAGTTAATTGAGGATCGGAATGGCAATGAGCAATGGGATACGGGCAACTATCGTCGGAAATTGTTGCCGGAACGGATTATTGCATTTGAAAAATCCATTACGATTCGCGGTTATTGGGAATTGGAGGAAGTCTTTGAAGTCAAAGAAGAGAAGAGATAATGTTCCTCACTTCAGTTTCCACTCTTCTATTTTCATATCGTCGCCGTTGAGGATAGCGAGGTAGTTTTCGTAGCGGCTGGGAGCGATTTTGCCGTTGGCGACAGCTTCTTGCACTTTGCAGCCAGGCTCGTGGGTGTGCGAGCAGTTGTTAAATCTGCATTGGTTGTTAAAACTGCGTATTTCGCGGAAATAGTCGCGTATTTCGTCGGGCTTGTATTGTATGAGGCCGAACTCCTTGATGCCGGGCGTGTCGATGATGAAGCCGTCGGCTACTTGGAACATTGCGGCGAAGGTGGTTGTGTGCTTGCCCTTGTTGTGTACGTCTGAAATCGCGCCGACACGTAAATTCAGGCTGGCATCTATCGTATTGATAATGGCGGACTTGCCTACACCGGAGTGCCCGCTGAAAAGCGACACCTTTCCGCTCATCAGCGATTTCAGTTTTTCAATTCCGGTACCTGTCTTTGTTGAAGTGAGCAGGGTAGGGTAGCCGATTTTCTCGTAAATCTGGCGAACCGCCTCTACACTCTCTTTTTCAGCTTCCGAGTAGATGTCCATCTTGTTGAAAACCAAATGTGTGGGAATGCGAAAACCTTCGGCGGCGAGCAGAAAGCGGTCGATGAATCCGAGTGAGGTGCGAGGCTCTTTCATTGTTACAACTAAAAAAGCCTGGTCGATGTTGGCCGCGATGATGTGGCTGATTTTCGACAGGTTGGTGGATTTGCGGTCGATGTAGTTCTTCCTCGGCTCGATGTGGGTGATGTAGCCGCAGCCGTCCGCTTCAATGATGAACTCCACGCGGTCGCCCACCACGATGGGATTGGTTGTCTTGATGCCCTTGATGCGGAATTGCCCGCGCAGCCGACAAGAGACAATCTCCCCGCTGTTGGTGCGTACATCGTACCAACTCCCGGTGGATTGCATCACTAATCCATTGATTGTTGCCATATTACATCTTTTCAGGAACACCAATTCCGAGCAGTGACATGCCGTTTTTGATAACCAGTGCGGTGAGTTCGGAAATTTGCAGTCGGAGCCCGCGCTTGCCAGTGTCTTCTTCTTTGAAAATGGGCGTCTCCTGGTAGAAACTGTTGAAGTTTTGCGCGAGGGCGAAGATGTAGTTGGCAATCAGCGCGGGGCTCATGGTGTCGCCCGCTTGTTGCACCACCTGCGGAAATTCGTACAGTGACTTAATCAGGTCTTTTTCCGACTTTTCGGCAGAATTTACTGAAGCGGAATCGAGGGCATAATCGATGCCATTGTCGGCAGCCTTGCGGAGCAGCGACTTGATGCGTGCGTGCGTATATTGGATGAACGGAGCCGTATTCCCGTTGAAATCAATGGATTCCTCAGGGTTGAAGAGCATGTTTTTCTTCGGGTCAACTTTGAGAATGAAATACTTGAGCGCGCCCAATCCGATCATTTCATACAGCTCGTTGACGTTTTCCACCGCGTTCTTTCCTAGTTCGGAGGTCTTTTCTTTTGCTTGGAAAATCATCTCCTCCATCAAATCATCGGCATCCACCACAGTGCCTTCGCGTGATTTCATCTTGCCATTCGGCAGTTCCACCATGCCATAGGAGAGGTGGTAGATCGCTTTGCCGAACGTCTTGTCCAACTTCTCGCCCAACACTATTTTCAAAACATCGAAGTGGTAATTCTGCTCATTTCCAACTACATAAATCATTTTTTGCGGATGGAACTCTTCGTAGCGGAGTTGCGCCGTTCCCAAATCCTGCGTCATATATACGGAGGTGCCATCGGAGCGGAGGAGCACCTTCTCATCCAGCCCTTTGTCGTGCAAGTCCACACAGACGGCTTGGTCGTTTCGATGATAGAATACTCCTTTTTTCAGACCTTCATCCACCAACGCTTTTCCGAGCAGATAGGTTTGCGATTCGTAATAAATTTTGTTGAACGAGATTCCTAACTGCTTGTAAGTCAAATCAAAACCCTCATATACCCAGTTATTCATTCGCTTCCATAAAGCGCGCACTTCGGGGTCGTTGTTTTCCCAGCGGCGGAGCATATCTTGCGCTTCCACCATCAGCGGTGCCTGTTTTTCCGCATCCTCCTTGGAAACGCCCTTCTCCTCTAACTCTTTGATTTGCGCCTTGTAGTGCTTGTCAAATTCTACGTAGTACTTGCCTACAAGGTGGTCGCCTTTGGTGTGCGAGGATTCAGGGGTTTCGCCATTCCCGAATTTCTGCCAAGCCAACATTGATTTGCAGATGTGTATTCCTCTGTCGTTCACCAAGTTGACTTTGACTACATTTTTGCCGCAGGCGGAAAGAATGCGGGAAACGGAATCGCCGAGCAGATTGTTGCGGATGTGACCAAGGTGCAGCGGCTTGTTGGTGTTCGGGGATGAAAATTCAATGAGAGTGACGGGTTCGTTTTCTGCCGTTTTAACATAGCCGAATTGCAGATTTCTGCTGTTTTCGCGCAGAAAATCAAGCCATAAAGTGTCGGGGAACATGAGGTTCAGGAATCCCTTCACTACGTTGAAACTGCAGTGGAGCTTCTGGGTAAAGTATTGGCCGAGTTCGTTGGCGACCATCTCGGGCGATTTGTGCGCCATTTTCACAAATGGGAATACCACAATCGTGAAATCGCCTTCAAATTCTTTTTTTGTGTTTTGTATAATGGAAGTGTCTGTCTGCCAGTCGATTTGATAGAGTTCGTGAAGGGCCTTCGATAGAGTTTGTGCGATTTTTATCTTCATTTTATCCTGAGATTTTTTTAATTAACTTATCAATAGTTCGATTTTAATTTGCGTTGCAGAATAAAGCTGCAAAATTCCTAAAAAATTATCGGATTCTCACCCAGCGGATCAGCTCTGCCCACGTCACTTTTTTGCCGTAGCTCAGTAGTCCGATGCGGTAAATTTTGGCAGAGAACCAAACGCAACCGATGAAGGTGGCGACCAGCAGGACTATAGAAAGTGTGAATTCCCAAACCGGCACGCCTGACGGCAACCGGTACAGCATGGCAATCGGCGAGGTGAACGGAATGATGGACAACCAGCGAATGACAGTATGTTCCGGCCCCAGTCCCATCATAATGACAATGAACGTGATGATCAGGGGAAGACTGACGGGCATGATGAGTTGGTTGGAGTCGGTCTCATTGTCGGTGGCGGATCCCAGTCCGGCATATAACGAGGCATACATCAGATAGCCGAAGAGGAAATAGAAGAAGAAGCTGAAGAGTATGGTCTTGAAGGGGAAGGTATAGAAAGAGGAGATGTCGCCGAATATATCGTCTTGAGTGTTAATGGTCGCATCTTCACTAATCAGTTCCGAATTGGTATTCATGTTGGTCACTGCGCTCATTTCTGTTACTTGTTTCTCGTTAATTAGTTGTGGTACAACGAATTGTGCCCCTGTTAGCAAGACTAATACAAAGATGATCTGCAGTACGAATTGAGTAATTCCGACCAAGGATACGCCGATGATTTTACCCATCATAAACTGGAAGGGCTTGACGGAGGAAACGATGATTTCGGCGATGCGGTTTGTTTTCTCTTCAATGGTGCTGCGCATGATGATGGAGGAGTACAAAAAAACAAATATGTAGATTAGCATGCCACAGATCATGCCGACAATGCGGTTGATTTCCACGGTGTGTTTCTCCGCTTGTCCGTTTTTGTCAATTTGAAGGGTGGCGATAGAGCTGCGTGAAACCTCTTTTATTACCTTGAATTTTTGTAGGTCAATATGAAAAGTATCAACTATAGAGCGGTCGAAGAGGATTTGGTCCATCTGTTCTGTGATTTTCCCTTTCAGTGACATCGGAGGTTCTTCGTAGTAATAGAGGTTGGCCTGATTGGACTGGCTGCCGCTCAGGATGTGAAGTACCGCGTCACATTCGCCATTGATGCACTTTTTTTGCAGAACATTCAGCTCATCACCTGGATAAACAAAAGTTAACTTACTGGTATTATGGAATTTATTGATAAAATAGTCGTTATCATCCAGCACATAGATGGTGCAGTTTTTATCGGCTTTGTTTGCGATATAGAGGGGGAGTAGAATCAGTGCTGCCATCATGATAGGGAAGAACAGCGTTGTGAAGATGAAGGACTTCTTTTTGACGCGCGCTAAATATTCGCGGGCTATAATAACGGAGACTTTGCTCATGGTCAAACGGATTAAATAACTAGCTTAGATGCTTCACTGTTGATGGTTCAATGTATTTACCGTCCGAATGAAAATGTCATTCATGGAAGGGAGTATTTCGTTGAAAGACAATACATTCCCGTGTTGGATGAAGGACTCTAACACTTGGTTGGCGCACCCTTCACTGTTCAGTTGCAGCTCAAAAAACGTAGAGAAGTCATCATCATTTCTATCAATAACGTGAAACAATGAATTTTCTTCATTGACAAAAGAAAAATCCGCAGTGTCTGATTTTTCCAGTTGAATGCGGAATCGGTTCTGGCGGAAACGGCGTTTCACTTCGTTCAGTTGTCCATGAAGCACATTCTTTCCATGGTTGATCAGCACGATGTCATCGCAGATCTCCTCCACAGAGGCCATGTTATGGGTGGAAAGAATGATGGTGGCTCCCTTGTCTGCCAGCTCCAAAATCTCTTTTTTCAACATCTCCGCATTGATGGGGTCAAATCCGGAGAAAGGTTCATCGAAGATGAGAAAAGAGGGTTCGTGGATAACGGTCACGATGAATTGGATTTTCTGTTGCATGCCCTTGGAGAGCTCTTCAGCCTTTTTGTTCCACCAGGATTCAATCTCAAATTTCTTGAACCAGAATTTGAGTCGTCGGCTGGCTTCCGATTTGGAGAGGCCGCGCAGTTGGGCAAAGTAGATGGCCTGTTCGGAGACCTTCATTTTCTTGTAAAGACCGCGTTCTTCGGGCAGGTAGCCGATAAGGGAGACATCTTCATCGGTCAGAGGGTGACCTTTGAAAATGATCTCGCCGCTATCGGGTATGGAGATGCGGGTGAGCAGACGGATGAGCGTGGTTTTACCCGCTCCGTTGGGTCCCAACAGACCGAAGATGCGACCTTCGGCGATGGACAACGAAAGGTCGTCCAAGGCTTTGTTTTGTTGGAAACACTTGCTAATATGTTGAACTTCAATCATGTTTATGTATTGGTGCTTGTTTGTTGCTTTTTCTTCTTTTTCTTCTTTTTCTT
>JAFVNW010000062.1 GCA_017506175.1 Bacteroidales bacterium | reverse complement strand
TTCGGTTTCCAGCACTTCACCGTCGTACTCTTTGCTGTCGTTGATGGTGATGGTCAAATTGGCCTTGCTGACAGTCAGCGTGTATTCGCAGGTGTCGTTTACGTAGTTGTCGCTTTCAGCCTTTACCCAAACGTGTTGCGTTCCAACATTGGTGATGCTCGGTGCGGTTTCGCTCCAAACAGAGTTGTCGGTGAGGATGGCCTCGGTGCAATAGAGGATGGTGGCGTTGTCGCTTTCAGTCATTCCGCTTGCAAGGGCCGTCGGTTGGAGGGCTGTGCCGTCGAAGGTCTTGGTGCTGTTGTCAACGCTCGGGCAGGTTACCGCCAAATCATTGCTCTTGGTGATTTCCTGCGTGGAAGTGATGGTCACGTTGTAGTTCGCGATGCCGTCGGAAGTTGCGAATTCAGTGCTGATAGTTGCGCTGTTTTCTTGATTTTCAACATTATAATAATAAGCGCCGAAATTGCTGCCGTTGGATGTGATTGCACCTGCGGTCAGCGTTTCGTTGTTTATCAGGCCGCTAACCGTAACAACTCCCTGAGCGTTGTTGGCGGTTACATCTGTCGTGATGGGTTCCCCGTCGTACTCTTTGCTGTCGTTGATGATGATGGTCAGCTCAGCTTGGGTGATAGTCAGCGTGTATTCGCAGGTGTCGTTCACGTAGTTGTCGCTTTCAGCCTTTACCCAAACGTGTTGCGTTCCGACATTGGTGATACTCGGTGCGGTTTCGCTCCATATGGTGTTGGCCGAGAGGTCTTCATCGGTGCAGTAAAGGATGTCGGCATTGTCGCTTTCAGTCATTCCGCTTGCAGTGGCCGTCGGTTCGAGGGCTATGCCGTCATAGGTTTGGGTGCTGTTGTCAACGTTCGGACAGGTTACAACCAAATCATTGCTCTTGGTGATTTCCTGCGTGGAAGTAATGGTCACTTCGTAGTTCTCGATGCCGTCGGAAGTAGCGAATTCAGTGCTGATAGTTGCGCTGTTTTCTTGATTTTCAACATTATAATAATAAATGCCGAAATTGCTGCCGTTGGATGTGATTGCACCTGCGGTCAGCGTTTCGTTGTTGAGCAGACCGCTAACCGTAACAACTCCCAGAGCGTTGTTGGCGGTGACGTCAGTCGTGATGGCTTGACCGTCGTACTCTTTGCTGTCGTTGATGATGATGGTCAAATTGGCCTTGTTGACAGTCAGCGTGTAGTTGCAGAATTGCGTGTTGTAGTTCGCGTTGACTGCCTTGACAGAAACCTCTTTTGTGCCGACTTCAGTGATGCTTGGAACCACCTGGGTCCAGTCCACGTTGTCATATTTATAATAGATGGTCGTGCCTTCGGTGATGCTGGCGGTTGCTTCGGGATTCAGAACGGTGCCGTCGTAAACCTTGGTCACTTCGGTCGGGCAGCTTACGGTCATCGTGTTGCTGGAGTCGATGTCGATACGGCCATCGCGGCTGATGACGAAGGTCACGTTGCTGAAGTTCGTCGATGTGTTCTCAAACATATCGGCAGTCAAGCCCATGTCGGCGCTTTCGGCAACGGTGGTTGCGCTGACGCTCGGCTCGAGGTCGTTGCCGATGTAATGGAAGCAATCCGTTGTGTAATAAGTGGCGATGTTGGCAAAGGTGGCGCATTTCACGCTGTCCAAATTGTAGCCGGAAACGGTGTGCTCTTGACCATCGTAGGTGAAGCTGCCTCTGTTGCCGGAAATATAGGCGGTGACGGTGCCGTCAAAAGCGGTAATCGTCAAAGTGCCGGCTGTTTCGGTGAGTTCATAATCGGCTGCCGTTGTCTGCTCGTTCAATGTGTAGGTGAATGCGTTGGCGGAGGAACCGACTACGGTCTGCGTTCCGGTGAAAGTCGGAACAACGCCTTCTCCTTGCACAAAGCCGATGGGTGCGTTATCGTTCAGCGGGTCGGTACCGGTGATAATCAATGCGGTTTCTCCGTTGGTCAGTGCTGTTCCGTCGTAAGTCTTGCTCAAGTTGGCGGAAGCAATGTTCAGTACGCGCGGGTTGATTTGCAAAGTGCCATCCACAATGGTGAAGGACACATTGTTGAAGTTGCTGTTGGTGTTTGAGAAGTTGTTGGCGGAGAGGTTCATGTTGTAGGTGCCGGCGTGTGTTGCGGCAACGGTTGTGCTTCCGTTGTAAGTGAAATCGTTTTCGGTATAAAGGTTGCTGCCGGCAATGGAGGCGGTGTAGCCGGTAACGCTCTTTTCAGTGCCGTCATAGGTGTATTCACCGCTGTTTTCCGTGATGGTTACGGTGATGGTGGAGTCGTTGACGGTTACGGTCAGCGTGCCTTCCGTCTTGTTGATGGTGTAGTTGTCGGCATTGGTGTTGTTGTTCAATGTGTAGGTGAATGTGTTGGCGGAGGAGCCGACGTTGGTTTGGCTGCCGGTAACGTTGTAGGTGGCACCTTCATTGGTTGCCCAGCCGTCGCCGGTAACTGTCACCGTGTTGTTGGTGAGGGCGCTGCCATTGTACATCCTGCTCTCGGTGGCGGAGGTCAGCGTGACGGCGCGTCTGTTGACGGTCAGCGTGCCGAGTACGGGATTGCTGAAGGTGTAGAAGCTGGTGACATCGTCGTTGCCGCGCATTACGCTGTAGCTTTCGATGGTGTTGCTGGAAGAACCCGCATCGGTTTGCGTGCCGTTCAGGGTTACGGTCAGCACATCGCCTTCGGCCAGCACATTCTGGGTGTAGGTGTAGTTGCTGACGGTGAGCGGAGTGCCGTCATAGGTCTTCTCTCCGTCCAAAGTGGTGATGGTGATCGGGGTGGTGTTCTGGGTTACGGTCAGTAGTCCGTTAACGGTGGTGATGTCGTAGTCGCCGGCAAGGGTGTTGTTATTTAAAATATATGTAAAGGTGTTGTTGCTTTCGCCGACATCGGTTTGGCTGCCGGTAACATTGTAGGTGGCGCCTTCACCTGCTGCCCATCCGTCGCCGGTTACCGTCACTGTGTTGTTGGTGAGGGCGGTGCCGTCATATTGCTTGGTGTCGGTCGCCGAAGTGAGGGTGATGGAGCGTTTGGTCACGCTCAAAGTGTAATCGCAGGTGGCATCCTCATAGTTGCTATTGGTGGCCTTTACATAAACGGTCGTCGTTCCGACATGGGTGATGCTGGGAATGCTGCTTGACCAGGTCTGATTGTCGGTGCTGTATTGGATGGTGGTGTTCTCAACGATGTTGGAAGATGCCGTATAGCTGAGGGCTTGTCCGTCATAAATTTTGGTGAGCGGTGAGTTTTCCGGATAGCAGGTGATGGTCATGTCATCGCTGGCGGTCACTTCCAAAGTTCCGTTTACCGTTGTGATGTCGTAATAGCAGGTAACATCGGTATTGCCGTGGTAAATGTGATATTCAGTAATTACATTGTTGGAAGTGCCGACGTTGGTTTGGCTTCCGCTGACGGTAGCGGTCAGTTCGTCGCCATCAGCAAGTACGTTTTGAGTGTAGGTGAATCCGTCATCGGTCAGCGCTTCTCCGTTGTATTCTTGCTCGTTGCTGTTGGCGGTGATGGTGAGGCTTCCGCGGGTGACTACAGAGAACTCGCTTTCAGTGCTGCATCCATCGGCATCCGTAACGGTAACGATGTAATTGCCGGCGGCAAGCCCGGTGAAGGTGGTGCTGTTATTGTTGCCGCTTTCTTGTTCGGTTTCACCGATGGCGAAGGTGTAGGGGGCGGAACCACCGCTCTCTACTGACAATTCCGCTTCGGCAGCGATGGCACCATTGACGCATTGGTCGGTTACGGAAATATCCGACAAAGTCATCTGTTTCGGAATATAATAATACATTGTGGTGGTGGCACTGTTGTCGCAAAGGTCGGTGACAGTGATGGTGACCTGGAATGTGCTCTTGTCGGGATCTTCGGTCTGACCGACAACCTCAACACCTTCGGATTGTGTATAGGTCAAATCTTCGGGTGAAGTGCAGTTGTCGGAAGTGTATTCCATAATATATTGAGTGAGATCGGGAGCGCTATAGGAGCAGCTCTCGTCCAATGTTGCTTTGTAGGTCGTTTGGAAGTTTTGCGGAAGGTTGATGACAGGATCCGTGTCATCCTTGATGGTGAAAGTCGCTGTGTGGGCGTTGGAGGCACACCCCTTATGGTCGGTTACGGTTAAACCGACGGTGTATGGTTGCCCGCAGAGATTTACATTGTCGCCGGGAACAGCTTCGGTAACGATGGCCTGACCAGCGGTTTCGCCAGATGTGGCTCCCGTCCATGTGTAGGTGTAAGGAGTCGTGCCGTTAGTAACCGTTGCGCTGACATTGTAGGTTCCTTGGAACGGGCAGAGGTCGGTGGGAACGGTAATGGCCGTTACGTGCGGCGTGTCGTTCACGGTGATTGTAATGCTGGATCCCGTCGCTGAGCAGGTTACATTAGTGCCGTCGTAGGAAGCGATAATGTCGGCGATGACAAATTGGTTGGCATTTGCGGTCGGAGCGACATTTTCAATTGAAATGGAACTACCCTCTGTGAGTTCATCCTGACTTTCGCCGTTCAGTTTCCATGCAAGGCTGGTGGCACCATTCAGTTCGTAATCAATGGTCAGTGTGGTTGTGCCGCCTTGGCAAATCTCGTCGTCATCGCTGCTGATGGTCATGGTCGGATTCGTCAGCATGGTGAAGGTTACGGTCACCACGCTGTCGCAGCCGTTTACACTTTCAAAATTCACTGTGTAAGTGCCTGATTCGGTCCACGCGTCGTTGCCCTTGTAGCTGTAGCCGTTCGGGTACTCGCTGGCGCAAACGGTCACGGCGTCCGTGCTGGCTATTTCCGCTGGGTTCGTGAGGATGAACTGACCAGTGGTGATGTAGCAGCCCCGATCATCGGTAATCGTCAATTGGTAAGTGCCTTCCGGCAAGTCGGACAAATCTTCCGTCGTGGCGCTCGTGCCCGTCCATGCGTAGGTCAACGGTGCTGCGTATGTGCCGCTTACGGTAATGCTGATTGCGCCGTTGTTGGCATCGTGGCAGGTGATGTCCGACATGGTCGCCTCATAGCTGAATTCGCTGGTTGTCAGGGTTTCAGAGATGGTGACACCCGCAATGGTCTTTGAACACTGGTTTGCATCGGTGATGACAAGGTCGTAACTCCCGATTCCCAATCCGTTGAATTTGAATGAGTTGGATGCTTGTTCGGAGGTGAGTTCCTCGCCCACAGGCTCTTGGTTCTGGTAGGCCTGAAGGGTGTAGGGAGGCATGCCGCCATTGAAGTACACATAAACGTAACCGGCCGTACCGCCGCAGATGGAGGTGTTGTCGTTTTGATTCGTTCTTGCAAAATTGAGCTCGGGCAGTCTATAGACCACTACGCCTTGAACGGAATCCAGATGCTGGTTGCAGCCATCTGTTGAGGTTGAGTAATAGTTGACCTCTTTTCTGCAAATGGTGGAACCGGAAGGGTAGTCGGGGTTCTGTTGCGCCCCCCATGTATCATTTTCGGTGAAGGTCTGGTCGCCGATGGTGTAGGGGAGAGCGTCATTGCAGATGGCGATGGTTTTGTCGTCCAGGTAGATGGTCTCCTTGATTTCGTCATTCCAGATGGATTCGCCAACCGAGGCGCCGTTACCGCCGATGATTTTGCGGGCGTAAGACCAATAGGGGACATCGGAACCTCCTTCCATTGTATAAACCTGCACATCAATGTCAAATGTGCGGCCTTCGGGCAGGTCCATCTGCCATTTGATTTTCATTTGAGGGGTTACACTGATGTTGGAGCCGCTAAGGCGAAGATAGGCGCCTGTGAAATAGTTGAGGTTGTAGGATGCAAAGTTCCCGCCCACTTCAATCGACCTTCTAGGGAAAAAGTCGCTCGGTTCAACGATGTAGGAACCGTAGCGGCGGCTACCTTGGTTAAAGGTGAAGGTACAGTTGGGTAAATCCAGATACTTGGTCATGGAGTCCATCGGCATGGGCTCGCCGTCCAACAGGAAGTCGTAGTGGATGGCATACTTTGCAGTTGCGGAATTCGCAATCCCGTTGAAATTGGCAAAGTTAAAGGTGATGGTTTGCGTTGTACCCGCCGTCGGATGCGATAGCTGCGCGGGGGTAATGGTTACACAACCATTGTTTTGTGCGTTGGCGATGGTGACCGAAAGTGCGACACCCATCAAAAAGCATAGAATTTTTTTCATAATCGTTGTTTTTTTATTAATAATTATATTTCGTTCTTTTTTTTGAATCGCTTAATTCACTATTTGCATTCAATCTTGAAAAAAAAGTAATGTCAACTATACGATTCCTTATCGTATTTGTTAGGGGTGATATTAGTATAATTTATTGATTTTCATTGTTGTTTATCTTGTTTTGCCTTTTGAATCGCTTGCTTTACACTAATTATGAAGCAAAATTAGAAAAAAACATTATTCAACTTCGTATTGTTGATAAATAATATTAATAATTTTTAAGACGGAATGTTTTTCCGGCTTTTAATTATTTGTAAATAAAAGAGTTGTGTGATTTTTTTTAACGTTGCCCTTGCCTGATGGCACTTAGGGGCGAAATTTCTATCCTGCCAATTTCAACATGGAAGAGATCAGCCGTTTCGCGAATGTCATCCTGAAAATAGTACCCGACAGACCCTACGATGTTTAACGGGTAGGAGCGATAATTGTTGATATGTGAAATCTGGATTTTGAAAAATAGCCGGAATGCCTCTTGGATGATGGAGTGGATGGAGGGTTCCGTCCTGTGTTCACCGATGAATCGGGCGAAGGAGGAGAAAAAGCGGTTTGGATGGGGCTCTCGGTAGATTCTGCGGATGACGTCGCTCCTTTGTAATCTGGCGATGGAAACGATTTCAGGGGAGAGTTCTTCGCGCAGAAAGCGTTGTATGAACAGCATCCCGAGGTGGGTGCCGCTGCCCTCGTCGCCCAGCATGTAGCCGGCGGAGGGGATTTGCTGCACGATTTCTTTCCCGTTGAAAAGGCAGCAGCTTGCGCCGGTTCCCAAAATGGCGACGAGGCCGCTACTTGTTCCGCAAAGAATGTTACAGGCTCCTAACAGGTCCGATTCCACCGTGATTTGCTTTGATTTTCCGAAATGTCTTCGCAGGGCCTTCTCGATTCTTGCGGCATTGTCGGCGTTTCCGCAGCCCGCCCCCGCAAACTTAATCGCCGCGACTTTGTCCAGCTCCCCGATATTGGCTGCCAGCCGGGCGAAAATCCCGTCAATCTCCGCGTCCGCCGTATAGCTCGCATTGATGCCGCTGTCGGAAATGTGCCGCACGTATTTCCCCACCTCATCCAACAGGATGCAGTCGCACTTCGTCGCCCCACTGTCAATGAACAAGTTCACCTTGTTGGTAATTAATGAATTAATGATTCTCTCGAGATTTTCATCGGGTTGTTCCGTTTGTACTCGGAATGCAAGTATCGTTGAATGAGTTTGTGGCTTTCAAGCGATTTGTCGCCGTTGAAGTAAGCGGCGAAAATTTTGTCGGCTTCGAAGTAGTTGGGCACGCCTAGTTGTTCGCAGTCGTTGCTGCTGATGCCGAGTCCATCTACGGGCGTGGCCTCGATGCAGGATTGCAGGGCGGCTCGCTGTGTAGGACTGCATTCTTCTAGGAGATGTGTGGCGAGCGCGAACACCTCTGTCTTCCACAAGTCCATGATAGGGGCGAAGTCGCCGACATCGCCGTGCAAAGTCCAGAATCCAGTCAGGAATTCGGTGTAGTTGTCGGTGGAGATGACCATGCCGCCGTGGAGTTGGGCGAGGTCGTAGAGCACCATCATCCGCATCCGCGCCTTCATGTTGCCCTGACGGAGTTTGGAGAGCATGGAATCATCGTAGTCGACGAGCAACTTTTTGTTCTCGAAGAAGGTTTCGGTTAGGTCGAGATGCTCGAAATCGTGGCAGAAGCTCTTGCCGATCGCGATGGAGCGGTCTATTTCCACCTGTTTGTTGGTCTCAATGGTGATGGAGCGGCCGATGAGCGGGATGCCGTTCTCTTCGCAAACTGGTTTGAGCAGGGCGGCGCACAATGCGCTGTCGATGCCGCCGGAGATGCCCAGCACCAGGGATTTCAGGTGGCTGTTGCGGACATATTCCGATAGGGTTTGGCGGATGTTGGCGGCGATGGCCGTCAGCGTTTTCTCATCCGTGCGAAACGGGAAGAAGATGGGGGAGGGGAGAGTCATAGAATGATTAAAAGATTAAGAGATTAAAGGATTAAGAGATTAGAAGATTAAAAGATTAGGGAGGGTGGGGATTATTGTCAGTGAAGTTTGGCGCCGATGAGGTGCATGAATTCCTGGCGGGTGTTCCATTGTTTGAGGAAGGCGCCGGTGAATTCGGAGGTTGTGGTGACGGAGTTTTGCTTTTGGATGCCGCGCATGCTCATGCAGAGGTGTTGCGCTTCGATGACCACGGCCACGCCGAGTGGTTCCAGCACCTCATCGATGCAGTCTTTGATTTGAGTGGTCAGCCTCTCTTGCAGTTGGAGTCGGCGGGCAAAGGCATCCACCACGCGCGGTATTTTGCTGAGTCCCACCACCTTGCCGTTTGGAATGTAGCCCACGTGCGCCTTGCCGAAGAAGGGCAGCAGGTGGTGTTCGCAGAGGGAGTAGATTTCAATGTCTTTCACAATCACAATCTGCTTGTAGTCTTCATGGAAAATGGCACTTTGCAGAATTGTTTTTGGGTCCATTGTGTAGCCTTGCGTCAGAAACTGCATCGCCTTGGCTGCACGTTCCGGTGTTTTTTTCAGCCCCTCGCGGTCGGGGTCTTCATGCACGTTGATGAGAATCTCCCGATAGGCTTCGGATAGGTTCTTCACTTCCTCAGGATTGTAAATGTCCTGTCTTTCGTAAGATTTTTGATGATTCATAATTGGGTTAATGATTATAGACTTAGGAGTATGGATGATTGGCGGCCTCATTGTTCACTGCGGTATTCTCTTCACGTAGGGATTGGTAGCGCGTTCCTGGCCGATGGTGGTGGCGGGACCGTGGCCGGGATAGACGACTGTGTCGTCGGGGAGGGTGAGCAGTTGGGTGCGGATGCTTTCCAGCAGGGTGCGGATGTTGCCGGTGGGGAAGTCGCTGCGGCCAATGCTGCCTTCGAACAGCACGTCGCCGACAAACACGCAGCGTTCCGCTTCGGAGTAGAGGCATACGCTACCGTCGGCGTGTCCGGGTGTGTAGAGCACCTTCAGTCCTTGCCCATTACCGAATCGCAGTATGTCGCCAGCCTTGTAGAAGTGGTTGATGACGGGAAAGTTGTCCTTTTCGCAGGGTAGGTTGCAAACTACGCCGTATGAAACTGCTGATTCGTAGATGGGCAATCCCGCTTCGTGCATCCAGATGGGGACGTTGTATTTACGTGCGCAGAAACCGCATCCCAGCACGTGATCAACGTGCGCGTGGGTGATGGCCACGCACTTTACGGTGAGTTGGTACTGTGTGATGTATGCGTCTAAGATGTTTTCTTCTTTTTCCGTCATCATGCCTGGGTCGATGATGACGGCTTCCTTCGTCTCGTCGTACAAAACGTAGGTGTTGACTTCAA
This sequence comes from Bacteroidales bacterium, assembly GCA_017506175.1. GTDB lineage: Bacteria > Bacteroidota > Bacteroidia > Bacteroidales > WCHB1-69 > UBA1756. The sequence continues at coordinate 6,019 of JAFVNW010000062.1, read as the reverse complement.
TGAAATTGAATTGAAATGTTTTGATATGCATTGTTTTAGAAAGGTTTGGCATACTCTTTCGCCATTTCCGAGTAAACCTTTATCTTTTTATTTTGATGGAATTCAACGCTGTACATCAGTTTGCCATTGGCGTCCCAATACGACCATTTGCCCTCTTTCATACGGTTTTGGTAGTTGCCTTCCATCTGCTTTTTTCCGTTTGGGTAGTATTCCACGAATTTGCCGGTGGGGGATCCGTCAGAGAAGTTCTGCTCGCGGATTTTCACTTCGCGCTCGTTGTAGAAAATCCACATCCCGTTCTTTTGGCCGTTGACGAACTTGCCCTCTTCGGTCTTTTGTCCGTTGTCGGCGAACTCGGTCCAGCTGCCGCTTTTTTCGCCTTTGCTGTAGAAACCAAAGCTACGGGGTTTGCCGTTCGGGTTCCAGTATTTGTAAACGCCGTCGCGGACATTGTCCTTGTAGCCGCTTTCATACTTTTTCGTTCCATCGTCGTAGAATCCCTCCCACAAACCGTCCATCTGGCCGGCTTTGAAGTAGCCTTGGTCTTTCACCTTCCCGTTCTCGAACCACTGCACCCAGCGGCCGTTTTCTTTGTTGAGGGCGAAGCTTCCTTCGCGTTGTTTCTTCCCGTCTTCGTACCACGCCACCCAGTTGCCGGTGCGCAGGCCGTGTTGGAACGAGCCCCGTTTCCAAAGGGAGCCATCTTCGTAGAAGTACTTCCATTCGCCGGTTTGCTGCCCGTCTTTGAAGTCCCCGCGGCTGCCGACAACGCCGTTGGGATGGTAGAACACCCACGTGCTGTCTTGCAAATCGTCGATGGACCTGCCCTCCATCTCCAGTTCCCCGTTCTCCTGCCACCATTGGGCGTAGCCGTTGAGTTTATCGTTAATATAGTGCCCCTCGAACTTTTTTTTGCCGTCCCTGTAGTATTCGGTGAAATCGCCTTCAAGCTTGTCGTTTTGGTACAGACATTCCTTAAATAGTTCACCATCAGGGTAATAGAATTTCCATTTGCCGGATTTCAACCCGTTTTTGAAAGCCCCTTCCGACTCGATTTTGCCGGTGGAGTACCAGCTTTTGAAGGGCCCGTTGTCAGCGAAATACTCTTGGGAAAGCTGGCCGTTTTCGTACCATGCCTTCCACTTTCCAACTTTCACGTCGTTTTTGTAGTTGCCTTCTGCGAATATTTTGCCGTTTTTGTGATAAAAAATCCAATGTCCCTGTTTCACCGAGTCGGTGGCGGGGCCGATGGATTCGAACTGCTTGTTGCTCCAATAGGTTCTTATGGTGTCCTGTGCATGGATGCTGCCGACTGTCAGTAAAACAGCGAGAAGGGTTGCGATTGCTTTCATGGTTATAATAATGTTGCGGCGGCAAAGATACGAATTTTTTTGTAGTCGCTACCCGTTGTCTTCAAGTGCGACAAAAAAATCCCGTCTCTCACGAAACGGGATTTTCTATCGGGATAGCCAAGCGATTATTTGTTCACTTGGAAGGTTTTGTCACCAGTGGTGAAGAAGTTGACGATTTGGTTGGCAGCGGCTTTCGCGGCGTTGATGTTGGCTTCTGCGGTTTCGGCGCCCTGTTTTTTCGGGGTGGCGAAGAATCTCTTTTCGAATTTCTGGAAACCTTCGAGGTCAACCGGAGCGATGTCGGTGCAATATTTGAGGTCGTCTCTCTCTTCGAGAAGCTTAATCAGACCGGCTTCGTCGATGACTTCCTTGCGGGCGGTGTTGATGAGGCAGCCGCCTTTGGGCATCTTGCCCACGAGGTCATGGTTGATGGAGTTTTTGGTCTGCTCGTTGGCGGGAATGTGCAGGGAGATAAAGTCGCAGTTTGCGTAAAGTTCTTCCAACGTGGCGGGAACCTTAACGCCTTCGGCTTCCATCTTCTCTTTCGGTACGAACGGGTCGAAAGCCCAGACTTCCATGCCGAGAGCTTTGGCCTTGTTGGCGACGAGGCGGCCAACGTGACCGTAAGCCTGGATGCCGAGTCTCTTGCCGAGCAATTCAGTGCCGGTGCCGGGTTTGAAGGTGTTGCGCGACATGTAGATCATCATGCCGATGGCGAGTTCAGCCACGGCGTTGGAGTTCTGGCCGGGAGTGTTCATCGCCACGATGTTGTTGGCGGTGCAGGCGGGCAGGTTGAGGTTGTCGAAGCCGGCGCCGGCGCGAACCACGATCTTGAGGTTTTTGGCGGAGTCGATCACTTCGGGGGTTACCTTGTCGGAACGGACAATCAAGGCGTCAACGTCGGCAACTGCATCATAGAATTGCTGAACGTCGGTGTATTTTTCCAATAAAACCAGTTGGTAACCGGCTTTTTCAACGATTTCGCGGATGCCGTCAACGGCCACTTTCGCGAACGGTTTTTCAGTAGCTACTAAAACTTTCATGTTGTTCTTGATTCGTTTGTTTGTTGATTTGTTTAATCGTTGATTCAACTAAAAACCTACTTGTTGTTCTTTTCAAATTCCTGCATGCAGGCGATGAGGGCTTCGACGCTCTCTTTCGGGCAGGCGTTGTACAAGGAGGCGCGGAAACCGCCGACGGAGCGGTGGCCCTTGATGCCGACCATGCCTTTGGATTTGGCGAATTCGAGGAAGTCGGCCTCTTTGTCTTTGTACTTGTCGGCCATGACCCAGCAGTGGTTCATTCTGGAACGGTCTTCCTTGTTGGCGACGGTTCCCACGAACATGCAGTTGCGGTCGATTTCGTCATACAACATATTTGATTTTTCGATGTTCATCTGTTCCATGACCTTCAGACCACCGAGTTTCTTCAGCCATTTCAAGGTGTAGTTCATCACCATGATCGGGAATACAGGAGGTGTGTTGAACATGGAGCTTCCGTCAACGTGGGTTTGGTAGTTCAGCATGGTGGGGATGTAGTGGGAAACCTTGCCGAGAGCGCTTTCTTTGACGATTGCGAAAGTAACGCCGGCAGGACCTACGTTCTTTTGTGCACCGCCGTAGATCATGGTGTATTTGGAAACGTCAACCGGACGGCTCATGATGTCGGAGGACATATCGGCGATCAACGGAACGTTGCAGTCGAAATCTTCGCGGATTTCCGTGCCGTAGATGGTGTTGTTCGTGGTGATGTGGAAGTAGTCGGCATCAGCGGGAACGGTCCATCCCTTCGGAATGTAGTTGAAAGTCTTGTCTTCGGAGGAGGCTACGCAAACGGCTTCGGCGCCGAATACTTTGGCCAGGCCTTCGGCTTCTTTGAAGGCTTTCTTTGCCCAAACGCCGGTCTTTAAATAAGCGGCTTTCTTTTCCATGAAGTTCATCGGAACCATGAGGAATTCGGTGGAGGCACCACCACCGAGGAACAATACTTTGTAACCGTCGGGGATGTTGAGTATCTCTTTCCAGAGGGCTTCGGTCTCATCCATAACAGCCTGCCATTCTTTGGAACGGTGTGAAACCTCGATAACGGACATTCCGGTGCCGGAGAAATCCTTTAATGCTTCAATGGCCGCGTTGATGGCCTCTTTCGGGAGGACACAGGGTCCTGCGTTGAAATTGTGTACTGTCTTCATCTTTTAATGATTTAAAAATGGTTGATTATTAATGTTATTTTTAGTTTTTTTAATATTTTTTTCGGAGTGCAAAATTACACAATTTTTCCGTGTGGGCAACCTTTTTAAAATCTTTTATTTCGGGATGGCAGATTGATTAAATTGAAAATTGAAAACTGAAAGTTGAAAGGTGGTGGGCATTGGATTGCTATTTTTGAGGGTGGTGGGGATTGGCGGGGATTATGATTGAGTCGGCGGGCGCATTTCCGACTTTTTATTTGTGAAATATCCATATCGGGCTCCATCGGGACGAAATGCAAAGGAATCATAAAAATAAGATTGTCGGTTTGGAGCTGGTGGGGGGCATCCTCGCAATAACAAAAATGTGAACTTTTCAAGGAGTATTCAATGTAAAATAGGGGGTCATCATCTAAAATATAAATTAAAGTATCAAGATTTGTCCCATTCTTTTTTAGAGGAGAATCATAGGAAGTGCTTGTGACTTGCAATACAGGAAGACTATCTTTCCCCAGAACTATTTGAGCGGCAATTTTGTATGTTACTATTAATGCGGTATCGCATGAAGAGCAACCATAGGATGCCGGAGAACGACCATTGGAGGTTATATCCAATCCCATTTTTATCTGCTGGTGGTTTTGCTCTGTAAAAACCACAGGAAATGATTCTTCTCAAGTCACTACAGGAAAGTAGGTTTGCCCAAATGCTAATAGAAAACACATTTGCAAAATTAAAGACAGGACGACTTCTTTCACCATCGTAATTACATTTATGGTTTATGGTTTACTATACGAATTGACATCAACGCGACGCTGAAAAGTTGACGTTGCAAATTAACATGTTCTTTTTTATTTATTTCCCGTTTCCTCCCGTTCTTTTCTCCATTTTTTCAGAAATCTATATGCACTCCAGCCCAGTGCTTTCCTTTCACCGCGTTTCTGATTCTTGAAAATCCTGCCTTTGGTATCATAAAATACTGATTTCACCTTTTCCCCATCCTTATATCCTTCTCATAATAGTTATGGTGACTTCTATTTTACTCTTTTCTCGCACATCAAGCTTCCGACGAATCGGGCAAACGGCTCTATATTCTCTTCCGCACTGGCCTGTTCCAATGCCTCCATATACTCCTGTCGGCGCGAGACGGGTTATTATTAGTTTATTTTGTTTTGTAATTGTTAGTTTTTGACGCAGCAAAAATACATGTTTTTCTCAAAGTCAGTAAAGTTATATGGATGTGAGGAACGGTTTGGTGGCATTGAGGTGAGGCTTGTTTATTGATTCGTTGATTCGTTTAGTTGGATTGGCGGGGCAAAAGTGGGTTTCTCTTGCGCAAAATCATACATTGTTTCTATTGGGTTGAATTATTTACATCCTAATGTCAAACCCTCTTATGGCATAATATACATATTACAGAAAACAACCACAATGAGAATCACTATCGAAATGATAGTGATAGATATATTTAGAAAAAAATGTTTTGAAAAAATATTTGTACCCCACTGACATCCAGATAAAAATTTCCCTATGAAAAAGCTGATAACCCCAAAAGCCACATACAGAAGAAGGATGCAGGTGGTCTGTATAGGGGAGTGTACAATATTCGGAGAAAGAAACGTAATACAGTATGCAGCAGAAACGATGACTGCAGCTATTTTAGGCCAAATTTCTTTATTGCTAGAAAGTAGTAGTAAAAAAATATTGAACGGACAAATGATGACATGATACTTGATACTTGGCATGTCCGCGCGGAGAGTTTCAAGAAAAAAAACTCTCAAAACTAAAAAATTCTGAACACAACTGAAGTATAACTGTGTCAAAATAACAGTTATCATTAAACTCCAATTGATGTGTGTTATTTTACTCTTTTCCATACGGCCATATTGTTAAAATCATAATCGGTTCTAAAGACTTCATAATACACATACCATCCGCATTTTTTTGTACCGCCAGTAGTAAATCCTGATTTTGCCCAATTACATGCTCGTTTTATCATCATGTTGTCGTAATCATTAGGAGAGGAATCAAGTATTGTTAGTCTCCCTTTGGCAAAAAGATGTCCAATTCTTTGAGTATATTTCATCGCTTCTTGCGGTGTATATCCATCCATAAGTTTCTTTTTGTAGCAATTGATAGCAAATGGTATTTGGCCTATAGCATCTGTCCAGTATGGGATGCCATCAACTGTGCATAAAAATGGCTTGTCTTTTTTGAAATCGCCAGAACCTCCACTTCAGGAGCGACTTTCGACGTGCGTATGCGTTTTCTGCGCGAGAACCCGTGGGAGCGTCTCAGGCAGATCAAGAAAGTCTGCAAAAAGACGCCTTTGCAGATGCTCTTCCGCGGGCAGAACATTCTCGGCTACCGCCATTACCCCGATGATATCGTGGATCGCTTCACCGCGCTCGCCTGCGAGAACGGGATGGATATTTTCCGCGTTTTCGACGCGCTCAACGATCCGCGCAATCTCGAAACCGCG
>JAFVNW010000061.1 GCA_017506175.1 Bacteroidales bacterium | reverse complement strand
GGGCGGGGTTCGATTTCATTGTAGAGACGTGCCATGGCGCGTCTCTACGGATGGTGGTTCATGGAATTACTCCATGTTGCGGTATTCGTCAACAATACCGCCCGCGATACAGCACCATGATCTCGATGGCGTGGAACTGGCACTTACCGGAATTGGTGTGCGGCAACAGCCTGCGTATTGGAAATAACCGTAAAGACAATGTGCATAAAAACAACAAGGGGCAAACCCACACCCGCAGATTTGCCCCATTTCTTCAATTCTCAAATTTTAATTGTCTTTTAATACCATAGCAAGTGTTCTTTGAAGTCTTTTCATTTTATCCACTTGTTCGGGGGTGACTTTTCTATATGCTTTCGTTGTCATATCCAATACATTTATATGTTATTGCCAAGTCAATCCTATGACGAATCGCACGCCTGCATCGTTATTAAACCATGTAAATGAAGAAGATCCTGGTGTTATGTTTGAGGTGGGTAAATTGCATCTAACCATTATATCGTGGCTGTCCATTCCATCATCATAATCATAAAACCATATAGAATAGTTACCACTATAATTCAACGTTTTATTGACATTATTCCACGTCACTGGCAAGTCTGATTCTCCAATATCATCTTTTCTGGAACTGGTATATAACACAGAAGAAGAAGAGTTTAGTATTTTGAAAACAATATCAGGGTCTGCACCACCAAAAAGTCCTGTATCCCACGAAGAATGGTCTGTGTCAGTCATAGGAATATCTTCCAACCTGAGATAAGTGATTGTAAAGGTCGAGGGTGCTGTTAGTGAAAATGTCATCGTGGAAGTTGATGACTGGTTTTCCGAATTATAGGCAATTAGTTGTACTGTGTATGTCCCTGATTGAGTACACGCAAATGTCGGATTTACTGAAGTGCTGGTCGCAGAAGTATTGTCAGGACACACTAAAGTCCATTGGTAGTGTGTGGCGTTTACAGAAGTATTGTTACAATGAATATTGGAAGGTGCATATATCCCATTACTGCTATTAATATTGAAAGAGGCAGTGGGAGGGGTAATGGGGTTGTCAGGTTCATCTGGATTGTCATTCTCTCCGCTATACTCAATCTCAATGAAAAAAGTTTGAGAAGAGGTGTTTTCCCCTTCGTCATTACGAGCTGTTAGTTTTAGTTCATAATTACCAGTAATATTGCATACAAAGGTTGGCAAATATTCAGTACTAGTAAGGGTTGTGCCATTAGGAAATGTTAGTTGCCATGAATACGAGTTGGCATTGTAAGAATAATTACTCACCGAAACAGTAACATAATCAACTTGGCCCCAATAGGTATTGGTATACGTATAGTGATTCTTTAAAACATAACTAAAGTCTGCAACAGGAAGCTCTTTTTTGCAGGATGTGATTAAAAATGGCATAATAACCACGAGCATAATAATGTAATGTTTTTTCATAATAATTGGGTTTGGTTAATAAATGGGTTAAAATTGGGCATAAAAAAATCCGTGAAACTCTTTTTGTGTTTTAAGTCGAGGCTCTGGTAAACCTTTAGTACAAACAAGAAAAGTCCACGGATAGCGTGAACGTCTTTCCTTTCTTGCGTACTAAGTGATTAGAATTTTACCAGATTCCGACTTTGCAAGAAAAGCGAAAACGCTTTATATCAATATATTAAATTATCTTTTTCTATTCTATAGACGGGTGGTTTTTGGTGAAACGATAGGGTGAAATTCAATGCGGCAAAGATAGAAAAAATTATTTATGTGGCGAGTCATTATCTTTCCATTCAGCGGCCGAACCATTGTCAAAGTCATTTAAGATATATTATCATTTGAAATTGCAACAAAAAGCGAGTTCAAGCGTTATAAAGGCTGGTTTTAAATGTTTTAATATGAAAAAATTATTTCTTTTAAGCATTGCAATGCTCATGACATTGGGGGCAATGGCCCAGAATGATCTGGATGCATTCCGTTTTTCACAGGTGAACTGGTCGGGAACGGCGCGTTTTATGGGTGCTGGCGGGGCTTTCGGCTCCATTGGCGGCGACTTCTCTTCGTTGGCAACCAATCCGGCCGGCATTGGTCTTTTCAAAAAAGATGAAATCTCATTCACCCCTATCGTCATCAACGCCATCGGCACAAACGCTGTTTACAACGGCGAGTCCGTGGACGCCAATAGCGTAAGATACAGTCTTACCAACTTCGGCTCGATTTTCTCGTGGACGCTCGAAAGGAGCAAGCCCGAAGAGGAGCGCAAATGGCGCATGATGCAGTTCGGCTTCGGCTACAACCGCATCAACGATTTCAACAACCTCGTCTATGCCTCCGGTATGAGCGGCGGCACCACCATGATTGACGGCTTCGTAAACGCCTCCAACGGGATCCATTACAACTCCTTGACCCACGACGGCGAACTGGCCTGGGGCACCTGGCTGATGGACACTGTGGCAGGTACCGATAACCAATACGAGAATTTCATCGGCCACCACGATATGCGCCAAAACAGCTACACCAAGACCACTGGCGGCATCGACGAGATGAACTTCTCCCTCGGTGCGAACTACAACGACCAACTCTACCTCGGTCTGACCTTGGGCGTGCCCTTCCTTAATTACAAAGCGGAAACGGAATACAGCGAAGTGGACGAAAACGATGCGGTTGGCGGCTTCAACGAGTGGACCTCCTACGAAACACTGCGCACTTCCGGCACCGGTATCAACGCCAAATTCGGCCTCATTTACCAACCTCTTGACTTCATGCGCATAGGCGTGGCCATCCACACCCCCACCTATTACGGCAACCTGAAGGAGAACTACACCCGCCAAATCAAGTCCGATTTCGATAGCGACGATTTTGACGAGGATTACGAAAACCTCTCTAGGTACAAACTCACCACTCCTTTCCGCGTGATGGGTAGTTTGGGATTCCTCATCGCCAAACGCGCCTTCATCAGCGCCGAATATGAGTTCACGGACTATTCCATGGCCAGACTCGCCTCTTCCGAGAACATCCTCTACCGCTATGACTATGCCAAAGAGAACAACAATGTCAAACTCAAATACGGTGCCTGCCACACCATTCGTGTCGGCGGCGAACTGACCGTCACCGAACACTTCCTCGTTCGTCTGGGCTACTCTTACAGCAGCTCCCCCTTCAAAAACAAAATCAACACTGGCTCCGCCCACAACATCAGCGGCGGCATCGGCTTCCGCGGCAGAGTCTTCTTCGCCGACCTCGCCTACGTCTGCCGCTTGACAGGCCAGAACAGCTGGTTCTTCGAAGATCCCACCCTCAATCCCGTGGAAATCAGCAACATCAACCATAAATTCGCCGCCACCATCGGCGTGAAATTCTAATATCAGTACAGGCACAATTTTGCACATCTAACCAATAAACGAATCAACCACCTATGCCAGAACAGAAACTTGAAATCAACCTGCCGGAAGACATTGCGCAGGGCACCTATTCCAATTTAGCAATCATCACGCATACCGACAACGAGTTCATCCTTGACTTTGTCGCTATGATGCCGGGCGCTCCCAAGGGGAACGTGCGCTCCAGAATTGTCATGACGCCTCAGAACGTCAAACGCCTCTTGAACGCGCTGAACGAAAACGTACATCGATTCGAAGAACGCAACGGCCGCATCAACGATGGACAGCCTAACATGCTGCCCATCTCCGACAATGGTATAGCTTAATCAATTCAGCTTGTCAATGCATCATCTGCAATAAATTTTGCAATAATCATTAATTTATTGTATTTTTGCGCAAATATTGTTCATCTAAAATCCATTCAATATGAAAAAATTTTACGGTTTTATTCTTGCGATTGCTTTGATGGTCGGTGGCCTCACACCGGCATCCGCACAAAAGGTACCGTGCGGTTTTTCAATCCAATTGGGCGGGCTTCTGCCAATACAACAATTTAATGACGCAACAACCTATTTCATTCCGGGCGCCAACAGCATGGGCAACCACGGCAACGCGATGTTCGGTGCGTCATTCGGACTGAAATACAACTACCGTTTCGACTTCGGCTTGGGGATTTTCTGCTCCGTTGACGGCATGTGGAACATGCTGAACAAGAGTGCGCGCGACCTCTACGACCAAGCCAGTTGCACCTCTCCGATGTACGTCAACATCCCCATCATGCTCGGTCTCAGCTACATCTCGGATTTCAGCTATGTGTTCGACGTATGGGCTGAAGCCGGCGCAGGCTGCAACCTGTTTTGGAAAACCAACGAGGGGTGGGAAAACAATCTCACCAAATACCTTTGGAATCCGGCATTTGCAGCTGAAGGCGGCATCGGTGTGCGCTTTGTCAAAACCATCAGCTTGGGCGTACACTACTACTGGCTCGGCAACAACAACATCAAGGTGGAAGGTGTCACCTACGACTCCACCTTCAACACCCCTCCGAAAATGAAAGTCGGCTTGCTGGCCTTCAAACTCGGTCTCCACTTTTAATGGTTAGGAGACAGGGGTTAGGTGTTGGGAGTTAATTGTGATTTCAATCGATGAGAAGATTCGGGATTTTAATGTCGGTGTTTTTTCTCCTCTGTACTGCCTGCCAGCGGGAGGAGAAATTTCCCGTTGAGCCCGTAATCGAATTCATCAGTCTGGAAAAAATAGACGACAATACCGGTGTGGACCATCGCGCCACACTCAGTTTCCATTTCCAGGACGGCGACGGCGATGTCGGATTGGACGCCACAGATACGGATACGCCCTTCGACACCGCCTCCACTTATTATTACAATTGCTTCATCCATTATTACAAAAAAGTTGGAGGCCAATACCAACTTGTTGAGTTCGACGGAATCACCTTCAACCAACGAATCCCGCGCCTCAGCAAAGAGGATAGCGAGTCTATTGAGGGTGTTATTCGCATCAATTTAGACATCAACAGTTTCGACTACTCCACGCCCACCGACACCATCAAGTACAGCCTCTACATCGTAGATAGGGCATTGCACGAGAGCAACACCATCGAAACCACGGAACTCGTGGTGCACAAAAGATGACATTGACGATGAAACGCGCTTACCTGTTTTCAGACCATACGCGAATTGAAGCCGACAAGGCGGATTTGCAACAATTGTTGGCTCAAAACCAAGAGTATCTGGAGAATTACCAAGACTTGTGGGATGACATGGACAACAGCGACTACCTTGTATGTGGCAACGGATTCCGCGAGACCAAATTCAGCGAGAGTTTCATAGAGGGACAGATTGAGAAATACCGCCGGCGCATCGCGGAAATCCAGGGCTGGCTGGATGATCTTCGTTGATTGGCCCATGGGTTGAATCAGCTATATTGAGGCAGCTCGGCCCAAATTTTCGGAGAAATTGGCATCAGCGGCAGAGATACAGCTATTTCCGACTTTGTGAATTTGGCATAGTGTATTTTGCACAGAAAAAGAAGGAACAGTTCGTTATCTATGCGTTTTTGTAACTTTGCGTTTTGAGAATTCACCTTTCACGAACGCCCGAATTCACTGGGCACTAAAACTTCGCCATCAGGGCAGCAGTTACGCCGTGTCCGAGCTGGTCATAACCGGTACGCTGCATCAGGTTGTAGTTCACAGTGAAGCGCAGGTGCTTTTCCGGCCACCAGTCCATGCCTACACTGTAATAAATCGAGTAACTTTCCACGTCAATATCTTGCTGGTAAAAGTCCACGCGCACAATCGGACTGATTTTCTGATTCCCCAAAAAGCCATTTCCTTTGCCCATTTTAAACCAGTAACCTGCAACCAGATAGGCACCCTGCGTAATCATATTGCGGGAGGAGGGATCGTCATTCACCGTGATGGGCATGGCCGTCTTGCCCCACACATATTCGCCCCGAATCGTTAGATGCCCGTCCTTATACTCTACGCCTCCGGCCAGACGCAGACGCAAGCCGTTTCCAATGTCGTTGCTCAAGGTGTAGCGTCCCCAATAAGCGGATCCCGACAGCGTGAAATGCTTGAGCCATGGCCGAAATTCAAGGCGCCCCGCAATGTCCTTGGCCATGTTGTCTTTTTTCACATTGATGCCGTTGCCACCGAAAACGCCCACACTATAACTCAATATCGGGTACTTCTCGCCATCACGCTCAAACTGCGCCAACGTGCCATACAACATCAGGCCAATCTCGCGACCATTGGCGAAATTAGAAACTCCTGACACGTCACTATAACCCGATAACCTGTTGACAATCTGCGCATTGTCAATAAATTCCAAATCAATCGGACTGTAAGGGTTCTCCAGCGTGAATGGAATCTTGAACTGACCGACCTGCAAATTTGCATACTTGCAGAACTTAAGTTTCACATAAGCTTCCAACAACTTCGGACTATTGGCAAGTTCAGCTTGAATACGATATTCGAATTTCGGATGGATCTCCCCGCGAACATCCAAACGGGCGCGGCGAACTTGAAAAACACTCGTCTGCTCCACCTCGCTGTCGTTGTCCTGCTGGTAAGTGTAGCCATACTGCGCATTCACCAGACCTCCAATTTTAATATAATCGCCAATATGGAATTTCTTGTGCTTCACGGTGTCGCCCATCTCCTGCTCGGTCTTCTTTTCCCTCCTCTCTTTCTTGGGGTGGTCGGCAGTTTGAGCCGATGCAATCGTCCATGTTCCCAACAGGAGTATCAATGAAAAACAGTGTAAAATTCTTGCATACATAATCATTATATTTTTTGTGTAAAAATTATTCAAATGTTGTTACTGAACTGTGATCTGTGTTTGGATGTGCTGAATGATTATTATCTTTGATTTTTGAAAAAACAAACTCAATGTTCACCTATTTTTGTTCACTTAAACACCCAATTACTTCCTCACATCGCCCCTATCCATAACTATTTGATAACCTGCATTTTTCACTCTGTTATGGAGGCAATTGGCGCAAGCGGAGCCCGATTCGGCGGTGCAGATTTTATTGTCGTAAAGGAGATATTGACTGCGCACCTCCAACGGCGAAAGGTTGGGCATCAGGACATTGGCTCCAGCTTTCAGTCCCATTTCGCGTCCAAAAGGACTGACGGTTCCCAAAGCGGTGGTGGCCGGAATCAGGGCGTACGGGAACATCAACCGCAAAATGGAAATCATCTTCAGGGTAAGCTGCAAACTGCCGTCGGGAAACGACTTGAACGGAGTGTCTTTGTGATGCAAGAAAGTGCCGATGCCAATCATATCCGGCTGCAGCTGTTGCAAAAAACGCAAGTCGGCCAACAGATGCCGCGAAGTCTGGTACGGTGTACCGACCATAAAGCCGGAACCGACCTGAAACCCGATTTCCTTTAACTGGAAGAGGCAACGTTTGCGGTTTCCCAAGCTCATGCCACTCGGATGCAGCATGGCATAATGAGCGGAGTCGGCGGTCTCGTGGCGCAACAAGTAGCGGTCGGCGCCAGCACGGAAGTAGTCGCGGTAACTTTGCTCCGGCTTTTCACCCAAGGAAAGCGTAACGGCACAATCGGGAAATTCCTCCTTTATGGAGGAGACGATGCTACAAATCTGCTGGTCGGAATAGTAGGCACTCTCCCCGCTTTGAAGCACAAATGTACGATAATTCAACGCATAACCCAGCCGACAGCATTCCAGAATCTGCTGCTCAGTGAGGTGATAACGCCCTACCGATGCATTGCTCCTGCGGATGCCGCAATACAGACAGTCGTTTTTGCAAATATTGGAAAACTCTACCAGCCCGCGTACGTAAACATCAATGCCGTAATGCTCGCGTCGCACCAGGTCGGCCTGCTGTGCAAGAAACGATATATCCTGGTCTTCATCGATGAGTTGAAGAAGCTCGGCATCGGACAAATCGCGTGCTTCCCTCAATCTGACAACTAATTCTTCCAACATCTAATAACAAATTAAGCCAATTCCATCGACTGACAGTAGTGGGCGGTGATGCAGAAATCATGCTCTTCCTTTAATTCGATAATTGGGAATTGGCATTGTGAAATGGTCATATTTTGAAAATTTAACGTTGATGAAGTCCGCATTCGCGGTGGTCGGGGTCCTCCCACCACCAGCGGCCGGAGCGGATGTCTTCGCCGGGTTTGACTGCGCGTGTGCACGGCTGGCAGCCGATGCTCGGGAAACCCTCGTCGTGGAGTTTGTTGTACGGGACCTGATTCTCGCGAATGTACTTTTTTACCTCCTCCTCCGACCAATTGACGAGAGGATTCACCTTTATAAGTCCATTAACTTTATCATATTCAATAATTTGCACATCCTTCCGCGTTACCGACTGCTCATGGCGCAAGCCGCAAATCCAACAGTCCAAATGTTCAAAGGCACGCATCAGCGAATCGATTTTCCGCACCTTGCAGCATCGCTTGCGGTTTTCCACACTGTCATAAAAACAGTTAATGCCGCACTCTTTCATCAGCGCTTCCACGGCTTCCCTGTCGGGGAAAAGCACCTCCATCTTGATACCGTATCGCAAGTTAGTCCGGTCCAACAGGAGGTAGGTTTCGGGGAAAAGCCGCCCTGTATCCAACGTGAAAATGCGGGTGGACTTGTCAATTTTGCAAATCATGTCGGTGAGCACTTGGTCTTCCAAACCGAGGCTTGACGACAGTGCAATGTGGCCGTGAAAGCGTTGAAGGCAATAGGCGAGCACTTCCATCGCCGATTGCGTAGCGAACTGCTGGTTTAGGGTGTTTATCTCTTGTTCAGTCATAGGGATTGTTATTTCGTTGATTCATTTGTGAGGTGAAACGATACTGAAAATCAATTGCTACAGGTCAATCATGCCAGCGCCAACGGTGTCGTTGGTATCAGGGTCAATGAAGATGAGGCTGCCAGTAGTTCGATTCTGGCTATAAGCATCAAAAGTCAGGGGAGCAGCAGTGTGGAGCGAGATGCAGGCGATGTCGTTCATTTCCAATTGCTGAATGTCGGTGATTTTCTCTAAAGAATTGATGTCTATTTTATATTCGATGGATTTGACGATGCCGAGCACTTCCGAGTTGGCATTTCGAATGAGGTAGCGTTTGCGGAGTTGAAGTTTGTCTTCGCGAAGCCAACAGACGTGCAAGGTAACATCCTGTGAAATAGTAGGTTGAGGTTCTTTGGCTTTCGCAATCAAGTCGCCGCGACTCACATCAAGGTCGTCGGCCAGACAGAGGGTGACAGACTCAGGTGCAGAGACCTCCTCCAACCCTTTATCGGCAAAATAGAGGTGCGTCACCTTCGACTTCAGCTCGGAAGGATAGAGCGTGATCTCGTCGCCCGTACGGATGGTGCCGCTGGCTACTCTTCCTGCATACCCACGGAAATCAGGGAACTTGTCGGAAATGGGCCGGATGACATGCTGCACCGACATTCTAAACGGCTTCTGCGCCAAATTGCTCTTAATTTGCACATTTTCCAGCAGATTCAGCAACGCTCCTCCCTGATACCACGGCATATTGGGAGAGTCCTCCACCACATTGTCACCCAGTTTTGCAGAAATCGGGATGAATGTGAAGTTTTGTATGTTCAGGATTTTCGCTTTTTCTTCATAATCTTTACAAATTTCGTTGAAAACATCTTCCGAAAAACCCACCAAGTCCATTTTGTTGATGCAAATGACGATTTTTTCGATTCCGAGAAGAGAGGCGATGAAGGAGTGGCGGACGGTCTGCTCAAGCACCCCGTTGCGCGCATCGATGAGGATGATGGCGAGGTCGGCGGTGGAGGCGCCGGTCACCATATTTCGGGTGTATTGGATATGTCCGGGGGTGTCGGCGATGATGAATTTGCGTTTGGGTGTGGCGAAATAACGGTATGCCACATCGATGGTGATTCCCTGTTCGCGTTCGGCGCGCAGCCCGTCAGTGAGGAGCGCGAGATTGAGTTCCTCGTTGCCCCTGTTTTCGGAGGCGATTTTCACGGCCTCCAACTGGTCTTCAAAAATCGATTTGCTGTCGTAAAGCAGACGGCCGATGAGGGTACTCTTGCCGTCGTCCACGCTTCCCGCTGTGGTGAAGCGAAGTAATTCCATGTCTAAATATCCTTTTTCCATTTTCTAAACAAGCTGTGTTATGTGATGAGTTTTAAGTACGGTTGCCGGCGAGTGCATCAGAAATAGCCGGCTTTTTTGCGGTCTTCCATAGCGGTTTCAGAGCGTTTGTCGTCGGCACGCCCACCGCGTTCGGTGATGCGGGTGGCGGCAATTTCGCTGATAATATCCTCCAATGTGTGTGCGGTGGAGAGTGTGAGTCCAGTGCAGGTGATGTCGCCGATGGTTCGGCAGCGCACTTGCTTCACCTCCACTTTTTCATCGGGTTTGAGTTTCATACAGGGTTCCGCCGCCAGCCATTGCCCATCACGGAAAAATGCCTTGCGGGTGTGCGTGAAATAGAGGCTCGGCATCTCAATCTGCTCTTGATAGATGTACTGCCAAACGTCCATTTCGGTCCAATTGCTGATAGGGAAAACGCGGAAATGCTCACCTTGGGACTTGTGTCCGTTGTAAAGATTCCAAAGCTCGGGGCGCTGGTTCTTGGGATTCCACTGGCCGAACTCGTCGCGGTGGGAGAAGATGCGTTCTTTGGCTCGAGCCTTCTCCTCATCTCGGCGTGCGCCGCCGATAGCCGCATCGAACTTGTACTTTTCAATGGTGTCAAGCAACGTCACCGTCTGCAGTTTGTTGCGGCTGGCATTGTAGCCTGTTTCCTCCTTCACGCGGCCGGTGTCAATGGATTCCTGGACACACCCCACCACCAAGCGCACGCCCAACCTCTTCACCAACGCATCGCGGTAGTCCAAGGTCTCTTGGAAGTTGTGCCCCGTGTCGATATGTAACAACGGAAACGGGATTTTGGCGGGATAAAAAGCCTTGTAAGCCAAATGAGTGACAACGATGGAATCCTTTCCTCCCGAAAAAAGAATGCACGGATTCTGAAACTGCTCCGCCACTTCACGCAAAACATAAACTGATTCTGCTTCTAGTTCCTTTAAATGAGTCATTTTGTTTATTTGTTTTTTGATTTATTACATTCCACACCTCTCACCTCAACTGAATACACCTGAGAGATAGTTCTTAGTCAATTCGTGTTTGGGGTGGTGGAAGACCTCGTCGGCAGTGCCGGTTTCGATGATTTCACCCATATAGATGAAGATGACGTAGTCGGCGATGCGCATAGCCTGATGGAGGGTGTGGGTGACCATCACGATGGAGTATTTCTCTTTGAGGCGCACGAAAAGATCCTCGACGATTTTGCTGGATTGCGGATCAAGAGCACTGGTGGCTTCATCGGCGAGAATGTACTCGGGTTCAACGGCGAGACTACGGGCCAGACAGAGCCGCTGCTGCTGTCCAATAGAGAGGCCGACTGCCGGAGAGCGCAAACGGTTTTTCACCTCATTCCACAATCCAACCTCATTCAGATATTTCACCACAATGCGATTGAGTTCACGACGCTTTCTAACCCCGTGAATCTTGCAGCCGTAGGCGATGTTGCCGTAAATGGACATTGGCAGCGGACACGGACGCTGCGGCACCAGCCCGATGCGACGACGGATTTCAGTCAAATCATCAAAGCCCGCCTTGACGATGTTCTCATTTCCCAAGAACACATTCCCGCTGATTTTCACACCCTCCGTCATGTCTATCAAACGGTTAAAGGTCTTCAGCAGCGTGGATTTCCCGCATCCCGACGGTCCGACAATGCAGGTGATTTTATTGCATGGAAGTTCGACCGAGATGTTTTTCAAAATCCGATTCCCATGGATGGACAGGCTCAGGTTCTCTGTATAAAGACGGGATTTTCCGTCATTCGCCCAGGGAGAGGCGAAATCTTCATTTTTAAGGTCGGATAATTTTTGGAAAAGAGGCATATTATTATGGATGGGAAGAGACGCAGAATTTTGCGCCCGTACATTAGATTTTATTTTTTGAGAAATAACTGGTGATAAATCTTCCGAGAAGACTGATTAACAATACGATGATTGTTAGGACGAGCGCGGCGGCGTAGGCACGGTCCTGCACTTCGGCTTGTGGAGCAGTGAGTTGGAAGAAGATGGAGAGCGGCAGAGTGGCGGTTTGTTGTGTTAGTGAGGTGGGGATGGTGTCGGAAAAACCGGTGGTGAGCATGATACCGGCTGCGTCACCAATGGCGCGGCCTACTGACAAGAGGATGGCGGTGGCGATACCTGGCAGAATCTGGCGGAGCACGATGCGGATGGTTTCCGTGCGAGTGGCTCCCATTGCGAAGGAGGCTTCGTACAACTCCGATGGCACGTTCTTCGCCACCTCATCCATCGAACGGATGAGAATCGGGATGATGAGGAGCGTGGTAGTGATGATGCCGCCCAAAAGGGAGGTGCGCATTCCAATAAAAATCATAATGGAAAAGGCAAACGCACCATATACAATGCTCGGAATGCCGAAAAGCACATCATACGCCAAGCGCGCGACCGAGGCGATCTTCGACGATTTTTTAAGGAAAACATTCAAGTAAAAAACGGCAGGGATGCTGACAATAAGACCTAACAGCGTGGAAGCCAGCACAATGTACAACGAACCCACTATTGCATTGAGAAAGCCGCCCGACTTGCCGATGTAAAAACCATTTCCTGGCAAACTTGTCACCATCTCCCACGTGATGCAACTCCACCCTTTTTTTACTATGGTGAAAATGATAAATACAGCAGCAAACACCACCACCGCCAACGAAATAATCATCAACGCCTTCATCACCCATTCCATGATGAACTTCCCACTATTTTTTCCAAAACGTTTCTTCAATTTCATATTATCTATACTAAGTCACTGTCAGTCTTCAACCCGTTTCAGGATGATACGCGAGAGCAGATTGAAGAGCAGCACGACGATGAAGAGGATTGCAGCAGCGAGCATAAGGGCAGCTTCATAGAGCGGCATGGACATCATTTCGCCATAGTTGTTGGCGATGAGAGCGGGTAGCGGGTAGCAGGCATCGAACAGGGAACGGGGCACTTGCGGCAGGTTGCCGCACACCATCAGCACAGCGATGGTCTCGCCTAAGGCGCGGGAGACCGCCAGCACCACCGTGGCGAAGATTCCCGGCAAGGATTTCTTCATCACCACGCGCCTCGACAACTGCCAACGGGTGGAACCCAAGGCGTAGGCGGCTTCACGCATTTCGCCTGGCACCGTGCTGAAAATCTCCACGAACATGCTCACCAGCAGCGGCAGAATCATAATGGCCAGCACCGTTCCGGCCGCCAACACCGTATAGCCGGAGGTGTATTCCGATACAAACCGCGGGGCCAACCAGCCGCTAATCCACGGAACCACAATCAGCGTGCCCCACACGCCGTAGATTACGGAGGGCAAAGCCGCTAGGATGTCCAGCACCGGATACACAAATTTTCTGACCTGCGAATGGGAGTATTCTGTCAAAAACAGGGCCGTAAAGAGAGAAACCGGCAGGGCCAACACTATGGAGATTCCCGTCACGCACACCGTGCCCATAATAAACGGGAAGAAACCGAATTGATTTTTCGCCGGTTTCCACTCGTTGGCGGAGAGGATGTCCCAAAGGGAAATTTCCGACAGGATGGGCGACGAGCGCAGGCAAAGTCCAATGCCCATCGCCACCACCAGCAACAGCGAAGCACACGTGATGAAAAACATCACGCCACTCATCACCTTTTCCTTAGCCAGCCTCCAACTCAACATGTCAAAGTCCCACTTTCTCCATTCCGGCTTTAATTTTATCGGCACTCATGCGGATGTAGCCGACGGATTCGTTTTTGTCTTGTCCTTTGGAGAGGATGTATTTGAGAAATTCAACAACCACGGGATTGGAGGGTTTGCCTTTGGAGACAAGGTAGAGGTCGCGGGCGGGGGGCGATGGATAGCGACCTTCACCAATGGCTTTCGTGACCGAATCCTTCACATCGTAGAAATACTCATCGCTGGTGATTTGTCCGTTCTTGTTGTTATCAACGGGCACCACGCGCAGGTCGGTCAAGTACTTGTGCGTTTCGTTATCGTAGGCATAGCCGATGTTGTTGAAACCGATGCCGTAAATGTCTTTTTGAACGGCGTTGGCGAGACCCGGGTCGGCATAGACGGCGGTGCCTTTGAGGTCTTCCTGCTTATGGCCAAACCAGTTTGCCCAAGTTTCAGCGGCGCCGCAAGCGTCACTTCTCGTATAAACGTGAATGGGAGTTTGGTCGTTGATGCCCAGCAGGTCACCCCAGGTTTTTACATCGCCTGTAATCCAGATTCTCGTGGCCATTTCGGGCGTAAGTCCATGAGCCAAAATCTCTTTCAAGGCGGGATTCTTGGCATTGATGGTCGCTACCACCGCGTCCTTGGCCACAGCAATGCCGACGGCTCCTTTGTCAATTTCCTCCTGATAAAGTTCGCGGGAAACCATGCCAAGATCCACCATGCCCGACAAAGCATCGGTGATGCCTTTGCCAGCACCGCCCGCCGAGATGTCTATCTTCACGCCCGGATGCATCTGCTGGAACTCTCCAGCCCATTCAACCGCCAACGGATAAAGAGCAAACGCCCCCGATAGTGAAATCTCTCCCTTCAAATTCGTGGAGTCCTGCGTTTTCCCACCAGTGTTCTTGCTCGAACAAGAAACGAGCATTGCGCCCGCTAACAATAAAATTGAAAAAAGTCTGACACTCTTCATACATATAATTGTTTATAGATTATCCCTCAAAATAGCACAACCTTGATTTGGGGTGATTTGCAAAATATAAAGATGGTATCTGAGACGGAAAACCAAGGTTTTTTGTGTCTTTTGCCTAAAATCCTGTTCACTGTTCACTGATTTCTGTTCACTTTAGTAAGAAATTTTACAATTGAAGATAGCCATGTAACATAATGATTAAAATTGATGACCGTGATTCGCATCTCGGCATTGCACGTAAAAGACTATACGAAGTTTCAAATGCACTGCAAAAGTATAATCGCCTACATTTTTAGACAGTAACTATCCCCAAAATCGTGTCAGAATAAAAATAATTACTGTAAATATTCCTTTCATTTAGGTTATAAATCTCTTTGTTACAAAAAGATACGTCAATCTCTTCTACTGTTTCACAATAATGCGATTTATGTATTTTTGCAGCATAAAATTCAAACGATGACAAAGACTTATCGACCTTTTCTTTACACTATTCATGTTGTCGCGGTGCTGTTGATGCTGGCGTTACTTGTCGGCAATTCCATCCACATTCACAATAATTCCCTTCGATTGCGCGCTTTCGAACTTTACAAAAGCGGCGAATACGAGGATGCGAAAAAGCTGGAACACAAAATTTTGGAAATCGAAGAGTCCACGCCCCATTTTTCCATCTGGGAGTTCATTGCTTTAGGTACAACAACCACCACAGCCATCCTTTTCATCTTCCTGTTCACCGACAAGCAAAGGCGCTATAAAAAATTGTTGTATAAGATTTTAGAAAAAGATGCCAAACTCAACATCCTCTCCGAAAATGCTTCCGCCGACAATCCGAAACCCACCAATTTAGCTGAAAAGGAACTTCTGGACAAAATCACAAAGTCATTCGAAGAAGAGAAAATATTCACCAACCAGTCGTTGACTATCGATGAATTGGCAAGGCACCTGAAGGTGAGCAGTGCTTCCATCTCAAAGACAATCAACACTTATTTGCGATGCAATTTCCCGACGCTACTCAACGATTACCGCATCAAAGAGGCAGTTCGGCTGCTTACCGACCCGACAACCCGACAGTACAAGTTGGAGGCCATAGCTGAAATGTGCGGGTACAACAACCGGCAGGTCTTCCACTCCGCTTTCAAACGCATTGTCGGCGTCACGCCGAATGTGTTCAAAAACATGATAAAAGACAATGAGAAGATGTGGAACGGCACAGCCCACACCAAGGCAGACTAAAACAATCCCATTCAATTAGGTGCTGTAGAAATACCGCCGGCGCATCGCGGAAATCCAAGGCTGGTTGGATGAGATTCCTTCACACCACATCAAATAGCGTCTGCTGGTACTGGCTTCCGTCAATCACCTTCAGAATCAGGTCGCGTATCAGTTCGTAATGCTTGATGTCGGAATTGGGGATGGTGATGGATTTGATGTTGTGTTGTTCCAGAATAGAGCGTTTCAGTGTGTCAAGCTGCTCGCGCCGTTGATTGCCGACGTGTTCGCCGCCGTTGATTTCGAAAACGATTTTCGGCTCGTCGTAATTGTACAGAATACAGTCGAATTCCTGCCGGTTTTCTGCAAATCTTTTGTCTTTGATGACATCCGTCAATTTAACATTTCTTTTGACTTTAAAAGAGTGGTTTTTCTGACAGCTGCAAAAATGGCCTACGGTCTTGAAGAACTCCTCTTCATTTTTGGAACCGTTGGAGCGACCGATTTGGATGGTGTTAGCTGACGGCAGCACCGTCATATTTCCATTGCTTTGAATGTACTTTACCAATGCAAATAAATCGTCGCTTTTGTCGCTTAGTTTTTCCAAAGCCTCCACATCGGAGACGACAATCAGTTTCTCTTTGGCGCGAGTCGTGGCCACATTGATCAGTTCACGGTTATTCTTGAGCCAGTCGTAGGTTCTTTTGGCGGTTTTGGGTGAAATGGCTGTTGAGAAAATGATGTTGTTGGCCTCTTTTCCTTGCGAAGAATGAACCGTGCCGGCTTCAATCCCACTCGTTTTTCCATTTGCTCTCACTTTTTGAAGTCCGTTGGTTTTCAGCAAGTCGTTGATAATTTCCGCTTGGTTTACGAAAGGTGTGATAATGAATGTGTTATCTTTAATTTGATTGCGTATCAGATAATCCACAATGCCACTTGCCTCATCAAAATACTCGTTTTTTCTTGCGCTGTTCTTGTTCTTTACAGAAAGGAGTTCCAGTCCTCCCGCGTTTTGTGTCAGCACTTTCAACTGTTTTTGATAGTAACGCTGATTACTGTAGTCGATGATTTTTTTGCCGCAGCGGTAATGGTAGGTCAGGTGTATTTCGGGTTTGATTTTGCTTTTGGCGGCAAAAAGCGAATAGATGGAGTGCGTCATGAAATTGTAATCGTTGCTGATTTCATAGTGATGACGCAGCTTTTCATTCACGCTCGAATCTAAAACAATGATTGGTTCCAATTGGTTGGGATCGCCAACCAAAAGAAGCGAAGTCGCCCGTGCAATCGGAATAAGTGCGGTGGCAATGTCGGATTGCCCCGCTTCGTCTATGACTAACAGGTCAAACTTGAAATGGGTGGTTCCCAGCCGGTTGGAACTAATGTTCGTGGAAATGATAATTTTGAAAATATTGGTCAGAAGCTTGACGTTTTCATCCTCTTTGCACCACTTGTTGAACTCTGTGGCAGCTTCATTCTCATCCGCATGATAAACAATCTCAATCAGCTCCTGATATTTGGGCTTCCTCAACTCCCTATGCAACTTAATTGATTCAAAATAAAGGTATTGCATGAAAATATCGTCCTCCTTTACAGAATGGAAGAGTTTCAGGATGTCCTCATTGGTAGTCTCTTCAATCTTGTTAAGTTCCGCCTGCTTTTCTGCAATAAAATGGTTGATGTTGGCAGAGATGCTTTGCCCGAACGATTCATTTATCCCGCCTGAAAAGTTGTTATCAACTGTATATCTGCTGAATTTCTGGGCGATTTCAATGGCTTCGGTCAGTTGCTGACGGTCTTCGTAATTTTTCAGTTTAGTGAGAATCCGAGCATTATTCTCCTTGTCCCGCAATTTGATTTTGTTGATTTTGCGGTCGTCAGGGTCGCCGACAAATTTTGTTTCGTAGAGTTTGCGAATCTTTAGAATCGCCTGTTTTACCATCTCGCGATTCCCCAAGCGGAGGTATGGCAGTTCAAAATCTCGCTGACGGTATTTGAAAGCCAGCTTTTCTGTGATATTATCCACAGCAATGTTGTTGTTGGAAGTTACCAGTACATTCTTATCATTGAAAAAGGCCGTCAGAATCACATTGAGGATGGTCTGAGTTTTGCCCGTTCCTGGAGGCCCCTGTACAAGCGTCAGTGGGTGCTTTACAGCATTAAACACCACCCTCGCCTGATCGATATTCACTCGGCTGTCGTAAATAACGATGTTGGGATTGGTGCGCTGCAGGTACTGGTTGGACTGGCTGTCGCCAAAGAAGGTGCGCAGGGGAACCGACAACTCCCTCTTGTCCTGACTGTCGCCAATATGCTCAAAAAGCGTTTTCAAATCCGTAAAATACTCCCGCTGCAAGACGTAGATGTCGGGGCGGGTATTGATTATTTCGCCCGGTCCTAAATTTTCAGTTAGAATTTGTATGGCCTGACTGCGGTTTCGAGTGAACATATTCTTGAAATCATCCAAACTGCAGTCAATATATTTTTGTAAGGAGTGTCGGTAATTTTCGTCTAAAAAATATTGGTTGAATTTCAATTCCGTATTAATCTCGCCAGTGAGCGGATCGGTCTCTCCGATTTTGAGCGTGTTGTCTTCCGGATTGAAAGTCAGTGTGTAATAGCAGACAAGGAACTTGCGATTGCCTTCATCGATAGACAGAACGGAAACGGCAAGTTCGCTGAAACACGTATCGTCATTGTCTTTCGGGTAATTGTATTTTCGCGTTTTGGCGATGATTTCCCTGATTTTCTCTTTCATCACAGGCGTGATACCATCTTTTTCAAGTGTGTGAATATCAGCTCCTTCCAGCAATAAACTCTTGTCAATATATGGATCTTTGTTGTATTTGTAGCAGTCGGCAAGATAGGCAAGGATGTTGTTGTTGAAATGATCGAATTGAAATCGGTCGACAAAACGGCTATTGCTTTCGATTTTTTTAATAACATTCTGATAACCATCGTAATGGGTAAACTCCAAAACATTCGCTTCTATGATTCTGCTGACAGAGATACAAGGGTCGATCAAATCGTCCAAACTCGGATTAAACCAAGTACCCTTCAAGAAAATATCATTGGACTTGCACTCGAAATCGTGGATGGAAAACCAGCCTGCGCTTTCTTCATTCCGGCGGTTGAGGTACTGTAGCTGTAACCATTTTCCCCGCTTAATGGCATCAGTGATGATATGAACGATGTTTTTTTTCATCCGATTTATTTACATCTTTTTCAAAAAAATGGCAAAAATAGCGATTTTTCTGCAAAAAAATCGCTCCTTTTACTGACAGCTAATTTATTAAATTGAGAACTGAAAACTGAGAATTGAAAACGGGGCAAATCCGCGAGTGTGGGTTTGCCCCCGTTTTCTGTTAAAAAAATAATTTCGCATATATGCGAAATATTAAAAAAGATATTATTTTTGCAGCGTAAAAAAACTACCATTACTATGAAAACTGCTACTGCTAAAATTATCGAACAAAGTGAAAAAGTGGGGCTTTACTCCATAAGATTTAATGACAGTGATATAACTGAGTACGAGAAGTTTATACAGAAATTTAGGAGTGATGCAACCTTGAACGAAGATTTTAAGAAGGTGTTCAATGCTCTCAACCGAATTGTGGCGAATGGCGCACTGGAACGCTATTTCAGACCCGAAGGCCATTTCAAGGACAATCCTGCAGCATTATCAATAGACTCCAAAGTATTGCATTTGTACTGCTTACGAATATCTGACCAGATATTGATAGTGGGGAATGGAGGAGTAAAAACGACAAGAACATACGAAGAAGATGCAGAATTAAGCGGATATGTAATGAACCTGCAAAAATTCGACCAACTCCTTGCACAAGAACTGAAAAGTGGTAAAATCAAAATAGAACAGAATGTCATCACAGGCATAGAAAGCGTTTCTTTTGAATTATGAAAACGACCCCCAACATCAAAATTTATAGTCCTATCGTACAGGAGGCGTATGACAGTATTTCCGACCTTGACTGGGCGACCGATGCCATAACGGAAGGTATTGCCAGTCGTATGGATGCGATAATGAAAGAAAAGGGTATCAGCAAAAAAGATTTGGCAATTCTGACCCACCGTCGTCCATCTGATGTCACAAGGTGGCTTAGCGGTGGTCATAACTTCACCTGCCGCACAATTGCTCTGATTGAGCAGGCATTGGGAACATCCCTTATTATGATCACCAAATAGAAAAAACAAGACACCCTGAAGAGTGGGCACATCCTTGTCGCGGTTGATGGCGATGATGAGGTCGAATTCCTCCATATTTTATGCCGCTTCACTTGTTACTCCAAAATATGGTGGAGCATTCGGGGAAGTATCATAAGTCAATACAGAACTCACTGATGGATCACATTCCACCACTTTCAAAAATTCATCTTTTTTATGGTTCTAGTATGTGAAAAAAAAACAATTGAAAAATCTACACACAAATTCACTAAAATAGTGAATTTATTAAAAATAATTGTATCTTTGCCGCGCAGTTGAATTTGAACTATGACGATACAATTCGACAAGGAATATCTCTCAGAACTCTATTATACAGGAAAATGCTCAGACAAAAAACATCGCTTCCAGCCGGGCATTGTGAAGAATTATGTGAAACGGATTATCACTTTGGCTGAAGCTCCGAATATTGAAACATTATACGTTCTTAACTCCCTGAACTACGAAGTTTTAACTGGCGATAAAGCAGGAATATCATTTATTCGGATAGATTTGAAATACAGACTGGAATTCAAGGTGGAAGAAATGGAAGAGCCTATCATTACAATTTGCAACATTTTAGACATTACCAATCATTATAAATAATTAAATATGAGCAATTTAGAATTTTCTTATATAGCCATTCACCCTGGAGAAGTGCTAAAAGAGGAGTTGGAGTCGAGGGGTATCTCACAAAAAGATTTTGCCAAGGTCATATCGGTGTCCTATACGATGCTAAATGAAATACTAAATGGCAAACGTTCCATCACAACCGATTTCGCCATTTTAGTAGAAGCGGCGTTAGGTACCCCCGCCGAGCTTTGGCTGAATATGCAGGCACGCTACAACCTCCAAGTCGCAAAAAACAAAGAGACGGTCAAAATGCGATTTGCGGCCATCCGTAACATAAGTCCGTGGTTGTCATTACACACCAATCCTGTTGCAACAGTATAGGATTTTAGCAATAATATATAACCTAGCGAGGCACCTTTCGGCAGCCCTACAAATTACGTTCCCTATTCTGTCGTATTGTCATTTTTACGAATTGAGAAAAAACACATGGCACATTTTAAAAAGTCCCCACCAAATCTATATACTTCGCATCCACAAACTCTGTGAGCCAAATGTCATTTTGACCATTTGGCCTGTGTTGAGAGTGAGGGCATTGCAGGCGGACAGCACCGTGACGCTGCACCTCACCATCGACCCCTGCGACACCAACGGAATCAACGAGAACGGCATGGCGAACCTCACCCTTTACCCCAACCCCACCACGGGGATGGTCAATGTACAATTTACCATGAACAATGTACAATCAGGGGCTGGTGAGATTCAGATGTTGGATGTGTATGGGCGGTTGTTGCAAACCGTAGAGACGTGCCATGGCGCGTCTCTACAAACGACGCAAATCGACCTGTCGCATTATGCCACGGGCATTTATTTCGTAAGAATGGTGAATGGCGGCAAGGTGATGGCGGTGCGGAAGGTGGTGAAGGAGTAAAATGGGAATTTCGTTGCAAAAAAAATTATCCTAATCAGGATTATCCTATTTGGGATAAAAGTTGTATTTTTGCCGGCAAATTATTAAAGATCAAAATTATGGAGAATCCATTTGTGACAAAGGGATATGCCGGTGCCGAATATTTCTGCGATCGCGTGGCGGAAACCCAGAATTTGTTGGAGTTAACTACCAATGGAAACAATATCGCCCTTATCTCCCCAAGGCGGGTTGGGAAAACCGATTTGATTCACCATCTTTTCCAACAACCGGAAATCAAAGGGAATTATTATTCTTTCCATATTGACATCTACGCCACAAATACCTTGCGTGATTTTGTCAATGTTTTTGGGAAAGCGATACTCAACGAACTCAAACCCAAGGGAAAAGCCATCTGGGAGTCGTTTCTGAATGCACTTCGCTCCATTCGTGGCGAAATCTCTTTCGACATCAACAACAACCCTTCATGGAGCATCGGACTGGGCGACATTGAGAACCCAGAGACCACACTTGACGAGATTTTCCAATACCTTGCACAATCCGACAAACCCTGCATTGTCGCCATTGACGAATTTCAGCAAATAACGCGTTATAGTGACACCTCTAATGTGGAAGCGACATTGCGAACGCACATTCAGCGATGCACAAATGCCACTTTCATCTTTGCAGGCAGCAAACGCCACCTGATGGGTGAAATCTTCACTTCACCATCGCGTCCTTTCTACCAATCGGTACTCATCATGAATTTGAAACCCATCTCCCAAGAAAAATACTCTGAATTTGCGCGTCTGCAATTTGAAAAGAATGGGAAACATATTGACGATGAAGTCGTTCCCCTTGTATACGAGCGATTTGATGCCGTTACTTCATGCATGCAGCGTGTGATGAATGTTCTTTTCCTCAAAACACCCCAAGGCGGGCGATGTACAACTGAAATGGTTAATGGGGCTATCCAATACATTTTGGAACTGTTTTCCGAAACATTTGCAGACTTGCTTGACAAAATTCCAGAAAAGCAGCGCGAAGTGTTCGTCGCCATTGCGCGAGAGGGAAAAGCCATGGGTATCACGGGACGTGCTTTCCTCAAAAAACACCATCTCCAGAGCGCCAGTGCAGTATCGGCAGCGATCCGCGGACTGTTGGAGAAAGATTTCATAACACAGGAAAAGTCCGCATATATGGTCTATGACCCCTTCTTCGGCTTATGGCTGCAAGGTGTTTAAGAAAAGATATTTTCTCCCCCAATTCTCCCTTTTCTCAAGCCCACTTCGGTGGTGATTTTGCACACATGCATAATTGATAATTGTAAATTGTAAATTGTTAATTTTCAACTATTACCCCCCCTAAAATTACTGACAAAATGCTTTCTTGACAAAATTATTCGTAATTTTGCACATTTGTAAAAACTGAAATTTTAAAGGTTAAAATATGAAAAAATTTGCCTTCTTGATGCTCCTGCTGTGTGCGGGGATGAATATTGTGTTTGCGCAGATTGCGGTTCCTACGCTGAACTCACCCGCCGACGGTTACGTATATCCCAACACGGTAAAGCCATTTCTGAAGATGAATACCGTTTCAGGGGCAAGTTATTATCTGTTCCATTGGTCGGAGGACCCCACTTTTGCCACCTACAGCTCGCACACTATGCAGTCTTCGTACACAGGATTGAACGTAAACGGACTGAAATATGGCACCACCTATTATTGGCGGGTTTATGCCATCACGGCCAACTATGCCGACACTTCTGCCAGCTCGGCAGTGTGGAGCTTCACCACCACAGATGCTCCAACTATCACCGCCCCAGCCGACGGCACCGTTCTCACTAACAGCATAATGCCCAATATCCAATGGACAGAAATAGTGGGAGCCACCAATTACATTTACCAGTGCGACACCACTCCTTCATTCAATTCATCATTGCGAAGAACCTATACCTTGGGTTATCAGTCAGGAGGAAGCAATCCTCTCAATCTGAGTTTCGGCAAAACCTACTACCTTCGCATGAGGGCTACCAATACGAGTGAGAGCGACACCTCGGCATGGTCGGCGGTGCGAAGTTTCACCACCAGCGACAGCATCACACTGGTATCCTTCAATGATCCAAGCCCCACAGCCAATTATTATACCCGGCAGACATTAAGTTGGAAACCCTACCGGGGCGTGACGCAGTACTTTCTACAATTAGATACCACACCCCATTTTAATTCACCCGTTTTACAACAGATTAACTACACATCTTCCTCCACTTCCACGACCGACAACCAAAGCGTCATTATCAACAATATGCGATATGGTTCAATGTATTATTGGCGGGTGCGGGCTGCCAACTATAACGGCTCCGACACCTCCAGCTGGTCGGCCACCTGGCAGTTCCACACTATGGACTTTGTAAATAATACAGACAATACCATCAACAACTCTGATTCAACCCAAAACTACTATACCCGCCAAACTCTTTATTGGAAAAACAACAGGGGCTCAACAAAATATCTTCTTCAATTAGATACCACACCACATTTTAACTCACCCATTCTTCGGGAGATTTATACGACAAATGCCATTGACAACACTACCAATGAGCTGAGCACCAAGGTTTATAATATGCTATATGGCACGATGTACTACTATCGAGTATGTGCCATCAACAATGCACCCGATACATCGGGTTGGTCGGCCACCTGGCAGTTTCATACCATCAACAAGGTTTTCTCTACGTCCAATACCCTCAACGACACCACTCAAACTGAAACCTACTTTACCCGTATCTCGATGAAATGGGAGAACAACCGTGGTTCAACTCAATATATCCTTCAATTAGACACTACGCCTGATTTCAATTCACCTGTCTTCCGTCAAGTCAATATCACTAACGACATAGACGATGAGACCAATGAGTTGAGTACGACAGTCTATAACCTGCTTCATGGGGCAATGTACTACTATAGGATTTGTGCCATCAACAATGCGCCTGATACTTCAGACTGGTCGAACACATGGCAGTTTCACACTAGAGACAAGGTCTTTTTATACAGTCCGGAAAACCAGACCACCAATGCATCTCTTTCCACCACTCTTCAGTGGAAGAACAATAAAGGTTCGTCTAAATTCATTCTGCAGGTGGACACCTCGACAAACTTCAATTCTTCCTCTCTGCGTGAAATCATCGTTGCATCATCCATCACCAATAATGACAGCTACAAATCCTACACACTCAACGATTTGCGATTTGGCAACACCTACTATTGGCGGGTGCGGTCAGTAAATGAGGCTCCCGATACATCCGGATGGTCTGATGTATGGAGTTTTACCACCGCTAACGGCGTGCCTACACTTGTCAGTCCTGCGGATGGTTACGTATATCCCAGCACGGTAAAGCCACTTTTGAGGTTGGAGGCTGTCACAGGTGCAAGCTACTACTTGTTCCATTGGTCGGAGGATCCAACGTTTGCCACCTACAGCTCGTACACCATGTCGTCTTCGTACACGGGATTGAACGTAAACGGACTGAAATTTGGCACCACCTATTATTGGAGGGTTTTCTCAATTACGGCCAACTACGCTGACACGTCGGCCAGCTCGGCAGTGTGGAGCTTCACCACCACAGATGCTCCCACCATCACCGCTCCAAATGATGGAACGATTCTCACCAACAGCATATCCCCCAACATCCAATGGACAGAAATGGTAGGAGCCACCAAGTATATTTACCAATGCGATACCAGTGCCTCTTTCAATTCTCCCGTGAAAAGGACCTATACCGTAAGCTACTCGTCAGGAGGAAGCAGCCCTCTCAATCTGCGATTCGGAGCCACCTACTACCTTCGCATGAGAGCGACCAACACGGATGAAAGCGATACCTCGGCATGGTCGGCAGTGCGGACTTTTATTACCAGCGATGCCCCTGTTTTGAATTCACCGAGTAACGGCTATGTCTATTCCAGCTCCGTCAACCCAACCCTGAAGTGTGAAACTATCAGAAACATTGGTAAATACATTTACCAATGGGATACAACGAGTAACTTCAACTCGCCCCTTTGCCGGAGTACGGTACAAACCAGCACCAGCGTGACTGTAGGTCCGTTGAAGTTGGGCACCACCTACTACTGGCGCATGTGTGCCACCAACTACAACGACAGCGACACCTCCAGCTGGTCCGCCGTGTGGAGTTTCACCACGGGCGGCAGCATCCCCACACTCGCGTCGCCCTCCAACGGTTCCACTGCGGTGCGGCTCCGACCCACCCTTGACTGGAACGCCGTCTCCAGCTGCGACTATTATGACTACGAGTGCGACACCACCCCGCAGTTCAACTCACCCGAGCTGCAGAGCGGCGCCATTGCGGCGGGCACTTCCGAGGTGCGGCTCAACCAACTCCGCTACGGCACCACCTACTATTGGCACGTGCGCATCCGTCTGAACAGCGACACCTCCAGCTGGTCCACCGTGTGGAGTTTCACCACGGCGGGAACCATCGCGCTGACCTCTCCCTCCAACGGCACCACCCTCTACCGATACCTCCATCCCACCTTGGATTGGGACTTCATCAACGATGGCGACTACTACGAATACCAGTATGACCTGAGTCCCGACTTCAACTCGCCGGAATTGGTGAGCGGCTTGGTGGCCGTGGGCACCAGCGAGGTTGACCTCACCGCACCGATGCGTTTCGACACGACCTACTACTGGCGGGTGCGCGAATATACCAGCATCGACACCACGCCGTGGAGCGCAACGTGGAGCTTCACCACGCCCGGCGAAATCGCTTTGGTGTCGCCCGCCAACGGAAGCACGCTCTCCCGCACCCTCAACCCCACATTGGATTGGGACTACATCAACGGGGGCGACATGTACGAGTACCAATACGACCTCAGTCCCGACTTCGACTCGCCGGAGCTGGTCACGGGACAAAGGGCAGTGGGTACCAGCGAGATAGATATCACCACCCCGCTGCGTTTCGGCGCCACCTACTACTGGCGGGTACGCGAAACCACCAGCATCGACACCACGCCGTGGAGCGCAACGTGGAGCTTCACCACGCCCGGCGAAATCGCTTTGGTGTCGCCCGCCAACGGAACCACCAATGTCGGGGCATCCACCACTTTGGACTGGGACTACATACGGGGCGGCACGATTTACGAGTACCAGTATGATGTTACGCCGGCTTTCAACTCCGCCGAGCTGGTGGAGGGAAGCATCCAGGTGGGCACCAGCCAGGTGACCATCTCCGATCTGGAGGAGAACCGCCTCTATTACTGGCGGGTGCGGGAGCTGAGCGCGGTGGACACCACCCCGTGGTCGGAGGTGTGGCACTTCTCCACCCGCATGCAGCCCATCTTCACCGATGTTTACGACACGGCCTGCGACTCCTACACGTGGAACGGGCAGACCTACACCCAGTCGGGCGAGTACACCCGCCAGTTCGTGACGGCGTTGCAGGCGGACAGCACCGTAACGTTGCACCTGACCATCTATCACTCAGTGACTTCGACAAGCTCAGTCACCGTGTGCGAAAGCGACCTTCCGTATCACTACGTGAATGGCGACATTGACACCACCTTCGAGGTGGGCACACCCCAACTCTCAACTTTTAACTTTCAACTTTTAACTCAACACGGTTGCGACAGCACGGTCATTCTTACGCTGAACGTACGCTCTGCGAACTACACAGAACTCACAGAAACAGCTTGTGGGAACTATACGTGGAATGATGAGGTTTACGAGGAATCCGGCGACTATGTACAGACGTTTACCAATGCGGCAGGCTGTGATAGTGTAGTGACGCTGCATCTGACTATTTTCACCGCAAATTACGCTGATTTCGCGGATAATGCGTGTGGAAGTTATACGTGGAATGGTGAGGTGTACGAAGAGTCTGGCGACTATGTGCAGACGTTCACGAATGTGAATGGTTGCGACTCTGTCGTGACGTTGCATTTGACAATTTTTACCGCAAATTACGCGGATTTCGCAGATAATGCTTGCGGAAGTTACACGTGGAATAATGAAGTTTACGAAGAATCTGGGGATTATGTGCAGACGTTCACCAATGCGAATGGATGTGACTCGGTGGTTACACTGCATCTGACGATATATGAACCGGTGACTGAGCTTGTCGAAGTCACCATCTGCGAGAGCGACCTGCCGTATCACTACGTGAACGGCGACATCGACACCACCTTCGAAATCGGCACGCCCCAACTCTCAACTTTTAACTTTCAACTTTTAACTCAACACGGTTGCGACAGCACGGTGACGCTGACCCTCACCATTGAGCCTTGCGACACCAACGGAATCAACGAAAACGGCATGGCGAACCTCACCCTATACCCCAACCCCACCACGGGGATGGTCAATGTACAATTTACCATGAACAATGTACAATTCGGGGAAAGTGAGATTCAGGTGTTGGATGTATACGGGCGGTTGTTGCAAAATGTAGAGACGTGCCATGGCGCGTCTCTACAGACGACGCAAATCGACCTGTCGCAATACACACCCGGCGTTTACCTGATCCGATTGGTCGGTGATGGGCGCGTCATCGGCGTGCGGAAGGTGGTGCGGCGGTAAATCAGGACACAGCACCCCTGTTCGCGTAATCCGCATCATTCGTGGTCAAATCACCTTTTTAACGAATTCTACAACCCAATCACCATCTCTATCGGATAGTGGTCGGAGATGTAGGGAACACCATAGTTGCCGTCAAGCGTGCGGAACTGTCTCACCTTCACATTACGGACAAAGAAGTGGTCAATCAGGGCACTCGGCTCCTTGCCGTAGGCATTGTACGTGTCCACATGACTGGTTTTCTTCGTCAACTCGCGGGCAGGTTTCAGGTTCGCATCGTAGAAACGCTGGAAAATCTTGTCCTCAATGGTGGAGTTCATATCGCCGCCCACAACAACGGGGACATTACCAGCTATTGAGCTTTCTTTCAATGAATTAACTATCAGTTTCACCCCTTCGGTCCGGGCAGCTTTACCCACATGGTCGAGGTGCGTGTTGAGGTACAGGAACTCTTGCCCGCTCTGTCGGTCACGGAAACGGGCGATGGTGACCGTGCGGTAGCAGGCGGCATCCCAGCCTTTGGTCGGCACGTCGGGCGTTTCGCTGAGCCAGCGTGTGCGATGGGAGAGCAGTTCAAGGCGGGTGGTGTCGTAGTAGATGGCCATGAACTCACCGGCCTCCTTGCCGTCGTCGCGCCCTACCCCGATGCGGCGGTAGTGCGTCAAGACGGTGTCAAGATACTGCAGCTGGTCAATCAGCGCCTCCTGCAACCCGATGGCAGCAGGGTGTTCTTCGAGAATCATCTTCGCCACAGCACCCTTACGGTTCGGCCAGCCGTTCTCACCATCGATGTTGTCACACGAATTGTAGCGGATGTTGAACGAGATGATTTTCAAATCCTGTGCCTGCGTGCCTAAACAAAGTCCACATAACACAACGAATAACAATGTTTTGTATAAATGTTTCATATTTGATGTAATTGATTCTGACACATTTTTTGGATTCGACAAAAATAATCAAATTTGTTTACTTTTGCACCTTCCTTTGACCATCACCAATATGAAACGAACCTATTCCAAATCGTGCAGCATCGCGCTGATTGCGGCCATCTATCTCCTTAGCATAGCCGCTGGTATCTTTCTGTTTTTCAGACTCACTGCCATCGCTGCCCCGCCACTGTGGGCATTGCTCTACGCCGATGTGCTCACCACTATCGTCATCTGGCTGTTCGGACTGCTGTATGAAAACGTGTCGGTTTACGACCCTTATTGGAGCGTGTTCCCGCCCGTGGCATTCCTGCTGTGGGCATTTTACACCCATACGTGGTCGCTGCCGGTCATCCTTGTGCTGGTGGCCTCGTGGTACTGGGGCTGGCGACTCACCCGCAATTGGGCCATCACCTTCAAAGGCATCGCCCACGAAGACTGGCGCTATACCCAATACCGCAGTCTGCATCCCGCCATCTTCCACATTATCAATCTCTTCGGTCTGAATATAATGCCGACATTGGTGGTGTTTTTGGCCATGGTGCCCGCACTTATGTTGTACAACTCAAGCCTTTCCTCCAACCTCCTCACGTGGTTGGGCTTCCTGGTGTGCCTTACCGCCCCTACTATCCAACTCATTGCCGACAAACAGATTCACGACTTCCGCGCCGCCCATCCGGGGCAATACTGCAATGTGGGACTTTGGAAACGAGGCCGCCACCCCAACTACTTCGGCGAGATTCTGTTCTGGTGGGGGATGTGGGTGATGTACGCTTCGCTTTTAGGTTTCAACTGGCTGATACTGGCCCCGATAGCGATGACCGCCCTGTTTCTCGGCATCAGCATCCCGCTCATGGAAAAGCGCCAGCTGAAGAACAAACCCGGCTACGCGGAGTACCGGAAACAGACGAGGATACTGATTTAAAATGTGATTGGATGAGCGGATTATCCGATTCAAAAAAAAATAGCTACTACCAATCCACCTCCTTGATTTTCCCTCGGGACTGCGGAACACAAAGCGTTTCGTAGTACCGCTGCGCACCAGCAACATATACGTGCATAAATCCGGGATGGGGGTGTCGTCAACGCTGATGAGGTAATCGCCGGTGCGGAGGCCTTTCTCGTAGGCTTTCGTCCCTTTGCGCACAATCGTCTTCATCGCCCCGAGGGTGTCGCCCTCTTCGGCAGGAACAAACTTGAGGCCACTTCCCCTGTTCGCCACGTTGATTTCTGGGTTCCCGTCGTGGGGCAGGAAGTAAAAACTCTTCTTCGGTGCGTCGATAATCAGCGAGACGTGCTCCAGCAAGGCCGAACCGACGGCCCTGCTGTGCGTGGCGGTCGAGACCCACACCTCCTTGAGAACGATGTCGCCGATTTCAATTGTAGGAAAACAGAGCTCGCCATTGATAACCGTATCGTAGGAGGCGCCGAAAAGGCCAGCGTAGGTCATCACGGTCGTATCTACATTCACCGTCATCGAATCCAATTGCCGCTTGATGTCGGGGTTATCCTTCGCCCACAGGTCCAGCAAATCCTGCGGGAGACTGAACCAACCGCCGACAGCTCCCATATCGAAAAGCATTCTCGGGTGGGCAAACGGAATTTTTGTCCACAGGAAGGGTACGTTGCCGTAAACTTTGTAGGGCACCTTGGCGTGTCGTTTCTCCTCTTTGGCGAAAAAGCCCTTGCGGGAGGTCATAATCAGCAGACTGTCACGGGTGTCGAATTTGAACGAGATGCCCTTGGAGACAAGGTCGAAGCCGAAAGCACCGTCAATGATACCGCAGGAGAAATTACTGAGCCCGTCATCCACCACCACCGGATAATTTTTGATGGTGAGATGTCCCATTTTAAGGGAGGGAATCATCATTATCGCCGTTTTTTTCGTTCTGTTTTGGGCGTCACGAGTGGTGATGCTTTCGCCCATCGGCTTCATCCACGGCTCTTCATTTCCTATCCAGAACCCTGTCCCGGCACCCGTGTCGAACATCAGGTTCTTGGTTTTCCCTTCGATTTCCACGGGCACAACGATGGCCCCGTCCCACATTTTTATCTTGATGGTATCGACAAAATCCTGTTTGGAAATGCCGAAGTAGCGGTCGCTCAACCGCTGTGCTGTTGCCGGAATCCCCACTGCAATCAACAGTAAAACATTAATAATTAAGCATTTGATTTGAATTATCATAAAAATCTTTATTAGATTACAAGACTAAAAGTGACAATTCCGTTAAATTTTGCAGCATTTTTTGTTGATAGACGTCTTTGATGACAATAAATGAAGGCCACCTTTCGGCGGCCTCCGCTTATTAATAAATTGGTTTTGTAGGGCTGCCATATTCTGGCAGCCCTACGTGGTATTATGGGCATTATTTCTCCTGTATCTCCTTCTGCAAGCGTTCGGTCAGCAGGGGCACGATCTTGTGGCAGTCGCCTACAATGCCAAGGTCGGAAACACCGAAAATGGGGGCGAATTTGTCCTTGTTGATGGCGATGATGAGGTCAGATTCCTCCATACCTGCAAGGTGCTGGATGGCATCACTCCCTCTTTCCCTCCATCTTATCAATCAGTTTGTTATAAACCAACTGATAGGAGTCCTGTGGATTGAATGCCACATCAGGGTGCAGTAAGGATACCACGTCTGTTAAAAATTCAACGTCTTTCATCTTCTCCTGCATATTCAGCACATATTCCTTGTAAGAGGGGACTCGTTCGACCACGAACTCCATATACTTTTGGTAACATTCCAGAATTTTCCCCATATCACATTCGCGGAAGGTCAGTCCCTTGTATATATCGAAGAGGTCGCGACCTTTTTTGCGCTGATACAATGCCCGCAACTTCGTCCCCATCAGTTCTTCAAACTGATAAGTCGTCAGTTCCGTCTCGCCAGAAAACCAACTGTTGATTACTTTGAACGGCACTTTCACCAACCCCAATACATTAAAATGCTCGAAACAATTGATTTCTATTTTTAAACGAAGTTGTTGGATAGGAGGGACTTCCGAATCAAAACGGAAGAACATCTTGTTGCTGTGTTTCTTTTGTGCCGTACTCCTATTCGGCAACCAGTCCAGAACTTCTCCCAAACGGAACATAATAGGTTTGATAGGGCCAGGGGCAATCTGCACAAGGTCAATGTCCTCACTATATCTGGGTTGCGGTTGCAAGTACAATTTGTGAAGGGCAGTGCCACCTCGGAAGGCAAGTTGTGAAGCGAGAAACTCGTCACTGAAGATGCTGACCAGAGCACGACAAATAATCAGGTCTTGTTCAACCATCGCATCCGTGTTCCATGGCACTTGCTCTGACCACTCTTGAATAGAGTATTGGGGGATCATAGTTCGTCAATTTCAATTTTGTAGTTCTCAATAATGTTCCAACGCCGGTTCTTCGACATATCATTGGTGAAAGGTACTGATTGCTTCAGCGGCACCCTGCGCATTCGCTTTCCTGAACGCTTCATCAGGACATACAGGTCATTAGCGAGGTCTTGGTTCTCTATCAGCTCCAAAAGATAACCCAACCGCTGGATGGTTGGACTGCTGAAATACTTCAATAGTGCCAACTTGTCATCACCCAACGAGATTGTCTCGCTTAATTCTATCAGGAGTTCTGCCACTCGTCCCAAACCTCCAATCTTTTCTTCTTCTGCTACAATGTCAAGGGCAGTAAGTTCCGCCCCTGCCACGTTCATATACCCCATTTGTGTTTTCACCTGTTTGGTGAACTTGAGTGGAAGATTCTGACAGAGAGTGAACTCCAGCATGGTTCCGTTCTTCACCCCTGAACGAATAGGTTTCCCATCGACCGTCACCTGAAACACCATTGGACTTTGGTGTGTGGCACCGTTCAATGCCGCTGCCGATAACAATGAAACGTAATAGTCGCGTCCAAGAAAGCGCATCAGTCTGTCAATGTAAAACGAGGGCGGCACGACACCCTTCAACTTATATTCTGTGGGAATCACCACATAGAAATTCTTCCACGGGGACATAATGATGCCGCGCCGAGTAAGGCGGTTCAGACTGTTCTGTAGGGCATTCATTGTGATAGGCAGATGCAATGCCAGCACATCCTCTTTCGTAAAGATGTATCGCCCCCTCATCATCTCGCCTTCAACCCAATCCTGCAAATTTGTGACCATCGCCATTGTATATTTTTGCCATTTCAAATGCGGAAATCATCATTTACTGATTATTTCTGCAATTCAACTGCAAAAATACAATAATTATTCCAATAAAAACGAAATTGTGAAAAATTTCTAATTTTTTTTGGTAAAAGGGTTTTGTGACGGGCTGTATTGCTCATAAAAACCGTCAATTGTCAAATCTTGTCAAATACATTTTCAGAGCAAGGAAAATGAAAAATCTCCCCTCTTGTTGTATTTCCGAAAATTTTTCTAATTTTGCCAATGTGTTTCTTGTAGGCACATTGAACAGATTTTTAAACTTAAAACATTGTAATAAAGAAGATTAAAATTTAAAGAACAAAATAGATAATTTATAGCAAAGGCGTTTTCGCTTTTCTTTGTGTGTGGAAATCGGCAAATTTCAACAAACTGCAAAAGAAAGTGAGAATGCTTGCGAGTAATCGTGAGCTTTCTTGTTGCAGTTTAGGTTTTGCCGAACCTCCACACAATCAATTGAGTTCACGATTTTTTTAGGCCTAATAGTCATTTTGCAGGCTGAAAATGATCTGAAACGCAGGCATTACAAGCGTTTCCAGTGATTCAAGAGGTTTGTACACAAAAAGGCCTTTGGAAGTGCGCTAATAGTCATTTTGCAGGCTGGAAAGTGCCGG
>JAFVNW010000060.1 GCA_017506175.1 Bacteroidales bacterium | reverse complement strand
TCATCAAATGGCAATGGTTATTTATCTGAAAAACAGATAAATAACCATTTTTTTTGTCAGAAAAATATTGAAATGGAATGTCGGAAGCAACTTTGCGAAAAATGCAAAAAGAAAGAGGATGACTACTTTTTAGTCACCCTCAATTATTACGCGCTGGAAACCTTCTACCTTCTACTTTTCAATTCTCAATTTTCAATTCTCAATTTTCAATTCTCAATTTCCTACTTCCCGGGCTGCCCCATTCCGCCGCCACCTTGGCTGGCCTTTCCCTCCAACTCCATCTTTCCGAAACGGAACGTGATGCCCGCGCTGATGGTGCGACTGATGGACTTGGAGCTGGAAGTGTACTGGTAGTACGGGTTCGTATTTTCGCTCTTACTGGCGTTCCAGTTGAAGATGTCGTTCACGTTCAGATGGACGGAAATCTTGCGGTTGAGAAAGTCGGCACGCAACCCGCAGTTGATGCCGTAGCGCGGCTTCGTGACCGCAAACAGGCTGACACTCTTGGAACTATAATACGCCGAGGCGTGGACTTCCAGCACCTTCCACAACTTGGCCCAGAAATTGAGGCGGAAGCTGTAGCCGAGGTTGTCGATCTTGGTGGGTTCGGTGCCGTTGCGGAAGTTGAACTCAGACTTGGCATAATAGACATTCCCGTAAAAACGGATGTTCATAAACGCTTTGAGGCGGTAGGTGACATTCAGTTCCGCCCCCGTGTTCATCGACTTGCCGGCATTCACGGGTTGCGAGAAACTGACAATACGTCCGAAGACATCGCTGTAGGCCACATCGCTCAATGAACTGATCTCGTTGTTGGAATGTTTGTAGTAGGCACTGATGCCCACCGAGCCAAACTTCTCGAAAAACTTGGTCCAGCCTGCCTCAACCGAATGAGTGAAAGTCTGCTTCAGACCGGGATTTCCAATGCTATAACTCTCTTCGTCATAACTGATGAAGGTGGTTAGTTGTTCGGCGTAAGGATTCTGTACCCGCCGTGTGTAGCTCAACTTGAAGTTGTGCATCGACTCGGTGCGGTAACTCAGATGCAACGATGGATACAAGCTCCAGTAGGATTTTTTCACATTGTCGGCTAAGGAGTTGAGGATGCGGTAGTCGAAACACTCGTATTCGCTGCGGAGTCCGCCCTTCAGGGTGAAATTGCCGAACTTGTGCTGTAGGGTGGCGTAGGCAGTAAAGCTGTAGTTATGTTCTTCGGTGTCCTGCAACCGCAATGAATCAATTTGGTAGTCCTGGAGGGTGCCAGCCAAAAGCGTGTCCTGCCGGCTGACCCACACCCCATAGCCGTAGTCACCGTCCACCCCTACCGACAACTCGCCGTTTTTATGGTAGGGATAGGTGTAGTCCACACAGGCATAAATACTGTATCGGTTGCTGGTTGTGCCTGATTTCTTGTTGCGGTTCAGATGCGTCTGCTTTTCGTACTCCTTGGTGAAATAGGACTTGCTGTCAGAATGATAGATATTGCCGCTGATGTCGGAACTGATTTTGTGTCCCTCTTTTTTGAATTTGTGTTCATAATAGACACCGCCGTATCCGCCGCCACCCCCATACTGGCTGCCCGACTCTATATCGTAGGAGTAAACGTCGGGATTATACAAATACTCCGAACGCAACGCATAGCTGCTACCTGACGACTTTCCCCATGACGGGTAGCCGCCCGCCCAGAAGCTGATGCTGTTCAATGTGTCGAACTCATAGTCGCCATTGAAGTAGAAGCCGCCCCAAAGCGAGTGATTGCGCCACGAGCCGGATTCCCACCCCACGGACGAGGTGTCCATCTGCTCGTTGAAACGGAGGGTTTTTGACATCGTTTTTGTCTTTTGGAGCGAATAATATGCGTTGAGGTAGAAGTTGAGCGACAGCTTGTTGTTGCTCCACACATACGAAACCCACGGTCCCACATCGGGTTGGGAGGAGCCATGTATGCCAAAACTCACGAAGCTGTTTTTCTTGATTTTGGACGTGGTGACGATGTTGATGATGCCGCCAGTTCCTTTGGCACTGTACCGTGCCGACGGGTTGGTTATCACCTCAATCCGTTGCAGCGTATTGGCGGGCAGCTGCTGGATGAAGGTCTTGAGCCCCTCCGCGTTGAGGTGCGACGGTTTGTCGTTGATCCAGATTTCCACGGAGGAGACGCCACGGAGGGTGATGTTGCCTTCCACATCCACCTCCACGCCCGGCGCGTTCTGGAGGGCATCGGAGGCAGTGCCCGTCTGCACCGACGGGTCTTCCGACACATTGTAGAGCGTTTTCTCGCCGTCCATCATATAGACGGGCATGGTGGCGGTTACTGAAACTCCCTCTAGTGCATTGATCATCTTTTTCATTCCGATGGTGCCGAGGTCCAACGTCTCCTTCCCCTGCGGCACGGTGACGGGAAGGTTCAGCATATCGTAACCCACGAGCGAGGCCTTCAGCAGATAGCTACCGGCAGGCACATCGGTGATGGTAAAGGTTCCGTCGGCCTCCGTGAAGGCCGCGCCTATCAACTGCATAGTGGTGTCGGGCGTTACAATGCCCACGCTCACATAGAACAGCTTGTCCTTGTTCAGACTGTCCACCAGCGTTCCCTTGACGGTGGACTGCGCCATCAACACACTGGAAATCAGTGTAAAGATTAAAAGAAAAGATATGCGTAATCGCTCCATAGTAAAAAATAAAACGTATATATATTTCTATTTATCCCTTTTGTTCTCCGGTCCTAATCCCACACATGCACATTTGCACCACCTGTGGTTTTGATCTTGTCAAGGTCATTTTTATCCCATAGGTGGACTGCTCCTGTGCAGTGTACTTTTGTTGTGCCCATACCCTTATTCCTGATAGAGGCGATATATGCTGTCAGCTTGTCCGCATAGATGTTGCCCACCCCGTCGTTTTCTGAAGTCAGATCCTCTGCCGTTCCTTGCAAGGATATTTTACCGGCACCACTGTTTTTGATTTTCAACAGACTGACGATTAATCCTTCCAGTGAAATATCCCCAACCCCCATATTCTGGATATTCATTTGCTTTGTTTTGCTTCCATTAAAAACATTCGCCCTTATCCAGCCCTCGCTTTTATTTGTGATCGTTACTGTCCCGTGGCACAGATACGACACATCAATACACCCTGCATTACTATTTTGCAAGACCAATTCTTTCTTTGCTACCAGACAAGTACATTTGAAGCTGCCAGTTCCTTGGTTGGTGACGGTGAATGAATCCTCCACAATTTCGCGGGCGGTCACGTTGCCCAGACCTTGCAGTGTCACTTCTTTTAGATGTGGTGTGTATATCGTGACGGAAATGGGAGAGTCGGTTTTGGGAGCCCTCGGCTTGAGTGAGACGATAAGGTCTCTGCCCACAACTTCAAAGCTCTCTCGGTCTATCACATCCACCACTTCCGTGCGCACATAGTCTATCACGTTGGAATCTGCCGCTATGTAAGCAGTGGATTCATCTCCGCGTGCTATAATGACGTCAATATGGGAGGAAACAGTTAGCGAGGTG
This sequence comes from Bacteroidales bacterium, assembly GCA_017506175.1. Classification (GTDB taxonomy): domain Bacteria; phylum Bacteroidota; class Bacteroidia; order Bacteroidales; family WCHB1-69; genus UBA1756. The sequence goes on along the minus strand of JAFVNW010000060.1, from coordinate 78,002 downwards.
AAGGGTTCCAACGCCCGTTTGGAGGCGACTCGCGCATTCTCATAAACAACGGTGTAGTTGTCGCGATTGATGATGTCAGGGGCGGATTGGTTTCGTGCCGAATCGGCAGTTCCCTGGCAGGGGCAGTGCGTTTCGGTTTCGGACAACGGGGGGACGGGGGCAGGTTTTGTTGTGGGATGGGTTTGTAACGGTTGATGTAGAGACGATGTGCACATCGTCTCTACATCTACCACATCCGGTACGGTATCCACCACCAACGCTGCCGTATCCATCACCATTCCAATCGTATCGCGCATCTCATTGGTTGACAACGGGTTCTGTTGTTCTGTTGGGACAGCGGGTTGCAGGACGATGAGGGTGCCGGAAACGGTGGCAATCGCAATCCCGGTGGTGGCGGTGGCGATGGCGGGGACTTTCGCGGCGGAAAGGGCCATCCACGCGCTCGGTTTCGGAGCAACGCCCCAGTTGACACCTGCCAACGGGGAGGACTGGACGGGCGCGACGGACAGATGCTGGAGCTTGGTCCGGCAAAGGCGGTCGATGGCGTGCGCCTTGTGGGGGATAAAGGGAACAAGTACCATAAGAAGGGATTTTTTTCGTTTGTGGATATTAGTTAACCTAGCCTGAAGCTGGGCTCTTGCCTCCGACAGGTAGCGTTTAGAACTGCGCACCCCAATCTGCAAAGTCTCGGCAATTTGTGTATGCTTTTGTTTCTCAAATACATACAGATTGAAAACGGTACGTTGCTTTTCAGGAAGTGAACATACGGCCTCCAGAATTTCCTGTTCGGTGAAATCTGCCGCAGGCAACGCCTCTTCCTCTGTTTCCGTCCCGTCATCGCAGATCTCCACCTCTTCAACCGATTGGAAATAAGGTTGTTTTCGCAGATAATCCAAGGTGGTGTTGAGGTTGATGCGCATCAGCCACGCCTCGAAACGGCCGAAGTTGTGGTACTGGTCCGACTTTTCGATGGCTTTGAGGAAGGCTTCGTGCGCGAGGTCCTCCGCCACGGAGCGGTCGCCCACATAGCGGTAGCAGACACCGATCAACTTGCCGATGTTCTTCTTGTAGGTTTGCGTCCAAAACTGCTGCGCCTGCATTTATCGTTTTTATTACATAACGTGGAAATAGGAAAAGGGGCCAATTTTATTGAAAGGGGAACTTGTCCCTTACTTCTTTTTCGCAAGGTAAATCGCCAAACAAATGATGAATACGGGAATCAGGATTCCCAAGGTCACCAGTCTTATGACGGCACCGCCAGGCCAATCCGAGAGTTTGAAAAGAATACCGAAATCCAATAATACGAAGGTGATGGCTCCCAAAATGCAAAGAAAACGTTTCATGGTGATATAATTTAACGGTTAATAATAATGTCGCTCTCTAAGAGATAGACGTTCTTTTTTCTAAAAGGGCCAAATAAAAAACAAGATGTGGATACGAGAGTATTATTTCAACGGAAAAACTGTTGATTTATTGCGCAATTGATCCCCTATCAATAGGTATGTGAACCCCTACAGCAAAAATGTACAGAATTATCTACCTTGCTTCGTTTTTTCAAGACGCAAAGAGATAATCCCGATGTTTTCAACCATTGATTATTTGCCTGTGTGCGAAAATAAGTGTATCTTTGCGCAAAAATTAGGGATGGCAGAACAATTAAGCCTATTTGAGGATACAATCAAAGTTCCCGAAACAGAGGGCATCAAGTACACAGGGTCCAAACTTAAGATTCTGCCTTACATACTGCAAATGACGGCAGGCTTGAAGATCGGCTCCGCCTTAGATGCCTTTTCCGGCACAACGCGAGTGGCACAAGCATTTGCACAGGTGGGCTACAACACCACGGCCAACGACATTGCCGAGTGGTCGAAAGTATTTGCCACCTGCTACCTGCTGGCAGACAAGCCGGATAGTTACTATCGCCCCATGATAGACGAGCTGAATGCACTCGAAGGCAAATATGGTTGGTTCTCTGAAAACTATGGCGGCGAGGGCGCGGAAGGCAAAAGGCCTTTCCAACTGAAAAACACGATGCGGCTGGATGCCATACGCGAGGAAATCGACAAGTGGGAACTTGCATGGGAAGACAAGTGCGTATTGCTTACAAGTCTTATTTATGCCATGGATGCGGTTGACAATACCATCGGACATTATGCCGCCTATCTGGCGGGGTGGTCGCCCCGCTCATACAATGACATTCAACTCAAACTGCCCAAGCGTTTTCCTATTCGCACGCAAAACGAAGTCATACAAGGCGATGTGTTTAATGCCACTAAAACCTATCACGACTTGGTCTATTTCGATCCTCCATACGGCTCCAACAATGAAAAAATGCCACCCAGTCGCGTGCGTTATGCAGCCTACTATCATCTTTGGAAAACCATCGTGCTGAACGACCATCCTAAAGTATTCGGCAAAGCCAATCGCCGTGAAGACACACGCGACACGGTTTCCCCATCGGTTTTTGAGGAGTATAAAAAGAACGATGAGGGCAACTTCATTGCAATGCAAGCGATCAAAGACCTGATTGAACAAACGCAGGCACATTACATTCTGCTTTCGTATGGTTCGGGAGGACGGGCGACCAAGCAAGAACTATTTGACATTATCAATACTTACGGCAATTTGATTGATGCAAAAGAGATTGATTACAAACAGAATGTAATGAGCGGTATGCGCTGGACCAACGAGTGGGTAACCACTGACAATCAATACAAAGAATATCTGTTCTTAATGGAAAAATAATGCGGGCTTCAATCGGCCGAACCGAATGTCGCCGTTTCTTTTGGTTCACTAATATCCTATATTACGATCAAATAAAATAAAAAACGACAACCTCATTCATATTAAATGAATGGATACAATTAAAAAAAAATGATTATGGAAAAATATCAATCTCAAGATTTTCAAGACATTGCCGATGACATCTACGACCTCATCGTGGATTTTCTGGCACACCCGTCACAATACTATACTGATGCCGTCGTGGCCATTGACAAGGGCACACGCAAGGTCATCCTTGAAAGCCCACGACGACTGACCGACAACTACACGCAATTCCCTCTCGCCGACTTCATTCTGATGGGCGGCGAGGCGAGTCTGTTCGAACCCGACACGACCTTCATCTACGGGGAAAAAGGAAGGCCATCCCGAGGTTAGAAGTCGTTACCGCCCTTGCCTCTATCGGCCTCCTCGCAGGCGATGTTGGTGTATTCCAGCCAGAGCACCAACTCGGTGGCGCGATCCTCAATCCACAAACTCATCCTATAGCCGTCGGATATCCAGGCGCTGAAATAGTGGGAATCCTTGTCCCTGTCGCGGTCTTTCGCACTGGGTTCGCCGTATTTGGCGACAATCTGCTTCTCAAGTTTGTCGAATTCCGCAACGATTTTACCGGCTTCCTGCAGGGTGCTCCAACCCTTTCCGTATTCACGCAAATCGGTTTGGGTGGGAACGATTGACACCTGCGCACCGGCCTTCACGATGCTGTCGCTGTAGAGTGCCTTGGTCAAAACAATCGGACAGGAATGGCCCATGAACGGTCCCTCCATCAAGATGGATTTCTGCTGCGTGGAGGGCAGAATCTGTATCTCTATTCGCCGGCAGCCCTCTTTCTTCAAGGAATCTTCAAACCTGTAAATATTCCCCTTCACCTCATGCCCCTTAAACTTCGGAACAATTTGTGAAAATGACCAAGTGACGCACAAAACGATGGCAAAAAACAAACTGATTTTCTTCATTATTGCGTAAAATTAAAACGAGGCCGCAAAGTTACGAAAAACTTTATTTTGTACCTTTGTGCATTTATTATTCATTCCTAACTAATTGAATATCATGAGTGAAAACGACAAGCGATGGAGGGTTCTCTCCTCCGAGTACCTGATTGACCGGCCATGGCTGAGAGCCCGTAAGGACGAGGTGCAACTGCCGTCGGGGTTTGTGATGTATGAGTATTATGTGCTGGAATATCCTGACTGGGTGAATGTGGTGGCCATCACAGAAGAGGGCGACTTTGTGATGGAGCGCCAATACCGGCACGGGTTGGGCAAGGTGTGCATGGAGATTTGCGCGGGTGTGGTGGAGAAGGGCGAGGAGCCCCTTCAGGCGGCGAAACGCGAATTGGAAGAGGAAACCGGCTTCGGCGGCGGAGTGTGGACCCCGCTGATGGACCTGTGCGCCAATGCCAGCACGATGAACAACACAACCACTCATTCCTCGCCGAAGGCGTGAAACGCATCACCGAACCGCACCGCGAACCAAGCGAGGACATCGACGTGCTGCTGATGAGCCGCGACGAAGTGCTCCGCCACCTCCAAAACAACGACTTCTACCAGGCACTGATGATCGCGCCGTTGTGGAAGTACTTCTGCACGCACTGAGCCGCGAGCGACTACAAGCCAACCCTAATGGTAAATTTATTAAGCCATGACAAAAAGCAAGCGTAGAGTGACAATAATTGTTGCAGCAATAGCCGCAGTAATATTGCTTATAGGTAGTAGTCTTATCTTTGTGATTTATAGGCACGAAGAAATAAGCGAAACTCTCATCAGCACTTTTCATCTAAAAAAAGGCACTGACCATTGGAGTCATACTCACTCTTCGGAAGAAGCAAAAAGCAAAGGAGTTTTTGTATGTTATTACGACGCACTTCCATTTGAATACAAGGACAGCATCTTTTACATGAAATTAGTTTTCAATGAAGTATATGTTGAATGGAAACATTGGTATAAATGGCCTGATTCATTACAAGAAAAATGCTTGTATTACAAAAATAGCGAAACAATCAAAGATCAACAATTAATCGGTGTTTATGATCCTTCCCAATGTGTGCTGGGCGTTTCACACATTATTAAGCCGATGCATGAACGCCAGAACTGCGATGATGTTTACATTGATTTTGATGATACTTTACAATATTTACAAGATTTTTCTACTGTCATTGCATCAAATAAAAATTGTATTCCTTTATGTTACTGAGAGATAATGGGAGGATATTGGCCCGAACTGTTTCTCGACAGAAAAGAATACGAAAAAATGGTGTTGGCCGAAGATAAAGACAGTGCGATTCACAAAAGTTTCCCTGACACCATAAGAATCCCTGTGTATTCTTCCTTTGAATATAATCATCGCCTTGGGTATAAAGATAAAAGGAAGATTTCTTTCGGTGAATTGGTTCTTGTTAAAAAGTAGTAGTAGCTGTTAAGGAGTAGCTCTCATCCTCCTTTCATCCTTTCATCCTTTCATCCCTTCCTCCTTTAATCCTTTAATCTTTTAATCTCTTCCTCCCTTCCTCTCCCCACCGGCTACATTCCGACAAACATCTCTACCGCATAGTGTGTTTCAGCATGGATGGGCGTTGAAAAGAGATGTCCGCTGACAAGTTTTCCGTCCCGAATCACAGGAGGGGTCTGCGCTGAAAACTGCCGCTTCTCGGCCAGCAACGCGCCATTCTTCGAGGAATGCCGCATTTTTAACAAGCCTTTCGACTCTTTTTCCAAATATTTCTTGCAAAAAACGGTCGCCAACAACCCCATCGTCATCCGCAGGTTGATCTCCACACACGGATCAAGGCGGTACTGGTTATCCTCTTGAAAGACAAACATATCCACGCCGACAGGACCTTTGTAAAACGGCCGGACTTCCGCTTCCAAAAATTGCAAGAGCGAATGTTGGGTTTCAGCAATCTGCATCGGAGAGATGAATTGCGCCAAATGGGTTTCAATCGCATCATCCGACATCAGCACATTCCCCTGATAGACGCCGTTATGAGTGGAGAAAAGGGAATAGCCGCAAAAGCCGACTTCCGCCCCGCAGTGGAATTCCATCGCGAAATCCTGCACCACATTCCGGAAGATCTCGCCCATCACGCAGCCGTGCTTCCGTATCGATTGCCTCGCCCAGCCCCGCTGATGCTCCGTCATCTCCCCTACCACGCGCCGGAGTCCACGTCCACTCCCCGACCACGGCATCTTCAAAACCACATCGCCATGCACCTTCACAAAATCGTCAACCGCCTCAATAGTAGTCAATTCCAGCGGAAGAGGATAGTCGTTAGCTGCATTTTTCCGATTCAAAAACTGCAACGCGGCAATGGTCAAGCGGCGATGCGACAAACGGCGGATATTCTCCAAATCCTGCATCGTGGGCAAACATGCAACGTCAACGCCGGAATCCGCCATTTTCTGACGGAAGGTGTAATTCCAGCCCCAAGGCACGACCTCGATCTTGTTATCCTCTCTCAAGATGTCCGTCAACCCTTCGTTGGTAACCCAACGGCTGCGGATATTCAACTTTTTACACAAAGAAAGAAAATCGGAATCCGTAACATCTTTGTTTACAAGCAAATAGCCGTCATCAAAAATCCAAGCGGGGAGCACTGCGGCATCCGTGGCGAATTGCACGGCAGAAGCCGGCGAGACGTAATGCGTCATGCCATGCGCCAGAGCCAAATCGTGGTCGGGATTGAAGACATACAGCTGGTTCATAACTACTTACGGGTGATTTTGCCACTATCCGAAATTTGGAGCAGCGATTCCGGGAAATCCTCCTCCGTGAGCGTCTTTATCTCCTTGACAACCGACTTCGCCGCATCCATTTTGGGACCACGCCCCCACACCTGCTTCGCCGCAAATATCTGTCCTTCAACGAATTGCCCGTCAAGTTTCACTTCCACCTGAATCATCGGGGCATAGCCGCTCACTCCGGTGATGTTCATTCCATAAGGGGTACAGAAATTGCCCAAACTATAGGCGATGAAGCGCCCCTTGTAGAGTTCAACGGCGCGCGCCACATGCGGCCCGTGACCGAAAACAATGTCGGCGCCGGCATCCACACAGGCGTGCGCGAACACGTACAAATCCCCGCACGAATTGCCCATCCCATACTCCGACGCAAACGGCAGGTGCGTGTATTGGCTGCCCTCCTGCCCCCCATGAAACGACACAATCACGATATCGCACTTCTCACTCAACTCCGAAATCAGGTCTTTCGCGCGGGAAGCGTTGTAAATGCTGGGAGAATCGTAGGCGGTAGAGAAGGCGCAGAAACCGTATTTCACGCCGTTTTTCTCAAAAACAATGCTCTTCTGGGTGGAAGAACCAGCGAATTTCAGACCCGCACTCCTCAGGACCTGCTGCGTGCGATTCCTTCCAAGTGATTGAAAATCATTGACATGATTGTTCGCCACACTCACAATGTCATACCCCGCATCCAACAGGAGGTTCACATACTTTTCAGGCATCTTGAAAATGAAATACGGGACACTGGTATTGCCACGCGACCGGGGCTCCCCCACACTGTCCATCAGCACGCCTTCCAAATTGCCGAAAGCGACATCGGCGGCACGCAAACAGGGCTTTACCTCATCAAACAGATGCCTTCCGCCGTCTGCCGGAAGCAGCTGATGCTCAGGAGGATAGGTATTTCCCATCATGATGTCGCCCGTGCCGATGACCTTCACCGTGGAAGGTTTCTGCGCTAAAAGAATGAGCGGCAACAGAAAAACCCACATCAGAAGAATCTGCTTTTTTAACAACGGAATCTGCATTTTTCTCATCCATTAACAAAAATCCCCATTCGCTAAAACGAACAGGGATTTAAATGATAAATCAGGCACTGAAATGCTGCATTATTTATTGTATCTTTCCTTCAAAACTTTCAGCATATCAACGGTCATGGAGGCGAGGTCGTAAGTCGGTTTCCAGCCCCATTCCTCGCGTGCCGCGCTGTCGTCCATATAGTTCGGCCAGGAGTCGGCGATGCCCTGTTTGATGGGTTCCACTTCGTAAGTCATTGTGAATGAAGGGATGTGCTTTTTAATTTCAGCATAAATCGTTTCAGGGCCGAAACTCATGGAAGCGATGTTGAAGGAGTTTCTGTGGATCAGCTTGCTCGGATCGGCTTCCATCAGTTGCACGATGGCGTTGATGGCGTCGGGCATGTACATCATATCCATCAGGGTACCTTCCTTGATCGGGCAGACGAACTTGCCTTCCTTGACGGCTGCGTAGTAGATTTCCACTGCGTAATCGGTGGTGCCACCGCCAGGCAACGTCACATTGGAGATGATGCCGGGGAAGCGGACCGAACGGGTGTCCACGCCGAAGCGTTTGAAATAGTAGTCGCTCAGCAATTCGCCGGTTACTTTGGTAACGCCGTAGATGGTTTTGGGGCGTTGGATGGTGTCTTGCGGGGTGCCGTCGTGCGGGGTTTCAGGACCGAACGCGCCGATGGAGCTCGGCGTGAAAACGGCGGTGTGCAGTTCGCGGGCCACTTCCAGGCAGTTGAGCAGCGCGCCAATGCCGACATTCCAACCCAGCATCGGGTTCGCCTCCGCCTTTGCGGAAAGGATGGCCGCCAAGTTGAAAATCGTATCGATATTGAATTTCTTGACAGCATCGGCGATATCTTCACGCTTGGTTGCGTCAATCTTCACAGACGGACCGGCTTCAGCCAATTCAGGTTTTAACGGATAAACAAGGTCGCTTGCAACAACGTTGTCGCTACCATAAATTTTGCGGAACGCGGGAGTCAATTCTGAACCAATCTGTCCGGAGGCTCCAATGATTAAAATTCTTTTCATATTTTGAAAGTTTGTTTTTTGAATTTAGGCTGCAAAAGTACGAGATTTTTCGGCTCGTTATTTCAGTCTTTTTCGATTTTTTCAGAAAAATTTCACAACAGGTTCTCCTCTTTCACCACAACCTGCACCGTGACGCGCGAACGCTGCTCGGCATACACTTTGCGCCCCCCAATCACTTTATTCACAATGTCTTCCGAATAATGGCGGATGGTGACCAATTCCATATTCTCATTGTACTTGATCACGAAATCACCACTCAACTCATTGACTACCTTTGTGATATTTCGGGGGATGTTTTCGGTGCAGATGGAAAAACTCAGAGCGGTATTCTGCATCAGATTCACCTTCACACCGTATTTCGACAAAATCGCGAAGATTTTTGACAGATTATCAACGGTAATAAAGGAGAAATCCTTCGGGAAGATGGTAATCAGAAGCTGGTTCCGCTTGAAGATGTAGGAAGGGATTTCATCTTTTTGGCCAGCGAAAGAGATCACGCTACCACTCTCCTCGGGATGCAGAAACGGCTTGATATAAAGAGGTATCTGCTTGTTTTGCAACGGCTTGAGTGTTTTCGGATGGATGATGGTGGCGCCGTAATAGGAAAGTTCAATCGCCTCTTCGTAGGAGATGGAATCCAACTTGACTGCTTCCGGAAAGTATTTCGGGTCAGCGTTGAGCAGTCCGGGCACATCTTTCCAAATCGTAACATTCTCTGCATCAAGCAGATAAGCAATGATGGCTGCAGAATAGTCGGAGCCCTCGCGACCGAAGGTGGTGGCGCAGCCGTCGCCGGTTCCCGCAATAAAGCCCTGCGTAATCAACAGATTCTCATCGTGTTTCAACGTAACGGCGGAAACGGCATTCTTCAACGCGGTTTCCGAAGCGTACCAGTCAATCTTCGCCTCCATAAAGTTCTTGTCGGTCAATAGCATCCGGCGCGCATCCAGCCATTGGTTGCGCACACCGACAATATTCAAGTAGGTGGAAATCAGCTTGGTAGATAGTATTTCCCCGAAACTGACAATCTGGTCATACTCATATTCGTAACGGTCGGAATGCGGGCTCTGCAATTTCTGCTCCAACTGCTCAAACACGCTATCCAGCTTGGCAATGATGCGGTCGTTATGCTCCGTGAGTGCGCGGGCAATCTCCAAGTGATTGTCTTTCAGCTGATTAAAAAGCGGTTTCCAATCTGTTTGCCCATAAAAATAGGCATCCAAGACTTTTTCCAGCAGATTGGTGGTCTTGCCCACGGCGGAAATCACGACAAAGAGCTTCCTGTCCTTGTATTGTTCCACGATGCGCTGCAGGTTCTTCACACCGGCGGCATCTTTTACGGAGGCCCCGCCGAATTTGAAAACGATGATTTTAGAATCGAGGAAATTCTCCATAGTCACTCTGTTTTTCGTTTATTCGCATTTGTAGTACTTCACCCCATACCCTATTCGCCATAAACCACCGACAGCACCGTTTTCCCCACCATGTCCAGCGTGCCCTTGTCGATGTTCTCAATATTGTCGTTTAGAGTGTGCCAAGTAAGCGGGAAACCCGTGCCGGTATGGTCTTCCTGATGGATGATGTCGATCATCGGGATGTGCGCGATTTCGTTCACATAATAGTGATCGTCCGTGATGGGGTTGGAATTTTGCTGCACAAACCGCGTGCCATAGCCCAGTTGGTAGGCAGTTCCCCAAACTTTGGAGAGCACGCTCAGCGCATGGGCTTTGGAGAAATACTCGTAGCGGAACACCGCACTTTTGTCGCCCACCATATCCAGCAGAATGCCGAAGTCGGCGCTGTAGCCGGCGATATGCGGATTGGCGGTCCAATGCTGCGAGCCGAGACACCACCAGTCGCCCTGGGGCGAGGTTTCATTTTCGGGCGTCCCATGGTCTTCCAAGTCGAAGAAAATGATATCCACTCCGATGTTGGGGGCCTTTTCCGACAGCTGGCGGGCGATTTCCAGCAGAACGCCCACACCGCTCGCACCATCGTTGGCACCATCAATCGGGGTGGTGCGGTTGGCCGGGTCGGGATCATGGTCGGCAACGTGACGAGAGTCCCAGTGCGAAGCCAGAATCACGCGCCGCGTCTGGTCGGGGTTGAAGACACCGATGATATTCTTGCCTCTCAGTTGCGTGCCTTTGTAATTCTTTGCGGAAAACGACTGTACATAGAGCGTGTCCGCATATTTCGCGAGCGTTTTCTGCAAATATTCGCCGCATCTGTCGTGCGCCGTGGTATTGGGCACCCGCGGTCCAAAATCGGTCTGTGCCTTCACGAAATGGAAAGCGGAATCGGCATCGAAGGGCGGCGCAACCAAGGTTTCCAGTTTCGTCTCCTGCCCTGCCGGCGCATTTTTCTTCTCTTTCTTGCAAGAAGAAAGCGATCCGCACACAACCATTGAAATCATCACCCAAAAAACAAACTTCTTCATACTTTTATTATTGATTTTTAATTGATTATCCCGAAAATGCCACATGTAGAAGCGTGATTGGTGAACTGCGAACTTGTTCGAGAAATCAAGACATTTTTTCCCAAAATCAGAGCACTACCTCAACCTATTTCTTAGGATGTCGATGGCTAAATAGATGGCATTGCGCATGGAGTTGCCAGAGGCGAGGTTTCGTCCCACGATATCGTAGGCCGTACCGTGGGCGGGAGAGGTTCGCACAATGGGCAGACCAGCGGTAAAGTTCACGCCTTCGCCGCGGGAAATGACCTTGAACGGGACCATGCCCTGGTCGTGGTACATGGCCAGAACGGCATCGAACTTGCGATAATGGCCAGTGCCAAAGAAACCGTCTGCGGGAAAAGGACCGAAGGCGTTGATTTTGGACATAAACGCGGCATCAATGGCGGGCTTGATAATCTCCTTCTCCTCATTTCCAATCAAACCATTGTCGCCCGCATGCGGATTCAGCGCCAACACCGCAATCGTAGGATTCGTGCAGGCGAAATCTTTTTTCAAAGTAGCGTTGATAATCTGCAATTTCTTGATTATCAAATCTTTGCTTAATGATTTCGAAACTTGCTCCACCGGCAGATGGTTGGTGGCGAAAGCAATGCGGCAGTCATCGGAAATCATCATCATTGTGGCGTCCTTGGCATCGAACTGCGAGGCGAGATATTCAGTGTGCCCATTGAACTTGAAAGTCGCCGACTGAATGTTCGCCTTGTTGATGGGTGCCGTCACGATGGCATCTATCTTCTTGTTTTTCAAATCATTGCAAGCAGAATTCAATGAGAGCTCCGCCATTTTCCCAGCCGTCTCGGTGGAGGTTCCCAAATCCACCTTCACCTCCTGTTCCACCAGATTGAGCAGGTTGCTTTTCTTCAGATTGACCTGCTCCAGTTTTTTGATGACCTGGATGGTGGATTCCTGCATGTCGAGTTTGCTTTTATGGAAACTGGCGACTTTCGCAATGCCGTAAATGATTGGGGTACAGAGTTCTGTGATCTTATTGTCGCTCAGCGCCTTGAGAATCACTTCATAGCTGATTCCGTTGATGTCGCCTTGCGTAATGCCGATTTTAAATGGATTTTCACTCATATAATTATGTGGTTTTGATTGGTTTCTGTCCGATTATCATTGTAATTCCTGCGGAATGTCATAGAGGAAGTTGTTGTATGGATAAATCTGGATGTGAAGTTTTTTCACCTCTTCATACAAGACGGACTTGAGTTCATCGATATTTTCGCGTTTGGTGGCGGAGATGAAGAGTGTTTTGTGGTTGATTTTCGCCATCCAAGTCTGTTTGAGTTCCTCCAACGTGATGTTTTCCTTGGTTTTCGGGGTCAGGTCATCGGGTTCTTTTTCCACCCAAGTGTAGTTGTCGATTTTGTTAAAAATGGTAATGACGGGTTTATTGCCGGCTCCAATTTCCTGAAGTGTTTGATTGACAATGGAAATTTGTTCTTCAAAATCGGGATGGCTGATATCCACGACGTGGAGTATGAGATCGGTTTCGCGGATTTCGTCCAGCGTGGACTTGAAGGACTCGACGAGGCTGTGAGGCAGTTTGCGGATGAAGCCGACGGTGTCGGAGAGCAGGAAGGGCAGGTTTTCGATGACCACTTTGCGGACAGTGGTGTCCAAAGTGGCAAAGAGTTTGTTTTCGGCGAAGACATTGGACTTGCTGATGAGATTCATCAGGGTGGACTTGCCCACGTTAGTATAGCCGACAAGGGCTACTCGGACGAACTGACCTCGGTTGCTGCGCTGCGTCTGCTTCTGGCGATCAATATCTTGTAACTTCCTCTTTAGCAATGAAATGCGGTCGCGGATGATACGCCGGTCGGTTTCAATTTCCTTTTCACCCGGACCGCGCATGCCGATGCCGCCGCGTTGCTTCTGCAAGTGGGTCCACATACCGGTCAACCTGGGTAGAAGATACTGATACTGAGCCAATTCCACTTGCACTTTGGAGTGTGCGGTTTGCGCACGCTTGGAAAAGATGTCCAGAATCAAGTGGGTGCGGTCGAGGATTTTGCAATGCAGTACGCCCTCGATGTTGCGGATTTGCGCCGGGGATAGCTCGTCGTCGAAAACCGCCATATCGATTTTGTTCTCTTTCACGTATTCAGCCACTTCCGACAACTTTCCACTTCCGAGGTAGAATTTGGGGTCGGGATAGGGCAGATTCTGGGTGAAGCGCTTCACAGCCTGCCCGCCTGCCGTATCCAGCAGAAAAGCAAGCTCGTCCAAGTACTCGTTCACCCGCTCGGGCGGGCAGGCGGGCGTGGAAATCCCTGCAATCACAGCGGCCTCCACAGTCTTCTCCAGCGTTTTCTCCTCGTTTTTCATTCCTAAATCATTCCTTAAATGAGCCTGCAAAAGTACAAAATAATGATTAATTATTAATGATTGATGGCGCGACGCAGACAATTTTACACGTTTGGCAGGTCCAGCACACGCGGTCAATGTCAAAGTCGATGTCATCGTTAAAGATTTTTACTACTTTTGCATTCCCAAAAACAGACCAATGGATTCATCCGCAATTTTTTCGCAACAATTTGACATTCAATCACATACCATTGATGCAAACCAAAATGTGAACCTTCAATATCTGTTGGGTTGTATGCAGACGACTGCCGACCTGCACGTGGATTCGCGCGGTATTGGTTGGAAGGAGCTGAACGAGAAGGGTGGTTTCTGGGCGATTTACCGCATGGGGCTGCAAATCGAGCGACTTCCGCGCAAGTACGACCACATCACCATCCGCACGTGGGCCAATCCGCCGCAAAACCTGCTGCAACCCCGTAGTTTCGAAGTGGTTGGCGACGACGGCACCCGCTTCCTGCGCGCCCAATCGCTATGGATTGTGATGAGCACCGCCGACTTCCACCCGCTGAAAGTGGAGGAGGTAATTGGAAGCGACGTGCCCTACCTGATTGGTGCGGACTCCTCCTTTGAGATGAACCTGAAGGTACCGCGAATCGCCCTCCCCGAAGAGACCTCATCCCTCCTACCCCAGCGCGTAAAATACTCCGACATCGATGTCAACCATCACGTCAACAACACAACGTATGTGCGCTGGTTCATCGACAGTTACGACTTCGATTTTCTGCAGCACCATCATCTGAAAGAGTTGATTATCAACTACACGAAACAGATCAAGGCTGACGATGAGTACGCCACATTCTTGCAGAAAAAGAGCGAAAGCGAGCATCTTTTCTCCATTGTCAACGCCTCCGATGGAAGCGAATACTGCAAGATGAAGGCGGAGTGGGGGCGGTGAGAGGACAGAAGTCACGCATTATCTATTTTTACAAAAAATGCAAACTCAGGTGCGGAAACTGCATATTTTACCCCACTTTCCGCACTCAAGTTACTGTCAAAACAATTGTCCTAACAACGGCCCTGAAAATATATTATCTGGTGATTTATTCACCCAATTTAGTATTTTGCCGCGAAAAAGTTGTAACGAACTTTTCGTGACGAACTTTTCGTCATGAAAATATCAATGAAATCCTTTGCAGAAGCCAGATTGACTCGTCAGACCACCCCATTTTTACCCGTATTTGTGCCCAAAATTCATAGATTTTTGACACATTATGACCGCTTTTTCAGCCATTGGCTCGCCAATTATTAGTTTAATTCGGCCATTCCTTATGCAAACGGGCAACCTCGTATACGTCATCCAAACACTCCTTGTTTAGGGAATCGAATACCGCTTTTGATATCTTTCCTTGGGTATAATAATCGTGCAATGAGGGCATGGTGAATGTTCCATCGTCCGCCATGATGCTATGCGAATTATAGTGCCCGTTCCATACGGAATTGGCCAATTCCTGGAACGTACTCCGCTGTTCCAATGGTAGTTGCGCTTTCAGCTGCGCTATCCGCAAGCTGCTTTTGCAAAAAATGAGCGACTTCCTCGACTCGTACTGCTCCCGATACTGGATTTTCCCATCCCTTTTGGCTTTTTCCAGCGGCTTGAACATACTGTCCATCTCAAAACGAAGGCGGGCAACGGCTGCATCCAATGCTTTCGTCTTTGCTTCTTCTCCTTTCAGTAATATTGGCTGTTCCACGGTTACGGAAGTTGTCGGGGTCTGCTCCTTCCCTACCGTCTGTGGCAATGCTGGGGACTTCATTTCCGTTGGCACTTCGGGCGGGGCGGGCTTCTCCTGGAACCTCATCCACGGCAGGATGGCGGCCAGCAGCATCCCGACGACCGCCAGTGCGAGCACCACCCAAGGGAGGATTCTGCGTTGCCGTTCGCAGGCCGTCATCGCCGCTTCCACCTCCGCCGCCGAGCCATAGCGTCTATCCCGCTGCGGTTGCAGGCACTTCCGCACCACCCGCCGGTAGCGAGACGGGAACAGCTGATTCAGAATCCGGCCGAAGGCGTACAGGTCGGTGCGGCAGTCGAGCTCCTCGCCGGCCAACTGTTCGGGGGCGGCATAAGCCTTTGTGTAGGCCGGCTCCTTCAGCACGGCAAAAACATCACTGTCGGAAAGTCCAAAGTCGATGATTTTCACATTGTTGCCATTCCTTGTGATGAGAATGTTGCTCGGTTTCAGGTCGCGGTGGATGATTTGCTGGGCATGGCAGTAGGCGAGCGCGTCCAAAATCTGGCGGCATATCGTGCGGCGAAGTTCTATCGAGGGCTTCTCTTGCATCAGTTCCTCCAGCGTCAGCCCGTCCACCCACTCCATCACGATGCTACGCCCCATCACCGCATCTTCCTCCATGCCGTAAACGCGCACCACATTCGGGTGGTTGAGCTGCATCATGAGCTGGTACTCCTTGTCCAGCAGTCCGTTATAAACCGGATCGGAGGTGTATTCGGCTTTCAACGACTTCAGCACAAACCATTTCCCATAGCGTTGCACCTTACAGAGCCGGCAGTAGCTTTTGGAGGGCAGCTCGCTGTGACCAGAGAACCGTTCCGAAACGTGGTATTGCGCAGGCTCGATGCGGCCGGAGGTCGAGATGTCGTCGGTGCTATCAATCATGGCGCAAAAATACGGAATTTTGTGGAATGGACAAAAAGAAAGCCTCCTACCATTCAGGATAGGAGGCAGCCATTATAGAAATCACAAATGAAAAAGTATCACAGAATGGGTTACCAGCCGTATGAATTAAGGGCATCATCAACTTGCTTCTGGGCTTTTTGATAGGCGCGGTCGTACTCATCTTGAGCTTTCTTGGAAGCCTTCTCATACTCGTCAGAAACCTTCTTGTATGCCTTGTCATACTCATCAGCGACCTTCTTGGAAGCCTTGTCATACTCACCTTCTACGTCGAGCAGATCATCCCCAGAGTCGGATTCGCTCACCTCTTTGGGAAGGCATAACTCAATGGTCATGCTGGGGGTTTTATCCTCAATGATTCTCTGTTTTTCTTTGTCGGAAGCGTAGATATAGGAGAAAGGAATTTTTAACTTATCCCCTATTTTGGCATTTTGTATCTCCTTGAGAATAACCGATTTGTCTGCCTGAAAAGTGCAGCCGCCAAACTGTAAATCGATGGTGCGCAAGTTTTCAATAACATTGTCGCCGACCTCTTTGGTTTTGACGAAATCAATGGCAATCTCCATCTTCCCGTCCTTATCTGTCAGATTATAGGAACCTTGGGCAGTCTCAATGAATCTACTTTCTTGTGGTATGGTGTTCCAGCTATCGGGGTTGCGCCAAGTAATGATATCTTTATTGATAATCACTTTGGAGTCTTTGTTCTCCCCATCCTTTGAGTCACCACCCTTCGAACCGCAAGAAACGAATGCAGCGGCCAGCACTACCAGCACTGCACCTGCCATTATGGTTAGAATATTTCTTTTCATAATTATTTGATTTTTAAACTGTTAAAGAATATTTAGTTAGTCGTTCCGTTTTGCCATCTTCTTTTTTACTATAATGGTATAGACAATCAAAATAATGGTCATGGCCACATAAACCCAGTAACCGGCTCCTGCGGCTCCGTAGTGAACGTACACCAAACCCCATAAAACGGGAATCAGCATAAGGAAGGCGGTAAGCATTTTTAGCTTTCCAAACAGATGGCTGACTACAGCAACCAAGGGGAAAAAAATCCACACAAGAGCGAGGCCTGTAAAGTCTCCAAAAAGTTTAAATAGAGCATACCTTTTGATTAACGGAAGAAACGTAAGCATGATCACTGACAACAATGCGATGCCTGCACCAATTACATTTTCAATTTTAAATTTACCCATTTTTATTAATTTTTAAATCCGGACCCTTTAGTTCATTTCCCACAGATCGCAAGGGTCAATAGCTACTGTGTTTTTTTCGGCGGCAAAAATAAAACATTTATAATCACGCAGTTAGGTTCTTTTTAGGTTCTTTTTCAAGGGTTAGGTAAACCTATAAAGAACCTTAAAAGAACCTTCCGTCCACCGCCTCATTCCGAAAATTGGCGTATTTTTGCCGCATCAAAATATGCTATCATGCCCGAAATCAGCCAGAACATCGCCCTGCTGCGCCACTGCGTCGAGGAGTCGGCCAACCATCGTATCAAAACCTCCACCGATTTCACCTTTCTCGCCGGGGTGATACAAGAACGCCTCGGCGAAACCGTCGCCACCTCCACCCTCAAACGGCTTTGGGGCTATGTGGACGGCTACGCCTCCACCCGCGAGAGCACCCTCAACATCCTCGCCCGCTTCATCGGCTACCCCGACTGGGAGACCTTCGTGAGCGACTACTGCGAGGTGGATGGTGTGCAGTCGTCGCACCGCGTGATAGGCACAACGCTGGATGTCAATAATTTGCCCGTCGGCAGCCGGCTGGAAGTCACATGGAATCCCAACCGCCGCTGCCTGCTCGAATACCAAGGGGAGCACCGGTTTGTGATCCGCGAATCCGAAAACGCCAAACTCAAAGCCGGCGAGACGTTCCTCTGCGACCGCTTCATGGAACACGAACCCCTCTACGTGGAACATTTCACCCCCGACGGCTCGAAAGAACTGTTTGTGATGGGCAACAAGGGCGGCCTCACAAGCGTGAAGGTGATGTAGTAGAGACGATGTGCACATCGTCTCTACAGTCACCCTCATCTTTTGTGTTTATTTACTACCATCCTGATCCGTCTCAATTTTTACGGCATTTGAGAAATCAAAAGATTCATCTAAATATATCTTGCCATCTTTGAGTTTGATTGTCGTTTTCCAAAACTCACTCTTCTTCTTGCTAATAAATTTCTCAATTGTACACGTACACTCATCCCCATTTATATTATCAATGGTGTATCTATCAAAGGGAAGAAATGGTTTGAGTTTCACGCCTAACTTCGATCTTAAATCTGAATAGCAGGTGAAGTATTGACTCCAAGCGTATGGGTTCTTGTCATATTCAACACCAATAATGATGTCTGCGCCCCAAAACTTCACTTCGCCATTGGGCAATGCTGTTAACAAATCCATAGCACCTTTGATTACACTTTCCGTTGCTTGTTGCTGCTCGGCTTTTTCTCTTTCTTCAGCCTGCCTTGCTCTCTCTGCCTCTCGCTCTTCCATTTCTTTCCTGCGCTGTTCCGCCTGTCTGGCCTCCTCAGCCTTCTTTTCCTCCATCTCCTTCACCTTTTGGCTGAATAATTCTTTCCATTGTTGGATAGTTTCGTCCGTCATATATTTTCCATCATAATTGCGTTCCCTTGCAACTTTATCAAAATTCACTCCTGTATAGTACCATTTATCATCGAGAGAAGAATACCTTTGGTGAGATTGATCATAGTAATCTAATATTTCCTCTAATGAGAGTAATGCGACTTTTTTCAGGACCTTAAATCTTGGATGATCGGGGAAAGTAAAACTTGGATCAAACCACTTAATATAAACATAATCATTCGTCAGGTGAGACATGAACCATTCATCAATTTTAGACTGATAATCTTCAATAATATAGCCTTTGTCAAAAAGTTCATCTTCCGAAAGGGTGCCTGCTATATATGAATCAATGAGTGCTTTCTGTTCGGATTCTATTTGCGACCACTCTCCATTTTTCCTAATAAACTTATTTATCAAAAATTCATTTTTGAAACTATTTCCCTCTACGGTTCCTGAAACGATATACCCATCATTATTAATAGTTATTGAAACTCCGGTTTCACTTTTAAGAGCCGACATCCTGCCCTCTTTCCATGTTATGGAAGCGGTCATGGTCGCATTTTTTGTGATTCCAGTTTCAGTATATGTCCAGGTTCCGCTTGGTACACCATTGGTGTAAGCTGCTTTAAACGACCAAGAAGCAGATGACTTTGGATTTGTAAATGTTTGTGACATTGTTAATGCACCATTTAGTTTGCCGTCGGTGTATGTTGCTGTGCCATTTGTCTTTAATTTGATTTCCTTATGCAATCCCCACCAATCGTCACCTTTAATCACGCAGGTTCCATGCATAATTTTGTTGTCATCGTCATCATAATAATATTTATACGTGCCAACTGCATGTGTATAAAGATCATAGTCAAAGAAAGTCTTTCCCGTAAAATCTTTTGTAGCTTCATTAATCGTTTTTTGTCCCATTACAAAGATTGGGATAAATAATAATGCAATTAAAAATTTCTTCATGATTATTTGGTTTTGATTAATAATATTTTTTTGCCGGCAAAAGTAATACATTTATTGTCAGGCGTTTAGGTTCTTTTTTGGTCCTTTTGCAATAGCCGCAGAAGCGTCATCCACAAACTTTCATCTTTTCATATTTCAATCTTCTCCAGATAATTTTCTGTTTTCAATTCTCATTTTTTAGTTTGCCAATAATCCCGCGTTTGTAGGGCTGCCATAATATGACTGCCCTACATCCATATTATGACTGCCCTACATCCATATTATGACAGCCATACATCCATATCATGACAGCCCGACAAACGACATTGCATCGGGCTGTTCATTTATTCCGCCCCTCGTTAGGGATACAGGAAAATAGATTGAACAGTGTTCGTTTGGTATCCTGAATTTGCTGAACCTTTCCCATATCATTTTTTTGATTATTTTTGCAGCTGCAAATCTAAAGTTTGCGACCAAAAACCATTCTCGTGAAAAAGAAATCCCCGATTGTTGAAATAGACCCCTGGCTGAAACCTTTTGCTAACCAGCTGGAAAAACGTTACCGCAAGGCCGTATTGAAAGAGCTGGAACTTGCCGATGGACAGCATCTTCTGTCCGAAAAATGCAACAACCACCTCTACTATGGCTTGCATAAAACGGCAGGCGGCTACCACTTTCGCGAGAAGGCACCCAACGCCAAAAAAATATACATCTACGGAGATTTCTCCTACTGGAAAATCGAGGAACGGTTTGCGTTGCACCCCATCGGCAACGGCGACTGGGAGATTTTCCTACCCGAACAGTTTGTGAAACACGGAATGCTTTACAAGCTGTGGATGGTGTGGCAGGACGGGGCCGACGAACGCCTCCCCTCCTACGTGCGGCGCGTGGTGCAGGATGCCGACACCAAGATATTCGCCGCCCAAGTGTGGGAAGCAGACGAATACGAGTGGCAGAACGCCGCGCCGCAACGTAGCTCACACCCGCTGATTTACGAGGCGCACATCGGCATGGCGGCGGAAGAGGGCAAAATCGGCTCGTACCTTGAATTTGCCGAGAAGGTGCTACCCCGCATCAAGAAGCTGGGATACAACACTTTACAATTAATGGCCATACAGGAGCACCCTTACTACGGCTCCTTCGGCTACCAGGTTTCCAACTTCTTCGCGCCATCGTTCCGCTTCGGTACGCCGGAGGAACTCAAGTCGCTGATAGACAGGACTCACGGAATGGGCATCGCCGTCATTCTGGATGTGGTGCATTCCCACGCGGTCAGCAACGAGCACGAGGGGCTGAGCCGCTTCGACGGCAGCTACCACCTCTACTTCCACGACGGCGAGCGCGGCCGACACCCCGTGTGGGACTCCCGCTGCTTCAACTACGGCAAAAACGACACCTTGATGTTCCTGCTCTCCAACCTCAAATACTGGCTGGAGGAGTTCCGCTTCGACGGATTCCGCTTCGATGGCGTGACCAGCATGAGCTACCTCAACCACGGCATCGGAGTCGATTTTTTGGAATACAAACAGTACTTCGACGAGAACGTGGATGAAGATGCGCTGACGTACTTGTACTTGGCGAACAGAGTCGTGCATCAGATTAACAATCAAGCAATTACAATTGCCGAGGATGTGAGCGGGATGCCTGGAATGGCGTTCCCGACGGAGAAGGGCGGCCTGGGCTTCGACTACCGGATGTCGATGGGGATCGCCGATTTCTGGTGCAAGACCATCAAGGAGGTGGCAGACGAGCATTGGCACACGGGAGACATTTTCTACCGGCTGACAGACCACAGGCGGGAGGAGCACGTGGTGAGCTATGCGGAAAGCCACGACCAGGCGATGGTGGGCGACCAAAGCATCATCTTCCGGCTGATTGGCAGCAAGATGTACGACAAGATGTCGGTTTTCACACCGGATTTGCAGGTGGACCGGGGCATTGCGCTCCACAAGCTCATCACCTTCAGCACGCTGGCACTGGCCGACGGAGGTTTTTTGAATTTCATGGGCAACGAGTTCGGTCATCCCGAATGGATCGACTTCCCGCGGGAGGGCAACGGCTGGTCGTACAATTATGCCCGCCGACAGTGGCATCTTGCCGACGACGACACCTTGAAATACAAATACTTGCAGCATTTCAACGAAGCGATCATTCACTCTGTGAAAGAAACGGACGTACTGGATTTCGCCCCCCTTCCGCTGGTGCGCGACGAAGGCAACCAAATTCTCGCTTTTGAAAGAGGTGACAGCATCTTTGTCTTCAATTTCAACCCAGAGAAGTCATTCACAGACTTCCCGATTCACTGCAAATCAGGGAAATACAAGATTGTCGTCAACAGCGATTCCCCCCTCTTCGGCGGGTTCGGACTCATTGACGAGACAACGGAGTTTTTCTCTTTGGACGGGGTGCTGAAGGTGTATATTCCGGCGCGCACGGCGATACAATTAGTTATGAAGTAGTAGATAAGAACGATGGTCTTCAGGGGGCGGCAATGTCAATGGCAAAAAACTGCATTCGGCATTATGTATTTTTGAATTATTTTCGTACATTTGCCGCCGATTTGAAGGAGAATCATCTCATTTTATAAACAATTAAAAATCAAACATCTATGCAGAAAAAAGGTAACAAATACGGCACGCATCGTGTCATTGAGCCGAAGGGAGTTCTTCCGCAGCCGGCCGACAAAATCGACAACGACATGAGCGAAATCTACGACAACGAGATTTTGATCGACGTTCAAACCCTGAACATCGACTCCGCTTCCTTTACCGACATCCACAACTACGCCAAACAACAAGCTGGCGAAGGTGCAAGTCAGGAGAGAATCGAAGAGGAAATCAAGAAAGAGATGATGCTCAATGTTGAGCTGCAAGGCAAGCATCGTAACCGCAGAACCGGTTCCGGCGGCATGCTCCTCGGCAAAGTTGCCAAGATCGGCGATGCTCTCAAAGGCAAAATCGACCTCAAAGAGGGCGACCGCATCGCTACCCTCGTCAGCCTTTCGCTGACTCCCCTCCGCATCGACAAGATCAAGGCCATCCGTCCGGAAATCGACCAAGTTGACATCGACGGCCAAGCCATCCTTTTCGAAAGCGGCATCTACGCAAAAGTTCCCGACGACATGCCCGAAAAGCTCGTTTTGAGCGCATTGGACATCGCCGGCGCACCCGCCCAAACCGCCAAACTCTGCCAATACGGCCAAAACGTGGTCATCATGGGCGCAGGTGGCAAGAGCGGTATGATGTGCTGCTACGAAGCCAAGAAACGCGTTGGCGTTACCGGTAAGGTCATCGGTCTGGCCAACAGCCCGAAGAGCACCAACCGTATCAAGGAGCTCGGCTTCTGCGATGTGGTTGAAAGCGTTAAAGGCATGACCCCCGTTGAAATCCACGACCTCGTCGAGAAACTGACCAACGGCAAAATGGCTGACGTGACCATCGTTTGCGTAAACGTTCCCGATCAGGAAATGCCCGCCATCCTCTGCACCAAGGACGATGGCATCGTATATTTCTTCTCCATGGCCACCAGCTTCACCAAAGCCGCTCTCGGCGCAGAAGGCATCGGCACTGACGTGAACATGATCATCGGCAACGGCTACACCCGCGGACACGCCGAATTCACCCTCCAAGAACTCCGCGAAAGCCCCAAACTGAGAAAAATCTTCGAAGAACTCTACGCTTAATCTTTAAGTGAACTGACATTCGTGAACTGTGATCTGAATTTGCAAGGAATTTGGGTCACAGTTTTTTTATTCATAATGCCGAATCATAATTATGGATTACTAATCGTGAATCATGAATCATCTTTGGCAAATCATTGTTAATCCCAACGCTTTAACAAAAAAACGGGCGGAAATCTTCAAAAAAATCCTGCACGAATTTGATCTTGAGGGAATCAAATATAAAATCAACCCCGCTGATGGTCCCAACAAAGGGATTGAGACGGCCAAACTGCTATGTCGAGCGGGCGCACGCCATCTGATGGTGTGCGGCGGCGATGGCAGCATCAACGAAGCCGTCAACGGAATCTACAACGCTGGCATCAATACCGAGGAGGTGTTCTTAGCCATACTGCCGTTGGGCACCGGCAATGATTTCTGCCGCTCGCTGCATTATCCAACCATCGAAAAAATGCCGGCGGTTTTCAAATCCGGGCATTTCGTGCCAACAGATGTAGGAATTGTGGAGACATTGAACGGCAATAACGTCATCGCCAAACGCCATTTCATCAATATTGCAGGATTCGCCTTCGACGCCTCCACCATCGCGGAGACAGTAGGTAAAAAACCAAAGCTGTTTCCCGGAGCGGTCTATCTGCTCAAATTGGTCAAAGTACTGCTCACCTTCAAGCCCTCGGTTGTAACCTTGAAGACGAAAGAAAAAACACTGACCGACAGCATCTTCACTATCGCAGTGGGCAATGCGCAGTACAATGGCAACGGCATGCGCCAAGTCCCAATGGCCGATTTGCACGACAGAATGCTTGATGTGGTGGCCATTCGCAAAATCCCCCTGCTGAAAGTCGTAGCCAACATCGGCAAGCTTTTCTCCGGAAAACACATCCACCTCAAAGAGGTTACGGTACTCCATACCAACAGTCTGGAAATCAAGAGTGAAAAGTCGATTTTAGGAGAGGTTGAAGGAGAGATGCTGAAAAAAGGAGACTACCGCCTCTCCGTCTCCCCGACGCGAGTGAACATTCTAACAGCAATGTAGCGCAACCCGTACGATTTGGAATCAATTCCGTTTTACGCACGACAAGTGCGGTCGCGATTTTCCCCTTCTTTTTAAGAAGGGGTGGCCGAAGGCCGGGGTAGTAATATAGACATTATCATTCCTTTTTGATAGTATTAAATTGTCACATTGAATGTAATAGTCAGCCTTTTCAATGTGCGTATCTCCGTCAAGCTCTATTACGATCCCGAACCGGATACGCACGTACAAAGTCCATTAACTCGCTGTTTTCAAGGAGATTATGGATATAGTGGTCTTTGATTAGAATATCGTTGATGATGGTTGTTTTTCACAAGGAATTCTGATGTTTTAATATTACTACCCCGCCTAGCGGCACCCCTTCTAGAATAGAAGGGGAAATTTCCCGCGCCGGCACTACAGTGCCAGTGTAAGAAAACATCTCCCACGAGAGACCAGCCCCAGCAACAAAGAAATCGCTTGACTGATATTTTTATACACCTGAATTTATCGCATCAGTGTTTTTTACACTTCAAAAAAGTGTTACCATACAGCAGCACTATTTTTCCCAAAAACGGTAGGTGATATCCTGCATGGAGCCCCCCACATTTCTATAGAGCCGCTGATTGGTGGTGCGGGAGCGCAGGCCGCCACGCTCGGGATTGAAGCCGCCGATCTTGATGTAGTCGAACAAGCGGGCATTGCGAGGGAGCATTGCGTTACCCGAATACCACGCCACTTTGAGCCGCGTTTTGGCACGAAGATAACCTGCCAACGTCTCAACATCATTCGGGAAGCGGTCCCCCCCCATAAAGCAGAAACAGGTAATCTGCCGTCCGTACTTTGCCAACAAATCGTCCAACACCTTGGCATTCAACTCATGTCCGATATCCTGATGCAAGTGGGGACTATGGCACTGCGGGCATCTATGCGGACAATTGGTGAGGTTGACGGCAAGCGTTACTTCGTCGGGAATCTCCTGGAAAACGATGTCGTAATTATAAAACTTCAGATTCATGGTAATGATGCTGCTGTAAAAGCTCGCGGCGCGCGTCGGAAAGGTTGGGAAGTGTTTCTTTTTCATCCTCCATGCGGCCATAGAAACGACGGCGTTCCTCCTGCTGGCGGGCCAACGAGAAGCTGCTGACGCGCTTCATATAACCAATGACGCGGGTAAGATAGTCGATGTCTTTGCTGTGGCATACGGGGCACTCGTGTAGATAGCGTTTGTCGATGTGCCCGCAGTCGTTGCAAAGCGTATTGGGGATGTTGAAGGTGAAATAGTTGCACCCTTCCTGGGCAGCCACGCGCAACAGCTGGCGATACTGCGCCTGCGAGAGGTGCTCTTCCAAATTGGCATGGAGAGCGGAGCCGCCAGTAAGGTGTGAGATGTAGCGACTGCCATGCAGACGGAACTTGTCGAGCAGGTTAATGGAATCGTCCTCCACCTTGAAGAAATAGCTGTTGTAGCAATCGCGGGGCACTTCGTAGCCGTCCTCGCGATCCCACTTGGCATGCTTCACGCCCACGTTCTCCGCTGGAATCATCTCGCAATTGAACATCAGGTCCTTGGTACGATACTTATGGTTGTAGCGTTCCACCAATCCCAACACATCCTCAACGAAATGCTGGTATTGGAGGTTGTCGTCGATGGAGATACCCAAATACTCGGCGGCCTCCACCATGCCGTTCACGCCGATGGTGAGATACTGCCGTGCAATGGCGATGTAGCCGGCATCGAAGAGGGGGAGCATTCCCTTCGACTGCAAGTATTTGAGGTTCTCGTTGTAGGCGATCTGCACTTTGTGCATCAGGTCGATGACCTCTTCCACGAATTGCAGTTTCGGTATGTTGTTGCGGTGCTCATACTGGATGCAGCGGTTGAGGTTGATGGTGAGCACGCTCTTCGAACCGGTGGAAACGCCGCCGGCACCGAGGGTGTAGCTGAAGCCGTTGTCCTGAATCTCGTTGCGCAAGCGGCAGCAACTGCTCAGCGAGTCGGCGTTGTCGCTCACGTAGGTAAAGAAAGAGTGACCGGCAGCATACATCTCAGCAGTGAAGTCGGCATACTCGGTGTCGATGATATCGCCATCCTTGGAAAGCAGGGCCATGGTCTCGACAGGGAAAGTGAGCACGGCGCGGGTGCGTTCGGCATTAAACCAACGCATAAAGCGTTTTTGCAGCCAGCTTAACGAATCCCAGGATGGCCTCGTGCCGTCAGGGAAGCGGAATTCCCCGAAAAGACTCTCGAAATAATAACGGTCGTAATACGAAATGTTCCAAAAGACGGACTGATAGTTGCGGGCACCGGTGGGCTGGTTGATGGAATAGACGACCTGCTCGAAGCAATCGGTGATGACCTTGTCGATGGTGCGTTGGCGGGTAGAGAGATCAACCACTTTGTCGCTGGAGAGATAATAGTCGTTGCCGTACTCTTTGCGGGCGAAATAGTCCATGTACATCAAAAACTCGGGGGTGGCGCAGGCACCGCTGAGCATACTGGAAACCATAAACACCATATTGATAAAGCCCCCGCAGTAGGACTTTAGGTTGGTGGGAGCAGAGGCGTTGCCGCCGATACTTTTCGTTCCTTCGAGCAGCCACGGATACATCGTGATGCTGGCGCAGTAATTGGCGATGCTGGTCTCGTCATTCTTATAAATAAAATGATGATTGAGCAGGTACATATATCTGTCTGCCAACTCCTTGCCGTACATGTCCTTGATTTTGTCGCAGAGCATACGTCTGTTGAGGCGGATGAAACTCGACTTGGGAAGTTCTCCGATGAGGGTGGCGATATTCTTGCGCTCCACATTGGCATTGGCGTCGTACTTGCTGCCGGTGGCCGCGTTGGATGCGTTGCAATAGTTGATGAAGAAATCGAGCTTGTCCTTCACCTCGCGATCCTCGTAATGGTGTTGGCGATAAAGGATGTATGCCTTGGCCACTTCATAGTAGTGCTCCGCCATGAGGGCGGTCTCAACCTGGTTCTGGATTTCCTCCACGGTGATGCCGTTGTGGATTTTCAAGCGCCCCATCACATTGACAAGCACGTCCTGTGTTGCGAAACTGTTTACGGAAAGGAATGCCCTCGATATGGCATTTTTGATTTTTTCGGCTGAGAAAAGTTCTCGTTTGCCATTTCTTTTAAGAATATACAGTTCGTCCATTAATGGTTATTGGTTATGGTTTGTCATCAAAGGCGCTTGGGGGAGCATTTACACGACCTAAGTCGCTTCGTCCGCCCTTATTCCCGAAAGCAACGAAAATATGTGCTTTGGCAGGTCTTCTGGCTTGTCCCCGCACTTTCCGTCTTCCCGCCCTGAAAGGGCAGTGACACATTGGAAAGGCGCATCATGGAACTAACAGCTACGGGTATAGCCACTGATTTTCACAGCGTTCCCTTTTGATTCTTGCGAAACCGAAAGCGCCGCAAAAATATATATTTCAAGGCGAATAATTTTGTGAAAAGCCAATTATTTACTAACACAATATCAACACGACTGGAAAGCGGCAGGTAAAGCAGGGACGTAGATGGCACAACCGCCACCTCAAAGGGACCTACTTATGCGACCTCCGATGCGGGTCGGCGCGGGTCAGCGAGAGAAGAAACTGCGGAGCTGTTTTTCCCAGGCCGCCGTGTGGATGATGCGACCTGCATGATGTGCACGAAGGTATTGCAGATGATAGCTCCTCTGCACTGCCATCTGGTACAACGGGGTCTCAGAGAGGTCGGCGAAAATCACCTCGCGGTGCAGCGCCACACTTTCCAAGGCATGGCGAAGACGATGTTCGAAAACGTCGTCCGCCAATTCATAATGATAGAGATAGGTGGCGGTATGCTCACCCGTCACCATCTCCACGGCAGCCTTTCCATCATGGAGAAGCGCGAACCAGAAGCCATCGGTATTGAGGGAAAAGATCCCCTCGACAACACTGCCGGACATTCCCTTCATCATATCGTAACGCACAGCGTCATCGCCCAGACGCGCAGAGAGCGAACGAACCAAATCCCGATGCGCGGCCTCCCATTGTCCGACAATTTCGGCACGATGGCGAGAGAACTCATCGAAGACATCCTGCGTGTGATGTCCCAACTTGGAAACACGGTATTCATCGCCCGTATCAAGACAAAAAGAGAGCTGGTAATCGCCCATTATGGGAGGCATTGAAAAGCAAAGTGGGATGCGCCGTGCATTTGGGTCATGGGGATAGATGCAAAGGCAATCGTCGTACATCAACACCTTCGCAATGCCCTGACAGGATATGTCCTGCTCGACATAAGAGCAGAGCCCCTCTCCCTCGAAGGATGGCTTGGACTGAATGAACAGCGCCTCCTCGCAGCGCTGGTTGTAAGCTTGCCACAACTTTTCGTGGAAATGCTCCGTCTCTCGCCCCATCTTTGAAAGACGCACCTCCCCATGTCGTGTATGCAACACCACCTGATAGTCGAGGAGACGGAAGTCAGCCAACTCGGCATAGTTGATGATGAGAGGCTGCCCCGACACCTCGCGCAGGACGAGGCCCTCGCGGGTGATTGCGGCGCAGGCGGCGAAAGAGCGTTCGCCGATGCCAACGACACACTCGAGTTCCATCGTGTTTTCCATGGCTACAATTTAGCTCCGCACTCGCCGCAGTATTTGGTTCCCGGCTCATTCTCGGTTCCGCACTTGGGGCATACGTTCTTCGCGCCGACGGGTGTGCCACATTCACCACAGAATTTCATGTTCGGCTGCAAGGTCGCACCGCACTTGGGGCACTTGAGCATTCTCAGAGACTGTCCACAATGGTTGCAGAAATTGCCGTTGCCGGCGGGCTTGCCGCAATGCGGGCACAAGGTCGTCCGCGCCTCAATTTCTCCGTGCCACACAGTAGCTTTCTCCGCAGCCTCATCAATGTTGCGACGCATGGCCTCACTACGCGCCTTCGCTACGTAAGTGCTCTCGCGGGGAGCGCAGTCGATGCACAATCCCTCCTCCTCGTTCCAACAGTCAGAGCACACCCATTTGTTGCAAGAAGGAGATTTGATAAAATGCGGCCGGACCTCCTCCTGCGCCTCGTCAAACGACTTCTCCTGCTCTTTTCTCCATTGAGGGCTCTTGTCACCCAGCTTGTCTTGAAGTACATTCGCACCCGACTCGAGGGCACCGCCGATGCTGCCAATCCTTCCGCCAAACAAGTTGCCGAGGATTCCGATGCCCCTTCCCAACCCTTCGGTACGTTTTTTTCTTTTTCCTTCTCCATTTCATCTCCTTAAAATATACTTTTCCCAATCATTCAACGTTAAACATTCGACAAATCAAACCGCATCATTATGAAACATCATATCACCATCATTTCCCTGCTCATCCTCCTCACCAGTGTGGCATCTTCTTCGTGCAGCCGCATCAGCTATGGACAAAAGCTCCCCTCCACTTTGGGCGACAAGCCACACCCCATAGAGCCCATAGAATTGACGTCCGAACAGCAACAATTCGTCATCGATGGCAACAACTACGCTTTCAGGATGGCCGCCGTTGTGGAAGAGTCGGAGAAGGGCGACGTGCTGCTCTCCCCTCTCAGCGCCTCCTACGTGCTGGGGATGCTCTCCAACGGCGCCAGCGGGCAGACGCGCGAACAGATGGCGGCTACGCTCGGTTTCTCCTCTGCAAACGAGTCAGCGATGAACGACTTCTTCCACCTTATGCTCACGGGGGCGCCCAAGGTGGACCCCAGCATTAAGATTGAAATAGCCAACGCCATCCTCGCCAATAACAACTACCCACTGAAGAAGGCTTTCAAGCAGAGCGCCACCGAACAATACATGGCAGAGGTCAAGAATATGGATTTCGCCAGCGTTGACGTGGCCGGCATCGTCAACAAATGGGCCAGCGACCATACGCACGGCATGATCCGCTACATCCTCGACGAAACCTCCCCCGATGCCTCCCTGTATGCAATGAACGCCATCTATTTCAAGGGATCGTGGCGCGACGAATTCGACAAGAAACAGACCCGAAACGAGGTTTTCACCACAGCTACAGGAGGGAAGAAGACGGTGGAGATGATGCATCGCAATGACCAGATGAGGTACGTTGAGAACGATATGTTCTCCATGGTCCGACTCCCCTACGGGAACGAAGGGTACAGCATGGAAGTGCTTCTGCCGGCGGAGGGCAAGACCATCGCCGACGTGCTCGCCTCCCTCAACGGGGAAAGCTGGCAACAGGCGATGCAATCGGCCTCAAAATACATGGTGGACCTGAAACTTCCCAAGTTCAGCAGCGAATACTCCATCATACTGAACAGTCCTCTCAAACAATTGGGCATGAAAGACGCTTTCTCGCCCTCCGCCGCCGATTTCACGCGCCTGAGCGACAGAAGTGCCTACATTTCGCGGGTGCTCCAGAAATGCAAAATCGAGGTGGATGAGAAGGGAACCGAAGCCGCCGCCGTAACAGTAGTGGAGATGAGGACCACCTCTTCCGCCCCGCGCCCTACACCAACCGCCAT
Source organism: Bacteroidales bacterium (assembly GCA_017506175.1). Taxonomy (GTDB): domain Bacteria; phylum Bacteroidota; class Bacteroidia; order Bacteroidales; family WCHB1-69; genus UBA1756. The sequence continues at coordinate 47,220 of JAFVNW010000060.1, read as the reverse complement.
CTTCCATGCCAATCGCCCGTTCATCTACATTATCACAGAAAACACCACCGGCAGCATCTACTTCATCGGTATGAAGACAGAATAGACGCGAGAACTTCCCCGTTGAGCGAATCGGAATGTCTCCGACTACACCTCATCCTTTTTAGCTTCAGGCAAGGCATCCAGCTCCTCCCCCTCCTCCGTCAAGAGATAATCAGAAGAGATTGACTTGGTGGTTTTTGCCCCCAGTTTCTTAATCTTCTCCGCCGTGGCGATGGCGTTGCCCGTGCCTGAGGACAATTTGCTGACAGCATCGTTGTAGGAACTCTGCGCTGACTTTAACGCCTTGTCAATTTTCTCCATATCGGAGAGAAAGCCGCAAAGCTTGTCGTACAACTTACCGCTCATCCTCGCTATTTCCAACGTGTTGCGGTTCTGTTTCTCATGCTGCCAAATGCTGGCGACCGTGCGTAGCGTGGCCAGCAAGGTGGAGGGCGTCACCATCACCACATTCCTTTGCAAGGCGTAATTATACAGCGACTGGTCGATTTGGACTGCCGCCGAGAAGGAGGATTCCACGGGGATGAACATCAGCACGAAATTCGGTGTGTCGAAAGCCTTGAGGTTCTGATAGTTCTTCGCATTCAACTCGTCGATGTGCTTTTTGATGGAATTGACGTGTTCCTTCTGCAACCGCTGGAATTCCTGCGGGTCGTCGGAGTTGACCATCCGCTCGTATGCCGTGAGCGACACCTTGGAATCAACGATGATGTGTTTGTCCTCCGGAAGATGCACCACCACGTCGGGGCGGTACTTGCCATTTTCAATCGCCACTTCCCTGTCGTACTCAATGCCTTTCACCAAACCAGCGAGGTCGAGTACCCGTTCCAGAACGAGTTCGCCCCAATTGCCTTGCGTCTTGGCGTCACCTTTCAGCGCACGCGTAAGGTCCACAGCATCCTCGCTCATCTGCTTGTTCAGTTCCATCAGCTGCTTGATTTCCTCGCGCAGACCGGCCTTGTCGCGGCTCTCCTTGTCGTAAGCGTCGCTCACCTGCTGTTTCAACTCGTTCAATTTCTCGGCAAACGGGCTCAAGATACCCTCCAACTTTTCGGTGTTTGTCCGCGATAGTTCCTTCGCACTCGCCGCAGTGACCATTGTGGCGATATTCTGGAACTCGGCCTTCAGCTTTTCGTTCATCCTCGCAAGTTCCTCTTTCTGGCATGCGAGCTGTCGCTCCAACTCTGAATTGAGCGTCTTCGCCGCCGCCAAATCCGCAGTCCTGCCATCCATTTTCGCCTGCAAATCGTTTTTCTCCGCCTGCAACCGCATGATGGTCTGCGCCTGCAAGTCGGATTTGGCCTTCTCGGCAGCTAAGTTCGCAGCGAGGTGTGCATCGTCTCCGTTCGATTTTCCGACAGACAATTTCACTAGAACCAGCACTAAAAGAATGCAGGCGGCAGAGGCCAAGATGACAAATGCTATTTCCATATTTGTTGATTTGATGATTATAACAGTATTGAATGATCCGCCAAAACGATGATTGGCCCAAAAGCGGTCCTGAAGGAGCTACTACCGCCTTTAAAAAGAGCTTAGTGAACCGTGAACTGAAAACACGTGATTTCAATTCGCAGCTCACTAAGCACAATTCATCAAAATTACAGTATCAGCATCGCGTCGCCGAATGTAAGGAAGCGATACTTCTCTTCCACAGCCACCTTATAGGCGTGCATCACGAACTCATAACCGCCGAAAGCCGCCGCCATCATCAGCATTGGACTTTGCGACTGATGGAAGTTGGTGACCATGGAGTGGGCAATCATGAAATTGTGAGGCGGGAAGATGAACTTGTTGGTCCATCCATTGAAGGGTTTTACATGCCCGTTGGGATAGGTGGACGACTCCAATGCTTTCATGGAGGTGGTTCCGATGGCACAAACCTTGTGTCCGGCATCCTTGGCATCGTTGATTATCTTGGCGCAAGCTTCCGTGATGATCATCGCCTCAGAATCGGTCTTGTGCTTGGTCAAATCCTCCACATCAATATCGCGGAAGTTGCCGAGGCCTGCGTGCAAGGTCAGTTCGGCGAACTCCACGCCCTTGATTTCCAGCCGTTTCAAAAGTTCGCGGCTTAAATGGAAGCCCGCACTCGGCGCTGCAACGCCGCCCAGGTTCTTAGCATAGATGGTCTGGTAGTCCTGCTCGTCTTCAGGAACGATGTCGCGCAACCGCTGAATATCCTCAGGGATCGGCATGGAACCGAGCTGACAAAGCTTGGCACGGAAGGCGTCATGGTCGTTGTCATCATAAAGGAAACGGATGGTACGCCCGCGAGAGGTGGTATTGTCAATCACCTCGGCAACCAAATCGTTGTTTTCGCCGAAATAAAGCTTGTTTCCGATACGGATTTTACGAGCGGGGTCCACCAAGACATCCCACAAGCGGCTTTCTTCATCCAATTCTCGCAACAAAGAAACGCGAATTTTGGCACCGGTCTTCTCCTTTTCACCATATAATAGTGAAGGGAAGACTTTTGTGTTGTTAATTACAAAGACGTCCCCCTCGTCAAAATAATCGAGAATATCCTTAAACAACTTATGCTCAATGGTTTGCGTCTTTCTATCAAGCACCATCAAACGAGCCTCGTCGCGCTGTTCCGTGGGATGAAGCGCAATCAGTTCCTGAGGCAAATAAAACTTAAACTGGGATAACTTCATGCTGATTTACCTATCTAAAAATTTTAACTTGCAAAAATACAACATCAAAAAGCGTTTGTCAATACTTTGTTGATAAAAAAGACAACAAAAAAGACCGAGAAAAGTTCAGTGCGAAACTCAATCCAGGGGCGAACTGTCCAGCGGATTGAAAGCATGCACTTTCAAGTCAGGGGTGAGAAAGAGGAAAAAAGGTTCCGAGCGACCTTGCACATAGAACTTCGCCTTGACCAGATACAGAATGAGGTCCTTGTCGTCTTCCTTGAAACGGTCCAGACATTCGGTATAATAGTCTTGCGCTTCGTGAACAGCCGCCAGGTGCACTTTAATCTGACTCAGAGCCTCCTCATCGCCGCTTTCCTCAACACTTTCATATTCAGCCTGATAAGCCTCTTCAAACTCTTGCAAGAAATTCAAAGAGGTGGTGCAGTAGTCAAAACGGTTCAACGAATCAAAGCTCGACACGGTCACACTATCAACGGTGCCTCCCCGCAACTCCTCCTTCAAATAATCTTTTGTATATTGCAACGAGACATCTGCAATTTTCTCCTCCAATGTCGGCTCTTTTTTACAAGAAATAAAAAGAAGAACCGTCATGACGGCAATAATAACAGGAACAAATCTAAAATGCATCTTGCTCATCAAAATCAAATTCTTATTCATCGGTCAAAGCAAAAATCAATATATCAGACCGAACTTTTCAATATCCAGTTCATCATGGCCGCGAGAAAGCGTCTCGATTTTCCCCAATTGGTAAACAGGAGCCATAACAATTGAATAAATGGTCTTTTCGCCCTGATTCACAAGTACTTGCGCTGGAGCCGCCAATCTGATTCTATAGCCGTCCCGCGGTTTGTAATTCTTAGCGCAGCCCAACTGCGAGGTAAAATCGGTGCAACTGGATGCATAGTCAACCGGCCGGAGCACAACAGTGAAATTGTCATTGATATCACCGGCCGCGACCGTTGAGAATCCGGCTTTGGGTGAAATTGAAAATGCAAAGGTGCTTTCACCCGAAGGTACGACCACGACCGTATGATTTTCAACCTCTTCAATTTCAAAGCCTGTAAAGAGGGAAATGTAGTTCTTTTCCATTTCATCCAATTGGGCGAGCATTCTGTCCAATGCATCGGCAGAATAGGATACCTCCTGCGCACCCGTCAGGAGCGCGTACCGGTCCTCACGGATTTTCGCAATCATGTCGGCGGCTTCCTGCGCCTGCTGTTCATTCGACTTGGGTACCTTCTGCACCTTGCTAGCCGGCACCTGACGTACCACTCCATCAATAATCTGCGTCTCCACATAGCTATTTTCTTGTTCCATATAGGCCAAATCTGAATAATAACGGAAGAAATCCGGAATCTCCAGATTGCTGCGCTGATAGGTGTGCGCCTCGGCATTCTGTCCCGCCGCAGACTGCTTCAAACAAACATCCGTGAAAAGATCACTCTTCATCTGTTTGGGTGAAAGCTCCACCACATACAAATGATGCGTATCGGGAATCGCAACTTGTTCAATTTCAATACTTTTTAAAGAATAGACGATTTTATCCTGCGTGATGACGTTTGTCAATCCGAGCAGTTTCCCTGCATAGTCTGCATAAATGCCGGCCATTTCGTGGGTGCGTGCCACGACAACATTCATCTTGAAAGCAGTCTGCGGCAAGGCATAGAAGATATAATTCTGCTTGAACTGAAAGCCACTGTCCAACGGAAGCGGAGTGACTTTTTTTTGAGCGAACACAGAAAAAGCCGACAACAAAAGGAGGCCGGCTATAAAGATACGTTTCATAGAGGAATTAATCGTTGATTGTTTGATTGTTAGAATCGTTGGGGATTGATTGATTAAAAAAGTTCCTTGCTTCAAGATTAGAATGTCTTTACCAGATTGGCGAAACCCATAAAGGCCATGGAGAGGATGCCAGCGGTGATGAGAGCGATCGGCACACCGCGCATAGCTTTCGGTACCTTCACCAGTTCGAGTTGTTCGCGCAGTCCGGCGAAAATCAGGATGGCGACGGTAAAGCCGACAGCGGTGGCCGCGGTATAGATCACGCTGTCCAAAATGGTGAAATCAGGTTTTTGAGTAACACCGATGGCCACGCCAAGGACAGCGCAGTTGGTGGTAATCAGAGGCAGGAAGATACCCAACGCCTGATACAGCGAGGGGCTGGTTTTCTTCAAGACGATTTCAACCATCTGTACCAAGGCGGCGATGATCAGGATGAAGGCGATGGTCTGGAGGAAGGTGATTTCCAGCGGCACCAGCACATAAACCTGGACAAGGGAGGTGACGAGGGTGGCGAGGGTCATCACAAAGATGACAGCGACACCCATACCGAGAGCGGTACTGAGTTTATTGGAGACGCCCAAAAAGGGGCAGATGCCCAAGAACTGTGATAATATGATGTTGTTTACGAAAACGCAAGCGATAATCATCAATAAATATTCCATAACTCAAAGATTTAGAGGTTATTTGTCGGTTTTTTGAAGACTGCGGACAAGTGCCATCAGCAGGCCGAGCACGATGAAAGCGCCGGGAGCGAGGACGAATATTAAAATATTGTATGTTTCGGGGAGGATTTGGCAACCGAAGATGGCACCTGCGCCGAGGATTTCGCGGACGGCACCGATGATGGTCAAGCTAAGCGTGAAACCGAGCCCCATGCCAAGCCCGTCGAGGGCGGAATCAAGGACGCTGCTCTTGGAGGCGAAGGCTTCCGCACGCCCCAAAACGATGCAGTTCACTACAATCAACGGGATGAACAGGCCGAGGCTCTCTCCCAATGCGGGGACAAAGCCCTGTATCAGCAGGTCGATCATGGAAACGAAGGTGGCTATCACCACGATGAACGCGGGGATACGGACTTTGTCGGGAATCACATTCTTAAGCAAGGAAATCAGGATGTTGGACATCAGCAGCACGAAAGTGGTGGCCAAGCCCATGCCGAAGCCATTGAAAGCCGAGGTGGTGACGCCCAGCGTAGGGCACATACCCAATACCAGAACGAAAGTCGGGTTCTCCTTGATGATTCCGTTCAGAAAGATTTTCAGTTTTTTCATTTGCTAACTCCTTTCTTTTTAGCCTGTTCAAAAGCCTCCGCTCCGCGGTTAACCGCATCACAGAAAGCGCGCGAAGAGATGGTCGCCGCAGTGATGGCGTCCACCGTTCCTCCGTCTTTCTTCACTTTCAATTGGAACTGCTCCTTCGAGGGGTTCAGTTTTTTGTCGGCAAACTGCCCGGAGAATTTCTCCTTGTTGCTGATGTTGCTTCCCAGTCCGGGGGTCTCGCTGGCCTTGATGACCTCTGTGCCGAGAATTGTTCCAGTTGTATCAAATCCCACCATGATCGTGAAACTACCGCTAAACGCCTTCATGGTGTAGGTTTCAACTGCCGCACCGAAAAGGGTGCCGTCAACATTATAGGCGAGGTTCACATTGACGGGGGCATTGTCGCCCTCCAACGTGATGGGAACCAACTTGGTTTCGCCCTTGAAATTCGGAAGAACGGCCTTCATCGCATCGCTTTTCTTCTGCGCTTCTACCTGATCAATAGAAGGCTTCGTCAGCATATAGACACCAGCCAAAGCCGATGCCGCCGCCACTGCAATCAGCAGCAGACACAGCACCATGGTCATTAAGGATGATTTTGCTTTACCCATTATTTTTTGATTTGTTTAATCGTTGATTTGCTTAGTCGTTTGTTGAATTGCTTGTTGGTGCAGGAGCCGAGCCCGTGCTTGAACCCAAGCAATCCACCTTAATTTTTCACTTTAATTGCGCCGAATTTCTTCGGTTTGAAGGCCCGATCGATGAGCGGAACGAGGGCGTTCATAATCAGGATGGAGAAGGAAACACCTTCCGGATAGGCACCGAACAGACGGATAATCATGGTAATCAGGCCGCAGCCGAAGCCAAAGACAATCATGCCCCAAGGCGATGTCGGGGAGGTGACCATATCGGTGGCCATGAAGCAGGCGCCAAGCATCAGACCGCCGGTGACCAAATGGAAACAGGGGTTGGCATAATGCGTCGGGTCAACCAGCCAGAAGATGCCTGCGAAGACGAAAGCGGTAAGGATGAAGGCGACGGGGATATGCCAGGTGATGACTTTGCGGAAGAGCAGATATATGGCACCGATGAGGATGGCGATGGTGGAGACTTCGCCGAAGCTGCCGCCCATCTGGCCGAGGAGCATGTCCACATTGCTGGGCAGCGCACTTGAGAGCGCATCGACCGTCTGACCATTCTTGACACCCTCTTTAATAATTCCGAGCGGGGTGGGACCGGTCACGGCATCAGCCCAGGAGCCGAGTTTCCAGATGGGTTCTGGCGTCGGCCACGTGGTCATCTGCACAGGGAAAGAGATGAGCAGGAACACACGCGCCGTGATCGCGGGGTTGAAAAGGTTCTTGCCAAGACCGCCGAACGCCATTTTGGCAATGGCTATAGCGACGAGATCGCCCAGAATCAAAATCCAGATAGGAAGATTTGCGGGTACGTTGAAAGCCACCAGCAAACCAGTAATCACAGCTGAACCGTCGCCGATGGTGCAGTCACCCTTCAACAAAAAACGCTGAATGAGATATTCAAACAGGACACAACAGCCCACTGAAATGAGCGTCAGCAGCAATGCAGGAAGACCGAAATAGAATACTGACACCAAAAAAGCCGGCATCAAGGCAATGACCACCGACCACATTATTTTCTTCACGGACTCTTCGCCATGCACGTGCGGAGAACCGGAAACGTTCAATAATTTATCACCCATTTGCATAAAATTTTGAGAGCGCAAAGTTACATAATTTATAAAAAATCAAAAAAATTTTTTTTGTTTTTTTACCTTGAAAATCTTGTATATTTGCGACTTGTTTTTTAAGAAAAACCAAACATTACAATCAATTGAAAACCAACAATTTAAATCAACAATAATTTCGCGGAAGCCGAAAAGCGCAAAGAGTAGGCGGAAAAAACATCTATAAACCAACGAATATGAAAAGCATTAAAAAAATCGCAATGGCAGCTTTAGTCTGCGCAGTTGTTTTCGGATTCACTTCCTGCAACAAGGATGGCGTTTACAAACCGAAAGAAAAAATCGAGAAAATCTATGTCCAATATGAAGGACAGGACAAAGTCCTGACTGAAACTTGGGATTGGGAAGACAACCTGCTGATGAGCATCAAACATGCCGATACCGACCCCATCGGAGACAACAGCTACACCGAAACCTTCACCTACGACAAGAAACAGGTGAAGAGCATCTCCGACGGCACCTACACGATGACTTACAATTACGACGGAAGATATTTCGACAATATTAAAGTCACCGAAGGCTCTGACGAAGTCGGCACCATGAAATTCTCACACGACGGCAAACTCATCAGCAAAATAGACATCACCCTCAACGATGACGATTTCATGAAGAGCCGTATGGCCGAATCCGCCATGCGTTTCATCGCTCCCGAGTTCGCCTGCGATTTCGGCAAAATCATGCAAGCCGAAGCGCAACGCGGTTTCAAAGGCAAAACCGAAATGGTCGTTTCCTTCGAGTACGATGGTGTAAACGTTCAAAAGGCCATTGTGCGCAACAACACCGCCAATGTGGAACAAGTCTTCACTTACACCTACAGCGACTACATGAACCCATTCTACAAACTCTTTAGCCATAGCAACGACAACAATGCCTACAACCAATCCAAGAATGCGCCCGCCACAATTCACGAAACCAACTCCGCATGGAATAACACCACTTGGGACTACACCTACACCTACCCGAGCGTTGACCACAAATACCCGACTCAAATGACCGAGAAAAAAGTCACCACCCAAGTTATCGGCAACATGACCAACACAATCAACAACACGACCTCCTACTTCTACGAATACGACGACTAACATCCAACATAAACAGAAAGAAATGTAGGGTTGATGTTCATCGGCCCTACTTTTTTTTAATGAATGTGAATGGCGAATAATGCCCTGTACCTCATGCATCATACCTCTATAATGAACGTTTTACTGCATTGTTGTTGTGCGCCTTGTTCGGCGGCCATTTTGGAATGGATGCTGCAAAATGACTGGCAGCCCACGTTGTACTATTTCAATCCGAACATTTTCCCTGAGGAAGAGTATATAATCCGCAAAAACGAGTGTACGAAGTACGCACGGAAGCTGGGCATTGAGATTGTGGATGGGGAATACGACCACGCAGAATGGGATTGCCGGGTAGCCGCCGGCATGGAGCAGGAGCCGGAACGCGGGAACCGATGCCTGGAATGTTTCAAATACCGGTTGGCAGAAACTGCGAGATATGCGCACGAACATGGTTTTCCACTGATAGCCACCACCTTAGGTTCATCGCGCTGGAAAGATTTGGCGCAAATTGCCGAAGCCGGCAACGAAGCCGTCGCGCGCTACCCCGATGTTCAGTTCTGGGACAAGAACTGGCGCAAGGGCGGACTGCAAGAACGCAGAAACACCTTGTTAAAGGAAAACGGGTTTTACAACCAATTGTATTGCGGCTGCGAATTCAGCAGGGAACGACTCTACAACCCACCCTCAGGAAAGAACGAATCCACAAATTCCTGACGGTTGAACACCTGCAACTGGTCAATCCTCTCCCCTACCCCGATATATTTCACTGGAATTTTGAACTGGTCTGAGATGCCGATGACGACACCCCCTTTGGCCGTACCGTCCAATTTGGTGATTGCCAACGCATTAACCTCTGTTGCAGCCGTAAATTGCTTGGCTTGTTCAATAGCATTCTGACCGGTGGAGCCATCCAGAACGAGCAGGATTTCGTCAGGGGTTCCGGGGAGGAGTTTGCCGGTAACATTCTTGATTTTAGTTAACTCACGCATCAAGTTGGCTTTGTTGTGCAGACGGCCAGCCGTGTCAATCAGCACAATATCGCACTTCTTGGCAACGGCGGACTTCACCGTGTCGAAGGCCACAGAAGCGGGGTCTGCGCCCATCGGTTGGACCACAATCGGGACACCGGCACGCTCGGCCCAAACCTGAAGCTGGTCAACAGCGGCAGCACGGAAAGTGTCGGCAGCGCCCAACATTACTGAATATCCTTTGTTCTTGTATTGATAGGCCAGTTTGCCGATGGTCGTCGTCTTACCAGCTCCATTCACGCCCACCACCATAATCACATACGGGCGTTCCATCTTCGGAATCTCAAAATCGGAGAGGTTCTCCTGATTGTTCTCCATCAGCAAATCCCCAATCTCCTCGCGCAAAATCTCATTCAACTGACCCGTCCCCAAGTATTTGTCACGAGAAACGCGCGACTGGATTCTCTCTATGATTTTCAAAGTGGTTTCCACTCCCACATCCGACGTCACCAGAACCTCTTCGAGATTGTCCAGCACCTCGTCATCCACTTTCGACTTGCCGATGACCGTCTTCGCCAACTTCGCGAAAAAGCTTTCCTTGGACTTTTCCAGCCCTTTATTCAGCTCTTCTTTCTTCTCTTTTGAAAAAATAGAAAAAAATCCCATAGATACGTATTTTTAAACGGCTGCAAAGATACAAATCTATTTGCAATAAATTGTGTTTTAGGAAAATATATTTTGAAAGACTGAACAAAAAACGCCTTCTACATTCCCAATCCAATTCTGTATGACGCGGATACTTAATTTTTTTCAAAAAATGGCCTCATCCGTCCCATACTTCACGCAATTTCAGTAAATTTGCACCCCAAAAATTAATGTTATGCTACAGATACAAGTCATTCGCGAAAATCCTTCGTATGTCATTGAGAGACTGAAGGTTAAGAATTTTGATGCTACGGAATTGATTAACAATATCCTCGAAATCGACACGCAGATTCGTCAGACGAAAAAGACTTTGGACAACAATCTGATGGAACAGGGCAAACTGGCCAAGTCCATCGGGCAATTGTTCAAGGAGGGCAAACGCGACGAGGCCGAGGCCATGAAGGCGCAAACCGCCCAACTCAAAGCCGACGAGAAAGCACTTCAGACTGAACTAGCCGACAAGGACCGTAAGATCAATGAGCTGATGGTGCTGCTGCCGAATATGCCGCACACTTCCGTTCCCTGCGGCAAAGGCGCAGAAGACAACGAGGTGGTTTACCAAGAAGGAGATGCCTCCGCCTTCAAGACACCCGCCCTCCCCCACTGGGAGCTCGTAAAGAAATACGACATCATCGACTTTGAGCTGGGCGTCAAGATCACCGGCGCTGGATTCCCCGTCTATAAAGGCAAAGGTGCAAAGATGCAACGCGCCCTCATCAACTTCTTCCTCGACTCCGCCAGCGAACACGGCTACCGCGAAGTGGAACCGCCCTACGTAGTGAACGAAGCCTCCGCTTACGCCACCGGGCAGCTGCCCGACAAAGAAGCTCAGATGTACCACGTGGACCTCGACAACCTCTACCTCATCCCCACTGCCGAAGTGCCCGTCACCAACATCTATCGCGATACCATCCTGAAAGCCAGCGACTTTCCGATCAAGAATTGTGCCTATTCCGCTTGCTTCCGCCGCGAAGCCGGCTCCTACGGCAAAGACGTACGCGGCTTAAACCGCCTCCATCAGTTCGACAAAGTGGAAATCGTACAAGTGGAACATCCCGACAAATCCTACGAAACGCTGGAAGAGATGAAACAGTACGGTATGTCGCTGCTCCAACGCCTCGGACTGCCCTTCCGCGTGCTTCGTCTCTGCGGCGGCGACATCAGCTTCACCTCCGCCCTCACCTACGACCTTGAAGTATTCTCCCGCGCACAGGAGAAATGGCTGGAAGTGAGCTCTATCTCCAACTTCGAAAGCTATCAGGCCAATCGTCTGAAGCTGCGTTTCAAAGATGAGAACGGCAAAATGCGCCTTGCCCACACGTTGAACGGCAGCGCCCTCGCCCTCCCGCGCGTGATGGCCGCCATCATTGAGAACTACCAAACCCCCGAAGGGATCGTCGTGCCTGAAGTACTCCGCCCCTACACCCATTTCGACATCATTGACTAACTTTTCTACCACCTCTACGGATGAAAAAACTGCCCATACTATTTCTGCTTTTTCTACTGTCTTTCAGCGGCTTCGCCCAAAAGCAACGCCCGCAGGAGGAGCAGTTGGGCATCCAGTATTTCCAAAATGCGGAATACGACAAGGCCGCGCAGATGTTTGAAAGAGTCTATAACTCCAACCCGAACTCATACATATATTATTATTATTATCAAACACTGCTGCAATTGGGCGATTTCAAAGAGGCGGAAAAAATTGTCAAAAAACAGCAACGCATTTCCCCAAAAACACAACGCTACAAAATCGACTTGGGCTACGTCTATGAAACCAGCGGCAACAAAGCGGCAGCCGACAAGGTCTATATGGATGCCATCAAGGATGTGCCAGCGCAGGAGAATTCCGTCAAAGAGCTATACAACGCCTTTTTGGCAAGAAAACAGTACCAATACGCGGTAAGCACATTGGAACGGGGACGCAAATTGCTGAACAACGACCAGCTGTTCACCACCGAGCTGACCAAGGTATATACAGAGATGGGGCGCACCGACCTAGTTGTGGAGGAGGCCCTGAACATGGTCAAAAACGACGACAACAGCAAGCTCTCCAATGTGCAGCAGATTCTCCAGAACCTGCTGGCAGGCGATGAAGACGACCAACGCTATCAAGCAGCACTGAATGCCCTGCTACGCCGCTCGTCGGAAGCCCCCGACAACACTTGCTACATGATGCTGCTTCAATGGATTTACCAGCAACATCGCAACTATGCCGATGCACTGATCATTGCCAAATCCATCGACCGCAAGTACAAAGGCGAGGGTGCCCGCGTGTACGATCTTGCCTGCGAAGCCATCGCAAGCAAGGACTACCCCGTCGCTATTGAAGCACTCAACTATCTGATAGCCAAAGGTTCCGAAAGCCGATTCTCGACGGAATCGCGCTTCATGCTCCTCAATGTCAAATATGAACAACTCTCCTCCACCTCCCCTATCAACCCTATACAAGCCCAAACTTTGGAATCCGAGTTCAAACAGACCTTGGACGAGTTCGGACTGACACAAAGCACCGCAGAATGGACCAGGAAATACGCACATCTGCTGGCCTTCTATGTCAATAAGCCCGAACAGGCCATTGAGCTGCTCAACCAAGCCATCACCAACAGCGCACGCGACCCGAAAGAGAAAGGACAGTACAAAATCGACCTCGCCGACATCTATCTCTATCAGGGGAATGTGTGGGATGCCACCCTCCTCTACTCGCAAGTTGACAAAGACCTTCCCAACGATTTGATTGGTCAAGCCGCTAAGTTCAAGAATGCGAAACTGTCGTTCTACATCGGTGAATTCGCTTGGGCGAAAAGCCAGCTGGACGTGCTCCGCGCCGCCACCTCCAAGTTCATTGCCAACGACGCCATGTACTTCTCCTTCCTCATCTCCGACAACGAAGTCGAAGATGAAGAGACCGACGAAGACAGCGACGAGGGACTTTTCACCTCCGATGCAAAAAGCAAATGCCGCTCCGCTACTATGCCAAAGCCGACTTCCTGATGTTCCAGAACAAAGATGACGATGCCCTGCAAATGCTGGACTCCATCCTCATCCTTGCCCCTTACGGGAAATTGGCCGACGACGTCTATTACCAGAAAGCGAAAATATGCTTGAAGAAAAAAGACTACCTCGGTGCTGAACAGCTTCTGAACAAAGTGATTACAGAGTACACTTATGAACTCCTTGGCGATGATGCCACCTTCTTGATGGCACAACTCTACGACTACAACCTCAAGGACTCCAACAAAGCGATGGAGTATTACCAAAAAATCCTGACCGTTTATCCTGATAGCCTCTATACCATTGATGCAAGAAAACGATATCGCGAGCTGCGCGGAGACTTTCATTGAGTTAGAAAATAGAAGGCAAGAGCTATAACGATTCGCGACACATGTCTCACACGACCGAATTAGAAACTGGGAACATTAGAAAGTTGCTTTGGTCGTTTGCTATGCCTGCGATTATAGCCACAGCAGCCTCTTCACTGTACAACGTCATCGACCGGATGTTTATAGGGCAAGGTGTCGGTGCGATTGCCTTGGCTGGATTGGGCATCACTTTGCCCGTGATGAACTTAGCTACAGCACTCGGCACGCTAGTCGGTGCCGGTTCCGGGACGCTCACCTCCATCAAAATGGGTGAGAAGAAGTTGAACGATGCACAGCAGATCCTCAGCAATGCTCTGATTCTAAACATTATAATCAGCATTCTCTTTTCCGTACTCGCCCTCATCTTCCTCGACCCCATTCTCTATTTGTTCGGGGCCGACGAGGAAACCATTCCCTATGCCCGCGACTTCATCCAGATTATCCTCATTGGCAATCCCATCACCCACATCTTTTTCGGGCTCAACAGCATCATGCGAGCCTCCGGCTATCCGACAAAGGCAATGGTTTCGGTGCTAATGACCGTCGGCTGCAACCTGATTCTGGCGCCGCTTTTTCTCTTCGTTTTCCATTGGGGAATCCGCGGAGCCGCCACCGCCACCGTTATCTCGCAGTTCATCGGCATGATTTGGGTACTGGCACACTTCATCAGCAAAAAAAACTACATCCATTTCACGAAATCGGCAATGCGCCTTGACACCTCGCTCATCGGAAGCGTCTTCGCCATCGGGCTGGCACCATTCGTCATCCATGTCTGCTCCAGCTTGGTCGCCATTCTCATGAACTGGCGGCTGATTGAGTACGGGGGCAACCTCTCCGTTGCGGCATTCGGCATCGTGAACAGCATTCTGGCGCTGGTCATCACCATTGTGCTAGGGTTGGCCCACGGCATGCAGCCGATTGTAGGCTTCAACTACGGGGCCAGGCAGATGGATCGCACAATGGATACCTACAAACTGACAGTGAAATGGGGGTCAATAGTAAGTATCATCGGGTTTGCGGCGGTGCAACTGATGCCGGAGTACATCGCCCGCGCCTTCACCGACAACCAAGAGGTGATTCGACTCACCGCACGCGCGATGCGAATGTGCTGTGGAATGTTGTTCATCGTCGGATTCCAAGTGGTGACCTCCAATTTTTTCCAATCCATCGGCAAGGCGAAAGTCTCCATCTTCCTTGCGCTTTCCCGCCAAATCATCTTCCTGATTCCCTTCATCATTCTTTTGCCGCCGATTTTCGGGCTGGATGGTGCGTGGTGGGCGATGCCCTGCGCCGACCTGTGTGCGGCTATTGTAACCGCGCTGATGCTATGGTTTTTTTTGAGGAGAATGAAAAGAGGACAATAAACTCCTGTGGAAATGCATCATTTCGCCTCTCCACTTTTACCCTGATGCAGAATCATCCAAAGATACCCTTGATCAAAAGCAATTGTTAATTCATGATTATGAATTGATGGAATGAAAAAAAATCACTAATTTTGTCCTCATTTTTTCAAAAACATCAAAAATGGAAAACAATCAACGCGGATTCACCTCCAATATCGGTGCGATAGCGGCGGCAGCGGGCTCGGCCATCGGGCTGGGCAACATCTGGAGATTCCCCTACACCCTCGGTCAGAACGGTGGCGGTGCCTTCCTCCTCATCTACATCATCTTCGTCATTTTCCTCGGCGTTCCGCTGATGATGACGGAGTTCGCCATCGGGCGCCGCTCGCAAAGCAACGTGGTAGGTGCCTACCGCGTACTCAGCCCCAAGCATAAGGGTTGGATGGGCATCGGTATTCTCGGCCTCATCTGCGGCTTCATGATTTACTCCTTCTATAGCGTAGTGGCCGGCTGGACACTCAACTATATTGCTCTTTCGGCCACCGGTGGTTTCGCAGGCAAGGATGCGGCAGCCGTCGGAGAGATTTTCACCCAATTCACCCAAAGCTCTTACCTGCCCCTCATCACCCAAGCCGCTTTCTTGATTCTCACAGGCGTCATAGTGGTCATGGGAGTACAAAAAGGCATTGAGAAGTTTACCAAAATCCTGATGCCGATTCTCTTTCTGCTGATGATTCTGCTCTGCGTCCGCTCCGTCACCCTTGACGGCGCCAGCGAAGGACTCAAGTTCCTGTTCAAACCCGATTTCAACAACTTCACAGCCACAGGTGTGCTATCCGCACTTGGACAGGCCATGTTCTCACTGAGTATCGGCATGGGGCTTCTCGTCACTTACGGTTCCTATATCCGCAAGAACGACGACCTGCTGAAGACCAGTGTCTGCATCGCCGGCACCGACACGCTGATTGCACTGCTGGCCGGCATCGCCATTTTCCCCGCCGTCTTCGCTTTCGGGCTCAGCCCTGAAAGTGGCCCGAGCCTTGTCTTCATCACACTCCCTAACGTATTCAATAACATGCCGTTAGGAATGGTTTTCGCCATCTTGTTCTTCGTTCTCCTCGCCATCGCCGCCCTCACTTCCACCATCTCTCTGCTGGAAATCCTTGTGCTGTGGGCAGTGGAAGAACTGAAGATGAAGCGCATCACCGCTACCATCCTGATCTCATTTGTCATCTTCGCCATCGGTGCAGTATGCTCGCTGTCGTTGGGATCGTGGAGCGACTTCACCATCGGCGGGCTTTGTGTATTCGACCTGTTCGACGAACTGACCGCGACCTATTTCATGCCCATCGGAGCCCTCGCCTTCACCATCTTCTTCGGCTGGTTCTACCGCAAAGAGGAGGTCTGGAACGAGCTTTCTAACGGAGGCACCCTTAAGGCCAAGTACTTCAAAATCTATTATTTCATCATCCGCTACATCGCCCCACTCGCACTCATCATCGTACTGATTACCGGTGCATTGGGAATAGGGAACTAAGTATGGGAGTGAGGAGAAATCAACCAATGAATGTGATTGATTGAGTCTCACTCGGCGACATACTTCGTAATCTGAATCTTTCTCTCCTTGGAGGCGGCAATACTATAGACCGAATTGCGCTGGTCGTTGGGGTTGTCGCTCACCTCGCGTTTGGCCAAAGAGGAGCCTTCCGGCTCACAGATGACGGTCAGCCGGTTTCGGGCAGATCCGCTCAAATAGGGCAGGAAAATCCCGTTGGCGTAATCTTGAAGATAATTGACAAAAGAGGCGATACGACGAGAAGAGAGCGCAAGGTTGTAATCGGCTCTGTGCAAAGGACTTGCGAAACCACAAATGGTGATCTCCACATTTTTGCCCGCCTTCAAGTCGCGAAGCAGCAAGGCGGTGAACTCCTCCAATTTGCGGAATCCATTTTCCACGGAATCAGCGAAAAAGCGCGCGATTTTCCTACGCGCTTCAGCGGCTGCGGCCCCCTTCAACCCTTTTGAATACTCATCTTGATATAAATCGTTCAATGCCAGATAGTTAGCCAATGTGTTTCGATAATTCTGCTTTGTAGTGGTGGCAGTGGTTTTCGGGTCGGGTTCGTCATTATGGAAATAGAGCGTAATCGGCAAGAGCAAAACCGCCTTCTCCGTCACGGAGATAGTGTCAGCAACGACCGTATCCTCCTGTGGCATAGTATCCTTTTCATATAGATAATGAAATGAATAGAGGTCGGTACAGCAGGTGTCGGCATCGTCATCGGGGCTTTTCGGACGGTTGGAAGCGAAAAAACCATCTTTATTATGCTGATTTACAATAAAATAAATATCATTTGCCTCGGAGTTGATAGGCACGCCCACATTTACGGGTTCACTCCACTGGCTTAGGGAACCATGGGAGACGAATATATCGTAACCGCCTATGGTCAGATGCGTTCCATCGGAACTGAAATAGAGTCGGCCCATGTTTTTGTCGTAAAAAGGCGTCACTTCATTATCCGCCGTATTGATGGTGCTACCTGCATTGATGGGGTCGTCGAAGTGTCCGTTTCGGAAAATCGTGTACCAAATATCCATATCACCATATCCCTTGGGACGATCAGAAACGAAGTACATCACACTGTAGTCGCCGTAGTCCACCCAGCAGGGCTGTGTGGTGGTGGTACCGGGCAGGTTGATGCGACGATTGAGCGGCTGCGCCTTCTGCCAATGCCCGCCCTTGCGCTCCGAGCTCCAAAGGCTGCATTGAAGTTCCTTTCCAGAATCCCTCAAACAGCGCGAGAAGAATAAGCGCGTGCGGGTGCTGTCGAATGTGAAATTGCAATTGTAGTATTTGTCGTCGTTAATCGCATTGCACATTGGCTCCGGCTTTGAATAACCACCGATAGTCAGTTTGCTTTTGTAGATACGCGTGCTCCAGAATTGAGAAAAAATGTTGGCGAAATCGTCCTCGCTTTCGGGGCGTAAAGAGGAAAAGAAGAAAGTTGAGTCTGAGAAAAGCATACCGTTGTACTCGGAGTAAGAAGAATTGATTACGGATGGCAACTCCTTGATTTCCACAGGCAGAGTGTCATGCTTGATGAAATCAACCTGCTGTTTTCGCTCACTGGCATCCATCACAACCTGCGCGCGACAAAATCCTGTCCAAAGAAAGAAGCCCCACAAGAGAACAGCAATGTATTTCATTCAAAAAAAAATTACATGATTTCAAAGGGGCAGGGCTCATGACCTGCCTTTCTGACACTCGGTTTTTTAAATATGTAGTACAAAGAGATTTCAAATCCGCCGCGCGCCTTGCTGGCACGGGTTAGGGAGGAGAAGTTCAGGTCGTAACTCAAGCCAAGGCGTATGTTTTCCCATTGCACAGTGGCGCATAGGATGAGCGCATCCGCCCAGCGGTAATAGAGTCCACCGCCGGCAGCGAACCGGTTGCTGATGCGATTGCGATAATACTGATACTCAAATAGCGAACCGAAGACGATTTCACGATACTTGTGCTGAAAACTCGCATACGCCACTGGCGAAATGCTGAAGTTCTCAAGAATTGTAATCCTGGAAACAAAGTAGCCGGTATATTTGCGGTGGAGCGAGGTTTTTACGTCGAAAAAGGTGACATTGGGCTCCAATAAATGGCTCACACTCGCCCCTACACTAAACAAACTATGCTTGTTGGGAGTGTAACTCCATGCAATGCCGGTCCCGCAATCAAAAAAAAAGAATTTTTCGCGTCCGAAGGTTTCCGAGATGGGATTGTCCTCGCTGAACACGCCGTCCTGAAACTGCTCATCAAAAGTCAGGGCACCATAATTGATGCTGCGCTGCACAAACCCGCCATAGATACCGAGGCTCAGCTTGTTGCGGTTTTTTCGGTCCAAGGCCTTTGTAAATGAGAGCGATAGATTTCCTTGCAGGGATTTGAAACGAGAATCGCCCGCCCTATCTGTATTAAACTGACAGCCCAAGCCCAACAACTGCCGCCGACCGTTGCTTTTATAGACCGGAGCGTCGAAAGAGCCGGAAAAACTGACATACGGCTTGGTCACTGCCAGCCACTGTGTCTTCTGGTTGATGCCCACGCGGAAGACACCGTCGATGGCTCCTGTGTTGGCGGGATTCAGATAGAGCGGATTGGCTTCGAACTGCGAATAGTGGATGTCCTGCGCGAATGAGGGCAGGAACGAAGCGAGGAAAACGGCAATCAGCAAGATGTAGCGGTACTTGTTCTGCCAGCAGTTGCGCAGATAACGACGAAGCTCATTCTCCCTCGGATTGTTTTGTGGCTCATAGAATTTCTTGCCACTGATTTGTTCGGGCAGGAACTCCTGATTGACGAAATTCTGCTCATAATCATGTGCGTACTTGTAATTTTCATGATACCCCAAGTCCTTCATCAACTGGGTTGGCGCATTGCGGAGATGGAGAGGCACGGGCAGGTCGCCGGTTTTCTTCACCCAGTCCAACGCCTCATCAATTGCGAGATAGGAGGCGTTACTTTTGACGGAAGAGGCCAGGTAAATGGCGGTTTGCGAAAGGATGATGCGTGCTTCGGGCATCCCGATTTCGTGAACAGCTTGGAAGCAATTGTTGGCAAGCAGCAATGCATTCGGATTAGCATTGCCGATATCTTCCGCTGCGAGGATAATCATACGCCGCGCGATGAAGAGCGGATCTTCGCCGCCGGCCAGCATCCTCGCCAGCCAATAAACCGCCGCATTGGGGTCGCTGCCGCGCATTGACTTGATGAAAGCGGAAATGATGTCGTAATGGCTTTCGCCTTTTTTATCGTAAATGGCGAGATTCTTCTGGATGATTTTCTGCACCAGCTCGTTGGTCACCCCGATCACGCCGTTTTGCGGAACGGCGGTCGTGGCAACGAGTTCGATGGCGTTGATGAGTTTGCGCGCATCGCCGCCGGATATGCGGAGCAAGGCCTCGTCCTCCCTGATTTCCAACTTAATGTGCTGCTCTTTCTCCAAATAATCGCACGCATTGGCAATGATCCGTTCCAACTCGTCGCGTTGAAGGTTTTTCAGTACATAAACTTGGCAGCGCGAAAGCAACGGCGAAATCACCTCAAAGGAGGGATTTTCAGTGGTGGCACCGACCAGCGTGATGACTCCCTGCTCCACTGCCCCCAACAACGAATCCTGCTGGGACTTGGAGAATCGATGTATTTCATCGATGAAAAGGATGGATTTGCCTTCGTTTTTCTTCGCCTGCTCAATCACCTCTCGGATGTCTTTCACTCCGGAATTGATGGCGCTGAGCATGTAAAACTGTGCGCCCGTGACCTCGGAAATCAGCAGAGCGAGCGTGGTTTTGCCCACACCGGGCGGCCCCCAGAAAATCATGGAGTGCAGATTGCCCGTCTCAATGGCATGACGCAAAGACGCCCCAGGCCCCATCAGGTGAGTCTGCCCGATGTATTTCTCAATGCTTTTGGGACGTAATATTTCGGCTAAAGGTCGTTGCACGTGGATAGTTTTACAGTAATTTAAGACTGCAAAGATACAACAAAGTTCGGATATTGAAGATGGCTTTACTCTTGAGAATATGCAATATCCAAAAAAATTATTAGGAATTTGATTGTGTGCGTTTGGTGAACGCCACCGAATCGCCCCACGCGTTGTACAGCACCTCGTGGTGGATAGCTTTCATCCGCAGGTCGAGGCAGGAGCGGCACTGTTCCGGCTTATCGTTCACGCACGCTTTGTCGGGATAGATGAGGTAGTCTTCGCGGTACGCATTGGGGGTGAGGTTCGGCATGATGACGTTGGCGCCGGCCTGGATGGCCGTTTCCCGTCCCATCGGATCGACGGTCTCGTTGGCGGTGGCCGCCACCATGTTGATTTCCGGCATCATCAGCCGCAGGATGGCGATCATCTTGAGGGTGAGGCGCATCCTTTCCTCCGGCGAGGGGATTTGGTCGGCGTACTGGTAAAGCGGCGTGTCGGGGTGCGGGATGAAGGGTCCCATGCCCACCATCGCCACATCTTTGTTGCGGAAGAAGATGAGGTCGTCGGCGAGGTGGTCGAGGGTTTGGAAGGGAAGTCCCACCATCACGCCCGTGCCGGTCTAGTAGCCGAGGCGCAGCAGCGTGTCGATACACTCCAGCCGCTTGTGGAAGTCGTGCCGTTCGTCGCGGGGATGGATTTTGTAGTAGAGTTCCTCGTTCGACGACTCGATGCGGAGGAGATAGCGGTGCGCGCCCGCCTCAAACCACTGGCGATACACCGCCTCGCTCTGCTCGCCCAGCGACAGGGTAATGCCGAGGGAGCCGCCGTCAATCTGTTTGATTTGGGTGACGAGGCGGGTGATGCGGTCGGTGAACTCGCGGTCGTTGCGTTCGCCGCTCTGGATGGCCACCGAGCCGTAACCCAGCTGATGCGCCAGCCGGGCACACCCCAGCACCTCATCGTCGGTGAGGGCGTACCGCTCCACTTTGCGGTTGTCGCTGCGTACCCCACAGTAGAGGCACGACTTGCGGCAGATGTTGCTCAGCTCGATCAGTCCGCGCAGGTGGACTTTGTTGTCAAGAACGGACAGTTTCACGGCTAATGCCTTTTGCAGCAGTTGTTCGTACTCCTCGCCTTCGGCAGCAAGGAGGCGTTTTATATCATCGCGTTCAAGGAATTTCTTTTCAAGAATATCGGTCATGGGCATGGTGGCGAGAGGGGTGAATGATAAGATTTTTCATGGCGAAAAATTTCGTTGCGAAATATTTCGCAAAAGTACGGTTATTTTGGGAACGACACGACTGGTTCCGTGATTTTTTTCAGTTCCCCCGTGGAAGGAACAGCCACCTTTTCGGTCACAATACCATTCCAAAGACTCCCATCTTGCGCACAATTCCCCTGTCGCGCATTCATCGTGTTGAATATCTCTAATCGTAGTACCTATATCCCACGTATGCCCGCAATGAACGATCATACTTCAAGAGAATATACTCATCCCGATCGCTGTCACTCACAAGGGTTAAAATCACACAAATAATCAAAATGGTTAAAAGCAGAAGTATGATAAATGCCGTCAACCATATAATGAATAGTTTGGCTAAAATAGACAGGACGATTCCCCACCAGCATCCGAGATTGCTCACCACAGACATAATGGCTGTCCCAATAAAACACAGACCTGCAATGCTAAGACAAACGTATTGGGCTGTGTTCAAGGGCATTTTCATATCCCAGCACGAAGCGATAAGCAATGCTATGGGGCATGTCAGAAGCATTGCCATGTCCCAACCATTTGAGGTAAGGGTCATTTTGCCTTTTTTCGACAGGACCAGACTGGTGATGTAGCTGGCCAATAGAATAAAGAAGGCAATACCGATTAGGATAAGGTTTGAGTCACTCATATTTTGTTAACTCTATCGTTTTCTTTTAATATTTTTAGCTTTTACACAATTGATTGTCTATCATCTAATGTCGTTCCACGTATGCTATTTTGTAATTAGTGACATTGCCACCACAAAAGGTGCCGCCCACCTGTTTTGTTTCTCCAGGAGGTATTATTGCTACAAAACGGTGCCATTCGTTATAAGCATAGAAGAATCCAAATGCCCCTAACTCGATTTCTGACGGATTATGAATCTTTAGTGCATTTACACCTCCCCAGCCATCATCTTCGATACTGAATTGTAATATATTGTCAAACTTATGAGTGGGTATTATTCGCAAGCCTTTGGAAAGGATGTAGTCAATTTTCCAGTCCTCGTCCTCGGGCAGTTTGTAGGTGATTTGCGCGGAGGCTCTGAAAGAGGTGTATTCTCCTTGCAAAACCATATCTGCCATAAAGGAATATTCATCGCGGGTGTCACGCAATGTTTCGGTTATGTGCAAGTCGTGCACTTCACCTTCTTCGATGTTCCAACGCCAGTCTTTGCTGAACCAGCACTCATCCGGCTCCAAGCCTTCTGAGAGCGAGTGCCCGATCAGCTCTTGTTGAATTTGTTGGAGATTTGGCTTGGATGGCATGATGCTTCGTACTGCCATGCGTACTGCATCGGGCAGGACCGTATCCTTTGCCGAAGCCTCCACCTCACTTAGTCTGTCCATATCCAGCGAAGCATAGTAGGATTGCAGGTATTGGCTCTTCTCTTTATAATCTCTACCAAATGAATTCAATCCTTTGTTGAAAGCCTCCTGAGCTTCGTTCATCTTTTGTTCGTATGTTTCATAGACCTTTTCCTTGCGTGCACGGTAGTCCTGAATAGCCTCTTTGCGATTTGCATATTTGCCTGCGTCGAAACTCGCGCAGAAATCCTCTTCGCATTTCTCCAACTCCTTGAAATAATCGGAACAGCAGGTATTGGCTTTTATAGCGGCTTTTTCAGCTGTCTTCTCCGGCGACGAGCAGGAGACAAGGCAAAGCATGATGGCGATTGCCAATAATGATAATGGGCTTCTCTTTCTCATTGGTTTTATACGTTAAAAGTGTTTTGTATGAACCTCGAAAAAAGGCTTTGATGAATTAATTGGTTGTCAAACTATATTATAGAAAAAAACGGCCAACTTTGGAAATGGAAATTGAAGAATGACATTGTGCCACTTTTTCAATTTCAAAGCAACGCTGTGTAATATACTGGGATACAAGTGGTTTAGCTGTCTTGGGCATAGTCTTTGGTATAGAGGAGGATTCTTTCGCCGATGCGGGAAGAGAACTTTTCGCAGAATGTATCAAGGGATTTATGTGTTTTATAGCCAGATGATTTCACTTCAATGGGGACTATCTTGTTGCCTCGTGACAGGAGAAAGTCGATTTCGTAGTTCTTGTTTCCATTGTCTGTGGGAAATGTGTAGTAATACAATTCATTGCCAGCGGTCTGAAGCATTTGAGCGACAAGATTCTCATATACATACCCGAGATTGGCTTTCAGTTTGTTGCTTAATAACTGCTGATATATGATGTTCTCTGTGAAATTTTTGTCCCCAAAAGCCAATGTAATGAACAGCCCCGTATCTGCCATATACATTTTGTAGGTGTTGAGGCTGCTGTTGAGTCCCAATCCGACATTGGGGTCGTTGACGTGATGTGCCAGATTGACCACCATACTTTCTCCCATCTTGTACACAACGGTGTCAATATTCCCAGGCTTCTTCTCTCCCAAAGCAGTTTCTATCATATATCGGGACGAATTGCTGGAGAGTTGTGCCGGGATGTTCTTGAACATTTTTGATGCTCTGCCCGACGGGTCAATCTTGTTGAAGTCGGTGTCGTAGAGTTCTATTATCTGTCGCTTCACCCTGTCCACTTCCTGCAGCTGATTGGCTGACAGGTACGCATCTACAGCCTGTGGCATGCCACCCACGAGCATATAAAGCCGCAATTCCCGCATCCATTTTTGGTGAACGGCATTGCCCATGGCCTGTTTCATGCCATTAACTTGTCTGATTTGAGCAGGTGCTGTGTCATTCCCCGTCGCCCAATAGAATTCTTCCAAGTCCATGGGGTAGAGTACCATGCTCATTTCCTCACTGGGAATCAGGATGTTTTCAACATTTTTCCGTATGGAGATGAGGGAGCCAGTTTCAATATAATCGTACCTACCGTCTTTCACCAAATGCTTGATGGCTTGGCGTGCGCGCGGATTGAACTGCACTTCGTCAAAAATGATCACCGACTCTCTTTCAAACAAAGTGACATTGAAGATGGTTTGTAGTTGAAGAAAGAGAAAATTGAGGTTCGTATAGTCTGCAAAAGCCTCCTCTAATTGTTTCGATGTCTTCGAAAAGTCAATAAGGATATAGCTGCGATACTCTTTTTTTGCGAACTCTTCCACGAGTGTGGATTTTCCCACACGTCGGGCTCCTTTTATCAACAGTGCATATTTCCCGCCCCACCTCTGCTTCCAATCTAGCATCCGAACATATAGCTTTCTTCTGAAAATCATATTGTTATGGCATTATTAAATCGGTGCAAAAATACGGATAAAACCGAATCCACAAATTTTTTCATGTAAAAACCGGAGAAATCCACATTTTTTTACTCAAAATCTGGAGAAATCCACAATTCTTAAGCCAACCTTGACTTTTTCATTCGACAAAACAGTGTTTAGATTGTCTTTTCCATTCGACAAATTTTCAAAAAAGAACGTGAGGAGTTACTATTGGATTTGATGCTTGGGAATGAAATGAACAACGTAACGTGGGGTATGGCAGATCCGTGTGTCAGCCCGCGGCGCGGGAGAAAATCACCGGTGTCGGCTTGGAAAAGGAATCATTCAAAAGAAGTTATTGCGCGCGGAAGACGATGTAGTTGATGTTGGGATTGTCTTTAATGAACTTTTCGCCCAATCGATGAAAAGTGCCGTCCGCTGTTCGATACCAGCCATCAGCATCGCCGCCGATAAGAAAAATGGCATTCTCAACGCCCAACGTTGCAAGAGCCGAACTGAAATCATTCATCAATACGCGGTCAGGCGTTGCGATGATGCAAACTTTTCCGTTTAGCATACAAAGTGCACGCCGATAAGATGCATTTTTCGGATTGTTCTCAACCATCACACCCTTATCCACTGCGGGATATTGACGAAAAAAGTATCCGCTCTGCTCGGTGGCTTGCTCAAAGAAAGGGGAATTCTCCGCTACGCCAAGTGTGATATTGCCTTCAATGATTGCGCAGTAACCGCGTTTTGAGAGCCCCCACGCAAGGGGTTCCCCTGCATTCACGAATGCACCGACAATTTTGCCGTTATCTTGGCGAATGTCAGCCGCTAAAGTGGCAAAGACTATGTCGTTGTCGGAGGAATCAAGCTTCCCTACATGGAGTTCGGGTACCGCATTGTAAGGGGTGATTATCTGCAGCTGAATGCTGCCAATAAGGGTGTCCGACACAATAGAACAAGGAGGGACGGCAGCATCCGTATTGTTGTACCAAATGTCCGTTTTCACGTTTTCCTTCACGGAATATAGACTTGGCTGGAGTTCACCATTCGTTGTTCTACTAGTGATTTTATAAATGAAAAAAATGGCAATTGCGAGAACCACGATTCCCATGATGACCCACAGCCACCATGGAAGTCGTTTTCTACGGCTATTGTATCTCCCATTTTGGAAGAAATCAGATGTTCCTCCTAAAATGACAAAGCCCTCTTCTAAATCGTTGATGTCTGTATTCTTGCTCATTATTCCTTGTTTTTGTTATTAATAATGCCTTCTTGTAAGCGCTTCAATAATTCCTTGAGATGCTTTTTAGGAAGATGTATTTTATCTAGTTCAGGCTCTTGATCATCGTCTCCGGGTTCATATTTTAAAATCATTTGTCCCACACCCAAATCCAGAGGCAGACGTGATGGTTTTCCTAAACGGCTGTCAGAATATCCATCAGAGTATCCAGCGGTGTATCCTTTTAGGTAAGCCTCCGAACGTTTGTCCGAGAAAATCAACTGCTGTTCAGACACATTCATAGCGGACAAATTGGTTCTGTTTACAATCAAACTTCTTCCAATTTTGTAAAAATCTTTATATGTTTCGAGAGAGCTCTGGATTTTTTTGTAAATCTTTCCGATTTGCATCAGGACATGAATTCTCTCACCATTTGTAAGATATATATATGAAGAATTTTTAGAAGCCAGTATATAACAAATATCTGCTGAATCAATTTGTTTTATTTCTACGGTATTACCTATTATCAGAAATTCTTTCATATCACTTTTTTTTGCAAAGATACATTTTTTTCATCTTGATATTTTCTGAAAAGAATGACAGTTTGGTATTTTTTGTGATTTCTTTACTTATCGTCTATTATTAGATAATCCGCAGGAACCGTTTTTGTAAGCCAAACACCGTTTCGTGAAAACCAAAAACGGTGGCCAGCTTCCCACATTCTCCGTGCAGCGACTTTCAAAACGACCGCTCCTCCTTTTCTTCGGCTTCCAACTTTCAGAGCTGTAGATTCGTCAACAGACAGGTGAACATATAGGCGGTTCATTGGAAGCAGCCCTTTTTCCATAATGGATGCAACATTGCTCACGACAGTTCCGTGGTACAGGTATTCGGGCGGAGTGGCTTCAGTCAGTGCCACATCAACCTGTATGCTGTGGCCTTGCCGTGCTCTGATGAGTAGCCCGTCGTCCGAGAACTCGAAACGCTGCTTGTTACTGTTTTTTACGATGGAAGCCAGTTCCTCCTGAGTGTAGCCATGGTTTTCCACAAGGTCATGCACTTCACGCCAACCGTGAATGTCGAAGTTGTACTGTTTGTCGTGACGGAGGAGGTAGGCAAGTTTTTGCTCTCTGTTAATGTTGCACATATTCTACCCTTTCCCCTTTAATGTTCCGCAATTCGCCAATGCAGTTGTTAACGTCATATTCTTCATCTTTATTACATTCATCAAAACGGCAAAGGAAAACATCATTGCGTCCAGATACCGCGTCAATGGTTGTGTAGATTGCGGGGGTCAGTTTCTTGAACTCCTTGCTCATCAGTCCGCAACGGCCAGTGTAGTCCGTGTATTCGTAGATTAGCAGCTCCGCGCCATACCTATCATAGTAATCATCCTCGTAGATGGCACGGATGGCACGATAGAAGCTGGCGGTCGGCTCATGCTTGACAACAGTCCATCCCGATAGGGCAATCGTGTAAACCGTATCATCCGTAGCGGCCATAATAGTGTCGCGAGTGGTGGTCCAGATGTCGTTGTAGCGTGCCGGCAACAAGAACTTTGCGGTGTTCAAATCAATGATGCCTTTTTTACCGTGCTGGCATACGATACCAGTCTGGTTGTTGAGCTCCTCAAGGCTTGTGATATCCGTAAGGATTTTCTTGTTGGGGCGTTGTTTCATAATGGCTTTTTCGCAAGATACATAAACGAGGCCCTCATTTCCGATTTTTTCACCGTAAAGTTCTCCGAACCAGCGGTCGTAACCGGTCTCGCAAAGCAAGACAATCCCCCACAGGACACTTATCACAACCCCGATGGAGAACAGTGCTGAGACGATGCCCAGCGTGGCGCCACTAAACTTCCTGAATGCGCTGCCTAAGGCAGTTCCTTTCTCCCCTTCCTCCATAGGGGCTTGATCTTCAGAAGAGTTCGGGTTTTCCTGTTCTGCTCCTGCGTCCTGTTGAATCTGATCTTGAGCGTTTTTTTGCTGCTCCTCATGCAGCATCTCTGATGAATTGTTTTCCATAGTTTTGATTTTTAAATGGTTAATGATTTGATTATTTTATGGTTTGGGTACCCTTAGCAGCAATAGGGAAAGGATTCTGAATCGCACTGTACGATTCTGTCATACATTTTAGACAGTGTTGCTAAAACGGTATCTTCGGAACTGTACACCTCCTGATTGAAAAAGGAGAAAAACTCCTCTTTTGCAATCAGCTCTCCTTCCCTGTATTCGATTTCAACCTCCGCATTCAAATTCTCAGGATCCATCAAATGGAAAATCCAAATCCCAAGATCAACCAACAAGCGCATAGCGAGAACATACACTTCATCGATTCCAAGATCGCTAACGCAGCTTTTCCATCCATCTTCATCGCAAAAAACAAGCTCAAACGAACCGTCCAGCTGTTCCTCCAAATGACAATTCACATCCAAGCTACCCCAAAGAAGCTGGTAGAGCACCACCCACAGCTCCTCACTGCACTCCTCGAAATGCGGGTGGCAATACTCGACCGGCGTAAAGAAACGGTAGTAGTAATTATACGTTGGCAGTTCCTTGAACGTCTTGACAATGGTATCAAACGTGCTTTTCTGTGGAATCAACCTCTGCTCATCCTGTTCGTCCGCCAAGCCCGCGTTGTCGCCTTCAACGTCGCACTCAACTTCATCGTCCATCTCGGTGAAAGCAAAGTCATCCTCATGAAACACAAATGGAATATCTGGCTCTAACGACAGATTTTCCTGCGCAGAATCGCATTTTCCATTAAGATCATCAAAAGTGAAGCCGAAATGTTCTGTGATGAAGTCAATTTGTTCCGGCCTGAAACCGAAATTGTCAATCCAGTCATCGATTTTAAGAGACATCTTGTAGGTAAAGTCTTCCTCACGATTACGCAATTGGTCGATTTGAAAGTCAGTCCGTCGCAAAAAACTGTCCATCGACATCTTTCCGCTCTCCAAATTGTTGACAATTGCATTGACTCGGTCGCATGGAATACGGGACGACACGAAAAGTCTTGCTGCGATTTCCTTGTAGTCAGTGCCTTGGATTGCATCAGAGTTAAATCTGATTCCCAAAAAGCAGTAGCCATCGTGTGGCTGCTGTTGGCCACCCTCTTCTGAAGGTGACTGTTCTGTGTTTTGTTTTGCTTCCATAGTATGGTGGTTAATGGTTAATTATTGCCTGTGCGATTAAAATCGGCGGCAAAAGTACAATATAAACACCTTAGAAACTGATTCTAAATCCGGGGAATGTACGAAGTGACGGAAAAAATGTACGAAATAGCAATTGGTGATGGAATGCTTGTCGAAAAAAACTTTCGGCAAGCGCTCCAAAATCAACAAAATAGAAGCAAAGAAGGAAAACTATAAATTGGAATAGACATCCTCAATTTCATAATTAGCGATTTCTCGCCTTATGCCCCGCTGGGGGTCTGTTTGATAAATGTGCAAATGATTATCCAACGTATTGAAAACGTATTCATGGTCTTTGTTGACAAAATGGAACAGGTGGTCAACTTCATGATACCAACCATCTGTTATAATCAGATCTGGCGGGGCAGAAAACATTTTATCCTTTTTCCACGCGATATAGCGGTAAGTGTCGTCAACCGTTTTGTCAATCCGGACAATCGATTTTCCAACCTCAAATTCGATAGTCAGCCAGCCTGCTTCATCTAAATATTTCCCCAGTATTGGGTCGTATTTTAGATTCAAATATCTGAATTTTTCACCATTCCATTCAAAATGGTGATAATAGTCGTGCATGGTTTCATCTGCATAGGGTTCCCATTGTTTGAAGAAATAGGGCAAATACAAATCCTTGCCAGATTCGTTAAAGAAGAAATTGTCAGCCCATCCACCTTTGCAATCAGCAGATGGTGGAAGCTGAAGATATTTTTCGGTATAAATACAATCAGATAATCCTTCTGCTGTTTTGTGGGTCTCGTTGTCCCATTCGAAAACTTCAGTCGGCTTCAGTTGTCCTTTTCTGTCCAACACAAAGGAACTCACTCCTAAGGCAATCATTGAACTGGACTCCTGAAAGAAAAAATGGACAAGGTAAACAGGACCTTTCGCAGATTCCACCTGCCAGATGTGCAAGGGCACTTCATCAAAATCCTCCATGAAACTGGCATAGAACTTACCATTGCGATAGGTTTGATAGATACTATTATGGCAAACCATCGTGCCTTCGTAACCATCGTGCCATGTGTAGATTTTCAATTTACCATCTGGCGATGAGGTCATCTTGATGTCCAGACTGTCTAATTCCGCCGACAGGTCCTGGTCAAAAGTGGCTTTATCATGCAGCAGTTTTTCTCCTAAGTCACGCAGTGCTTCTGCATACGCAAAATGTTCAGGAATATAATCCCCGTCACATCCGATATTATAGTACTCCTCGAGGGAAGCATAATACGCCTTGCTGCCCGGTGCGGGATTTTTTTTATTGCATCCACCCAGCAGGGCAGCCAGTATCAGGGCAGCCAGCCATAGCAGAGGGGAAATTTGAAGATCTTCATAGGGCACGTTTAAAAAATATTTTCACACACAAACTTTTTGCCGTTCCAAACAAATTTCCGATAATCATCGGTTATTTGGGTCGAGCAGCCATACTCATCTATATCTTTATGCACATAAGTTCGGATATAAACGGCGGATTCGTTTGGGTCAAAATACCCCAATGTTCTAAAATGATGTTCCGACAAAGTATCATACATGTCATCATTCGTGCAGATTTCAGTGTAGAGGCTTTGACCATCTTCTTCATAACCGCTTAATCCGCCCTTCTCTTCAAAAACGAAAGCGGGGTGCAGTCCTGTGTCGTCCAACTCGTAAGCACACAACCTGTAGCTGTCTCCACTGCCTGTATAGCCATTGTATCCCCAGACAAAATAGAGAGTGGAGCTGCCGGTTTGAAAAGTGAATATGGTGTCGGGATTGAGGCAATAGTGGCAATCTTCGCTCCTTTCGTCGGCGGCCTTGTAAACTTTTCCGTCTTGTTTGTAAAATGCCAGCATCATAGGCATTTCGTGTGCGGAATGTGGGTATAGTCCGAAACATCGCACATTGCCGTCTTCGGAGGTGACAGGTGGGAAAACATCGCAGAAAAATTTTTCATCACAGAAAAGTGAATCGAACGGGTAATCCATTGACGAAGGGTCGGACAGGAGTATTTTTTCAAAATCTTCATACGAACAGTTGGGCACATTATGCACCAACTTCCATTCCGCCTCCTCCATCGAGGAAAAGGTGATTGCGGTGGACTCATTGCCGCCATGGTGAATCCACACGGTCTTTTGAGGGAACTTCGGGGTGAACTTGTGCATATCAGTCTCTGTTTGACTGTTGTGCTTGTTGCCGCAAGAGAAGAGGGTTGCGGTGAGGAGCAATGAAATAATGAAAACGCGGCATTCGATTGAATTATTTGACATGAATTTTTATGTTTTGAGTGTTTATCTTTGTCAACTTCGATACTTGGAACGGATAAGCAGTATGCCAAGAACGCATACACCCACAACGGTCCCTACACTAATCATATTATGAGTCACAATGGGCAGATTGAAAAAAAGAGGAACCACTTGGGCAATGGCAATGAGAAAAAGCAATATTTCAGAACTTTGCTGCAGATAACGGTTCTTTCGCTGGTTAATGTTGTTTGTGAACACTATCAGATAATTTAGTTTCTGCTCCAAATCTCCTACATTATTTGACAGTTGGCTTGACTCTACAATTGCCGAATATATGCCAGATAACCTGCTGGAGTAGGTTGCCGAGATACAATTCTTAGATTCTATTAAAATCCTATAGGTTTCAACAATAATTTTATCTGTGTCTTTTGACCGTTTCTTTATATTGGTGATGCAATCGTTCAGTCTAATGTTCTGCGAATAGCACAAATTCCATATCCTTTGCACAAGCAGTTCTATTAATGTCAATGTGATATGGTTTTTCACAAACACATCTTTGCTTTTCGTCATGGATACAATGGATGCCCATGTTATAAAAGTTTTCTGTGCACTGTAGATATCTACGTCTTTGATTGTCTTTAGAATTTCCTTGTTGATTTTGGTCTTTGAATTATAGACTACAGTTGTGTCTATTGATGACAACATATCGTCCATATTAATAATTGAAGGTTCTGCCAACACTTTCAAGTGCTGTTCGCTTACTTCCGTGAAATTCTCGTCATATATTGAGTAAAATGTGAATGCGTAGTTGATAGCAAGACCATTCTCCCTATATCTTTCAAGTATTTTCATAAGAGGTACAAGGTTTTCATCATTCGGCGCATACGCAAGGATTCTCTTGACGAGTTGCTTTCTATCACCCAAAGATTGATTCACTAAAGAATAATAATCAGCGTATGCGTTCTTCCAAGTAAGGATAAGAGTCAATGTACTTTCGCTGAAAGCACATTGAATATCTGTTTTGGAGGATGGAATATAGTAGAAATCAAATTGTCCAACATTAATGTCTGGAATAGCCTTTAAATTAATCGTCCCCTTATAATTACTATAATCAAACAACATCTGCTTTTCTTTGCAAACATTGATGATTTCCCTTGTTAATTTCGCATCGGAAAACTTAACGGGAATTATGCTGGTACAATAGGCTTCCATACATCATATGATTTGGGATTTGCCGATATATCTCGCCAATATCACCAACGCCGCCTCTTGGATATCAGCATCCGCATGGGTGGCGCAATAGTCCCTCAAAACGTATGGAGTCATATTCCGTTCGAAAAGATCCACAGCGCATTTGGTGACACATATATCAGTGTCTATTCCGCAAATATCCACCGCTTCTATCCCCTTGTCTTCCAACAAACGCAGAAACGTTTCATCAATACAGGAATAGATGTACTTGTCAACAACCACAATCCCCTCTTTAGGCTTGAAAGCAAGATCTATTTCATTTGTGCCTGGTGAAAGACGATTCCACTTGATTAGTCTCCTAAATGGGGAATCTGGCAAATTGATGAACCTTGTCGCGATGACAAGGTCATAGTTGTATTGCAGTTTCTCAACAAGCCTCGGGATGTGCTTTGTCTTCTCATTGACGAAGCCATTCTGAACATCTACTATTAATAGGGCTTTAGGCATAAATCAACATGTACTACATAGTTAATGTTAAACACTGGTATTTATGAATTGAATTTGGGTAAAGTTATAATATTCAATTTTACCAAACAACTTGCAAGCTATTATCGTGTACTAATTCATTGATTAATCTCCTTCACCTTTTACATCATAAATATCATCGTATTTTCCTTTTGACCATGAATTCATTGG
The DNA here is from genome assembly GCA_017506175.1 of Bacteroidales bacterium. Lineage (GTDB taxonomy): Bacteria > Bacteroidota > Bacteroidia > Bacteroidales > WCHB1-69 > UBA1756. The sequence continues at coordinate 13,860 of JAFVNW010000060.1, read as the reverse complement.
CCAATCACCTATATCATCATTCCATGTTCCAAGAACTTCATTTTTAATCTCATCACCCCATTCAGCCCAACCGTCACGCGACCAAACGTCGTCATAAACGTCAGCCTCATTTTGTAAATATTCAAGTTGCCTTTCGCCATTCGTTTTACTCATAATACTACCGCTACGGTCTGGACATCGTCACCGAGTTCCTTCTCAGAGACAGAAACGACTATGAAATACCGATACCTGCGTTCTTGTCTATAGCTAATCCGCTGGCTATCAGACTTTAACAAATTTTGTCATGTACTAAGGAAAAACAGAATATTCTTCAATAGAAAAATATTCTGTTTTTGTCAATTAGTTTCCGTGTGAATCCTGCCAGCTATCATGCGACCAAGAGTCATCCCATCTGTCACCATCCCAAACAGGATAATCTTTACACTCGATTTTTGGTGAATTACGGAAATCATTCATGCCCTCCAAAATTCTTTCTCCATTACTCATAATACTTTTCGCTCCGTTATATCCCATTGAGCCCATCGGTTCTAAGAAAAACAAAAGTCACACTACAATTATGACTTCCTCATTTTGTTGAATGAATTAATATATGCATTAATAAAAGGGTACAAGACTTTAAATGTATCGCAAAAAGCGTTTTCCCCATTCTCCCAAGTGTGCCTATAACACCCACCACCGCAAACGTTTTTAATCTCACAACTATCACATTTTAATAAAATACTCTCCCTCGCCAAAATAATGATTTTTAACAATTCAGGCTTTGATTTAATATCCGAAAAAGTTTCATTTAGAATATTACCAAGTGGTGGTACTTCCAATGCATAAGGGTCACAAAAGAACACATCGCCATTAGGCCTAATCGAAAAAAAATTACCGCACCTTTGCCTTTTTGAAAATGTACATGCACCTGTGTGATGCCCAAGACACAATTTAAGAATGTTGTCGAATTCCCTTACACTCAATTGATATTTTCCTTCAAAATATCGAACAAAAAAACGTTTCAAAAAATCCGTAAGAATATTGTTTTCAACCGTAACGTGTTTATCTTCATCGTACACACAATAGCAAAAACCGACAGAATGAATGTTTTGCTCAACTAAAAAATCGTAGTATTTATCAGCATAACCTGCATGAGCGTTAGTAATTACTGATAGTATCCCGAATTTACAATTCTTTTGTGACAATTTATGTATTTTTTCTAATACAGTTCCACTACCTAAAGGATTCTTATGAAAATTTATTTCTTCAGGTCCATCTATTGAAATTCCAACATCAAAGTTGTTCTCTGAAAAAAAATCAATCCATCGGTCGTCTAATAATGATCCATTGGTTTGTATACTGTTTCTGAATTCTATTCCGGGATATTGTTCTGTTAAAACTTTCTGAAATCCGATTGCAGATACAAAGTTGTCATACCCCCACAATAAAGGTTCACCACCATGAAAAATAACACTTTGACAATAACAACCATTTGAAATATTATAATCACATGCTTTCTCCACAATGGTTTTATAAGTTGAAAATGGCATAGCCGATTTATATGGGTAATCGGGATAACGGCAAAAATCACAAGTGAAATTACAGTAATCTACAACCTTTATAATAGGGGTTATCCTATTTATAAAATCATTTATACAAGTTTTGACGGCACTACTCATATCATTGGTCTCTTATTTTTTTGTATTCATGTACAAATCTTCAATCAACCACCTAACAATTCTTTTTGCATGGATGCAAAATCTATCATCCAGTGCATAGATAGAACCATGCATGTAATCTGCCGCATAAGGGCATCCGCCACCGCATATCCCCAAACACTCGCAATCCTGACATTCAGACATAAAAATTGGTGATCGCTTTTTCCAATATGTGAAATCGGAACTCTTGCGGAAATCAAAATATTCATCCCTTACATTTGATGAGAAATACTTTCGGTCATTCAAATAACCATGACAAATGCCAATACCGCCATCAGGTGCAATAACAAGCTGATTTCCGCCCGAAGCGCAACAATCGTAGAGATATAGTTTATTGTCAATAAAAGCCTGCACCTTTCGCATCATCCTATCTTCATATAACCCTTTATTTCTTAATTGCTTAAAACAATCGATCATAAAGTCTGTGGCTTTTTCATAATAAGTGTCAGATGGGGTCAGGTGCTTATTGGGAATAAGCATATTGAAAGCAATGGTCAAAGGTTCCAATGAGAGTATTTCTTGCAATACCGCATCTTTGTTTCGCAAAGTGTTCTCCGAAATGGTTATGGAAAGACTGTATGGCATTTTCTCATCAATGCACAACTGAATATTGTTCCTTACCACATCATAAGTTTCTTCTCCCATACGATTAATGCGATTGGCATGAGAATATTTGTCCACATCATAGGAAATACTCAACGCAATGTTGTTTTGACGCAAGAAATAGATATTTTCCTTTGTTAGAAGCGAACCATTCGAGATAACAGCATATTTCACATCGGAAGGCCAATAAGCCTTGGATTTCACCCTATCCACCTCTTGCATGAAATACTGGATGATGTCAAAGTTTAACAACGGCTCTCCGCCATAAAAGGTGATAGTTTTGTCATATTCATGCTGCTGGCGTTCGTATGTTCTTTGCAACAACTCAACAGAAGCCTTTGCCACCTCTTGCGTCATCACCTTGCTCTTGTCGTTAGTCGAAACGATGTCGGATATAAAACAATACTTGCAATTAAAGTTGCAGTTTTCCGTCACTACGATATAGACATTGGATATAGCTGGCGGATATATCATTTCAACACATTGTCGGTAAAGATTCTCGTCTTCCTTTTCCGAATCTACGAGGTAGTAGTTGGAATATAAAAAATCTGCCGTGGCCTTTGCTTTTTTTAAGGATCTTCCATCTTTCAAAAAAGCATCAATTTCTGACTTTTCCTCCTTAGAAAGGAAGAGGGCTCGGACCAATAGAGAATGGAAAACACCAACAGAGTTGTCCCCAAGATCAAAAAAGTGAGTGTATTTAGAAAACTGCATATTTTATTGGAATATTATATGATTCTTCTTGCCGGATTAACAAAGCGGTTCTGAAGAATTGGCGCATTGCAATTACAACCGCAAGTACAATTGCAACTACAACTACATGTTGAGCTCATGTGGACTTTCACAAACTCTGAAATTTTGCCTTGGATTTTCTTATAGTCCGTTACTTTGGGTGAAATCATAAATTTTTCCGCCGCGTTATATCCCATCCGGCTCCGTCGGGTCTTGTTCTAAATTATTTTGCAAAGTTGCAAAATATACCGCATAGAAACATTTGACAATATAAAGCATTTTTGTAACAATATCTTATACACCATCGCTTTGTTGCTTCGCACGTAATCACGCTCGTTTCTGTCAACCTTGCCAATGAATTGCTTTTTTGTCACTTTTTGCTCCTATGCAATAAAGAAGATAAAACTCACGGCTGAGAGACCCATCTGAAGTCTCCAGAATAAATCAGATTCTCTTCGGGGTCATAAACAAACAACTCTTCATGTTGCATGCCGTTCCTCCAACCATGATAGCACTCGTAACGATAGCCATTGTTGAAGAAAATGTATTTTTCGCCCAATGGTGAGCTTTCATCATCAGTCCGCCATTCGTCATGAGATATCAGCGTGTTGCTATACGACCATATTTGTTTGGTGCCGTTTTTTATAACAAGGTCGGGACTCCCTTCTTTTACCCCGCCATTCCAACATTTGTAAGTCCAGTCGTCCTCGCTTTGTTGCTCAATTCGTATGAAGTATTTGTCATTGCAGAATTCCACAGGTTCATCATATTTCTGCAACTCAAAACGCCGCTTGTTCCAATTATATTGGCGATATTTTAAAGGATTATCTATCAATGGCATTCCTTTGAGAACATATAGTTCTTTCCTTAATCTACTGTAGATGAACACGGAATCATTTATCCCCTCGTTGAATGTCAACGACCCGCCCTGATCATCCCAAGATAATTCAAGATTATCAGAAACGTTGTCTTTACTGGCAAAAGCCCCTTTTACTTTGCGCAATTCATTGTTTTCTATCTCATATACATAAAAATTGTATGTTTCGCATGTCCCTTGATGCATACTCCCTTGAAAATCTTCCAACAGATAATACTTGTCTGAATCGATATGACAAATTCGAGTAATATACCCATTGAAGTTTTCAATTTCCTCGCAGAAAACCTTTCCATTGGACCTGTATTGAAGCAATGTTTTGCACTCAAAACCCAAAGAAGGATTGCCTTCAAACCCGCACCTTTCCACGCTATAGGCTCGCACGTTGCCATCTTCTGAGGTGGCGATTCGTATATGAGAGAGTTTTTCTTCAAATCCATATTCAAGGGACTGAGGTTTTTCCTTGATAAAATCGAAGACGGATTGCATGGCTTCGTCGGAATAAGAACCGCCTTCAGGCCATGCAAGCATCTTATTCAACTCTTCAGTGAATGTTCGTTCCTGACGACTCTTATCACACGCACAAGAGACGAGGATCAATGCCATAGACAAACAGACTGTTTTAATATAATTTCGGGGTTTCATGTTATTTATTATTTACGTTCCTATAACAAACAAATGCCATACATCTGAATCCTTTTTTTACAACATCCCACACTATTTCACTTCACCGTCTGCACCTCCGTTATCTTGTATTGGCCATCCTCTGCGATCTCGACAGTGACGGAGAACTTGAGGGTGACCTTGGAGCCTTTCGTGCCATAGAGCTCGGCGACAAAATCGTGCTCCAGCACCCGGGAGATGCGCTGAAGCAGCTCCACATCAACCACCTTCCTTTTGAAGATATCGTACACGTTTTGCCGGTGGCAGTTCAGCCTACGGGCGAACTCGCTGACGCTCATGCCGGAAGCCGCCCAAATTTCTTTTATTCTTTCGCCTGCGTGTGGGGACATATTGTATGTAATATTATTTTAATCTAAAGTAGATAAGACATTCACAGCCAAAACATTGCCCGCACAATATTAAATCATGGATTAAATTTTTCATATTCAGACAATTGAAAAATCCTCACCATAATAAATGCCGGACATTGCACAACCGTGTCATTGCCGATGACCTCAGTGGGGAGAACCAATTGTGTACCCGTGAAATAATTTTTCCATCTTCCATTTGGCTCAGAGTCTCTCAAAAGAGCTCTCTTGCCTGCTGGAGTTACATTCAAACTTATATTCGTGGCATTGCTCTGCTGAGAATAAACAGGATCTCCTACTTCTTTAAATTCACTATTATTCGTACGGAGAGAAGACACCATGGATTGCAACTGCTGAAATTCGATCGCAATGCATTCCCGTTCTGCTTTGGCAATACTCTTCGAAACTGATAAGTTGTGCTCTCTTGGCATGTCATTGGACACTTTTCTGTCAATTTTAATCAGCAGAAACACTGTGATAGCACTAACTGCAATGAGTATTATCATGAAATGTAATGAATAACTTTTTTTCATAGATCAAAAAGAGGTTAGTTGTTCGTATTGTTGTTTGTTTCCCAATAGTTTTTAAATGTATCCGAATTGATAATTTCATGGATAATTCTGTCCCTCGTTGGTTGTGTACCGGAATGTCCTTTAGTGCCGTTATAGTAGCTAAAATAGATGACATACACTTTCAGGTCAGATCTGTTCCCTGCGGTTTGCAAATCCATATTTGACAATATAAAGGCATAGTGATAATTGTTGTTGCCAGAGCCTACGCCCGCTGTACCTGTTTTGGCATAAATGTAGATACCTCTACTATTTAACTCGCTTTGCAGTGCTTGGCCGACTTTTCCGCCGCTCAAAGTACCGTTGTGTATCCCGTCACGCTGGAATATCACCTTATGCATTCCGGAATAAACGGCGTCACGCATTTGTTTGTCGAATTCTGCAGAGGGGGCAGTCCTTTGTTGCGGTGACCTCGATATGCTGTCGTTGTACGTCAAAAGGCTTCCTTCTCTGTCATTCATCAAGGCAATTCTGAGGTACATTTCCGCCATATTCAGAGGTGTGACGTCAAGACAGGAGGCACCTCCCGCTGTAAGATTGAAGTGGTTGTCATAGAATTGTTTCCTGTTTGTTTGTCCTGCAATATTTCTATATAGTTTTGGAATGGTTGAAAACACATAGGATGCGTTTTCGCTCGCAAAGCCCTCACACACTCCCGTTCCGAGCAAACTTTCCACAGGTCTTCTATCGTAAGAAAATAAGCTTGAAGACGTAACAAATCCGAACATGTTAATCAAACCTGTTTCAAGAGCATACGTTCGCGTACCGTAACCTTGTCGAGTGATATCTTCATACAGATTTCTTTTAAAGCAGTACGGGGTGCCATGCAGCATTACCTTCGGGAAAACACGCTCTGTCACACTTGACTGCTGCAAAACATGATTCAGGGTTCCTTGCATTTTGTCGGCATCGTACGCTCCCAACATCAGCAAAGTGCCATAATAGAAGTTGTTGGAGGTAGCTATAAAGTCACTCGCAGACAATACACTGCCTTCAAAATGAGCGTATTCTCCAGCCATTTCATCCCATCCTTTCACTGCCTTTTCATTGGCGACCAATTTATGGATACCGGATATGGTGTCATAACCAAAACAGGGTACGACATCTCGAATTTTGTCCTCAGTGGACATGGCTGTGGTCATGATTCCGCTTGGAAACTGGATGCCCAAACTGTTCCAATCCAATGGAACTTGTTTGATAAGCGAAACATAGAAAGGTATCTTTATTGTGGAGCCTGGTCCATAGGGCATCCGAGAAACGTTCCGATTCTGCATAATTCTGCGCTCGGCCACATCATCTCCACTTAAGTATAATTCTTTCATACGTTTCTGAAGTTTTTTGGATTGGTTGGGGTTGATTCTCTCTTTTTTATTTGGATTATAGTCAGTCATTAGGCGAATTCGCCCGTTCCCATCCACAGCAACCACCGCGATCCCATCACCGTAACTCTGGTCACGTCGCATGGTGTTTTCGCAATAGTCGTACACTTTGTTGAACAAGTCGTAGTCGAGACTCAAACGGACAGATTGTGTTGCAGAATCGGAGGGATGATAATGCTGCGCCAACATTTGGTCAAAATTATAGGCAAACATAAAGTGGTCTCCCAAAGGATAAATCACTTGGTGTTTCCCATTATAATGGATGCGTTTGGCAAAGTAATGGTCGTCTTCTGTCCTGATTGAGAATTCGTTTCTTGCGCCTGTAACTTGAACGATATCGTTGGGCAAAAGAACAAGTCCAAACATTTCCATAAGTGAAGATGTACCATCCCCTTTAGGACGAAGTGTAAAGCCGTTGGATTCGTCAGAAGTTAGCAAAACAAACACGTCCTGTTTAGCCTTGTAACAATATTGGGCTGGGATCTGAAAAATTTCACAGCTCAACTTCCCATCCTGATACAAATAGTTCCTATATTGGTTCGTGAAACGTTCTATCTTAAGACTATCGGACATGGGAAGTGTCCATTCTGTTCTCTCCCCTTTAAAGTATGCTCGAGAGGCACTGCTACTGGCCAGCAAATCACCTTCCCAATCAGGGGCAAGGTCGTTCTTGAAGATGGGTTTCATGTCATAAAATAGCTTGTTAACGACAAAAACGAACATCCCATTCTGTTTCCGTATGTAAATAAGATTATCGGTATCTGTTAATTTTGTCTGGAAGAATTTCGTGAAAGCCGACCTGATGAATGTGGTGTCTTTGCTATGATTATGGTCTCGGGCATACGCTTTGAGCTGCATATCAAATGGTGACTCTACGCACTCCTGAGATAAGTTTTGGCTATCTCCCTGCTTGCCAGTGATAAACAGTTGTAATGCATCTTGCAATCTACTGTCATTCACCTTCATCTTGGGAATATTGGCATGGGTTCTTTGCCAATCTTTGAAAGTCGGATTCAGGTAAAGATTGACGAAATCGGACACAGAAGCCATGGATACGGAGAAGGAAGGAAGATCCCATTTCCCCTCATCATTTTTATATGTATTCAGTTGGCTTTTTGCCCGGTGCATTGGAATAACGACAAGACAGAGCATCAGAATCGCCGTGAAAATGCTGCAAACGACAATGGGCTTAACCTTGTTTTTATTCACACCCAATTCAGGAGATAGGGCCTCGTCAACCTTTGTGATATTCAAAGGCAGAAGCAAGGAGAACAGAGGTAACAGTAGCCCCATAGGCGCGGCCATGGACGTCAAAGTAAGGAAAGGAAAGTCAAGTCCAACAAAGACCACGGCATTCATATTGACCAGATACAGATAGACGGAGAAGACGAAGAGAAAGATGGCCGAGAACAAAGGTGTAAACTGGGTATAGGGCAAGGAGTCTGACGAATCTCTTTTTTTGTAAGACAAAAACACGTTTAAAAGCAACAGGATGAGAAGGAAGACAAGTCGGTTCACAACACCTTTTCCGTGTTCATAAATGATAAAGCGGAGAAGAAGAAGGTCTCGAGTTTGTGTGGTATGGTTAACAGCAAGTTGGTTATATTCATAATCAAGTAAAAAATCTCCATCTTTTGCCTCAAGTTGTTCACGATTACGTTCGCGCTGTATAAGATGGTTGTCTATATACCATTTGTTGGAGGAGGCATTTAACAGAGCCTGCATATCATCTCCCTTGAACTCCACCGATTCTTTCTCAACCATTTCGGTTGGAGTATATACCAAAGCTTCAATTCGGGCTTTTAATTGTCCACCCGAGTGTATTTTGGAAATGATATTTTTTCCCGTTTGCGTGTTGATGACCGCCACATGAAGGAAGATGAACAGAAGAAGTGTCACAGAGCCTGCACTAACAGCCCATTTCCATCTCTTTTGGTCGTCGGAAAACCATACTACCACCAGAAACCACAAGGCAAAAACGGCCATCATGGGTAGGAGCATACCTTTTTCGTCGAATCCGATGACAGGGAGCAGCAAGAATCCAAGGTAAATGGCTGTGTTGGCGAGAATGGCCGTCCAGCAATGAAAATTTGTGCTACGGACATTCTTTTTCCAGAATGAAATGGAGAACAAGCGACCTCGGTTTTCACATTTGGAATTCCTATTCATGTACACAAAATACATGGAATTAATGACAAATGCCAAAATGGGCGCCACTCCTTCTTTTATCACCACACATAATTTTTCCGAAAATGTGCAGCCAATACCACAGACGATATATAGCGTAATGGGGAGCAAGACCACTGGCCCCCATTTGTGGAGAAAATTCTTTATGGAAAACCACCTTTTTTTCCAGAAATTGGGTGCAGTTTTCAAATCAATCGGATTTGACTTGAAATTCTTGAACCATAAATCTGGCATATTCGCAACAAAAGCCAATGGTTTTATAACAAACTTCGGCAGTTTTTTTTCCCTTAGGAGCCATTGCCCGACCAAAATGATTATTCGGATTGCCAGAATTATGACAATGCTCCACAAAGTCCAAGTGAACATGGATGTACTCGTCAGCTTTTTGAATTCAAGGAATGATGTGTTTTCAATGGGAGGAAAGGTATGAAGACGCCACAACAAGATTAAACGGACCGTCAAAAAGGCAATTAGGACGAGATAAACAGAAGTTTCGATGAGATACCACCTTTTTATCCGGCGGGACCCTGGTTTTTGCAGATAGTGAATCATCAGATAGATGACCAGTAACATGAGGAGAAGGATGATGTAAAGCCATATTGACCTCTTGTACACCTCATTGTTTCGCATGTCACGAATTGTAAAAAGGTATGAAACTTGGGCAATGGAACCATGGGCGTCTTGGCACGAAAGGGTCTTAATATCGAACGTTTTATCAGGTTCAATGGGAGTGTTACTGTCCTCGTCGGTGTTGTCATTATACCAATTGGCGTATTCTGGCTTAAGCGAAACTCCTGCGCTGTCAACAAACAAGTTTATCACGGCGGCGCCTTTGTATAGGCTGTTTTCGGAGGATAATTCATTGAACTGGTAGAAGCATTTGAAGTCGCTACGGTGGTCAATAATGTCCTGTATATCGGTGGTCAGAAATATTTTGGTTCCTCCAAGGGGGAGGTCGGGAAAGTGGTACATTTGAGGAAGGCGGTATTTTACCGAAACCCGTTTTGGGTCAGATGTCACTTCGTATATTTGGCTTTCTGTTGCCCCCAAACCATAAAAGAAGTATTTGCCACTCATATCCAAACCATTAACGGCATTTTCCCGGCGGTTTCTGATTTTGTTGCCGTTAACATAGATAGAATAATTTTGGCAGAAATATTCGTTAGCAAAAAAGTATAGGGGTTGGCTGATAGCCCTGCGATTAATCTCATCAAGGGTGTATGACCCTCGGAGGAGATAGCATCCGCTGAATAGGGAGGCCAAATTGGGGCCCAAGCGGGTGTTTTCGCCTTCCTGCAGCAGAGTTGCCAGATTATATCCCTTGGAAAATTCTTTTTTTCCCACGCTGTCCATGGCGCTTCCTTGCACTGAGAAACGGAACCAAAAGTCATACTGCTCGCGATAGGACCTGCATTCCCGGATTTTTTTTGCTGTCTCCCTCAACTTGCCTTTCCATGTGGTAATCTCTCGTGGAATTTCCAGGTATTGGAGTTTCAACAGAGTGTCATCTTCATGGGTTATCATGATTTCGTCACCGCTCTTTAATTCAAACTCCTTAATATTATTCACTAGATCACACACAAGCTTATCATTGGCAGTATCACGACTTACATACAAAGGAAGCTGGAATGTGGTGTCGGTGTGCATGCAGAAGTTGGAGTCAATCCACAAGTTCCCGATTTCGGAATTGAGAATGGCGATGTCTTCCTGAGTGCTGGCAAGCCATGCGGTTTGTCCTTTGGGGTAACTGAAGCCATCTTGCTGAAGGATGTGATAGTCGGTATTTTTGTAGTACTCCAAGGTGTCGTGTGATTTGGCATAGCGTGTGAAGGTCCAGTATGACGTAGTCAACGCGACGACAATGATCAGAAAATACAGGACAGGACTTTTGGAACACCACCATCTAATGCGCATATCGGAGTTGTTTCTCGGAATAAACCACAAAAGTACCATTAAGAAGGCAATGATAAGAAGAAAGAATTTAAGGGTCATAACTGATTAAAAATAAAATAAGGAGGTTCTTGTTAATTATTTAAAATACGGATGAAGATTTCACGGAGGTTTAAATCCTCAAATTCCCTGTCGCCTACGATCAGCACGGGAATGTTTTTCACCTTGTCACGCAAAAGGATTAGGATTGATTTTCTCATCTATTGCAGTATGATTGTCGGTTCAAGAATCGATATCCGATAGAATTCTGTCGCTGTAAAAGCTGTTGATGAAGATAAAGGGCAGCGGCTTGTACTTTTTCAGATAGTTAATCATCTCTACTTCCCCCGGCGCGTTCTCATACTGAAACTCAAAATCATTAAGGGAGGTTTCTGTGGCGGGTATTCCAAGTTCGTTTTGAAAGGGCGCTGTGGCGTTGTTGAATACCGACACGTTGGCCTGATGCTGGCGTTCTGCCGAAGTGTTGCCACTATGAATTTCATTCATGATACATGAAATGGAATAGAGCTGCGCCGCATAGAACAGCAGGGCACGCGTGTTGTACACTTCGTCGTTCTTGGACAGTTGGCAGAGGGTGTTAAGCAGCGGTGACAGTAGGTTGTTCCAATAATTCTTGTATTTCTCGAATTTCTGAAAAGCCTTAATGATTCGTGAGAGGGCTGTGTCAGCTAATTCTTCGTTTGCGATAACTAACCCAGGGTTTGATTTTATTTCGTCAAAAAGCGAACCCTTGCGAATAGCATCTGTCAATTTGCAGTTTTTAAAGGTGCCTTCTTCAAATATAATTTCCGGATTGTCGAGTAATTGTCTAAAGTAGTTCAACTCTATGAGTTTCTCAATTTTGTCATTCTCGGCATCTTTTGCCACTGTTTCAGGGGTTTGACAGAAACGGTCGTACTTTTCAGCCTTTTCGATGATTTTAGACAGTTTCTCATAGTCTGGCTTTCCTTTAAAAGATTCCGGAGTTTCTTTGAGTTGGTTTAGTTCCGAGCTCAGTTTCTCCAATCTGCCTGATAATTTCTCTATGTTATCTTTTTGATGTTCAATCTCAACTTCGGTGTCGCTAACTACCACTTCGATCTTTTTTAATAAGCGAGAGGCATCGCTTAGACTTAGATGCTGTCGGACATCTTGAGCACTTTGATCCATAGTTTCCTTTGTTATTATAGAAAAGCGTTAGTAATTATTCTTCTTTTACGACAAAACGGAATTATCGTAGTAGCTATTCAAAAAGATAAAGGGCAGGGGCTTGTACTTTTTCAGATAGTTAATCATCTCTACTTCCCCCGGTTCGTTCAAGTATTGGAACGTAAAATCTTTAAAACTGGCTTCGGCAGTTGAGGGAAATCCAAGAGAACCTGGATTTGGTGAGGAGTTGCTGTTGAATAACGCCACGTTGACCACATGATTTGATGTCGTTTGGGTTAAGTCACCATAGATTTTTCCCATGATGCAGGTCATGGAGTAGAGTTGTGACACATAAAACAGCAGCACACGCATGTTGTCCGTCTCATTACGGGAGGGCAGTTGTTTTAAAGCCATTAAGAGAGGCGATTGCAGATTCTTCCAATAGTTTTTGTAGTCTGCGAATTGCAGGTAAGATTTAGCATACTGAAAGACGGTTTGCACTTGTCCGGTCAGCACGCTAAGGTCACTGCTATTTCCAAATGAGGAGGCCGCATTTTGCACTTGAATGTATTGGCTGGAGTTTTCCATGACCTTTGAAAGCATGGTGTTTAGCCACGGGTAGGTTGCACTCTGCAGACCGGGATTTTTGTTAATCCGCATAATGTCATCGACCAATTTGTATAATCCTTTGCTGGAGAGATTATTGTGTCCGTTGATTTTTTCTGGAGAGTCAATAAAAACGATGAAATCCTGAAGAGGAGTTTGTGTAAATTCTTTGTCGCTTGCAATCAGGTCGGGAGATTTCTTCACCTTGTCTAGCAGCAAGCCTTTGCGTACGACATCCGTCAATTTGTGCTTTGCCCATTTGGCGTTCAACAATTCCTTTGGATCGTCCAATACTACGGTAAAATCTTTCGCTTTTTTGATGAGTTTTCCCACCTCGGTGTTCTCGTCAATGCGATCGGGATATTTGCAGATATCGTCGCATTTTTCAGCTTTTTCAATGATTTCGGTCAGTTTATTGTAACCGTTTTTCCCCTTTAAGGATTCAGGATTGTCCTGAACACATTTGATAAGTTTCTCCAGACACTCATTCGTTTGTTTCACATTTTCAAGTGCGTCGTTTTGTTCTTTCAATTCATTTTTAATCGTTTCAATTTGAGTATCACGATCCCTGACTTTTCTCTTTTCAATTATTAAAGAACGTAAAAACTCACAGGCATCGTTTATGGCATCGATATAGTCTTGGTTCGTTTGGGCTGTCTCTTTTTCCGATTGTTCGATACTATCTGAGTCTCTTTTCCCCTGAAACTCCGCAATGATGTTTTCATATTTCTCAAGTTTCTTGTTGAGTTGGGATATGTCGTCTTTTTCCACGTTGCCGCCATTGGCCGGGGAGTTTCCTCCTGTTCCCTTTACATTTTCCATGGTCGTAGTCGGAGTTTGGTCGGTAGTGTTCTCCGGCTTTATTGCTTTCAATAATTTCTCTACAAAGCGCTCAACTTTGTCTATAGTTGGGTCGTAACCATGTGGTGCATTCTGTGTAGGGCGTTTGCATAGGTTACTATTGTGATTCTTTTTTTTCTTATTATTCTTGCGTTTCTGCTTATCCTTTTCTAGCGTTTTGTCAATGGTTTTTTTTGAAGCCTTTTTCAAATTGTCTATGAAATCATTACCCTTTATATCTTCGGCGTTTTCATGGCTGTCGGT